>JAGBSO010000019.1 GCA_017631795.1 Clostridia bacterium | reverse complement strand
TTTGCGGCTGAGGACACCCCCGATTTCAGCGATGCAAAAGTACTTTCCGCTGATGCTGACGGCTATCTTTATATTGACGGCCAAAAAATAGATGTATATCTGAATTCTTTTGATGAAGAGAGACAGCTCATTCCCTCAGGTAAATATAAGCTTGAAGGAGATATTGCAGCTATAAATTGTACACTCGGAATCAAATCTCAGGAAAATGTTATAATTAACCTCGATGGTTATAAATGGACTTTTGAAGGTCTTAAACATCTCATATTGGAAGGTGAACTTTCGATTTATGACCTGTCTGAAAAAGAAACAGGTAAACTTGTTGCATCTTCATCGTGGGGAGTTGTTAGTATTCAGAATGAAGGTGCTGTTTTTAATTTATATAGCGGTACTCTGGAATCAATAAATACATATGCATTAAGATGCACGAGTGGTACTGTGAACCTTTATGGCGGTAAAATTAAAGGCAGCAAATATGCAATTAGTTATCGTATAGATAGTGAAACCAAGGGACTCAATATTTATGATACTGTTATTGAAAGTGGAGACGGATATGAACAGATATCTTGTTATGATGGTGCTGTCAATCCAGAGAATTTTATTGATGTTTCTGATTACACAGGAGATTATTTAGCAGTTAAATTTAGTGTTACTGAACCAGGGAAACATACTGTTTTCGAAGGTGTAAAAAATGCAGAAGAAGCAGAGAAATATAGTATTAATGTAATATGTAATGAGAATTACGAAGTTTTCTTTGATAAAACTGAATATGACGAAGCAACAGGTGAAATATCTATTTATGCTGTTGCAAATGCATTCACTCAGCAGCCTTCTGCAGATAATAACCTTACAGTAGATTTCAATAATACTGCTGCTACATTCCAGTGGTATGAGTATGAAGAAAGCTATATTGGCACATATACTGCTGAAGAATTTACGACTTTATTTTCATATGATTTTAAAGCAGGTGACATATTAAAGGTTTCTACAGACTCTGAGATTGACTTCGTAGTTTTAGAAGTAGGCGATGAGTATTTAGATTTAAGAAATGATAGCAAAACTGAAATGATAAAAATTGATGCTGATGAAACTATTGAAATTTTTTCATCGATTGTAGATTCAGAAAATTCTGTTGACATTGAATTCAGTGTTATTAAGGAAACTGCTCTTGAAGGTGAAACAGGCAAAACATTGCAGAGCCCTGAATGTGGTAAATTTTATTTGTGTAAAGCAACTGTAGGAGAAAACGTTTATGATTCTGATATTGTAAATATTTTACCTGTTGAACACGATTTGATTCAGGTCGATGCAAAAGCTCCTACTTGTACAGAAATCGGTTGGGAAGCATACGAATACTGCACAGCTTGTGATTACACAACATATGAAGAACTTCCTGCTGACCCCGATGCACACACAGATGCAGACAATGACGGTGTTTGCGACAACGGTTGCGGTGCTGAAGTTGTCACTCTTGGCGGCAACGTTTATGCTGTTGACGGTGACATAACCAACACAGGTATTCATATCGGAGCATTTGCAGCTTTCGACAATTGCTACAAGGCCGGTGACGGATACATTCTTATAAAGGGTGAAGGCAATAACGATACAGTTATGACTCTTTATAATGCAACTATTGATGTGCGCGGAACCGGACACAAAGACGCAATCAGGGTTGACGGAGAAGATATTGAAATCAGATTCTTCGGTGAAAACAACATTTTTGCAGATGAAGAAGCATATACCACCGCAATCGGAAATAGCAGACATTCCCAGACATTCATCGGTGCAGATGATGCTGTGCTGAACCTTTACGGAAATGTTACCGTAAGTGATATTAATATTGAAAGCGGTACAGTCAATGTATACGGTACTGATGTGAATGATATTGAATCTGTTTATGTTGAAGGATATCTTGTTATTTCAGACGGTGCTGTTTTAAATATCATCAGCGGAGATAACGGTCAGGGATTCAACTGCGGTATTATCGCCCAGAAAGAAATTGTTGCAGAAGGTGAATTCAATGCAATTGCTCTTACCGGTGTGGAAACAGACAACGAGATAATTTACAATCTCACCGCAACAGGCAATGCAGTTCTTGGTGCTGATACATACAATCCCTATTACGGAATGGAAATCCCTGAAGACTTTAATGTTGAATTCAACTTCATCGTTCCCGAAGGCACAAGCGTAACTGTTCCCGAAGGCATCACACTCAATCTCGATTCAATGACAAATGTCGATATCGACGGTGAGCTTATTGTTTACGGAACACTTATCTGCACTCACACAGGCGGAGAAGATACATGTGATGCACCGGCTGTATGTGATATCTGCAAACAGGTTTACGGTGAAAAGCTCACACATACAGACGAAGACGGTGACTATATCTGTGACCACGGTTGCGGTTATGAATACGAAAAGCCCGAAGAACCCACAGAAGATACTATCTGTGAGGATTGCGGTAAGGTTCACGACGGATTCTTTGCTGAACTTATCTGCTTCTTCACAAGAATAATCAACTTTATCAAAAATCTTTTTGCATAATTAAACTTACCGCCGAGGAGAAATCCTTGGCGGTTGTCGATACATAACCATGGTTCAGATTTGGGTGGTACTGCCAAAAAACAAAGACACGCAATAGCGTGTCTTTGTTTTTTAATTAAATCCGTCTTTGACGGGATAAATCCACCTGCGGTGGATGAAATCGCTTCGTGATGAAATCCGACTTCGTCGGGAGATAAGGACGGATTTAATTTCATCGTGCAACGCACGATTTCATTAGTTATTAAATTGTGCCGTATGCGGAATTGATGATATGCAATGCTCCGCATTGATTGTCGTATATTCAAGAATCCGAAAAGCCTTGATTTTTCAAGGTTTTTTTATTATTGTAATCTGAAAGCTGAATATGTATTTACAGAAATTAGAAAAAAAGTTATAATTGTTGTAACGTTTTTAAGATTTTTGAATCTGTCAGTTGAAAGGGCGGTGAAAATGTGACTGAATTTGAAAAGGTTTTCAATGAAAACAGGGATTTTATTTTTAAATATCTGATGAAACTTACCCGTGATGTTTCACTTGCCGAAGAGCTGACGCAGGAAACTTTTTTCAGAGCTTACATGAACTATTCTTCACTCAGAGACAAAGAAAAAGTGTCATCATGGCTTTGTAAAATTGCACAGAATACTTACTATGCATGGTACAATGAGCAGAAACGGTTTAAATCGGAAGATGTTTCCGAATCAGTAAGTGATGAGAAGACTGCAGAAGATGTTTTTGTTCAGAAAGAGCTTTCTCAGAGGGCTTTGCAGTGTTTGCATGAATTGGATGAGCCGTACAAAGAAGTGATTATGCTTTCGGTATTCGGTGGGTTTTCGTTGAAAGATATCAGCTCAATCTTCGGAAAAAGTGAAAGCTGGGCACGTGTTACATTTTACCGTGCAAAACAAAAATTATCAGAAAGAATGAGGCAGAATGATGAATTGTGAAATTATAAAAGATCTGATTCCCTTGTATATTGACGGATGTTGCAGTGAAGAAAGTTCAGAAGCTGTAAAAAATCATGTTGAAAATTGCTGTGAGTGCAGTAAACTTATTGAAGAAATGAAAGCGCCTGCTGATATTGTTGCTGTATCGGAAGCACCGAAAACATTCAGTAAAATTAATGATTGGAAGGCATCTGTTCTGCAGTCGGTTTTATTTTTTATTTCATTCGGTCTGATTGCTATCGGAGTTGCCTGTGAATCGGCTACTGCTTATGATAATCCGAGCAACGGTTTGTATGCTGCGAATTTAGCTGTTCCCGCAACAGGTTTTTTGATTTCGTTGACAAATTGGTATTTTGTCAGAATCTATAAGAACAGAAAGGTATTTTCCAACTGTTCTGCAATAATAACATTCGGAATTACAATCTGCGGTTTTGTGTGGTCATTTTTTCATTATACAAATTATGTGGAATTATTTGAGGAGTTTTCGGGATACAATTCTGCGGACGTTTTACCAGTTTTTTTATGTATATGTTTCCTTGGCGGAATCGGAATTTTGCTGACATTTATATTTTGTGTGCTGTCTAAAATTTTATCAAATAAGTATGCTGAAATGTTAGGGAAAGATTGAGGTATAAGCAATAATGAAAAGCAAAAAAGCACACAGGTTTCTTTTAATAACAGGTTGTATTTGTGTTTTTGTAACACTTGTATTTTCAATACTTACAATGTGTGTTCATTCAGTCAGATTTGCTGTAGACAATCCACCTGTTTACACACCGAGTTTTGTTGCAAATAAATATACAGATTATATGGGAATAAGTATTGATGTACACCAAGTTTGGGAATATAGATTAAACGACAAGGAAGTTAAAATATTAAACAACGAAATAAATAACGGATATTGGATTAAGGCAACAAGAGAGGAATATGAAGAAATTAAAGAAAGGTTTTTCTTAATTAACTTTGACAATGTAGCTCCAGAAGCAATGACAGAGAATATTTATTATTGTTTGTACAGGCCATCCACAAACGAGGTGTTTGAAATTCTTGAAGATAATGTTTTGTTAGGTTGGCACAGATTTGTTTTTATCTACGATTTTGAAGCAGAAATGTATTGGTGCGTATCGAGGTCAGTATAAATTACAAAATTAACACACCATCATTTGCCTGTTTGTTGCTCGCTTGCTAATATTCTGCTAATTTTCATTAGCAAAACTGCTAAATATCAGAGAAAACCGAGAGTGACTCTGTTAACACCGTAACACCCGCTAACCCTAGTAAAATAGGGGATTCTGAGGTTTTTTAAGTGACAAAAAGCGAACAAAATAACACCTCTTGGGGCAAACTCCTAAGGATTAGATGTGGGTTCGATTCCCGCAGGGGGTGCCAGATGCGGCGAGACAAGCTCGCCTAAAAGAAGAAAGAATAAAGAATAAATAAGAAATAAAAATGTTTCCGTTTTCGGTGCCGTTTCTGTATTATTCTTTATTATTTATTCTTTTTTCTTTATTCTTTAAAAAGAGAATAACGATATGCAGAAAGATAATCCCTTAATAGATAAATCCTTGTTGTTTGCCGCAAGAATAGTAAAGCTCAATAAATACCTTACCAAAGAGAAAAAAGAAACCGTTATCGCGAAGCAGATTATTCGCAGCGCAACTTCAATCGGTGCAAATGCCAACGAAGCGATTTACGGTCAGAGCAAGGCTGATTTTATAGCAAAGCTGCAGATTTCTCTGAAAGAAACCGCTGAGACAGAATATTGGTTAAGACTTTTGATTTTATCTGAATACGTAACCGATAAGGAAGGTAATTCTTTGCTGGATGACTGCCTTGAAATTAAAAGAATACTTATTTCTACACTGAAAACTGCAAAAGAAAATAAATAAAAACAAAAGTCGAAAAAGCCTTGATTTTACAAGGTTTTTTTATTTTTGTAATTGTTTTTTATTTCCGTTGGGGTTATAATGGATTTATTATAAGGACTGAAAGGTCCGGAACGGAGGCATAATATGTCCGTAAAAAGTAACAACGGAAAAATTCCCCTTTCGGAAAAACTCGGCTACGGTGTCGGCGCGATAGGTCTTGATATGAGCTATGGGCTGTGTTTTTCATTCTTTATCAAATATTCAACTGACGTTCTCGGTGTTGCAGCGGGATTTATAGGTGTAATCACTGCAATTGCCCGAATCTGGGACGGAATCAATGACCCGATGATGGGTATGATCGTCAGCAACACAAAGACAAAATACGGCAGATTCAGACCGTGGATTCTTGCAGGTGCAATTGCCAATGCTGTTGTGCTGTTCCTGATGTTCACAAAACCGCTTTATTCATGGTACATAGGCGATATAAATGTCGCGCTGTATATTCACGTTGCAATAATGTATGTGCTGTGGGGTATGTCATACACTGTTATTGATATTCCTTACTGGTCATTTGTTCCTGCACTTACAACCGATCCGAAAGAAAGAAACGTCATCGCATCATTTCCCAGATTCTTCTCAGGTGTGGGACAGCTCACTGTTATGGGTGCTACATCTCTTATTCTTGCGGCATTTCCTGCAAATGAACAGGCAAAGGGTTATTCCGTCATCGCTGCGGGAATCGGCATAATGTTCATAATATTTGCACTTATAACTTTCCTTAAAACACGTGAAAGAATCATTCCCGAGCATAAAACTGCCTATAAATTCAGGGATATCATCCGCACAGTCAGAGAAAATGATCAGGCGATGGTCTTTGTTGCTGTTGCAGTTACATTCAATCTGAGCTGGTATCTTATGAACGGTCTTGCAGCTTATTATTTCGATTATATTGCTGAAAACGGCAAACTTCTCACTATTTTTGCTGCTGTTACGGGTGCAGGTCAGGCTATCGGTCTTTTCGGTGTGTCTGCATTTTCGGGCAAAATCGGTAAGCAGAATGTTATCAAAGTGGGCATGAGCGTTTCAATTGTTGCGTATCTGCTGTTGTTTGTTGTGAATATGACAATCGGCTTCGTGCCTGTGCTTTTCTTTGTGCTTGCATTCATTGCAGGTCTCGGTATCGGAAATGTGTTTACGGCAGAGGCTTCAATGCTTGCTGATATCGTTGACTACGGCGAATACAAAACAGGTAAACGTGCAGACGCAATCATCTTCTCCATGAAGAGTTTCCAGATGAAATTTTCACAGACAATCCAGGCCCTTATCATCGGATTCGGTCTTGAAATATGCAATTATCAGGAGAATATGATTCCTCAGCCCGAAGGTGCAAAAACAGGTATCATGATTATGATGTTTGCAGTGCCTTTCCTTGCCGCTGTAATTTCTCTGATTATATTTAGCAAAAAATACAAAGTACATTCGGCACTTCTTGAAGAAATCACTGCAAAAATGAGTGAAAAACAGACAACTGTATAATATCATCAGGCGGAATACATTGTTATTCTGCCTGAATTTTTTTCCTGAATTGTAAAATGTTATAATTGTTTACAAAATATTGATTGACTTTTGACTTTATTTTATATATATTATTTAATAAAGAGGTGTTTATTTATGATTCAGATTCTTAAAACTCTGGTAATTATGTTTTTGTCCGTTGAAATGGCTTTTTCAGGCATGATCAACGGAATTACTGTGAAGACTGATTATGACATGCCCGAAATCGAAACGGGTGAGTATTCACAGTATGTTGACAGCTTTATCGGCACAGGCGGTATTCCCTGGACATGCGGTATGGTTAACCCTGCAGCATGTACTCCTTTCGGTCTTGTAAGACTCGGTGCGGATACAAGCTTCATCGGCGGTGCTTATATTCTCAAAACCAATACATCAGGTTATTATTATGAGCATCATCATATTCAGGGCTTCAGCCATTCAAGACTTTCAGGTACAGGTGCGGAAGATTATGAAATGTTCCGTGTAACTCCTGCAATCGGCAACAAAAAAGCAGGTGTGCTTGCATTTTCTCATGAAAACGAAACTGCAGTGCCCGGTTACTATGCAGTTTATCTGCCCACAATCGATTGTCTTGCAGAGCTTACATCAACTGCTCACGCAGGTGTGCACAGATACACATTCGGCACATCAAAGGATGCAAGACTTTCACTTGACGTTTCAAGCTTTGCAGGTAACAGCAGAGTTGAAAATTCCGTTGCGGAATATGATGAAACAACAGGTATCCTGACAGGCAGCTGCCTTCTTCATGCTCAGTTCTCCGGCAGATATGAAGGTCTTCCCGTTTATTTTGCCGCAAAGGTAAACAAGGAAATCAAAGAGATTTCAATCAACGGTGACGCAACAGACCTTAAAGTTGATATGAACTTCGGCGATATCAGGGATGACGCAGTTGAACTCAAAGTGGGTATCAGCTTTGTAAGCAACGAAAATGCTCTTCTCAACCTTGAAACAGAAGTGGGTGAAAAGAATTTTGACGAAGTCAGAGCAGAAGCTCAGGCTCAGTGGGAAGATGAACTCTCACTTATCAAGATTGCTTCTGACGACGAAGAAATCAAGACAATATTCTACACAGCACTTTACAGAACAATGGTTATGCCTTCAGACCTTACTGATGCAAACGGTGAATATCTCGGCTTTGACAAGGAAGTTCACACAGCAGAAGGCTACACATACAGAAGTGATATGTCACTCTGGGATACAGTAAGAAATACTCATTCTCTCTACACTCTCATTGAAGCAGAAGTTCAGAATGACTGTCTGAATTCACTTGTTGAAATGGCAAAGGCAGGCGGTGCTTTACCCCGTTGGCCTCAGGGTGCAGGTTACTCAGGTTCAATGTTCGGTGACTCTGCAAACATCATGATTGCAGAAAGCTATATCAAAGGCTTTACTGATTTCGATGTTCAGACAGCATACGAATACATGAAAAAATCATCTGACGGAAGTGTCAACAATGTCGGCAGAGAATTTGTTGACGAATACAATGAATACGGTTATGTGCCCGATGATATCGACACAACAGACAAATCAGTCAGCCGTACACTTGAATATTCATGGGAAGACGGTGCGATTGCAACTCTCGCAACAGCTCTCGGTTACACTGAAGATGCAGAAAAATACGGCGAAAAAGCAATGAACTATAAAAACGTTTTCAATCCCGCAAATAAATATTTCCATCCCAGAAATGCTGACGGATCATTCACAAAAATGCTTGTTCCCGATGCAACATCATTCTATGATGACATTATTCCCCTCGGTCTTACAAAAGGTTTCTGTGAAGGCAGTGCAAGACAGTGGAGATGGAGCGCAACACACGATATCGAAGGCATGATTGAACTTTTCGGCTCAGATGAATACTTCGTATCAGAGCTTGAAGCATTTATGGAAGATGCAGCTCCCGAAAGAGCTTATCTTGATCCCGGTTCAGGCTTCTGGGTAGGCAATCAGCACGATATCCACACACCTTACCTCTTCTCAGATGCAGGCAGAAGCGACCTTACAGAAAAATGGGTACGCTGGACTCTTGCAGAACGTTTCAGCACAGACATCAACGGTCTTGACGGTAACGACGACGGCGGTACTCTCAGCGCATGGTACGTTTTCTCATCAATGGGCTTCTATCCTCTTGCAGGTACAGATAAATACTGGATCGGTTCTCCCAACGTTGACGCAGCAGAAATCACTCTTTCAAACGGCAACACTCTCAGCGTTACTGCAATCAATCAGAGTGCAAAGAATATCTATGTAAAGAGCGTTACTCTCAACGGCGTTGAAATCACAGACAATTATCTCACTCATGCTCAGCTTATGGCAGGCGGAGACCTTGTATTTACAATGTCAGCAAATCCCTGATTTTGAACGGAGGGAAAATTGATGAAAATTATAAACGGTCTGGTAGCTTTCGTTGAAGTTATCCTTGCGATACTCGGCGTGACTCCGATAGATTATAATATTGATTACGGCGGCGGCACTTATGTCGCCCCTGAAATCACAACTCCTATGTATATTGCGGAAGACGGTGAATCCGATTTCGTTATCGTTACACCTGATGATGCAGACGAATGTATTGTGACAGCGGCAGAAGAAATGCAGACTTATCTTGAAAAAATCTGCGGTGCAAAGCTTGATATCATTGCTGAAAATGAATACACAGGCGGAAAAGCTGTTGTTATCGGTGACACAGATATAGTCAATATCGAAACAGACGATATAAAGGAAGACGGTTTCAGACTTTATTCGGACGGTGAAATTTTTGCCGTTGAAGGACCGGGTTCAAGAGGCACACTTTACGGTGTTTACACATTCCTTGAAGAATACCTCGGTGTGCGTTGGTTTACTCCGAAGCTTGAAGTCGTACCCGAAAATGAAGATGTTGTCATAGACGCGGCAATCGACAGAAAAGTTGAGCCTTCATTTGCTGTAAGAAGAAATTCTCAGTCAGGTGCAGACGATGCTTACAGAGCAAAAACAAAAATCAACGTTTCTTTCTATAACGAAGCTGTTGATTACGGCGGTGCTATGACATGGGTTATGTGGGACGTTACTCTTGACAGACTCGTTCCCGATTCACTTTTCGGCAGCCATCCCGAATATTTCGCAATGAATCCCGACGGTACAAGAACAACAGACCATGTGTGCCTTTCAAATCCCGAAGTTCTCACTGTTGCTGTTGAGAATGCAAGAAATGCGATTCTCAGCTGTAAATACAATGCAAAGTATATCCACATCGGTCAGAAAGACAATTCAAACTACTGTTACTGCGAAACATGTTCGGCACTCTATGATGAATACGGCAGTGTTTCTGCTCCCACAATCATTTTCACAAATGCTTTTGCAGATGCACTCGATGACGAATTTCCGTACATGACTTTCACATTCTATGCTTACGGTGAAACAGACAGACCGCCTCAGAAGGGCGATCTCAGATGTAACTCAAACGTTGTTCCCGTGCTTTGTCAGCTTCACAGAGCTTGCAGAAGCCATCCGATTACTGAATGCGGAGCAATCGACGAGCAGAATCCCACTTTCAATTCTCTGTTTGTTGAACAGGATACAATGGTTGCAAAAGACCATGCTCAGTGGGTAAAAATCGCAGACAGAACTTTTATCTATGATTACACAATCAATTTCATCAATACTGCAATGTTCTTCTCAAACTTTGAAACAATGCAGTCCACAATGAAATATATGCACGACATCGGCATCACAGGTTATGTCTACAACTGCGGTGACGGTCACTATGCGGCATTCAATGCACTTCGCAACTATCTTCTTTGCAAATTGCAGTGGGATGTGAATGCAGACGTTGAATACCACATGATGGACTTCATGAAAGCTTACTACGGTGAAGAAGCAGCACCTTATATGAAACAAATCATTGATGTGCAGACTGCTCACACAAAGGCAACAGCTCACGCATTTGACTTCTCATGGCATTATCAGGCAGGTTTCTATTCAACACAGGGTGTTGCTACTCTTGATGCTCTCTGGGAAAAAGCGCTGAATGCAGATGTTACGGAAGCGCAGAAGTTCAACATTGAAGTTGACAATCTGAGCTGGGAATACTTCAAGGCAAATCAGTTCATCGGCGATTATTTCTTCCTGAATCCTTTCAGACTTCAGGCAAACGAAGAACTTTACGATGCACTGAAATCACACGGTATCACAAAAGTTTCATCTTTCTCAACACTTCCGCAGAATAAAGAAGATTTTGATTTTATGAAACGTCCGTATAACTGGAAATAATATAACAGGAGAGCTGTAAAAAATACAGCTCTTCGTTTTTTTACACCCGTATTTGTTTTTTTTGTTTTTTTGTTGACGATACAAGGAAAAAGTGTTATATTTATTATGTATAATATTTTATTATATTGTATTGGTTCCGTATAACAATACACATGGAGGTCAGATGTGAAAATGCGATTCAATACAAACAAAAAAGGCGTTTTCCGATTAAAATTCTTTACGGAGATGATGAAAAATGAAAAATTGCTTAAAGAAATCACTTGCTTTTCTTCTCGCTTTTATGATGGTTTTTTCTTTTATTGCTTATGTTGAGCCTATAGAAGCCGGGGCAAGAGCAACAATCAACACTTACAGAAAAACAGATAAATACGGCACACCTGTATGGGACGGCAGCAATACATACTATTCAAAATGGAATTCAGGCTCGTCATACACCACATTCACATGGCCTAAGCATATCTATATGGATGTCAGTGAGACCCTTGAATCAGCAGGTTATTACTACACCGTTGAATGGGATTACGGTAACGGTACTGACTACCGTATCGTTAACAACGGATTTATCTTCGGCGGCTGGAGATTGCAGAATCCCTCAAGCTGGCCTGCTAACTATAATACAATGAACAATATGTTCAACAATTATGACCTTGATGCTTCAACTCACGGTACTCAGGACGGTATTGACGGCGGAAGCTCAACAGACTTTGACCTTAAGATCGGTAATGATAACTGGGACGGTGCCCAGGTTATCATCTGGAGAAATCCCAATAATGATAACAATGCTCAGCATCAGTATGTCTTTATGAAGGGTTCACCCAAAACAACCGGTTACGGTCTTTACTCCACATCGGGTGCAAAACCCAATTCATTCGGCGGTTGGCAGTCATGGAATAATGGTTGGAAAAGTGCAAGCGATAAGTATGTAACATCCAACGACAGCAGCAACTGGACAACAGACTGTTATGAAGGCACATGGAAAGAAGTCAGATTTGAAATCACTATCTATGACAAATCAGAGCTTAACGCTGCAAAGCAGAAAGCCGATACAATTTATTCAAACAACTCATCCTATTCAAATTACAGCACAGCAGGTTATGCTAATTTTGTTACTCAGCGCAATACAACTTCAGATGTTCTGAAAACCCGTGTAATAACTCAGGACGGTCTTACAGCGCAGATTACAAATCTCTCAAATGCAGCAAATGCTATGAAATTTGCTGCTTCAAACAATACTCTTATGACAGCTATCAGCAATGCACGTGCAAAGATGGCAGAAGCTGACTATGCAACAAAATATACCCAGGCTTCAAGAAATGCACTTGCAACTGCACTTAACAATGCAACTGCATCTTCTTATGATGACGGTGTAGCAACATATACAGTCAACTTCTCCGATAACAGCACATGGAATGCAGGTTCAAAGGCTGCTGCAGACCAGACTGCTATCAATAATTACGCAACAGCTATCAACAATGCAATTGCAGGTCTTAAGAATTCATACAGCATTACTTTTAAGTTTGCAAACGGCACAACAGATTCAAAGATTTATGATGCCGGTGCAACAGTTTCTGTTCCCGCAAACTCAACAAAGGCTCCCGATGCAGAAAATCATTATTCATATTCATGGACTCCTTCCGTAAGCACAACTGCAAATGCAAATGTGACATATACAGAGTCTCTCAAAACTGTACCTCACTCATGGGGTGAATGGACTCAGACAAAGGCTCCCACATGTACTGCAGAAGGCTCAAAACAGAGAGAATGTACTGAGTGCGGATATGTTGAATCGGATACTGTGAAAGAGAATGGTCATAAAGCTGCAGATGCGGTAATTGAGAGCATCAAAGAATCCGACTGTACTGCAGAAGGCTCATATGATGAAGTTGTTTACTGTAGTGTCTGCGGTGAAGAGCTTTCAAGAACACCTCACATAATTGCAAAGCTTCCTCATGAAGCAAAAGCAGCAGTAACAGAAAAGCTTGTTCCTGCAACATGTGCAGAAGAAGGTTCATATGACGAAGTTGTATACTGTAAGAACTGTTCTGAAGAGCTTTCAAGAACTCCTCGCACAATTGAAAAACTTCCTCATGAAGCAAAAGCAGCAGTAACAGAAAATCTTGTTCCTGCAACATGTGCAAAAGAAGGCTCATACGATGAAGTTGTATACTGTAAGAACTGTCCTGCAGAGCTTTCAAGAACTTCTCACACAATTAAAATGCTTGATCATGAATCAGCTGCAGCGGTAACAGAAAATCTTGTTCCTTCATCATGTACAAAAGAAGGCTCATATGACGAAGTTGTTTACTGTAAGAACTGTCCTGCAGAGCTTTCAAGAACTACTCACACAATTGAAAAGCTTGATCATGAATCAGCTGAGGCAGTAACAGAAAATCTTGTTCCTTCATCATGTACAAAAGAAGGCTCATATGACGAAGTTGTTTACTGTAAGAACTGTCCTGCAGAGCTTTCAAGAACTTCTCACACAATTGCAAAACTTCCTCATGAATCAGATGATGCAGTAACAGAAAATGTTGTTCCTTCATCATGCACAAAAGAAGGCTCATATGACGAAGTTGTTTACTGTAAGAACTGTCCTGCAGAGCTTTCAAGAACTCCCCGCACAATTGACAAGCTTGATCATAAAGCAGCAGACGCAGTAAAAGAAAACGTTAAAAAAGAAACATGTACGGCAGAAGGTTACTATGAAGCTGTAGTTTGCTGTTCGGTATGTGGTACGGAGCTTTCAAGAGTTCCCACAGTTGTTCCGAAGGCAGACCATGAATATGTCTACCATGATGCTCAGCTTCCTTCATGCAGCGAAAACGGTTGGTTTGCATATGAGACATGTAAAAATTGTGATTATTCAACTTATGAATATATTGAAGCAACAGGTGCTCACATCTACGCAACAGAAGTGGAAAAAGCAGAAGCAACTTGCCTTGAAGACGGTTATGTGATCAATGCTTGTACATGCGGAGCAGAAGAAAAAACAGTGCTCAAGGCAACTGATCATGACTGGGGCAACTGGACAGTTGACACTCCTGCAACATGTGTTGACGGCGGTGTTGAAAAGAGAGTCTGTAAAAATGATTCAGCTCACTTTGAAACAAAAACCATTGCATCAACAGGTCACACTCCTGCAGCGGCTGTAACAGAAAATCTTGTTCCTGCAACATGTACAAAAGAAGGCTCATACGATGCAGTTGTTTACTGTAAGAACTGCCCCGAAGAGCTTTCAAGAACTTCTCATGTGATTGATAATACTGACCATGAAGAAGCTACAGCAGTAACAGAAAATTTTGTTCCTGCAACATGTGCAGAAGAAGGTTCATACGACGCAGTTGTTTACTGCAAGAACTGTCCCGAAGAGCTTTCAAGAACTTCTCACACAATTAAAAAGCTTTCTCATGAAGCAGCTGCTGCAGTAACAGAAAATCTTGTTCCTGCAACATGTGCAAAAGAGGGTTCATATGACAATGTTGTTTATTGTAAGAACTGTTCTGCAGAGCTTTCAAGAACTTCAGTTAAAGTTTCTGTGACAGACCATCAGTATGTTGATCATAAAGCTCAGCTTCCCACATGCAGTGAAGGTGGTTGGAAGGCATATCAGACTTGTAAAAACTGTGATTATTCAACATATGAATATATTGCAGCAACAGGTAAGCATATATTTACAGAAAAAGAAAGATTGGCTGCAACCTGTCTTGATGACGGTTATGTGATATTGGTTTGTTGTGAATGCGGTAAAGAAGACAAAACCGTAATTAAGGCTGCAGGAAGCCACGCATGGAGTGAATGGATAAAAATAAAAGCTCCCACAGCAACTGAAAACGGTGAAGAAATGAGCATCTGTGATAACTGCGGCGGAAAGAAAACACGCGTTATTCCTGCTGTCGGAACAGATACAGAGAATCCTTCTCCCTCTCCCACACCGGATCAGCCGGATACTCCTGATACTCCTGATGATGATTCCTCTGACAAGTGCTCTTGTTCTTGCCACAGCAAGAATTCATTGGTAAGCTTCTTCTTCAGATTGTTTACATTTATCCGTAAACTGTTCGGAATGGAAGAGTATCGCTACTGCGAATGCGGTATAGCACATTGGTAAGATGTTCTCTGAAAAATTAATGTAATTAATTCAATTGAATAAAAAAATGAGTCTCCGGAATCAAACGGAGACTTGTTTTTATTTTACAGGAAACTGCGTTTTTTAAAAATTTTGTATATCAGGAAAGTTCATTATATTGTGATTTTGATATTGTTTTCTTTGTAAATATGTATTATAATATTAACAATATGTGAATTCTTTTTGTACAAAGGAGTTTTTTTAATGAAGAAAATAACAAAGGTAATTGTAAGTCTTGTTATGACTGCGATGCTTCTGGTTTCATCTGTCAGCGTTGCAGGTGTGTTTGCAGAAGACGGATGCGATTGCGGACACACACCGATGATTCTTGTTTCAGGCTTCGGTGCAACAACTCTTGTTCAGGTGAATGAAGACGGAAGCGAAGAAATTGCATTCCCCTTCGGTCTTGACCAGATAACAGGTGCACTCACTGATAATATCGGTGAATTCAGCACAGAAGCACCGCTTGAATATGTCAAAGCTATTGTAAAACAGCTTGTTGAACCTATCAGAATGAATCCCGACGGAACATCATATTATAATCTCAGACCCATTTATGAGACTGTTGAAGACACTTCTTATGAAGGTTTTGTCAGAAATGATGCTCTTAAATATGTTCCTTACACAGGCTCAGAATTCCTTGATATGGAGCGTATTGCAGACAGAATCGGCGATGACCATGTTTTCAATTTCATGTATGACTGGCGTTTCTCAGGCGATAAGATTGCAGATATGCTTGATGAATACATTCAGGATGTGCTTGAATACACAGGTCACGACAAGGTTGATGTTTATTCACTCAGCCAGGGTAGTGTGGCAGTTGCACAGTATCTTTATAAATATGCTGACAAGTGTCAGGTTGAAGATATGGTTTTTGACAACCCCATTCTTGAAGGCTCAAACTTCGTTTCAGACCTTCTTGCTCCTGCAGATGAAGTAATCAGCATTGACCTGAAGAGTGTGCTTGACCTTCTTTCAAGCATCATGCATATCGAAAAAAGCATATCAGACCTTCTTGTTGTGCTTGATATCCTGCCTGCAAGCGAGATAACTCTTGACACAGTGCTTGACTATGCTGCAAAAGACCTGATTTATCCCATTGCAAAGGATTCACCTGCATACCTTGAAATGGTTATTGATTCTGAATATGAAAGAGTCATTGCAGACTACTTCTCAAATCCCGGCAACGAAAAGCTTATTGAAGAAGCAAACCTTGTAAGAAACGGCTACATGAAAGACGTTGCAGGCACATTCAGAAATGCTGAGCGTTACGGCATTGAGATCTCTGTTATTTCACACACAGGTATCGACCTTGTAACTGCATCAGACATCATATCAGACGGTATCGTTGATATGTCAACATCCTGCGGTGCTTACTGCTCACCTGACGGAAAGCCTTTCCCCGAAGATTATGAGCAGCGTGTCACAAACGGCAGAAACTGCATTTCACCCGACAGAATGGTTGATATTTCATGCGGATACATTCCCGAAAGAACATGGATTATTGACGGTCTTTACCACGGTATGATTGAATGGGCTCCCAATTCTCTTGAGCTTCTTGAAACTTTGTTCTATACAGATGACATCAAAGATGCTTGGAGCAGCGCAAGATTCCCTCAGTTTATGCAGAGTAATGACAGCAACAGCGATCTGTACATGGTTTTTGCATCAACAAATTGTCTTTATGAAGTCAAAGACGGCACAGGTAAGCTTGTTATTGAAAATGTGTCAAAAGAGAACTCAATGCTCATCAAGAATATTGAAATCAGCGGCGCAGACAGCTCTGTTTCTGTATCATTGCCCGCAACTCTGAATCCCGGTGAAAAGCTTACAGTCACAATCGGAACAACATCAGAAGCTTTCGGCAACATAAAAATAGATTATGTTGAAAGCGACAACTATCTGAAAGACAAGGTCAAGGAAGAAGCTTTCACCATCACAAGCAATTACAGCGGTCAGCTCACAGACGGCTTAACAGGCGAAGTTGTTCAGGATAACAGCGTATTCGCACTGGTTGTAAGAATTCTTCTCACAATTCTCAACATGATCAAGAGCCTGTTCGGATTGGCATAAACTAAAATAAAAGTACATACTGCGGAGTGTTCGGAAGAATGCTCCGCTTATATTTTTGCGCAAAAAAAGAGAGATAAACGGGGAAACCGTTTACCTCTTTCTCTGTTCTGATATTTAATTAGAATGCACCTTTGATATCGTCGATGTCTGCACCGATGAAAGAAAGAATTGTTGCGAAGATATCACGCATTTTAACGAGAAGATTTACAAAGTATGTCATTGTATTTGCCACCTTTCTTAAACTGTGTCAGGATTGTCCTGCTGATATAATTATATAATATTGAATCTTGCAATATATTTCCAAACTGTTAATAATTTGTTAATGCAAAGTAAACTGTTGTGTGGATTATATGAAAAATATTGAAAAATGTGGAAATAGGTATCAAAAGTGCATAAAAAAACTGCTCCGCCTGAACGGAGCAGTCATAAATTTTAATTACATGTTGTCAAGAACAGCAGCTCTGAAGATAAGTTCGCCGATGAGAGTTTTTCTGAGCATTGCAACGAATTCATTCCACATTTTTACGAATGCATTGACTTCGGGATCTTCGGGGTAGTAGATCATGCAAGCATCCATGTTGCCGTCGTCACAAACGAAAGCCTGTGAAAGAACGATACCGCCTTCATTCTTGATCTGGAAACGAACGTAAGAACCGATTACATCGCTGTATTCACGAAGGTTGATTGAATCGCCTGTTGCGATGATTTCACCGTCTGCAATCCATTCAACTGTGTAATCTGTTGAAGATTCGATTGTAGCTGAGATGATATCGTTTTCTTCGTCGATGTCGATTCTTGTAACCTTTGCGTAATCGCCTGTACCTCTGAATTCTTCACCCATTTCTTCCTTTGAAATAGTTGAGCAAGCGAAGAATGTGCCGTTTTCCATAGCTGTACGGAGATTTTCTACTGTGTTTTCGGGCATGAGCATCATTTCAGCTGTAACACCGATTGTTGAAAGGAAATGAGAGTCGTCATTTGCGAAAGCCCAGATATTTCTGCCACGGGGAATTGTGTACTGAAGAAGGTTATCCCAGATGATACGGTCGTATCTTGCAACTGTATCTCTTTCGTTGTAAACTTCAATACCTACGCAGCTTTCATATTTAAGGAAAATGTCTGCCCAGATCTTGAGGTATTCTGTGTCATAAGCTCTTTCTTTGTCGTGATGAGCTGCATAGAAGTCACCGGGATGGTTGATGAATGAGATACCGCCTGCTGCTTCTGTACCTGCAACGGGACCTTCGTAATCTTCTTCTTTACCCCAGTCGCCCTGGCCGTAACCACAGAAGAAACCGTTTACGTGGTTCTTTCTCATAACAACGCCGTTCATTTCGATACCCAGAGGTACGTCGAGCATGCCTCTGCCGCCACGGTCAGCACCTGAAGTGATTTCTGCATATCTTTCAGCGCTGAGAGGAGTGAGCCATCTGATGTACTGGTTGTAACCGATAAGGGGAAGCATTTCGGGCTTCTTGTCCCAACCCTGATTTACAACACCGTGGTCTGTGATTGCAAGAATATCATAATCCTGTGCATAATATTCTTCAACAACATCCTTGATGTCCATTTCACCGTCACTGTAAAGTGTGTGAGTGTGAAGCATTGCTTTGTACTGACCCCATGTGTCCCAGTCTACTGTTTCATAGGGGTTTGTGATTGTGTATTCAACTGTTTCTTCTGCAAAAACGGGGATTGCGATACCTGCAATCATGAGTACAGAAAGAACAACTGAAATTAACTTTTTGGAAATTGATTTCATGAAAATTCCCTCCACTGATTTTTTTACTGTATAATAATAACATATTTATATATAAAATTGCAAGACATTTGTGAGAATAGTTGACATTTTTTGAAAATGTATGATATCATTAATTCGAAATGAGGGAAGTCAGATGGTAAAAATCAGAGATTTGATTTGGTATGAACGGTTAAATGAAGATAAACCTTATTGGTTTATTAACAGTGTAAATTATGAAATTGTAAATATTGCAGAAATTCTTGAAAAACTTGATATTGACGATAATTATTTTATAACATATTGTTATGATTATGACTATGTTTCGTTGCCTGTTGTGGATTATGGTGAGATTGCAAAGGATTATCTTGTAGTATTAAATGACCGTCAGGTTTCGGATTATCTGAAAAGGCTTCCCGAAGATGAATTCGGTCGTGAATTCGAAAGGATTTTTCATTGCGGTTTTGCACATGAACACTGGATGGAGTATTTTTATACTCGTAAATGTGAAATATTGATAAATTGGTGTAAGGAAAATAAAATTCCTTATATTGATGACTTTGCACAGTGAAAAGAGCACTACCTTCGGGCAGTGCTCAAATTGTTATATAAGTATATTTATCAATCCTGCGTAAGGCGGTTTTATTGTTTCAGATAACAGATATAAATGGTGTAAGGCGATTGCTCCTACATTTACTTCTGACTTCACACTTGAAACTTCTGACTCCTGACTGATCTACGCAGGTTTGATCTTGTTTCTCTTGACATTTTATTAATAATTGTATATAGTATATATAGAACAAATGTTTGTAAAAGGAGGTAACAATATGGAAAATGATGATATCCGCAACAGGGTATATCTGAAAATACCGTATTCGGTGCTTGACTGCGGATGGACCCACTGCCCGAATACTTTTCTTGTTTTTATTCATCTTATGCTTCTTGCCAACAGAAAACCCCATAATTACAAAGGTGATGTGATCGACAGGGGAGAAGTGCTTGCATCTTATGAATTTCTCGCTTCACATTCGGGTCTTTCTGTTCAGAATGTGCGTACTGCAATCAAAAATCTGAAGCAATCCAACATGATAACTCACAGAAAAATTGACAGAACGAACGTGTTCCGTATTACAAAATATATGGATTATCAGTCGTTGGGCATAAAACAGGGCAGTCAGACGGCAAGCGACGGGCAAGGTGAAAACGACGCAGCAGAGCCGTTTTCTCAGGTTCAGAACTGAGGCGGTAACAACCGGATAACAACTAAAGCACAACCAAAGCACAACCAAAGCACAACCGAGTAACACATGCCTGACATCATCTTAACATTAAGCTGACAAATGCCTAACATCTTTGTAACACTACTCAGATAATGAGATAATGAGACAGTGTGATAATGAGATAGTGAGAGTGTGTAAGAATGAAAGAGTGCGAGAAAAAAAATTTTCACACGCAACACATTCAGACAGACAGATTTTTGATTTTTTTTTAATAAAAATAAGGACCGATACATCATCGATCCTTATTGATTGTACATTATAAATTATCTATATATTATTTCTTTTTGAACTGCTGTTTCATTCTCAGTTCTTTTGAAAGAACCTTTTTACGGAGTCTGAGGCTCTTGGGTGTGACTTCAAGAATTTCGTCATCGCTCAGGAATTCCATGCTCTGTTCAAGGCTGAGTGTTGAATGGGGAACAAGTCTGAGTGCATCGTCTGAGCCTGATGCTCGTGTGTTTGTCATCTGCTTTTTCTTGCAGACATTGCATACGATGTCTTCATTCTTTGCACATTCACCGCAGATCATGCCTTCGTAAACAGGAACACCGGGTCCGATGAAGAGTCTGCCTCTGTCCTGAGTGTTGAAAAGACCGTAAGCTGTGCTTTCGCCTGTTTCGTGAACAACGATAGAACCTCTGTCACGTGTCTGGATATCACCCTTGAAAGGCTCGTAACCTGCAAAAAGGTTGTTCATGACACCGTAGCCGTTTGTGTCTGTCAGGAACTCACTTCTGTAACCGATAAGACCTCTTGCGGGGATTCTGAATTCAAGATGTGTTGTTCCGCCGTCACGGATGCTCATATCTTCAAGTTCACCTTTTCGTGAACCGATTTTTTCCATAACTGCACCGACATAAGCATCGGGTACTTCAACGATAAGAAGCTCGATAGGCTCAAGTGTTTCGCCGTTGTCACCTTTTTTAAGGATAACTTTGGGACGTGAAACAGCAAATTCATAACCCTGTCTTCTCATTGTTTCGATAAGGATGGAAAGGTGAAGCTCACCTCTGCCTGAAACTTTGAATGAGTCGGTTGTTTCTGTTTCTTCAACTCTCATGCTGACGTTTGTTTCAACTTCCTTGAAAAGTCTTGCACGGATGTTTCTTGAAGTGACGAATTTGCCTTCCTGACCTGCAAAGGGGCTGTCATTTACCATGAAATTCATGGAGATTGTGGGTTCGTCGATTTTTACGAAGGGAAGGGGTTCAACGCAATCGGAAGCACAGATTGTTTCGCCGATGTTGAGTCCTTCAATACCTGAAACAGCAACGATGTCACCTGCTTTTGCAGAGTCAACTTCTGCTCTCTTGAGACCTTCAAACTGATAAAGTCTTGAAACTTTTACGTTCTGTGTTGTGCCGTCCTGTTTGCAGATAACAACATTCTGACCCATTTTCACAGAACCTCTTTCAACTTTGCCGACACCGATTCTGCCCACATAATCATCATAGTCAAGTGAAGAGAAAAGGAGCTGCAAAGGCTGTTCGGGATCGCCGCCGGGAGCATCGATATTGTCGATGATAGCCTGAAGAAGAGGCTGCATATCGCCTTCACGGACATCGGGAGAAAGTGCTGAATATCCGTCTCTGCCTGATGCATAAACAACGGGGAATTCGATCTGGTCATCGTCTGCACCCAGTTCAATGAAGAGGTCAAGAACTTCATCAACAACTTCTGCAGGTCTTGCACCGGGACGGTCAATTTTATTGATGACAACAAGAGGCTTCTTTTTGAGTGCAAGAGCCTTTGAAAGAACGAATCTTGTCTGGGGCATACAGCCTTCGAATGCGTCAACGAGAAGAAGTACACCGTCAACCATCATCATGATACGTTCAACTTCACCGCCGAAGTCAGCATGGCCGGGAGTGTCGATAATATTTATTTTTACACCGTTATAGTGAACGGAAGTGTTTTTTGAAAGGATTGTGATTCCTCTTTCTTTTTCAAGGTCGTTTGAGTCCATAACACGCTCAGCAACCTGTTCATTTGCTCTGAAAGTACCGCTCTGATGAAGCATCTGGTCAACAAGGGTTGTCTTACCGTGGTCAACGTGAGCGATAATCGCTATATTTCTTAAATCCAAAATTATACCCTCTTTATCTTTTTCTACTCATATATAATACTATATATAACGTCGGATTGGCAATAGTGAAAACACCGAAAAAAAGAAGATTTAAAATCGAATATTTTATTTACTTTTTTCTTTTATCATTGTATAATCTAAAAAAATCCTGTTGGAGAATGATATATGAATAATTTTAAACGCACACGCAATGCCTGTTATTTTACATATGTTGCGATGGCTTCGATTTTCTCTCTGCCACCGCTGCTTTTTGTCACATTCCGTGAAACATACGGCATTTCATACACTCTGCTGGGCACTCTTGTGCTGATAAATTTCAGCACACAGCTTCTCATTGACCTGATTTTCACATTTTTCACGAAGTATTTCAACATTAAACTGACTCTCAGGGTGATGCCTCTGCTGACGAGTATCGGTATGTTTATATATGCCTTTGTGCCGATGATGTTTCCCGATTATGCTTATGCGGGACTTGTTGCAGGAACGATAATTTTCTCTGTTTCGGCAGGTCTGAGCGAAGTGCTTCTTAGCCCCGTTGTGGCTGCGATTCCCTCGGACAATCCCGACCGTGATATGAGCCGTCTGCACTCGCTTTATGCCTACGGAGTTGTTCTGGTTGTTGTTCTGAGCACTGTTTTTCTGCGTGTTTTCGGCACCGGGAACTGGATGTATCTCACATTCTTCTGGGCATTCCTGCCTGTGATTTCTTTCGTGCTTTTCTGCACTTCACCCATGCCCGAAGTGAACATGAATCACGATGCAAAGGACGGAAAAAAGAAGAAAAACAAGGGCATGTTCCTTTGCGTGATGTGTATATTCCTTGGTTCAGCTGCTGAAAATTCAATGACAAACTGGATTTCAAGTTATATGGAAAATGCGCTGAATATTCCCAAAGTTGTGGGTGATGTGGCAGGTATGGCACTGTTCGGAATTCTTCTGGGACTGGGCAGAACACTCTATGCGAAGTACGGAAAGAATATCTCGAATGTGCTTCTTGTGAGCATGGTCTGTGCCGCAATATGTTATCTCGTTTCAGGTTTCTCACAGAATGTCATTATTGCAATGATTGCCTGTATTTTTACGGGTCTCTGCACTGCAATGCTCTGGCCGGGTACACTCATTCTCATGGAAGAAAAATTCCCGAATCCCGGTGTTGCGGCTTATGCACTTATGGCTGCAGGCGGTGATTTCGGAGCATCCGTGGCACCACAGCTTTTAGGTGTTGTTGTTGATAAAGTGACAGTCAGTGACTGGGCTGTAAATCTGAGCAGTTCTGTTTCTCTTACACCTGAACAGATCGGTATGAAAACGGGTATGCTCATGGCAGCACTTTTCCCCGTAGCAGGTGTTGCACTGCTGATTTTTATGAGAAAATATTTTAAGAAGAAAGCAGAAAACAAATAATTGAGGACGCCGTCGGGCGTCCTTTTTTTTTGCAGAAACCAATTGAAAACCTGTAGGGGCGATGGGGACACCACCCCTACACATATCGGCAGAATATCGTAATAAAAAAAGACGATTCTGAAGAATCGTCCTTTATTTTTGTTCTTATTTCATAAGTCCGTTTGCAACAGCCCAGTTATGGAAAGACTTGAGTGACTGGAGTCTGCCTGCTGAAAGTTTTGAATCGTATCTGTTGATCGCTCTGAAGTTTTTTACACCCTGAAGCTGAACAAGATATTTTGCAGAAACGTTGAAGCCTGAATCGATAGCGCAGTCAAGGAGAGTGATTTCGTTGTATCTCTGCTCTGCAAGAGCCATGTCACCGCTCATGAAAGCTTCGTGGAATCTCTGGAAGAAAGCACCGCCGCAAGCTGTGGGAGTTGCCATAACGCCTCTTGCACCTGCTTTATATGCTTCAAAAAGGAAAGGCATGTTTGCCTGAATGATACATGAATCGCCCTTTTCATCAATCTTGGGGCAGATGCCTTCCATTGTGCAGGTTGTGTCCTTGATACCCATGATACCGCATTCTTTTACAAGTCTGCCGTAAACATTACCTGAAATGAGATGAGGCTGGAAACCGGGGAATTCATACATGAAAACGGGAAGGTCAGTATACTGACAAAGTTCACCGATGTAATTGACAAGTCTGTCTTCGTTGAATTCACCGCCGAATCCCTTTGTTGTGAAAACGATACCGTCAACACCTGTCTGTGACATCTGCTTTACTTCTTCAACCTGTGCAAACCATGAGGGTTCGATGTTTGCTGATGCAACGATTGTTGTATCACCCTTGTGCTTTGCTGTGAGAGTTGCAAGCTTGAGTCTTTCTTCAAGAGTGAGAGCTGTCATTTCTGAGCTTCCGCAGACTGCAAAAAGGTGTTCAACACCCTGCTCAACCTGCCAGTCGCAGTATTCTTCATAAGTTGCCCAGTCAATTGTCTTATCCTCATTGTAGGGAGTGAGCATAAGTGAAAAAATGCCTGTGGGGTTTTCTCTGAGTGGCTTTGCCATTTATACCATGTCCTTTCGGAGATAAATTTTTCTGCTGAAATTATACTGCAATAAAATCTGTTTGTCAAACCTTTTGCAAAAAAATTACAAAAAATTAATCCATAAAAGATAATAATATGTATTTACTTAACGATAAAAATTAATGAATTGTTAAAAAACTATTGAATATGTCGGAAGTGTTTGGTATAATTAGAAAAAAATATGAAAGGAACATATAAAATGAAAAAAGTTCTTTTTGGTAAAAAAATCGTTGCAGTGATTATGTCCGTAATCATGCTCGCAACAGTTCTCATGACTGCAGTATCTGCCGCATGGATTGATGAATCACTCCTTATGAAAGACAGATACCTCACATCAGACAATTCTTACAACCTTGTCGGCGGTGTTACAGAAAGACACCTGACTCTCAACAATGCTAAGAAAAACAACCAGATAAAAGGTTATCTCATGGAAGTTGACATCAACAATCCTGACCTTTTTGTAAAAGTCGGTTACAATGACGGCGATATGAACGGCTGGGCAGCAACAACAGTAAAGTCTCAGGCAAACGTTCATGAATCAATGGGTTATAACGTTGTCGGTGCTGTCAACGGCGGACCTTTCAATACATCAACAGGTGAACCCGCAGGCGTTCTTGTTATGAACGGTGTTCAGGGACATTCAGGATCAAAATATCCTTTCTTTGCTATTCTCAATGACGGCACAGCTGTTATCAGAGATTACACAGGCACAACAGAAGATGTAAAAGAAGCAGTTGCAGGTATGACAATCCTTGTAAAAGACGGTGCTATCGTTGACCATACTTCAGACACTGCAACTCATCCCAGAACAGCTGTCGGTATCAAGGCAGACGGTTCTCTTGCATTCTTCGTTGCAGACGGCAGACAGAAGCCCGAATCACTCGGTATGACATATACCGATCTTGCACACACAATGTATGCTCTCGGCTGTGTTGACGCAATGGCTCTTGACGGTGGCGGATCATCAATCATGCTCACTCAGAGAGAAGCAACTGATGACCTCGAAGTAAGAAGCACTCCCAGCTATGCAAGTATCGAAAGACCTGTTGCAACATCTCTTCATATCTGCACAAAAGCTCAGCCCTCAGGCGTGTATGACCATGTTGCATTCTCAGTTGATAAGATTTTCTGCGCACCTGCTACTCCCGTATCATTTGATGTATACGGTGTTGACATAAACGGTTTCAAGACAAGCATTCCCGAAGGCGGATATCTTGAAGTTGCAGACGACAGTTACGGAAGCATCACAGGAACAACATTCATGTCTTCACTTAAAACAGGTAAGACAGCAATTAACTATATCCTTGACGGTGAAGTTGTTGCATCAGTCCCCGTTGAAATTTCAAATGATGCTGATAACCTTATTGAAAAATTCTTCAAGGATATGATTCAGGCATTCATGAATATCTTCAACCTGATTGAAACTCTTATTGAAAAACTCGGTGAAAGAATTTAACTGAATATAACAAAAGCCGCTGATTCAGGTCAGCGGCGATTTTTTTGTATAAACAATAATTTATATTAACTAACGTAGGGCGGCTTGCCCTCAAGCCGCCGTTGGAATTTGTGCAAACTTTGCGGCGGCTTGAGGGCAAG
>JAGBSO010000003.1 GCA_017631795.1 Clostridia bacterium | reverse complement strand
GGCTTGAAGGCAAGCCGCCCTACGTTAATTAATAAATTATTGTTTAATATTGCCAGAATCCGACTTTCTTCATGCACTTTTTAACAGTTCTGTCTGCGATGCGGTTTGCTTTTTCTGCACCCTTTGCAGCACATTCTGCAAGGTATTTTTTGTCTGTGATGAGCTTTGCATACTCTGTCTGAAGGGGACGAAGCTCTTCAACAACTGCTTCTGCAACGGCTGCTTTGAAATCGCCGTAGCCTTTACCTGTGAATTCGTCTTCAATCTCCTGATTTGTCTTGCCTGTGCATGCGGCATAGATCTCCATAAGGTTTGAAACACCGGGTTTGTCTTCGCTGTAATAAACCTTGGCTTCTGAGTCTGTGACTGCAGACTTGATTTTCTTGACGATAACATCGGGAGAATCTGTAACAAGAATAAATGACTTCTGATTTGTGTCAGACTTGCTCATTTTCTTTTCAGGCTCCTGAAGTGACATGACTCTTGCACCTGCTTTGCCGATGAAAGGCTCAGGTACTTTGAAGAAATCACCGTAAAGTCCGTTGAATCTGTTTGCGATGTCACGGGTCAGCTCAAGATGCTGTTTCTGGTCTGCACCGATGGGCACATAGTCTGCATTGTAAAGAAGAATATCAGCAGCCATAAGTGTGGGATATGTGAAAAGACCGAGGTTGATGTTATCTGCGTGTTTTGCAGACTTGTCCTTGAACTGTGTCATTCTTGATGCTTCACCGAACTGTGTGTAGCAATCAAGAATCCAGCCGAGCTGTGCATGTGCGGGCACATGGCTCTGACAGAAAATGATATTCTTTTCGGGATCAAAACCCATCGCAAGAAGAATTGCGAAAAGATCTGTTGTTCTTTTTCTCAGGTCTGCAGGTTCTGTTCTTACGGTGATTGAATGAAGGTCAGCCGCACCGAAAAGACAATCATAATCCTGCGCCATTTTTTTCCAGTTTTTGAATGCTCCGAGATAATTGCCCAGTGTGGGAGTACCTGTGGGCTGAATAAGACTCAGAACAACCTGTTTTCTCTCTGTATTTTCCATTATAAAAATTCTCCTTTAAAATATATTAAAAAAAACAGCCTTTGCCCCTGTTCAAAGGGACAAAAGCTGTGCTTCTGCGGTACCACCCTTATTCGTCATAAGACGCACTCACGGTATACTGTCATATACCTGCCGTTTTACGGTCGGCAACCGTCGCCCCTACTTGCAATTTGCTTTCGGTTTGCCCTCACGGGTCCATTCATCGGTTTATTGTTCCGCTGCAATCACACCACCTGCAACTCTCTTTTGGATTTTACACCGTTTACTACTCCCGGTCATCGGTTTGATATGGTTTTTATTTTACTGAGTCAATGCTCTTTCAAGCCAGATGGATGCAATATCCATTGCCTGATAAAGACCCTGTTTTTCGCTCTTTTTAACGATTCTGTCTCTGGGTCTTACATCGGGATCTGTGTTAAGAAGCTGAACTGTCACTCTGCTTGCAACATCAAGCTCCCCTACCTTTTTTGTTGAACAGATCTGAAGCATTACCACAAACGGATCACTCATGTTTCCGTAATAAATCGTTTTTCCGCAGCGGACAAGGGGTCTGCCCTTATAAGTAAGGAACTTGGGTCCCTTCTTTTCTGCCATATAATTCAATCCTTTCTGATGATGACGGAATTCCGTCGGTACTCATTTACTGAACTTCGAGGTAATCCTTAATGAGTGCCTGCAAAAGCTCAAATCGGTCGATTTTCATAATAATACGTCTTGCATCGTTATGAGTTGTGATATATGTGGGGTCTTCTGACAAAATATAGCCCACTATCTGGCTTATAGGATTATAGCCTTTTTCTTCAAGAGCTGAATAAACCTGTGCAAGCATCATTTTTATCTGAGAATCCTTTTCACCCTGCAATTTAAACTGAATTGTTTTGTCTGCCATAAAGGTCACCTCTTCCTCTTATGCCGTAAAATCGGCATAGATAATAATACATCGTTTATTATACAACAAAGATTTAAAAAATACAACAACTTTTTAAACTTTTTTATTCCGTTTTTACGGGTTATATGATATAATCTGAAAAGGAGTGATTTTATGTATGTACTTACAGCTGAAAATATGAGAAAAGCAGAAGACCTTGCCGTAAAAAACGGCAGTGATTTTTATACACTTATGGAAACTGCAGGCACAAGATGTGCAGACGTTATTGCAGGTGAAAACAAAGATTCAAAAATCACAATTCTTTGCGGAAAGGGCAAAAACGGCGGTGACGGTTTTGTTATCGCAAGAAAACTGTGGGAATACGGTTTCAGAAAGATTTTTGTGATTCTTGTTTACGGAAAACCGAGTGACGACCTCTGCACACAGATGTATGATGCAATGATAAGATACCCTGTTGTCACAGCAGATTTCACGGAAGAAGCAGACACCTGCATCCATCACATAAAAACTGCAGATGTGATTGCAGATTCCGTTTTCGGCATCGGTTTCAACGGCTGTCTTTCAGGCAATGCGGAAACTGCAGTCAGACTTTCAAACAAAAACACAAAAGCAAAAAAATATGCAATCGATATTCCGTCGGGACTTACTGCTGACGGAAAATATGCCGATAATCTTTATTTCAAAACGGACAAAACACTTACAATGATTGCGATGAAACCCGTACAGGTGCTCAAACCCACTGCTGATTTCTGCGGTGAAACACTTGTTATGGATATCGGTGTGAGTGATGAAATCCTGTCACTTTTTGCAGAAGAATATACTGCTCTTACAAAAGATGAAGCAACCGCAAACATCAGAAAAAGAGCCTTTGACAGCAACAAGGGTGATTTCGGAAAAATACTTACAATCTGCGGCAGCAGAAATATGACAGGCTGCGTTTATCTGTGCAATCAGGCAGCCGTTGAAATCGGAGCAGGTCTTGTGACAGCAGCATTCCCCGACTGCATTTATGACACGGTCACATCAAAACTCAATGAGCCGTTGATGTTGCCGTTACCTGCCAACGAAAACGGAAGAATTGTGACAGATGCGAGTACACTTTACGAAAAACTCAGCAAATGCGATGTTGTTGCAATCGGTTGCGGTATAGGAATTGACAACGACACAAAAGAGCTTGTCAGATTCATCATAAACAACTGCAAAGGCACACTCATTCTCGATGCAGATGCTCTGAATTGCATCGCAAAAGATACAAGCATCCTGAAAGAAGCACAGTGCGATGTCATCATCACACCCCATCCCGGTGAAATGTCAAGACTTACGGGAAAGAGCATTACAGAGATTCAGAATAACCGCATTGAAACAGCAAAGAATTTTGCGGAAGAATATTCCGTTACGGTGCTTCTGAAAGGCGCAAACACAGTTGTTGCCGACAGAAACGCAAGACTTTTCATAAACACAACAGGCAATCCGTCAATGTCAAGAGGCGGCAGCGGTGATGTGCTTACGGGACTTATCGCAGGTCTTGTGCCTCAGACGGATGATATTTTCACAGCAGTCTGCACAGCATGTTATATCCACGGTGCAACAGCAGATTATGTGACGGAAAAATACGGAAGCCTTTCAGCAACCCCGACAAGAGTGGTTGAATGTTTGCACGAAGCAATAAAAAAATAATTTAGCAACATTTCGTGTAGGGCGGCTTGCCCTCAAGCCGCCGCAAAGTTTGCACAAATTCCAACGGCAGCTTGAAGGCAAGCCGCCCTACGTTAATTAATATAAATTATTGTTTACACAAAATACACCTATCGGAGGAAATTTTCATGGACACCAGATTTATAATAATCCTTGTACTCATTATTCTTTCTGTGCTGTTTTCTTTTTTTGCGTTGATTTTTGCGCTCAGGGCATCAAAAAAGGACAGCAGTAAAGATTCTGCGGTGCTTGAATCAAAAATCGACACGCTTTCAGGCACTGTTTCAACTGAAATGTCTAACAACAGACGTGAAGTCATGCAGATGATGGATTCCGTAAACGGAAAAATCGCAGACATGTCCGAGAAGAATCTGACCGTTCAGCATAAGATTATATCTTCGGTCAACGAATCCCTTGCCGAAATCCGAAATGAAAATGCAAAACAGAATGAAAAAATCATGCAGTCGCTGACTTCTTCCATCGAAAAAATGACAGAGAAAAACGAAAAGAAGCTTGAAGAAATGCGTGCAACTGTTGACGAAAAACTCACATCAACACTCACAACAAGGCTTGATTCTTCATTCAAGACAGTTTCCGAGCAGCTTGAAAAACTCTACTCTTCACTTGGCGAAATGAAAGAGCTTTCAGGCGGTATCACTCAGAATGTAACATCGCTCAACAGAGTTCTCACAAACGTAAAAGCACGTGGCACATGGGCAGAATATCTGCTTGAAGGCATCCTTGACCAGACTGTGCCGAATATGTACGTAAAGAATTTTCAGCCAGCAGGTCACAGGGATTTTGTTGAGTTTGCAGTCAAACTCCCCTCAGGTGATGACAGCAAGAAAATCACATATCTTCCCATCGACTCAAAATTCCCCATGGAAGACTATGCAAGACTGTGTGCAGCTGCCGACTCCGCAGATGCACTTGCAGTTGCAGAAGCGAGAAAAGCGCTTGAAAAAAGAGTGCTTGAAGAGGCAAAAGACGTTTCAAAATACATATCCGTGCCTGAAACCACACCCTTTGCAATCATGTATCTTGTAACAGAGGGACTTTATGCTGAAATCGCATCTTCAAAATCGGGACTTTTTGAAAAAATCCAGAATGAATACAGCGTGATGATTGCAGGACCCACAACAATCACTGCTCTGCTCAATTCCGTTGCAATGGGACTTCGAACAATGGCTGTAAACGAAAAGGCAAACGAAATCAAAGAGCTTCTTTCCGCTGTCAAAAAGCAGTATGACATGTTTGACACGGTGCTTACAAAAATCAAGAAAAAAATCACCGAAGCCGATGCTTCAATTGACGAAGCAACAAAACGCAACAGCATTATTCAGAAAAAACTCAAAGGAATTGATGCTGCAGAAAGTCTTGCGGCAGATGAAATTCTCGGAATTACGGGAGGATCCGAAGAATCTTAAAATTTTAACAAAAACATAGTGCAAAATGTAAAAATTTATGTTATAATTTGTCTGTTATATAATATTTTGGAGGTAGCATATGAAACACAGCGATATTATTGCACAATTATCCCTTCAGCAGAAAGCTGAGCTTTGCTCAGGTAAAGACTTCTGGCATCTTCAGGGTAATGATGAGCTGGGTCTTCCCTCAATCATGGTCTGCGACGGTCCTCACGGTCTCAGAAAGAAAAAAGATAAAAAAGAAAAGGGCGAGCTCATGAGCTCAAAGCCCGCAGTATGTTTCCCCACAGCAGTCACAACTGCAAGTTCATGGGATCCTGCTCTTATCGAAAAAATGGGTCAGGCTCTCGGTGAAGAATGCCTTGAAGAAAAGGTTTCTGTTCTTCTCGGACCCGGTGTAAACATCAAGCGTTCTCCCCTTTGCGGAAGAAACTTTGAATATTTCTCAGAAGATCCTTTCCTTGCAGGCAGAATCGGTACTGCATTCGTTAAGGGTGTTCAGTCAAGAGGTGTCGGCACATCTCTCAAGCACTTTGCAGCAAACAATCAGGAAACACGCAGAATGACAGTTGACTCTGTTGTTGACGAAAGAACTCTTCGTGAAATCTATCTTGCAGCATTTGAACCCATCGTCAGGGAAGCTCAGCCCTGGACAGTCATGAACGCATACAACCGTCTCAACGGTACATACTGTGCAGAACACAAGTGGCTCCTTAACGATGTTCTCCGTGACGACTGGGGATTTGAAGGCATCGTTGTAACAGACTGGGGTGCAAACAACGACAAGGTTGAAGGTCTCAAAGCAGGTCAGGATCTTGAAATGCCCACATCTTTCGGCATCGCTGCTGCAAAGGTTGTTGAAGCAGTAAAGAACGGTGACCTTGAAGAATCAGTTCTTGATGAATGCGTTGACAGAATCATTGAGCTTATTCTCAAATCAAAGGAAAGTCTTCGTGACTATGTTGCAGACAAAGAAGAGCATCACGCACTTGCAAGAAAGATTGCAGGCGAATCAATGGTTCTTCTCAAGAACAACAACGGTATTCTTCCTCTTGACAAGTCAAAGAAGATTGCTCTTATCGGTGAAATGGCTAAGAATCCCAGATATCAGGGTGCAGGCAGCTCACTTATCAACCCCACTCAGCTTGACAATTCACATGACGAACTTGCAAACGAAGGTGTGACATTCAGCTACGCAGCAGGTTACGAAAGAAAGTCAGACAAGCCCAGCGAAGCACTCATCGCAGAAGCTGTTGAAACAGCAAAGAATGCAGATATTGCTGTTCTCTTCATCGGTCTTACTGAATCATACGAAACAGAAGGCAACGACAGAAGCCACATCAGTCTTCCCGAAAGCCACAATGCTCTTGTTGATGCAGTCTGTGCAGCTTGTGAAAAGGTTGTAGTTGTGCTTTCAGGCGGATGCCCCGTTACAATGCCCTGGCTTGATAAAGTTGACGCAGTGCTCAACGGTTATCTCGGCGGTCAGGCAGGCGGAAGCGCTATTGTTGATATTCTTCTCGGCAAAGTCAACCCCTCAGGTAAACTTGCAGAAACATATCCCCTTGCACTTGAAGATAACCCCTCAAACAGCAATTTCCCCGGCACTCCCATCACTGTTGAATACCGTGAAGGCATTTATGTGGGCTACAGATATTATGACACAGCAAAGAAAGATGTCCTGTTCCCCTTCGGTTACGGTATGTCATACACAACATTTGAATATTCAGATGTAAAACTCTCTGCAGACAGCATCAAGGATACAGACACAGTAACAGTATCATTCAAGATAAAGAACACAGGCTCTGTCGCAGGTGCAGAAGTTGCAGAAGTTTATGTAAAGGACACAGATTCAACAATCTTCCGTCCCGAAAAGGAACTCAAAGGCTTCACAAAGGTATTCCTTGAAGCAGGTGAAGAAAAGGAAGTTTCTGTAACTCTCGACAAGCGTTCATTCGCATTCTACAATATCAACATCCATGACTGGCAGGTAGAAACAGGTGCATTCGACATTCTTGTCGGTGCATCAAGCCGTGACATAAAGCTCACAGCTACAGTAAACGTTGAATCAACTGCAGATGTTGCTGTTCCCGATTACAAGTCATCTGCTCCCTGCTACTACGGTGCAGATATCGTTGCTGTTCCCGACGAACAGTACAGAGCAGTTCTCGGCAGAGATATCCCCGCAAGTCAGAGAGATCCGTCTGTTCCTCTCGGAATCAACAATACTCTTGAAGACTCCATGACAGGTAAAGCTGGCGCAAAGATCTGCAAACTCATAAAGAAAATCATGGCAATGATGCCCGATGACGGCAACAAGGATATGATGGAAGCTATGGCTCTTCAGATCCCCATCAGATGTATGATGTCTATGAGTATGGGCGTTTTCTCAGAGAAAATGGCAGGCGGTCTGCTTACAATTCTCAACGATCAGGGCACATTGAAAGGCACAGGAAAAATCCTTTCAGGCATCGGCAATGCTCTTAAGAATATGAAGAATCTCTTCAATTCAATTTAATAACTTACAGCAGTCACTTCGGTGGCTGCTTTATTTTTCTTCTTGACAACTCAATCTTATGGTGCTATAATGACTTTAATTTAATAAATCAAACCGTTGACGCGGAGATAAAGGCAGATAAGCCTTCACAGAGAGCCCTGTTGCTGAGAAAGGGTAAGAAACATTTGTCAAATGGACCGCTGAGGGTGCAGTCAAATGCTGCAACGTGAGGCATACGTTAGTTGCAAAAGATATGGTAGTATCTTAAAAAGTGTACGGCATTGCCGTAAATCAGGGTGGCACCGCGGATATGTTTATTCGTCCCAGACAGAAAATAATTCTGTTTGGGGCTTTTTTATTTTGATATAACTCAGGAGGTTTTTTATATGAATTTCAATGGCGTTGATTTCGATACCTATTTCAACAAATATCCCGACAAAAACGGTTACTTCGGCAAATACGGCGGAGTTTACATTGACGACAAACTCAAAGCAGCAATGGCTGAAATAACAGAAGCTTATTACTCAATCTGTCAGTCAAGAAAGTTTATCGCAGAGCTTCGCAGAATCAGAAAAGAGTTTCAGGGCAGACCCACTCCCGTAACACATCTTGAAAGACTTTCAGATGCACTCGGCGGAAAAGTACAGCTCTACGCAAAGAGAGAAGACCTTAACCATTCAGGTGCTCACAAGCTCAATCACTGCATGGGTGAAGCTCTTCTTGCAAAATACATGGGCAAGAAAAAGGTTATTGCAGAAACAGGCGCAGGTCAGCACGGTGTTGCTCTTGCAACTGCAGCGGCATATTTCGGCCTTGAATGTGACATCTACATGGGCACTGTTGATATCAAGAAACAGGCTCCCAACGTTGCAAGAATGAAGATTCTCGGCGCAAACGTTGTTGAAGTAACACACGGTCTTCAGACACTCAAAGAAGCTGTTGACGCAGCTTTTGACGCATACAGCAAGGAATACAACGATTCAATCTACTGCATCGGCTCAGTGCTCGGTCCCCATCCTTTCCCCATGATGGTGCGTGACTTCCAGAGCGTTGTTGGTATTGAAGCAAGAGATCAGTTCATCGAAATGACAGGTCATCTTCCCAATGCAATCGTTGCATGTGTGGGCGGCGGTTCAAATGCGGCCGGTCTTTTCGCAGGTTTCCTTAATGACCCCGTTGACATTTACGGTATCGAACCCCTCGGCAGAGGCCCTAAACTCGGCGACCACGCTGCAAGTCTCAAGTACGGCACAGAAGGCATCATGCACGGCTTCAACTCAATCATGCTAAAGGATGAAAACGGCGAACCTGCTCCCGTTTACTCTGTTGCCTCAGGTCTTGACTACCCCTCATCAGGTCCCGAACACGCATTCCTGCAGGAACTCGGCAGAGTAAAATACGATGTTATCGACGATGAAGAAACAATCGATGCATTCTACAAACTCAGCCGTCTTGAAGGTATCATCCCCGCAATCGAAAGCTCACATGCAGTTGCTTACGGCATGAAGCTTGCAAAGACAATGGATCACGGTTCTGTGCTTATCAATCTCTCAGGCAGAGGCGATAAGGATATGGACTACATCATCGAAAACTTCGGTATGAGATAATAAAACATAAAAAATTACCGCATCGCTTCTGCGATGCGGTTTTCTTATTATCAGCTTCTCCAGCCCATGGATTTCTGATAGGCATAGATTGTATCAACATTTTTCTGTTCAATGCTGTTGAAATGTGTTGCAGCTTCTTCCAGCGATGTTATTGTGCCGTGATACCAGCTCTGAGAATTGAAATAAGCTCTGAGCTCTGCATCCTTGAAAATATATCCGTGACGGGCATAGATTTCATTGATGATGATTGTGATTTCATCTCTTGAACAACCTGCCAGATATTCCTTTGTTATGTACTTGTTTGCACTGTCGAAAAGGTACTGACCCGCATTGTCATCATCATAAGTAAACTGGGGGACAGTTTTCTTTTCGGTTGTTGTTTCAGCAACAGTTGTGGGAACTGTTGTTATTTCCGCAACAAGATTGAAAGTTGTCTGCTCGGAAGATGTTGATTGTTCTGTTGCAGATGCAGTTTCCTGCTGAGCTACCGTTGATGTAACCGCAGCTGATCCTGAAGGTGCTTTTTTACCCGACGTAATACCGATTACAAGCACTGCTGCTGTTATGATTGCCACAACAACCACAGCCACCACGATAATGATTATCTTTTTCTTGTTATCATTGGAATAATCAACCGCATTTCCGCAATTCATGCAGAAAAGGTCTCCGTTACTCAGCTCTGTGCCGCAATTCTTACATTTCATAAATTTTCCTCCTGAAATCAGTTTGTTCTTTTGTACTCAACAATTTTATATGATGAGTCGTATTTCTGAACAATGACGTAACCGTCTGTGACGTATTTCAATGAACTATCCGCAGCTGCCTGAGCAGGTGTATACGCATAGTATTTTGATTCATCGCTTGAGTCTGACTTATATATTGAAAATGATATTTTATATTCGGATGCGGAATGGTTGCTGTGTACATCCCTGACTATTGCAACACCTTCACTTCGTACCTGTGCTGCATTACCGTAAAGCAGATATCCCTTTGCATAATCATTGTTCATATCTGCAATATTTATATCCATACCGAAAAAACGCACTGAAAGACTGTCTGCATACCTTGCTGAAATTCTTACATCATATGATTTTCCGTTCAGCGTGAAATCATCGTATTCAAGAGCTGACACAGAGGGTGCATAATTGAGTACTGAGTGATTTATCGCAAACTTCATAATATCAGCATCAGTGGGTCTGCCGTCAAAATCAGATATTCCCGTCTCTGTAATGTTTGAAACATACAGATTGACTCTTCTCTGTTCAAATTCTGTGGTCAGAGTATACTGATCGGCATCGGCATCTGCTGCCGAAGTTCCGTGAATATATCTTTCCAGAGCCCATCCATCGGTGCGTTTTCCGTTCAGATCAAAGGAAATCTGAATATATTCACCCTGACGGATTGCCTGAGGAGAAATATATACACGTGTTCCTTCTGCTAGAACGGTTATTTTATCGCTGTAATATGTACCTTCTTTTCTTACAACAATTCCCGCATCATCGGGAGTTTCCGTGCTGACATAATAATAAACATCATTATTTGTCTGAGTCGTTGTTGTTTCAGTTTCTCCCGCAATGCTGAACGTTGTCTGCTCGGAAGATGATACAGTTTTGCTTTCTGACGAAGATTCCTGATGAGAAACAACAACGGAAACAGCAGGTTCATTATCAGTCTTGTTCTTATTCAGCAACAGACCGACAACAACCACAGCTGCAATTATCAGAACAACCGCAACAGCAATAACAGAAATTATAACGACTCTTTTTTTCTTGTTATCCGAATAATCAACCACATTTCCGCAATTCATGCAGAAAAGGTCTCCGTTATTCAGTTCGGCGCCGCAATTTTTACATTTCATTTTTATTCCTCAAATCTTACAGCAGATTTTTTCTGAGTTCTTCGGGAGATGCAGGATGGATATATGCAGGTGCAATATCAAAAATCGTCTTGCATCCGCTGTTACCTTCACTTGCAAGTCTGTAAGCGGCTCTTGCATAAGCTACAAGCACACTCGAAGTAAATTCAGGGTTTGAATCAAGAGTGAGCTTGAATTCAACAACGTGCTTGTTTTCGTTATCAAAACCTGTTGTGCCTGTTCTGAAAACCATACCGCCGTGAGGAATACCTTTGTGGTCTCTCATAAGCTCCTCTTCGCTGATGAAATGAACTGTTGTGTCATAATCAGCAAAGTAGTTAGGCATTGTCACAATCTGTTCTTCGATTGCTTTAAGGTCTGCACCGTCTTCAGCCACAACAAAACATTCTCTTGTGTGCTTCTGACGTGTTGTAAGCTCAGGATTTTCACCGTTTCTTACCTTTGTAAGAGCATCTTCAACGGGGATAGTATACTGTCTTGCATCCTTGACGCCTTCAATTCTTCTGATTGCATCTGAATGTCCCTGACTTACGCCTTTACCCCAGAATGTGTAATCATTACCGCAGGGCAGGATTGCCTGACCGAGCATACGGTTGAGTGAAAACAGACCGGGATCCCAGCCGATTGAAATAATGCCGACTTTTCCGCTTTTCTTACATACTGCATCAACAGCAGCAAAATGTTCGGGAATCTTTGCGTGAGTATCGAATGAATCAACAACGTTGAAATATTCTGCCATTGCGGGAGTCTGCTCGGGAAGATCCTTTGCTGAGCCTCCGCAAAGAATCATAACATCTATTTTATCTGCCATTTCACAGGCTTTGTCCATTGAGTAAACGGGTACACCTGTAACGGGCTTTACTGTTTCGGGAGCACGTCTTGTAAAAAGAGCAACAAGCTCCATATCGTCACATTTTGAAACGGCACTTTCAACGCCTCTGCCAAGATTGCCGTAACCTGCAATTGCTATTCTTATCATAAAATCACCTATTAAAAAAAGATATTAAAATTATATTACAGTGTTTTCCGAAATGCAATATAAAATGCAAGAAAAATTTAATTTATCGGCAAGTTCGCAGAATTTATAATTTAGCCTGTAGGGGCGCTGTCCTCAGCGCCCGCACACGAAGTGTGTTTTTCCGAAGGAAAATTTAACGGCGAAGCCGTTCTGCTTCGCAGCGGGCGTTGGGGACAACGCCCCTACGAGTTTAATTATAAATATTGCGAATATATCACTAAATTATTGTTCACAAAAAAAAGAAGCCGTATTGCAACGGCTTCCGAATTTTATTTTTTCTCATAGCAATACTGAGCTATATATTCATCTCTGTCCTGTCTTGTGAGAATTGTGTCTGTTTCGCTGTCATAAACAACGATTCCGTATGCTGTGCCGGGTTTCTTGCCTTTTCTGAACCACTCAACATAAGCTCTCTGCATACTTGTGTTCTGAGGAAGCTCGTCAATGGGTTTTCTGTTGTTGCTGACACCGAAAACTCTCCACTGATCGCCAAAATCATATGTCCACTTGATTTCAAGAGGTTCAAAATCAAGCAGGAAATCAGCAATATTTGATTTTTCGGGAAGAATATTCACATTGTCGGGATAAAGAAGCCATGAGTGACAGCAGAAAATACCGTATCTGGGGTCTTTGAACTTATTCTTGAAAAATGCGTGAGCTTTTCTGTAAGAATCAAGTCTTGCTTCATATGTGAGAGGTCCCTGATTTGAGGGAATGTGCATACCAACAACGAAGTCGCTGTCATAAAGCTCAACACCGTTTTTGATGTACATATCGCACCAGAAATCGGAGTTTTCAAACTGAAGTCTGCCAAGAGCCACACGGTCAAGAGTATAGAAGCCTTTGAACCAGCCTTCAACGAATGTGCCCCATACATCATAATTTTCTTTACACTCAATCATCTTTGATTTAAGGTCAAGAACACTTCTCCAATAGATTTCTTCGTCGATTTTTTCTTTTCTGTACTTTGCAAGAAGAGGCTTTGTGCAGTTGAGAAGAAGCACGAAGTTGATTGTGTACTTATGCTCACCGATAAGCTCCGCCAGTGCTTCAACCTTATCGCCGAAGTCACCGAAATTGCGGTTTTTCAGCCAGTAAGCTCTGTACATTGATTCATATATCTTGTTTGCCTTTTCGTCGGCAAGGATTTTTTCTTCCGCACGGATAATAACTTCCCTTGCTTCTGCGGGATAGTCATGCTTTTCCATAACAAGTAATGCGTGATTGTAATTTTTCATAACAGCACCTCTGTCAGATTGATGATGATTTATTTTAACACGGCATTAATAATAAAACAAGATTATTTTTACTTTTTACTGATTATTTTTGAACTGCAATCTGTAAAGGTCGGCATAGATTCCGCCTTTTGCGAGAAGTTCATCGTGAGTGCCTTTTTCTTTGATTTTGCCTTCGGCTACAACTGCGATTTCGTCTGCATTCTTGATTGTTGAAAGTCTGTGGGCAACAACAAGAGTTGTTCTTCCCTTACAGAGTTCATCAAGTGCCTGCTGAATGAGAATTTCAGTTGTATTATCAAGTGCGGAAGTGGCTTCGTCGAGAATCAGGATTGAGGGATTTTTAAGGAAAACCCTTGCGATACTCAGTCGCTGTTTCTGACCGCCGGAAAGCTTCACGCCTCTTTCACCGATGACTGTATCATAGCCTTTTTCAAGTGTCATGACATAATCGTGGATATTCGCTCTCTTTGCAGCTTCATAGACTTCTTCGTCTGTGGCATCAAGTCTGCCGTAAAGGATGTTTTCCTTTATGCTTGAATTGAAGAGATAAACATCCTGCTGCACGATACCGATATTTCTTCTGAGCGATTCCATTGTGATTTTGTGAATTTCCTTGCCGTCAAGGAAAATTTCGCCCTTTTCAACATCATAGAAATGCGGAATAAGATGACAGATTGTTGTCTTACCGCCGCCGCTGGGACCTACAAGCGCATATGTCTTGCCCTTTTCGATATTCAGGCTTATGTTATCAAGCACATCACATTCATCATCATAGCCGTAGGTGACGTTTCTGAATTCGATATGCCCTTCGAGTTTATCCACATCCTCTGCATCTTCATGATCTTTTTCAGGCTCTGCATCAATGATTTCAAGGAATCTTTCAAAGCCTGTAACACCGTTCTGATACTGCTCCATGAAGTTGATAAGAGTTGTAACAGGGCCTAAGAAAAGATTTGTGGAAACGATGAAAGCAGAGTAATCTGCAAAAACAATCTGTTCGTTATAAAGGAAAATACCGCCTGCAAGAAGCACGATTACATTGAAGATATCTGTGACAAAAGTTGTTGTGGAATGGAAAATACCCATAGCCTTGTATGCCTTGTTACGGGCATTTACGAACATGGAATTGCCCACTTCGAATTTTTCTTCTTCCTTGTCTGAGTTTGTGAAAGCCTTTGTCACACGGATGCCTGAAATACTGCTTTCAAGGGCATCGTTGATTTCCGCAACAGCAGCACGGCTCTCTTTGAATGCATTACGCATCTTCTTACGCATAAGACTTGCAACAAAACAGAGAATGGGAGCACAGATGAAAATTATAAGAGTGAGCCAGATATTGATTGTTGCGAGATATGAGAAAGACAGCACAATTGAAATCACGGAAAGAATGATGTTTTCGGGACCATGGTGAGCCAATTCGCTGATTTCCATAAGGTCGTTTGTCATTCGTGACATAATTTTGCCCGTTTCGTTATTGTCGTAGTAGCTGTAAGGGAGTCGCTGAAGATTTCTGAACATATCACGGCGCATCTGAGCCTGCATTCTGACACCCATGACGTGACCTTCGTACTGAATGAAGTAGTTAAGCCCCATTCGCACAAGATAAAGTCCGCAGAGCACAAGCGCAAATGTGATGATAAGATTAAGCTGCCTGTTTGGGATAAAATCATTGAGCATACGCCTTAAAACGATGGGATAAAAAATGCCTATAACGGACATACCCAGTGAAGCGAGCATATCGAGTGTGAAAATTTTCACATGGGGTTTGTAATATGAAAGAAAACGTTTTAACATGGGTCTTCCCTCCTGAATTCCGGATTCAGATATATTCTAACATATATTTTAAGAAATAAAAATAGATATTTTGTAAAAAAAATGCAGCCACCGGAGTGACTGCAAAATTTTTATGTTATTTTACCAGTGAGCCTTACCGCAATCGCAGTACTGATACTGTGTCATGCCGAAAAGCTTGCGAAGGAAAGTAACAATCTTGTGAAGGAACTGCATAAATGCATTGCCGTGACAGTTGCAACTGCAACCCTTTGTGAAGTCCTCTGAACATGCGTCACAAATACCGTCATGGTTGGCGTCGGAGTGACCTGTTGAAGGAATTTCATTCTGTTCCGCAAGCATTTTATTGCAAATCGCACATATTATCCCATCCGTTTTGCCATATGAATTACATGACGAATCATAGCCTTTTAAAACATATTCGACATGTCCATTTTCACAAGCACTTTCATCAAATAAAAATACAGCTTCAATCTCAGTATCTTCTGTCAATGAAAATTCAAGTTCAGGAAATTCACTTACAAGCTCACCATCTTTATACCATCCAGAAAATGTATATCCGACATATGGTACTGCACAAAGCAAAATAAGTTGACCTTCATAAGTATTTATCGGCTGACCTGTCACTATTCCACCTTGTGATTTTACAATGTTCAGATCCATCTCCTTTGGCAGATGCAAATCTTCATCAATCAGGTTTTGATTACTCTCTATATTTTTTAAAATATATGTGTTATCATCAACAAAGGTTCCGCTGAAAATATCAGAATAATCAATTTTTATATCTGAGCCTAAAACACTTTCTTTTATTTTAGCATTTTCTACTGTTGAGGCACTATAATTCATTGTGCCGACACCATAGGAAGATGTAACAATTGTATAATTCTCTCCAATCGGATATCTTACAATTTTTGCAGCACCAATTGTTTCAAGAGTTACCGAATCATCACTATTATCAAATACTATTTTACCACTATTTGTTTGTGCCAATAAGTTATCATTTTTATCATAAACAGAAACATCAACAGGACATTTTACTGTTGTCTGTGAAAATGATGATTCTATTCCAATCTGTCGCATATATTCCAGAAGCTTGCTTGTTGTCTTTTCATCAAGCTTTAATGCATGGTTTTTATATATATCAACTGCATCAAACTCAAAGGTTGTTTTTCCGTCTATTGTTCTGTACACAGGAAATGATGTTCCTTCATTAAAAAGATGATATGCATAAGCACAGCCATCATTTTTAATTACAATTGAATACCCCGGGAATGTATTAGTGATCTCATCAGCAAAATTGAACCACATAGAATACTTTCCGCCGTCTTTTACATAACCAGGGAAATTCTTCCTAACAAATTCATCTTCGCTGGTTGTATAAAGTTGATTTTTCATAAGAAGTACTCCTGCAGAATAAGTATGACCAGCTTGCATTAATTCCATTCTTGTGCCGGAGAATATAATCAATCTCTTGTTACCTGAATTTTCTTCTACAGAAACTTTGAAAGATTGACTGTTAACAGCTCCTGTCAAAAAGTTAACATACATTTGCAGCCCATCTGCAATTGCATTCATCGATTCAGCAGTCTGCTGTTTATTTGGAGTTGTTTGAGGTGCAAGTTTATTTCCATCTGAAACATCTATATCATTACCGGAAATTGCAGAAACAACACCACCCCAAAAATCAAAATCTTTTATTACTATTGTTGCAGACTTTATAGTATTCCATTTCAAAGAGGAACTTAATGTAGATAACGAAGAATAAACATTTTCACCATTAACAAGAAAACATGCATTTGATGATTTTAAACTCTCAAACTCTTTATTTGATTTAATATCTGCACTTTCATTTTTCAAAACAGATACAGCAACATATCCCCTTGCATATCCATTTTCTGTTTCATATTCAACTTGTGCATAGTCGTCTAAATAATATACTATTTTTATCGTGTTTCCGATCTCAATAGTATCTTTTATTATATAATTTTTACCTGGACCGAATAATAGATTTATTTCGGATATTGTCTTTAATGTTATGTCCGGAAGTTTTACGATAACATCATTATCATAAGGTCCTTTTAATGTTCCTGAATAATCAACAACAGTTACTATTTTTGACGTGTCTGCATCTTTAAGCTCCTGTGCTTTTACAAAGGCTCTGTATGTAAATACAGATTCAGTGTCTTTATATTCGATTTCATAAAATCCGTTTTCAACACTAATAACATCCAACAAATTAATTTTTCTTTTCCCTAAAGAAGCAAATTTGGTTCCTGGACCGGAAAAGAGCTCTATTTCATATTTACTTTCTTCAATAGAATCCCCCTCGGAATCATCATCTGTCCAAGTTCCCCATTCCCATGTATAGGTTATATTTTCTCCGCCTTCAACCCTGAATTCACCGAATTGTAACATTGACATGTCACTAACAACACCTTCAAGTGTTTCATAAACAGGAATTACTATGACTTCTCCATCAGGTATTTCAACATCTTGAATGGTGTAAACATTTAATGTAATATTACCCACCCATTCATTTCCATAAAATGTCACACTAAGGTCTGTTACATAACCGCCCTTTTCAACATTTATAATAATACATGTGTCTTCTGCTATGCCTGGTGTTGAGGGAGTTGAATTTCCAGCACCGCCTGACATATCCCCCTCGGAATCCCATTCGCAAATAAATCCAATTTGTTCCAATTTATACCAAAGTCGATTGCTATCACTTTCAATATATCCAATATTTGCAAAATCGTTCCATAATGATTCGTATGGAGTGTTTTTTGTGAATATTGTCAGGTAATGCTCTCTTCCACGAAAATTATCGCAATTGCTGGGGTGCCAATTTTGATAATTAAATTCTTCTCCGGTTATCCACTGCCAATCACCTTCTTTTTGTTCGTCAGTTCCACCTAACCAAAGTTGAGTTTTTTCTGTATTTTGAGCTATACTTACTATAAAATTTTGTTCTTCCAAGGATACAATTGTAGCTAAGTATCCACCTAACTCTTCACAATAAGCTTTCGCCTCTTTCCATGTCATTGATTCTTCAAAAACTTTATAATAATGCCCGTTAAATTCAACTGCATCTTCAGGAATAGAAACATCTGCCGCTGTTGTTGTCACTGTCATTGCCCCTGTGGGAATGAGCATTGCAAAAACAAGCAGTAATGCCAGTATTTTTTTAGATAATTTTTTCATACAATTACCTCCGAAATATTTTACGGTATCCGACCGGATATCATAAATCGATTTTAGCACTTTTCTCACATCATTGTCAATAGAATATCATAATATAACAACACCCGAAGAGTGAATCCTCGGGTGTTGTTTTATACTATTGCATCTATATATTCGGGATAGAGCTGAGTGAGATTATTTCTGTCAAGGACGCCGAAGTGAAGTCCGTTATCCCATACCATACAGGGAATGCCGAATTTTCCTGCAAGCTCCACATAATACTTTGTGTTTTCAGCAAGATTTTCAAGGTTTTCACGGTCTGTCCAACCGCACTCACCTTCCACAACACCGTACCCCTTTGAAAGAAAATACTTATACATATTACGGAATGTCTTATACATCTCGTTCTTGTCGGCAAGAGTCCACTTTTTCTCGGCATCGAGAAATTCCGACTGATGCGCAGTGCCGTAATAGTAGTGAATCGACACCATTACCCTGTCATCATCGGGAAGAGCAAGTGCTTTCATATTTTCTTCAAGTCCGCTGGCTGCGTATGTAGGAATCATTACGAATCTTTCCGCATTTCTGCCACCGCTGTTTCGGATTGTTTCAAGCGCCGCAAAGTTCAGATGATTCACAACATCACGGCGTTCTTCCGTGCCCTGCCATTCATCTTCACTCTCAAAAACTCTCGGCTCGTTCATTGTTTCAAAAACGAGTCTTTCGTCATAATCCTTAAATCTTTCGCTGATCTGCGCCCACACTTTTTTGAGAATTTCTGTGGATTTCTCTTCGTGTTCATAGTCTGTTATGAGCCAGAATGCGTCGTCGTGATGGGTGTTCAGAATCACATTCATTCCGCTGTCAAGCACCCAATCAACAACTTCGTTGACTCTGTCGAGCCATGCTTCATCGATGATATAATCCGGTGCATCGCCCATGTGCTGTGCCCATGTCACGGGAAGTCTGACGGTTTTGAAACCCGACTCCTTCACAAGTGCGATAAGCTCCTTTGTGGTTTCGGGATTGCCCCACATCATTTCCGATTCAAGACCTGTTTTCTCTGTGGATTTCTTCTCGCAGGCATCGAATGTGTTGCCAAGATTCCAGCCTGCACCGAGATTCTTCGCAAACTCAGTTGATTCGGTTGTTTCGTATGTGGGATAGAGCATTTTATCACCGAAAACCGTCAGCACAATGCCGACTGTAATCACAATTGCAACGACTGATGCAATTATCTTTTTTACAACTGTCTTTTTCATTATGCAAGGAATCCCTGAACGATAACATTTTCGGCTTCTTCTTCATTCATGCCGAATGTCATGAGCTTGAGAAGCTGATCGTTATTGATTCTGCCGATTGCTGCTTCGTGAACAATCTGAGCATCCGCATTATTAGCAGTGATTGCGGGAACAGAACTGATTTTTGCGTTATCCATGATGATTGAATCGCACTGAACATGAGCCTTGCAATCTGCATTACCCACAGCAGTGGGCTTGAAAATCTGCTCGGAATTGTTCTTTGCAACAGAACGTGAAATAATCTGTGCTGATGCGTCTTTTCCGTTGAGATTTATCACCATGTTTGATTCTGCTTTCTGCTCGTCATGAGTCATAAGCTTTTCGAGAACAACATATTTTGCACCTGCTTCAAGATTTACCTCAGTTTCACGCAGAGTTGAGTCTACGCCCTCAATCTGCACCATTTCCATTTCGCAGTATGAATTTTCTTCCATGAAAACCTGTGTCACGGGATTGAGAATCTTTTTACCTGTGCCTTCGCCTTCACCGTAGTGCTTTTCAACGTATTTCACCCTTGCATTTCTGCCGATGAAAAATCTGTGAATACCGTCATGCTCGCTGGAATTGCAGCCTGAATTGTGGATTCCGCAACCTGCCACGATTTCAACATCTGCACCTTCGCCGATGTAAAAATCGTTATAAACAACGTCGTTCACACCTTCTTCGGTGATGATAACGGGAATATGCACCTTTTCTGCCTTTGCACCGGGTTTGATTTTTATGTCAATACCAGGTTTGTCTGTTTTTGAAACGATTTCAACAGTCTCGGTTGACTTTCTTTCCACACCCAGACCGTTTTTTCTTATATTGTAAGCTCCCGCTGAGGGGATGTCTGTTATATCGGCAATTTTACCGAGCATTGAAAAATCAATTTTTTCCATTTTTACCCCTCCTTATCTGAAATTGCAACCGCCGTCAAATTCGCCCATAAGACGGGGGAAAATTTCGTCTTTGGGACCCCGGTCTCTGATTTTACCGTCTGCGATGACAACGATTTCGTCTGCAAGCTGCATGATTCTTTCCTGATGAGAAATGATGATGATGCTCTCTTTTCTGTCAGACATCATTGCCTTGAAGCTTTCAACAAGCATTGTGAAGCTCCACAGGTCGATACCTGCTTCGGGTTCATCATAAATCGCAAGGTCAAGCTCTCTTGCCATGAGTGTTGCGATTTCAATTCTCTTGACTTCACCGCCTGAAAGAGATGTGTCAACTTCACGGTTGAGATAATCTCTTGAGCAGAGACCGACTTTTGTGAGATATGAACAGCACTGATCTTCGGGCAATTCGCTGCCGTGAGCGAGACTGAGAAGACTTCTTACGGTAAGTCCTTTGAATCTGGGCGGCTGCTGGAATGCGTAACCGATTCCGAGCTTTGCACGCTCTGTGACAGACATATCCGCAATATCTGTGCCGTTGAAAAGAATCTGACCCGAAGTGGGTTTTTCAATACCCATAATCAGCCTTGCAAGAGTAGACTTGCCGCCGCCGTTGGGTCCTGTTATAACAACAAACTTACCGTCGGGAATAACAAGACTTACATCATTGACGATGTTAAGATCTGTTGTGCCGTCATTGACGGTAAAACTTACATTTTTAAGTTCAAGCATATTTTTTCTCCTTGCCAAAACATATACAATCTATTCCAATATAGTATTATACTATATATGTAAATTTATTGCAAGAAGAAAAACAATAATTTATCGCTTCGCTCAAATGGAAAGTTGAGAATGGAAAATGGAAAGTTTCGGAAGTGCTTCGCACTTGATTCCGCTTCGCTCTATTCATTTTCAACTTTCAATTTTCAATTTTCCACTACAATAATTTAGC
>JAGBSO010000002.1 GCA_017631795.1 Clostridia bacterium | reverse complement strand
CATTGAAAGCAGAGCAAGGAATTGATGATAATGAGTTTTACCATTACGACACCCCTCTTACAGTAAAACACGAAACAGACGCACTTATGGAAGCAGGATTTTCTTCTGCCCTGGTGCTGAAAAACTGGGGAGCGACCTATATTATAAAAGCAGTTAAGTAAATTCCAATTTGCCGAACAGAATACTTTAAACTGCTCTCTCACGAGGGCAGTTTTCGTTTTTAAGATTGAATTGTATACGGTAGTATGCTATTATAAAAACAGAAATTTGCAGTTGCAGTTAATGATGCCAAAACATAAGTATTTAAGGTGATAAATATGATATACATAACTGGTGATACTCATATTCCGGTGGATATCAAAAAACTGAATTCTAAAAAGTTTCCTGAACAACGGGAACTGTCCGAAAATGACTATGTCATTATATGCGGAGATTTTGGCGGAGTCTGGGAAAATAGCCCCTCGGACTTATATTGGCTCAAATGGCTTAATACACGGAATTTTACCACACTTTTTGTGGATGGGAATCATGAGAATTTTGAGTTATTGAACACATATGAACTTGTTGATTTCTGCGGAGGAAAAGCACACAAAATCGCTGATAAAATATATCACCTAATGCGAGGTGAAATTTTTCAAATCAACGGTAAAAGTTTTTTTGCTTTTGGTGGTGCTGAATCTCACGATAAGGAATACAGAACTTCCGGAAAAACCTGGTGGACAGATGAAATGCCATCTGCTGATGAATATAAAAATGCTATTTCAAATCTGAACAGATATAAGTGGGAAGTTGATTATGTTATTACTCATTGCTGTGCTACATCAATTCAGCAGGAAGTAGCATCAAATTTAAAAACAAATGAACTTACTGACTTTTTTGAAAAAATTAAATCAAAACTGACATACGATAAATGGTTTTGCGGACATTATCATGTCGATAAAACAATATCAAATAAACAACACATAGTATATAATAAAATAATAAAACTTTCTGAATAACAAAAATATTTTTTTATCTTATTTCAACAAACATCATAATTATTTCAATAAGCGACGTCTGGATTACATAGACTTCGCTTAATTTATTTTTAAGGAGATTTAATTATGGACAAAACTATTGACAACATTACTATTGAAACCAAAATGAGTGATTTTGGTTCTTATTACCGTATTTTTCTTGGAGAAAATGGCACAACAGTCATTTTCGTAAATGAATTTCATGGCATCGAGAATCCTATTCTTCGTACTTGGCCTTGTGGAATTCATAACATCTACAACATTTTCAAAGCAATTGAAGAGTTTGAGGACGAAACGCCTGAACTTGCTGAAAGGATGATTCGTAATGGGCTGTAACTTCATAGAAGAACTGTTCTATGGTAATATCGCTCCTCAGGAACTTTCTGATGATAACAGAAAAAAGCTTTTAACATCTGCTTGGAAAAAGCAGACGAATCTGGAAGAAACCCTGTTGAAGCGTCTTATCGGTGAAGACCTTAAGCTTTTTGAGGAATACACAGAAAATTACAGGCACATTTATTCGTGGAACGAAGCTGAAGCTTTTGTAAGAGGCTTTCGCATAGGTTCAAAACTGACACTCGATACATTCTCAAATCCCGAAGAGTTGTTATTTTAGGAGGTATAATAACATGACAACAAAAATACTCGACATTCAGGCGTTTAACACAACAATGGGGATACTCAGAATCGAAACACGAATTTCAGAGGTTTCAGATTTTAGGTCAGTCATTGAAAATAAAGTAATTTTCAATGATAAGGAATATCCCGATGTTGACAAACTCGAAGAAGAACTCGGACCATACGATACAGGTTTGTTAAGAGCAGAAGTCGATTCACTTTCTACAGTGCTTGAATTATGTTTACAGGCACTTCCGAGAAAGTTGTAAAAATTAAGACGACATCAATTACGATGTCGTCTTTTGCATTATGAATGCAATCTATGATTTTGTTGACCGTAAATTGCATAGATATTATAGATTTTCTGTTAATAAGTGTACACATCACAAAACATACATACTTTTGTTGTACAGCATTGGCAACAGCTTTTGCTGTTGCTTATATTGGTCGCCGAGGAACGGCGACTTTTTTGCTATACAAAGGAATCTATGATTTTTGCTTGCTGTAAAGATTATAGATATTATAGACTTTATATATTTATCAATAAAATCTATAAAAATATATCTATACAAAATTTATAGATATTTATAGATTTCAAAGCCATTGCGAGTTTTTTTATTGTAGTTTACTGTTTTCCCGGTGGTTACTTTTATACCGATAGCATTCAACTTGTCAGATAGTTTGTCAATTTCCCTTTTAGGTTGGTTTGTTTCAAATATGTATGTACCAAACTCGTCTTTGAACTGGTCATAGCTTATATTGATATGCTTGTCTGAAACAGCCTTTTCTTGTATAGCATCAAATAATGCACTGTTAAAATCAACATTCTTTTTAATTATTTCACCGGGTGTCTTTTTGCATCGGGCTGCTTCTTCGAGTGTTCTGCGGGTTATATCAGAAAATCCAATCCATTCCATACCTTTCTGATGTGTGATTTTATATTTCAGCGATTGGCCTGCCGATGCATGGTTGCTTTTGGTATGCACTGCAATACGAACATTTTCCTCACCCGGTTCATCACTGAATATGATTTTAATAGCAGACCTTGCGGCATTGATAAAGTCTGTTGAGCCTGTAGCAGAGTTGTTGGCATTTTCACCCTGAGCTCTTTTATTTACGTGCGAAACTAAAATGATACCGCAATTACAGTTCTTAGCAATGTTTGCAAGCTTCTGAAAAACAGGTCTTACCGCATTGACACGGTTTATATCGACACTTGCCCCTAAGAAACAATGCCAAGGGTCGATTATGACCAGCTCGGGTGAATATTTTTCAATAACAGATTTTAATACGGTTTCTTCTGAAAAAGTCAAACCTTCTGAAGCCATACAGTCAAGAATGTTAATGCGACTCAAATCAGCATTACATGCTTTTAACTGTTTCTTCAGCATACCACCTCGTTCTTCACCTGTTATAATCAGTACATTTCCTTTGACAGGATTATCATCAATATAATTGCTTGGCAATGCAGTGCCATTGCTGATTGCAGATGCAATTCCGCAACAGAATGTTGTTTTTCCGGTTCCGCCATCCGCCATCAAAACTGTATATTCACCACGTGGAATATACGGATACCATACAAACTCAGCATCTTCCTCGTCGAAGTCTTCTGCGAATGGCGCAATAAATTCAGATTGCTTTAAAATTTTTGTTTTTTCTGTTTTTGACATAATAGGATATCTCCTTCATAATTTTATTTGCGATTTTCATCTAATCGCAAGGAAATTATGAGAGATATAATAGGTGTGATTTTTATATATAAAATTTTCGGAAAATCTATTTATTTTTTCTGGGAAAAAGCATAATTAATCTATAGCTCGATAATATGGATATCTTCATTGTATCCGTTTTTTGTTTTGTTTTTATCGGATACACGACCTATCACACCGCAGAACCAGTCCTATAGAAAAGGGCTGGTTTTGCATTTGTCTCTTTAATTTAACAAAAACACAGCATAAAAAGCGGAAAGACGAAAATCTTTCTGCTTTAAATTATTCTGTCTAAAAACCATAACACTCATATCGGTTCGATAAAAATTAGTTTTTCTATAAGGTTTTATACCATTTTTTTGAAAATTCAGATAAGTCGATATTTGTTCTTGCCATAATTTCAAAAAACCAACACCGCTCAAGTATTATTATAACTTTCTTTTTTTAAATTCATAAACTTGTACAAGTGAATCATCAACATCACGAAGTAATCTTGATTTTTGAAATTCAGGATATTGTTCTTCAAAATCTTTACAGATTTCAAAGAATATTTTTTCATCGTCTTCAGGATAAATCCAAAAATCATTCACTTATATTTCACCTCAACACAATAATAGCATAGGTAAATACAAAAATCAACGCAAGGAATTCATCGATAAAGTCAAGCATTATTTAAAAAAGCAGAAAGACGAAAAATCCTTCTGCTCTTAATTTATTTGATTGAATTGTATCTGCTCATAACAAAGTCAATTATTGTCTGACTTCTGACTTTCATATTAATCTTATCAAGTACATTACGGATTGTTTCTTCTGTCAGCTCAGGAATAAACTCCTTGTATTCGGGATATTCATCCGTAAGCTCATTGAAAAGAGTAATGAGCAAATCTTTTGATTTCGGCTTTGAAGGATAACCACGGGCAATAAGTGCCATATTGTTATCATAGTTAGGAGCAAGCCCTACAAGTTTACCTGTTTCAACATTTCTCAGCAAACCGAAATTATTTGTGTGTCTGTCGGGATTTGCAGTGATTGTATCCATAAAAATGAGTCTGATATAATCGGGGATTGCATCGGGACAGAGTGTTTTCAGCGCTTTGATAACATCGGGATAATCTTCATTGTCAGCCATAAATGTTGATGCAGGCTCAAAGTTTACTGATGCTCCGTCTGTGAAATCAAGTGATTTGATGCATCCGTCACCACGCTCGTAAACAGCCATATTGAAGCCGAGAACAAGACCGAGTTCGTATACAAACAATTCAGAGAACATCTCGCTGTGTGTTGCTTTTTTGAACATCCACCACTTGCCGTCACGGATTTTCCAACACTTTTCAAAACTACCCACATTCGTAAGTTCGGGAGTTCTTGACTTCTTGCTTGTTGCAGCTTTATTGAAGCTGTCGTAAGTACCTTTCAGAGCAAGGTTTGAAAAGTAGTCATCAGTAAATCTGACATCATCAAAAGTCAGGTCAGAGCCGACAGGTCTTATCCAGTAGTTATCAGTAATTGTTGCAGCATTGACATGGGCAACAGTTGAGATATCATCTTTTTCTGCAAGGCGCAAAGCCTTTTTAAGCAGACGGGAGTTTGCACGATGACTGTCAATTGCCCGTGTTTCAAGCCACATATCTGCATCGCTGATTCTTTTAAGAAACAAGGGTAATAAGTCTTTGTTGATTACTTCAAGATTACCGTCCTGCCATACAGCAACAACAGTATTACCGCTTAATATTTCGTAGTTTTTCTTATCAGGCATCTTTCCCGCCTCCTTTTATCTGTAGTCTATATTATTTTACTACAAATGCAGGGAAAAAGCAATATTTTTATTTTTCGGTTATCCCTGCAATCTGCATTGATGAAGCGGTATTTTTTTATAATTTATTAATCATATCAAGATGCTCGGTGTAAAGGCGTTCAACATCAATGTTGACCTTGAAAAGTCCGCCCTGAAGTGACATATGGTCACCGTAATAAACAGGCATGATGTTCCATACACCCGATGTGATATCGTCTTTGTCAAATTCCTTTGACGGTGCGCTTGACGGTGCTTTTGCTGATATTGTGTTGACAAGACCGTCATTTTCAAGCCAGCTTTCGTCAACCACAAAACCACCGGGAGTTGTTCCTGTGAGTGCGCCCATTTCATCTGCACTGCTCTGAAAAAGGCTTTCTGTTCTGCTCTTGTCTGCTGTATGAGTGCCGTCATCATTCTTCACTGTTGAAGAACAGGGAATTGAAAAGTAATATGTATTTTCATCGGTAACCATTCTTGCATTGAGTTCAAGAGCGTGGTCAATGAACATATCATATGCGGCTGTATCGGTATTGTCAGCCATTGTGTTTTCAAAGCCGTAAGCTGATGTGCCGTTGTGAGGTGCGGCAAGAGAAGTCAGCGAGTAAATCCAGTCTGCTTTTCCGCCTGTAAACAAAGGTGAAATATCGTCTGAATCTGTTGCATTCATTTCAGCTTCATCACCCTTTGCCATAAGTGTTGCAAGTGTACGGATTGTAGCACCGCCGAATGAATGACCGAGAAGATTGATTTTGTTTTCGCTGTCCCAGTTTTCAATAAGAGCCTTGCCTGTGAAATCTTTTCCGTATCTGTCGTGACCGCAGTATTCACTATGGTTTTTGCCGTAGTCAACAACAGTTCCAGTAAGCTGTGCATAAAGCTCGCATGCTCTGTCCCATGCACTTGCAGAGGGAGAAACGGATGCACCGTGGCATTCAAAGCCTTTCTTTTCAAGTTTGCCGAGAAGCTCGCCGCCGAACATTCCCCAATAAGGCATAAACTTGTACTGAGTGTCATATTCTCCCCAGCCTGAAAGACCGTGAACGAAAACATAAGGATAGTTTGTGTTCCACTGTTCTTTTTCGGGCGCAACTTTATCTCCCGGGAACAGGAATGAAAAAATACTCATGATTATTGCCAGAGGTAATGAAACAATTTTTGCCATTTTATTTTCTCTCCTTTTTCTTTTAAGGAAATTATATTATATTTATTTTTGCATTTCAATATTACATATAATAATTTTACAGTTCGGAAACATTTCGGATATTAACTCTTCGGAATTGGAATTTACATTGCATAAACAATTATGTTGTGATATAATCGTGCAGATAAATATAAAATGGCTTTCAGAAAAATATCTGATTCTGACATCTGAACAGAAAATTTATGAACAGGAGCAAGAAATGAACCAAGCAATTCAACTTTCCGACCATTTCGGGTATAGGCGCCTTATACGGTTTACCGTGCCGTCAATTCTTATGATGATTGTTACATCGATTTACGGCGTGGTTGACGGTTTCTTTATATCAAATTTCGTCGGTAAGACACCTTTTGCTGCCGTCAATTTCATTATGCCATTTCTTATGGTTGTGGGAGCTCTCGGTTTTATGTTCGGCACGGGAGGAAGTGCCCTTATTGCCAAAACTATGGGTGAAGGCAACGATGAAAGGTCGCAGAATATATTTTCTCTTATCACCTATGCAACTATCATAAGCGGTATTGTGATTGCCGTTTTCAGCATTATTTTTCTCCGCCCCATTGCTTCGTTTCTGGGAGCAGAAGGGGTAATGCTCGATGATTGTGTTACATACGGCAGAATTATTCTTATTGCGTTACCTATGCTTATGGTGCAGTATGCTTTTTCAAGCCTTGTTGTAACTGCGGAAAAACCGAATCTCGGTCTTATTGTTACTGTTATTGCAGGTGTTACAAACTTTATAGGCGATATACTGTTTATGGTTGTGTTGGATTGGGGTGTTACGGGTGCCGCACTTGCAACTGCAATCGGACAGATTGTAGGCGGTATTATTCCGCTGATATATTTTGCCCGTAAAAATCCCACAAAATTAAGACTCGGCAAACTTGTATGGGACAAAAAGGCAATGTTAAAAACCTGCACCAACGGTTCATCAGAGCTTTTGAACAATATATCAATGTCAATCGTAGGTATGCTTTATAATTCACAGCTTCTGAAATATGCAGGTGAAAACGGTGTTGCGGCATACGGTACAATAATGTATGTAAACTTTATTTTCATATCAGTTTTCATCGGTTATGCGGTAGGCGTTGCACCTGTAATCAGCTATCACTTCGGCGCAAAAAATTGTGACGAGCTCAAAGGACTCCTTAAAAAGAGTGCCGTGCTGACTCTCGGTGCATCTGCGGTTATGTTTGCGATTGCCGAATTTCTTGCAGCTCCGCTTGCGAAAATCTATGTAGGCTATGATGCTCAGCTTTTTGATATGACAACTCACGCCTTTAAGATTTACGCGTTTTCATTTCTTTTTGCCGGTGTTGCGATTTTCGGGTCTGCATTCTTTACTGCCCTCAATGACGGACTTACCTCAGCACTCATTTCATTTCTCAGAACACTTGTGTTTCAGATTGCCGCAGTAATGCTTCTGCCTCTTGTCTGGGAGCTTGACGGAATATGGATGTCCATTATTGTTGCCGAATTTATGGCTGTTGCAGTAACTGTGATTTTTATTGCCGCAAAACGCAGAAAATTCGGGTATCTGTAAAAAAGAAAATCCTGAATTGTCAGACTGCTCTCATCCGAGGGCAGTTTTTTTGATTGAATTGTGTGGTAATGGTGTGATATAATCAGATAGACAAATAAGAATTTGTAGGTGTGTGTTATGAATGTAATTACCCATTATGATTTATTGATAGACGAAAATAACGACCCATTTCGTGACCCTCCTCCATTACAAGAATATATGAATGGATGGGATGGAGAACTATTTTTAGAATCATTGGAACTTTCCAAAAATAAAAATGTTCTTGAAATTGGTATAGGGACAGGAAGAATTGCTGTAAAGGTTGCTCCTTACTGTATACGATTAACAGGAATAGATATTTCGCCTAAAACCATAGAACGAGCAAAAGAAAACTTAAAAGAGTATTCCAACATTTGTTTTGTTTGCGGTGATTTTAACGAATACGATTTTGTTGAAACCTTTGATGTAATTTATTCATCGCTTACAATGATGCATTTTAAGGACAAAAATCAAGTTATATCAAAAGTTGCTACATTGTTAAATGATGGTGGAATTTTTTGTTTATCTATTGACAAAAATCAAAGTAAGTACATCAATATGGGAACTCGCAAATTGACAATACACCCCGATACACCTGATAACATTATTTCTCTTATAAATGCATCATCTATGAATGTGGCAAATGTATTTGAAACAGACAATGCATATATCATTGTTAGCAACAAATAATCCAATAAGTTCCAATTTGACAAAGGAGTGTGATTGTATGTTAAACAAGAAAAACATAATTCTTCATCTGCTATCGTTGTGTGTGCTTTGCATTGGCTTTGTGTTATGCAGATATGTATTTTTTGACATTCACGGAATTATAGGGTTGCCAGTTTGGTTATTCGTTGTCGGAATGGTTTCAATGGCAATATCATTTTTACTTGAAGGTAAGACTACACCTATTTTCACAGCCCTTGCATACATAATCGGTTTTATTGCAGGAATAATTTTTCAGACCAATGGTGTTGATGCAGGTGGTGGAACAACAAATAATCTTTGGATAATTTGGATTATTGTATTTGTTTGCATTACATCGGCAGGCATCATTTGCGAGAAGTTCATTGGCTCTGCTAAAAAGACAAACAAGTAGACAAATTCCAATTTGTCTGATTGAGTAGTTTTAACTGCTCTCTGTGAGGGCAGTTTTTCTTTTTACATTAAAAAATGCCTCTGAAATCAGAGACATTCTTTGTAATATTATAATTCGAAGCATTTTTCAAGGTCGCTGCCGTTTCTGACAAAGGCAATGAACTCATCAATCTGAGCTTCAATAGTATAGTGACCTTTTGTGTAAATCTTTTTGTCTTTTGTCAGCACCCATTCACCGTCGGGAATATAAACATCTTTTTCGGTCTGTCCTTTACCCACAATCGGTGCGAAGATTATATCATCACCGAAGAAATACTGACTGTCAAGTGTGTAGCAGATTTCATCATCGGGATGGTGGAAAAACATCGGTCTTATTACGGGATAACCCTTTTCGCTTGCGATGTCAAACTGCTTCTGAATATAAGGACGAAGATTTTCACGAATCATAATAAGGGCTTTGAGAATTCGGAAGTTTCTTTCACCGAATGACCATATTTCATTGGGGTCTCCGCTCGGCTCTAAAATGCCTGATGTTCTTTCACCGTGTTTCGGTCGTGAACCGTGAAGACGCATAACAGGGCTGAAAAGTCCGAACTGGAACCAACGGACAATAAGCTCTCTGAAATCATCACTTTCGATGTCATTTCCGTAAAAACCGCCGATATCAGTGTTCCACCACGGAATACCGCACATAGCCATATTCTGTGCTGCTTTTACCTGATGTGAAAGGCTGTCGAAGCTTGCGGGAATGTCGCCTGACCATACAAGTGAAGCATATTTCTGAGAACCGAAATATCCGCAGCGGGTGAGTGTGATTATATCATCTCTGCCCATTGACTTAAAGCCGTCATAAGCCATTTTTGAGTAATAATAGGGGTACAAAAGTGCAACCTTGTCTGCCCTGCCCTTGTGCCATATCAGATTATCGAACTGCTCGGGATGAATTTCAGGCTCTGCCTCATCAAACCAGAGTGCATCGACACCATTGTCAATATAGTTTTCCTTGAGCTTACTCCATACATATTCTCTTGTATCGGGATTTGTAACATCAATTTCAGCCTGCCAGCCGTAGAAATTGAAAACTCTGTCCGAGCCGTGAACAGTACGCATAAGCATATTTCTGTCTGCCATATGCCAATAATTTTCACTTTTTTCGTTGATTGTAGGCCAAACGGAAACGATGAGTTTTGTGTTCATTTCGTGAAGCTCGTCTGTCATAGCTTTCACATCGGGCCAGTATTTCGGGTCGAATTTATAATCGCCCTGCTCAGTCCAATGGAAGTAGTCACAGATAATAGCAGAAAGAGGAATACCGAGCTCTTTATATTTTCTTGCAACAGAAAGAAGCTCATCCTGAGTTTCATAACGGAGTCTGCTCTGCCAGAAACCTGTTGCCCATTCGGGCATTTCTGATGCGTGACCTGTAATATCGGCAAGTGTACTGCAACACTCTGCAGGAGTACCTGCAATAACAACATAATCAATAGCGTGACAGCAGTCACTGTTCCAACGGGTGCGATTGTTTGATAATTCACAAAGACCTGTTGAGGGAACATTCCATAAAAAGCCGTAGCCGAGTGAAGAATAAACATAAGGAATAGTGCATTTTGCATTGACATTTCTTATGTCTATACTTGAGCCTTTAAGGTCAAAGCCATTGTCCCAGCTATGCCCCATACCGAAGAAATGCTCACCGTCGTGGGGATTGAAGGTCACTCTTGCAGACCACAGACCGCTGCCCTTGTTTGCATAATTGCGGTATCCGTCTTCAAAAGTAAGCTCAGGCTTTTCGGTTATAATCTCTTTGCCGTCTGAATAGAAAACAACTCTTCCGCTTGTGCCTATCATACATTTGAGTTTTCCGCAGGTCATAGTTGCCCAAGTGTCATGAGCATCAATAATGCACTCTGTTTTCTGCGGCAGAAGATTATAATCTTCGTCAATCACCTTGCAGTCGGGAAAACCCTGAAAGCGGATTGCATTTTCACCGCAGGCGCTGATTCTTACAAGCTCACCCTTGCGTGAACATAAAATGGAGTTATCTGTTACTGTGACGTTATTCATAATTTCACATCCGTAGATTTATTATAAATCCATTTTAGCAGAAAATTATAAATAGTTCAATAATCAGTCTGCTCTTACAAGAGCGGTTATTTTGCGTAAATATATTTCATCGCTCATTCATCACTCATCGACTTTCAATAAGTGAGTGATGAAAAAACGAAATTAATTATTGTTCTTTTTGTTAAACATCATAATTATATCAATAAGCGACGTCTGGATAAAACAGCCTTCGCTTTAATTTTTTTATTTAAGGAGTTTTTAATATGGACAAATCAATAAGCCGAATCAAATTATCAACAACGAAAGACGAGCATGGCTCTTTCTATTCAATCATTTTTGAAAAACAGTTCGCGTTTGTCAGATTTTACGACGGCAGAACCGGTCAGCAGAGGTACATACATCAGTCATATCCGAAAACCATTGTAAACCTTGCCGAGATTTTCAAAGAAATAGAGGTCTTTGAATCTCGTGATGATT
>JAGBSO010000018.1 GCA_017631795.1 Clostridia bacterium | reverse complement strand
CGTCTCTCGCACCAGGACTGAGCAATAGCTCAGTCTTTTTTTTATTTAAAAATTCACGGTTTTGCAGAAGCGGGACTTGAACCCGCCCTCGGCGAAGCCGAACAAAATTGTTGCCGGTCGGCAAAGCGAAGCGACAGCCGTCAGGTGTCGTCTCTCGCACCAGGACTGAGCAATAGCTCAGTCTTTTTTTTATTTAAAAATTCACGGTTTTGCAGAAGCGGGACTTGAACCCGCCCTCGGCGAAGCCGAACAAAATTGTTGCCTTTAGTTAATTAAAATTCAGATTGCAGGTGAAAATTATGTTGCAGTTTATATCCGAGAATGCATCTTTAATAATAATTGCTGCTATTGTACTTTCTGTTATGGCATTTGTTATAGCGGGTATAAAATACAAGAAAGATCATCCCGACGGTGTTGATGCTGAAATTGAGAAAATGCTTATTGACCCTGAATCCGTGACAACAACGGTGAGAGCAACCGTCATTGATATGGCTTGCAGTGCTGATATGGTCGGCACAAAAATGCCGAAAGCAGTAAGAAATTTTGTCGTCATTTTTCAGGCGGAAAACGGAGAAATACTGAAAATAAATGTGCCCGAAGAAATGTACGACGGCTTTGATAAAGGTCAGACAGGAATTCTTACCCTTGCAGACGGTGATTTGTACAGTTTTGAAATTGAATAAAGACAGAAAAGGCTGAGCTTCGGCTCAGTCTTTTCCCTTTTTATAATACAAAAAAGCAAAATACACAAATGTGTGTCAATTGTGGTTTTTGTGGATAATGTTTTTACATTCATTATGTTGAAATTTATTGCGATAAATAGTATCATTAAAATTGTATAGTTATATTTAGTAATTCATAAGGATGTGTTTTTTTTGACTTGCGACAAAAAATCGTCAGGATGCAGTTTTTCGGTTGAAAAATTATTTTCATCGAAGATAGTGTGTTATCTGCTTCCGTTTGTCTGTCTTGGCGGATATCTGATTTACTGTGTTGCAGCCGATAAAATACAAGAACCGAACGGATATTATCTTATACATTATCTTTATGTTTATGACCATGGATTTGTTGCACGAGGACTTGTGGGCGAAGTGCTCAGTTGGTTTTTTCCGATTGTAACAGAGAAGATAATATATAATGTGATAATCGGTTTTTCTGTTATGCTGATGATTTCGGCATCTTTGTGTATAGGCAAAGCACTCAGTAAAGTCAGAAATGATAAAAACCGATTGACAGTTGTTCTTTTTCTGATTGTCATTCTGTGTGTATTGCCCATGTCATTCAAAATGTACTACGCAGACATAAAGCTTGACAAAATGTTGTGGGCACTCACATTTTTTGCTGTTTTTCTTGCTGACAGAAAATACGGAATATGGTTTGTTCCTTTTCTGTGCATAACAGCAACGCTTATAAATCCGGTTTTTCTGTTTTGCAGCATGATTCTTATTGCTATCATATTATTGCAGGATTTTCATTCAAACGGATATTCCGTGAAAAACGGTATCATTTGTGCAATATCATATATTGCAATGATAGCAGTCGGATTATACGGAACAATTTCTGAAAAACTGTTAGGTTTTGCAACTCCCGAAGAATTTATTGATTATTATTTTTCAAGATACGGCGGAAGTCTGACACCGGGAGAATATGAAAGGTTTGCGACGGAATGGCTGTTTGATTATTTTGAACCGCTTGATAAAATTTTCGCAACTTCATTCAGAATATATTTTCAGGAATGGGGAAACGGAATAATCTGCATTATGAATTTTATTTTCATTGCATTGCCTGCATATATCCTTCTTACACTTTTCTGGAAAAAAGTTATAAAATCAGAAACAAATAAATTTCAGAAATTCATCTATTTCTTGTGTGCGGTATCTCCCGTAGTTATCATTCCTCCCGTCAGCATTTCATGGGAATTTTCAAAATATTTTTATTGCAATTTTATAGTGCAGGTATGTCTGATAATTTTCTTTATTGTGAGAAATAATCCGGCAGTGCTGAAAGCTGTTGAGGAAACAGTTGAAAAGTGCAGAAAGAATGTTGTGCTGACCGCAGCAATTGTAGCTTATTTTGCAGGTTGTTGCGTATACTATGCTCCTATTTTGTGAGGTTTTTTATGTATCAGAAAGAAGAGTCGAAGAAAACATACATAAAATCTTTGGTTTTAGGTTTGTTTATCTTTGCAAAAGCATTTGTCTTCATTGACGAAAGCCGAATAGGCATCAATATGACTGATTCCGAGATTACGGTATCGGTCTCAAGTGTTGCTGTCACAGCATTGCTGTTGCTTTCCTCTTTTCTGATTGCCAATGTGATATTTGTTTTCAATGCCAAGTATGAAACAAGAACAGGATTTCTGTTTGCGCTGATTCTGGCTGACCCTATATTTTTCCTTGTTCAGAATAATATTATCAAACTGATAACTGTTTCTGTCATTTTATTTTTTGTTCTGATTATGCTCAGAAACAAAAATACATCTTCATTCCGTGAAATTTCGCTTTGCATATGTCTGTTTTTATCAACATTCCTGATGCCGTTTTCTGCATACGGATTTGTATTTCTTGTTCTGATAATTTACGGTTTTTCTCAGTTGGATGTTTTGTCCGGAAAAGTAAAAGGTGTTTTGTCTTTCGTTTTTTACATAATCTGTTCAGGCGGCGGTCTTGTCTGGAATAAAGTTGCTTTTTCAAGAGTGGCAGCATTTGAATCATTTCTCACAACCGCCTCGTTTTATGATTATTCCTCTGATATCAGATCCGATTTTTATTGGCTGACAGGTATTCCGATTGCTATTTTCGGAATCTGGTTTTTTGCGGGATATTATAAAAAAGCTGAGAAAAAAAAGGCAGTTCTGGTCATCGGTTTTATAATTCTGTCTTATGTGATGCTGATTCTCGGGTATGCTTTCAACGGAATAAAATCTCTTTACACATTGAATCTCATAGTGCCCGTAGCAATTCTGTCTCTGGTTGCAGGTAAGGATGAATATGTATGCGCTATGATAAAGAAAATAAATACGTTTATTCATAATCATATCTTTTTGTCGGTGGCGATGTATGCAGCTTATAAATGCCTGACTGTTGCACTTATGAAAAATTCTTTCTATGTAAGTAATATTGTTTCATATATGGTTTAAGGAATGGAAATGTGTAAAAATAACCCTTGTTTCAATTCGGTAACGGTTTTTGTTCTTGCATCAAACGAAGTGGTTTCTCTGAGAGAAACAGTAAATAAAATCAAAGAAAACTGTGATGATGAAGATCTGGAAAAAATAGTCATCGTGTTAAAGTCGGAAAACTGCCCCAGTTTTGCTGAGGCGGAAAAACTGAGTGCAGAAAACAGTAAGATGGAACTTTATATCCAGAAAGCACCGACAGCTGCATTGTGCCTTGCTGAATTGCCGGCATTGGCTGAAAGTTCACACTTCATTATCATGGCATCCGATCTGGAAATGGATCCTGACAGCATAAAGGATTTTATTTCGCTTGCAAAAAAACACCCTGCAAGCATAATATGTGCAGCAAAATGGCTCAAAGGTTCAACGGTTGAAGGCTATGGATTGTTGCATGAAATCTGCAGCAGAACAATGAATCTGTTTATCAGTTTTCTGTTTGCAAAAAATATAAAAGACCCGTTTTCTGTGTTTCAGATATATCCGGTTTCAGTATACAGAAAAATGAAATTCAGCAACCCGTCGGCATTTTTATATGAATATACACTCAAGCCGTTACATCTTGGTGTTGAATATATAGAAATACCTACTGTATATAAAAAGCGTCGTGAAGAAAAGTCAAATTTCAACATCGCTACGCTTGTTGATGTTGCAGTGCGTTTCTGCCTGACAGCATTGAAAATCCGTTTTACACCAAAGAGGTATCCTGATGAAGACAAATAGTATTGAAAGTGTTTTTCTTACAGTCGGAACAAAAAAACAAAAGCAGTTGTGCGAAAAATTTGTTGCCGGTTTTAAGACTGAATACAATCTGAATATATTTGTTGTTGCAGATGATGAAATGGGTAACCGTATCGGCTCAGGCGGGGCAATGCTGAATATTCTCGGAGCAGCATATACCCCTGAGAGCAAAATTCTTATCATAAATTCAGGCGGATACAGCAAAAGATCCGTAAACTATGCGCTGAAAGGGAAAGCTTTTGCAAACATAGAGTATAACGGAGAAATTGTTTTTTTATCTGAACTTCTTATTATAAATGCAAAAAGACTTTTTGATTCATTTGAATCGGGAGTTGTTGTGTGTTGCAGTGATATTCTTGTTGATACAAGCGATGTGAAAATTGATTTTGACAACAATATCGGTTTCTGTGTCAGAGCTGATTATGAAACAGGCTCAAGACATGGTGTTATGTTCCGTGATTCTGAAAATCTTCTGAAAGAATATCCTCATAAATGCGATGTTGAACAATTGAAACAGATAAGTGCGGAATATAACGAAGACGGCGTTCTTATTGATACCGGATTGATTTTTTTCAATAATGAAGTCTGTCTTGCACTGAAAAATGCAGTGCTTGAACAGGATATAATCAGAAAACTTACAGAAAATCAGACAGAGATAAATCTCTATTCTGAAATTGTTTCATTGTTTGCAGAAAATATTGATAAAAAAGAATATCCGGATTCTGAATTACAGAATGATGTTCATGGTGAGATAAAAAATACGCTGTATAATATTTTGTCTGAATATACTCTTCGTGTATATGTGCTTGAAAACAGCCGTTTCATTCATTTCGGCTCTCTGGCAGAATCGCTTACAAATATTCTTCTGCTTTCAGAAAAAAAAGACAGTAATCTGAAATTATACAGTTATACAGATGCATTGTCTGTTATCGGAAAAAACACAGCGCTTGACAATGTTGTGCTCAGAAACGGATGTGTCATAGGTGCAGACTGTACAGTGAGTGATATAACGCTTGACGGAGTTGAAATCGGAGATGCAAAGGCTGTCTGCGGAGTAAAACTCTGCGACGGAAATTATGTTTCAGTAATCTGTGACATAAATGAGAATCCGAAAATGAAAATTGATTCAACAGAAATCTGGGATATTCCAAGGTTTTACAAAGGAAAATCATTTACCGAATCTTTCAATAAATTCATTGAACAGCCTGATGAAGAAAAATACAGTCTCCGTTATTGCATGGAAAATGCCGATTATGATTATGTTTTCAACCGTATAAAATATATGAAAGACCGTGCAACATATAATGCAAATCCGCAATATCTGGGTATGAGAGAAAAAATCATAAAGCATTATTCTGAAAGCAGAAAATGTCTGACTGATATCACATATAAAACGGAAAAAGTTGAACTGTCCTTTCCGGTCAGAGTAAATTTTTCGGGAACATGGACAGACGCAATGCCCTATTGCATTGAAAACGGCGGACAGGTTGTGAATATGGCTGTTACGGTTGACGGTGAAAAACCGATAAAAGTAACAGCAGAAAAGTTGCCGTATAAAAAAATTGAGTTCTGCAGTGACGATGAAATAACTGAATTCAGCTTTGCTAAAGCTGATAATGAGGATGATCTGTCTGCTTTTAATCTGCATAAAGCAGTTCTTGAAATATCAGGAATAACCGAAAATACCCGTTTCGATCACGGATTCAGGCTGACAACAAAAGTCAGCGGAATTGACAAAGGATCGGGGCTGGGAACAAGCAGTATATTGCTTGGCGGATGCATCAGAGCGCTCGGCAGATTATTCGGAACAGAATACAGTGACAGCGAAATCATAAATATGGTTTTTGTTGCGGAACAGATTATGAAAACAGGCGGCGGTTGGCAGGATCAGGTCGGCGGAATGTTACCTTCGCTGAAAGTGACGACAACAACGCCCGGTGTTGATCAGACGCCTGATATTCAGTATGTTGCTCTGACAGAAACTTTCAGAAAGTTCTTTGCGGAAAAACTTGTGCTGATTCCTACCGGTCAGCGACATTTCGGCCGTTTTATCGTCAATGATGTTGTGAACAGATATCTTGAGAATGATGCAGATGCTGCCGATGGGTATTGCGAAATCAGAGAGCTGAATGTTCAGCTTCTTGAAAGCATAAAAAATGATGATACTCATGGATTTATCAGTTGCCTGAACAGGCATTATGATATTCTTAAAAAAATTTCACCCATGGTATCAGATGAAAATATAGAAAAACTTGCACACGGATGCCTTGAAAATGTTGCAGACGCAGTTTCTGTATGCGGGGCAGGCGGTGGCGGATATCTTCTTGCGATAATGAAAGACGGCGTGACACTGCATGATTTGAGGGAGTATATAAAATGTGAATTCCCCGCAATTGCAAGTGATGTAAAAAAAGCAGATGTTTCTGAATAAAAGATGGGAAGTTGTAAAATGAAAAAGAATGCATATCTTGTACAGGCAGGATGTCTTTACGGAAACACATATTATCTTCCGTATGCAGTCGGAATGCTGATAGCTTTTGCATCAGATGATGAAAGAGTTAAAAACAGCTATGACTTCAGAAGAATTATCTATAGCCTTGAGGATATTGATGAAAGTATCAGAAGTCTGGAAAACCCTGCTTTTGTAGGTTTTTCAAACTCTATATGGAATTACAGCTATAATCTTGAATATGCAAAAAAACTCAAACAGGTATATCCTGACTGTGTTATTGAATTCGGCGGTCATCATGTTCCGCCCACAACTGAGTTTCTTGAAAAATACAGTTTTATTGATATTCTCATTCACAGAAAAGGTGAAGAAGCTTTCAGGGATGTTCTTGTTGCTCTTGATACAGACGGGGATCTTTCACGTATTCCGAACATTTCTTACAGACTTCCCGACGGTAAACCCGTACAGACTCCTGAAACAAAAATAACAATATCCGATTATCCGTCACCCTATCTCACAGGTGTTTTTGATGATATCCTGAAAAACAGCGAATACCGTTTTTCCTGTGTTCTTGAAACAAACCGCGGTTGTCCTTACAACTGCTGTTATTGTGACTGGGGCGAACTCGGTTCAAAAGTGCGTCTTTTCCCGATTGAAAAAGTTTTTGCCGAGCTTGACTGGATGGCAGAAAACAAAATGGAGTTCGTATACTGTGTTGATGCAAACTTCGGTATGTTTGAACGTGATGAGCTGATTGCGGAAAAACTTGTTGACCTCAAGGAAACCAAGGGTTATCCAAACCGTCTTCAGGTTTCATATGCAAAGAATGAATCAGACCGTGTTTTCAGAATAAACAAACTTCTTGCAGACCACGGTATAGGCAAAGGCGCAACACTTGCAATGCAGAGCCTTGAGCCTGATGTGCTTAAAAATGTGGGCAGGGTAAATATAAGCAAAGAGGAATATTCTCAGCAGATCGCACGTTACAGAAGTGCGGGAATTTCCACTTATACTGAGCTTATTCTCGGACTTCCCGGAGAAACTCTTGACAGTTTTTCTCACGGCTTGTGTGAAGTCCTTGAGCTCGGACAGCATAGCTCTGTGAGTGCATATTATTGCGAACTTCTGCCCAATTCCACACTTGCAGGTAAAGAATATATTGAAAAATATCAGATAAAAACCGTTTCAACATCTCTTAATCAGTACCATTGCGAAAGCATGGATGATGTTCTGTCGGGACATTCCAGCATTATAGTCGGAACAAACACCATGAGCGTTGATGAATGGATAAAGGCAAACGAATTTTCAACCTGTGTCCAGAGTTTTCATCATTTCGGCATTATGCAGTGTGTTGCGATGTATGTACGTAAAGAGCTTGGTGTTTCATATTATGATTTTTATAATTCTCTTTATAAATTCATTATGGAAAAAAGCAGTTTCTGCAAACCGATTTTTGAAATGGTTTCAGGTGTACTCAGGTCATTTGTTGACGGCAAGGGCGGTCTGACTTATCAGAACGACATATTCGGAAAAATAACATATCCGCTGGAAGAAGCTGTTTTTCTTTTATGTCTTTATGATTCGGATCGTTTTTATGAAGAGATGAAAGTGTTCGCTGCTGAATATATCAGCGATGCTCAGTTTCTTGATGAAATTTTCAGTTATCAGAAAGCTGTTGTGTTAAGACCGGAAAAAGACAGCTTTACAATGAGTTTCAATTATAATTTCAGAGATTATTTCGATGCAATTCTCGGCAATTCGGGAATTGAACTGAAGAAAGAAACAACACAATATAATTTCAGCACACCATTCGGAACATCCGATTGGGTTGAATATGCAAAGGAAATCATCTGGTTCGGCAGAAGAAACAGCAGAATGATGTTTTCGAGTATGCCGAACAGAATAGAAAAGATATAAATTAAAAAAATAACGGACGGAGGTGATCGCTATGAAAAAAATATATATGGTGCAACCGAATTCACAGTACGGAAATTCAATTTATTTTCCCTATGCAGCAGGTTCTCTGATTGCATATTCATTTGAAGATGAAAAAATAAAAAGTGAGTATGAATTCAAAGGTTTTATTTATAAAAAATCAGACATTGAACAAACAGTCAGCAGTCTGCAGACTCCGTTTCTTATCGGTTTTTCATGCTATGTCTGGAATTATGAATACAATAAAGCTTTTGCAAAAAAAGTGAAAGAAATCTATCCGGAGTGCATCATTGTTTTCGGCGGTCATCAGGTCAGTCGTGAAAGTGATATATTGCAGTCGGATTATGTTGATTTTTGCATCTTCGGCGAGGGTGAAGAAGTTTTCAGACAGATTCTTTTGCTTCTTGCTGACGGTAAAAATGCAGATTCAATTCCGAACATCGCATACAGAAGTGAATCGGATTTTGTTTTTACCGCTGTGCAGAAAATCGGTATTCCCGAAAGGGTCTCACCTTATCTTAAAGGGTATTTTGACGAGCTTGTTGAAAAAGAAGAGCTTGAATTTTCTGCAATTCTTGAAACAAACAGAGGCTGCCCCAACAAGTGTGCTTTCTGCGACTGGGGAAATGAAAAAGCCAGAGTAAAGAATTATGATATCGACATGGTAAAAGCTGAAATCGATTGGATGTCTGAGCATGAAATTGAATACTGCTACTGTGCAGATGCAAATTTCGGATTGTTTGAAAGAGATGAAGAAATTATTGAATATCTGATTGAAAAACATAATGTCAACGGATATCCTCAGAAGTTTCAGGCGACATATTCAAAAAACAATTCGGAAACAGTTTTCAGAATCAATAAACGACTCAATGATGTGGGAATGAGCAAAGGCGCAACATTATCTTTCCAGTCTTTGCATCAGCATGTGCTTGATAATATTTACAGGACAAATATGCCCCTGTCAAGTTTTCATAAACTTATGAGTCTTTATAATAAAAACGGAATAGGAGCTTATTCGGAGGTTATTCTCGGTCTGCCGGGTGAAACTTACGAGAGTTTCCGTGACGGAATTGAACAACTGCTTGAATGCGGTCAGCATATGTCCATAAATTTCTTCAATTGTGAAATTCTTGTAAATTCAATAATGAGTGACAAGGTATATATGGAGAAATATGAGATTGAATATGCTGTTACAGAGCAGCATCAATACCATGTTGTGCCCAGAAATAATGATATAACAGAATTTTCACGCATTGTGGTTGCCACATCAACCCTGTCAAAAGAAATGTGGGTAAAAAGCAATATATTTTCTGTTTTTATAAGAGCTTTTCATAATCTGGGGCTTTTGCAGTGTATAGCAATTTATCTGTACTATGAAAAAGGCATAAAATATACTGATTTTTATTCTGACCTGATTGATTGGTCAATTGATAATAAAAACAGCATCTGCGGAAAAATATATGACTGGCTTGAAGAAAAATACGGGCAGGTCCTGAATAATTCAGGTTCGCTGACTTGCGTTGAGCCTGATTACGGTGAACTTACATGGCCTCTTGATGAAGGCGCTTTTCTGAAAGCTGTCAGATATTATGACGATTTTTACAAAGAAATCAGACAGTTCCTTGAAAAATATTTTAATGATCATGTCCTTTTTGCAGACCTTATGAATTATCAGAAGGAAATTGTTAAAAATCCCTATTCAAAAGGTTCAGAATTAACCCTTGATTATGATTTTTATAAATTCTTTTCGGATATATATGAAAACAGTTACCATCCGCTTGAATTCAGGTCTCACACAATAAAAATTGATTCTTCTTCCACTCCTGAAAATCTGCCTGAATATGCAAAAAAAGTTGTCTGGTTCGGTCGAAAAGGTGGTCAGAACATAATAACAGACATCAGTTATATTGAAAGTAACGGTAACTGAAATCATCAGAATGAATGGTGAAGTGTATGAAAAAAAATATATATTTCATTCAACCTAATACAATGCTCGGAAATTCTGTGTATTTCCCTTATGCAGTAGGTGTTCTTGCTGCACATGCAATGCAGTTTGAAGAAATAAGCAGTAAATATGAGCTTGCGGGGATTATATTCAAAGAAGATTCATCAGAAGAAGTAATGACTGTTGTTCAGAATCCTTCTGTTGTGGGATTTTCGAATTACTTCTGGAATTATAAATATAATCTTGAACAGGCTGAAAAAATAAAAGAAAAATATCCTGACTGCACTATAATTTTCGGCGGTCATCAGATTGCAAGGGATTCTTCATATCTTGAAGATTATCCTTTTATTGACGTGCTTATATTCGGTGAAGGTGAAATTCCTTTTGAAAGAATTCTCCGCAATCTTGATAAAAATGAATCACTTGCGGGTATTCCGAATATCGCATTCCGTGACAAAGACGGCAATATTGTACGTGGTGAAGATAAGAGTGAAGGCGTAAAGACATATCCGTCACCTTATCTTACAGGTGTTTTTGACAAACTCTGCAATGTGCCTGAGGGACTTGAATTCAATGCACAGCTTGAAACAAACCGCGGATGTCCCTATCATTGCTCATTCTGCGACTGGTGCGATTACGACCTGCCCATGCGTATGTTTGACATTGACAGAGTGAAAAAGGATCTTGAATGGATTTCTGAGCACAAAATAGCATATTGTATGTGCGTTGATTCCAATTTCGGCCTGTTCGAAAGAGATGAAGAAATTGCACGGTTTGCAGTTTCAATGAAAGAGAAAAACGGTTATCCCGACAAATTCGGTGCGTGTTTTGCAAAGGATAAAACAGACAGAATTTTCAGAATCAATAAGCTTCTGAACGATGTGGGAATGAGCAAGGGCGTTTCTCTTGCTTTTCAGAGCATGTCCGAGGAAGTGCTTCGTAACATTTCCCGTAAAAATATGAATAAGGACAAATTGTCCGACCAGCTTGAGCTTTATCATAAGGCAGGAATACCCACATATACCGAACTGATTTTAGGACTTCCCGGTGAAACACTGGAGAGCTTTTCAGAGGGCATCTGTGAATTGCTTGAACGTGGACAGCATGACTCCATAAATGTTTTCAGATGTGAAGTTTATCCCAATTCCACATTGGCAAACAAGGACTACATGGAGAAATTCGGCATAAAAACTGCTGTCAACAAATTAAATATAAATCATTGTGCGATTCCAAATGCAGTTTTTGCAGGCGGATTGGAATATATTGTTGAAACATCAACAATGTCCGCAGAAGACCTTGTAAAAGCTACTGTTTTTTCAGCTTGTATCCAGAGTGTGCATTGTCACGGACTGTTGCAGTGCTTTGCAATTTATCTGCATAATGCAATGAATGTGCCGTATTATAATTTTTATGAATCGTTTATCAGATATTTTTCTGACCATGACGGAGTTATAGGTGACACAATACGCAGAATCAGCAAGTGCATTGAGTCCACTGCAGAAGGGGCTGTTGACCTGTCATATATCAACCGTGAATTCGGCGATATAACATGGCCGTATGAAGAAGCAATGCTCCTTGACTATATTTATAAGCTTGATGATTTTTACAAGGAAGCAGGAGAGTTTCTGCTTGAATTCGGCATTGAAAAATCCGTGATGGATGAATTGATGTCTTATCAGAAAAATCTTATCGTAACTCCTTTCAGTAATAATATTTCGGCTGAATATCATTATGACTGGAAATCCTATTTTTTTAATATTCTTGCAAACCGTGATGCAGAGCTTGTCAGAAAGAATGTATCATTGAGATTTTTTGCAGATGATGTGCCAGATGACTGGAAAAATTATGCTCGGAAGATAATCTGGTACGGAAGACGAAACAAAAAAACTATCTGTACCGTTGAATCTGTATAAAGACGAGGAAAGCATAAATGAAAAATGTATATCTCATACAGCCCAATAATGCCCTTTCCGAATCTTTGTTTCTTCCGTATTCAACAGGCACAATTGCGGCATTTTCATTCAGCCGTGAAGAAATAAAAAAAGAATATCACCTGTGTGATTTTATTTTCACAAAAAAACCGGTTGCTGATGTGCTTGCAGAAATGGAAGCACCGTATATTGTCGGTTTTTCAAGCTATATGTGGAATATCGAATACAATCTTGCCCTTGCTGAGGCGATAAAAAAGAAATGGAAAGATTGTGTGATTGCTTTTGGCGGTCCTCAGGTGCCTGATGATACTGAGCTTCTGGAAAAATATCCGTTTATTGATATCCTGATGCACGGTGAAGGTGAATATACTTTTTATGCAATATTGTCTGCACTTTCAGGGAATGATTCGCTTGGCGGTGTTTCCTGTATTTCATACAGGGAAAACGGTGTACCTGTGCAGACAGAAAAAAGCAGACATGTTTCTGTGGATGAATTTCCCAGTCCGTATGCAATGGGTTTGTTTGACAGTATAGTCAATGATGAGAAGTATAAGAATATTCAGTTTGATGCTGTGCTTGAAACAAACAGAGGCTGCCCCTACGGATGTATTTATTGTTGCTGGGCAGGCAGTGAAGACAGCTTCAGACGTTTTTCTATGGAAAGAATAAAAGACGATCTTTTATGGATGGCAAAAAACAGGATTGCTTTCTGCATCTGTGCCGATTCAAATTTCGGTATTCTTGACAGAGATGAAGAAATTGCAGAATATGTTGTCAGCCTGAAAAAAGAATACGGCTATCCCCAGAAATTTGAAACAACTGCCGCAAAAAACAAAGATGATCTGACATTCCGTATAAACAGCAAACTTGATGAAGCAGGTCTCAACAGAGGTATATCTGTTGCTGTGCAGAGCATGTCTCCGACTGTTCTTGAAATTATAGGCAGAAAAAATATGTCTGCCGAAAATTTTGCTGATCAGCTTGAAAAATACCGCAGAAACGGAATGTACACATATACCGATATCATTCTCGGACTTCCCGGTGAAACTTATGATAGTTTCTGCAAAGGATTGTTTGATGTTATCGAAGCAGGACAGCACTATTCCATAAACATCAACCGTTGTGAATTCCTGCCGAATACAAAGATGTATTCCGAAAGTTTTGTAAAACAATATAAAATAAAAACAATAAAATCCTATCTGTGTCAGAATCACAGCCGTATTGACGAGGATATGACTTACAGTTCACGTTCTGAGCTTGTTGTTGAAACAAGCTCAATGAGTATGCAGGACTGGAGAAATGCTTTGCGCATATCAACCTGTGTGCAGAGTTTTCACAGCCTTGGATTGCTCCGCTTTTTTGCTGTATATCTGCGAAAAGCAAAGAATGTTTCATATCATGATTTTTATACAGGACTTTATTCATGGATTGAGCAGGAAAGTGTTTTTGTGAAGAAAACACTTGATACAGTATGCTCAAGTATAGATTCTTTCCTTGACGGAAAAGGAAATCTGTGTTTTTCGGATGACAGAATCGGTAACATATACTGGGATTTTCAGGAAGGACTGTTTATTTTGTCTGTCATGGGTATTGATGATTTTTATTCTGAAATCAGAGAATATCTCAGCAGATATTCTGCAGACGCAGCACTGCTTGACGATCTTTTCAGTTTTCAGAAGGAATCTGTTGCCCTGCCGTCAGATACACAGAAAATGCTTACTACCCGATATGACTGGGCAGATTATTTTGACCATATTTTTGATAAGTCATATATTGTTCCGAAAGAAAAAACCACACAGAATATATTTATCGGCAAACATTACGATTCATGGGAAGATTATGCCCGTGAGACTGTATGGTTCGGAAAAAGAAACGGAAAAACTATAAAAAAAACAGAGTGTATTCATCAGTGAATGCACTCTGTTGCGTTTTTTTTTGGTATGATTAAAAAAAGCTTTTGAATCTGATCATCTGACCGATGATTTTCGGAGCATTCAGAATCAGACGGGGTATGTTGCGGTAAAGAATACCGATTTCTCTTGCATCATTGTAAAAACAGGGATGTTCGTGATTGCATTTTCTGAACAGTTCTTTGTATTTTCGTTTGTCTGACGAAAAATTTTCAAGTGTGAATTTTTTATCAGGCATTTCAATACAAGGTGCAAAATCTCCGTTTTCTTTCAGAAGAAATGAATATTTCATCGCATCGCATGAAGGCATAGGTTCGCCTTTTATGTATTTTATGTGTTCACGGTAAACAAGGTATGCAAGGTAGTTTTCACGTTTTGCAATTTTCAGAAAATGTTCAAAAATTTCAAGCACATCTTCCTGTGAATAAGTCAGGGTTTCGTCACGTTTTCCCGCAACACCCGTAACTGCAATATACGGTCTTATTGCAAACATAAAACCTTTCTGTTTTGCGTATTCATATATATTTTTTATATCCTCAGAAGATGATTGCTTTGTGATTGTGGATGTGATTGCCCAGTTTCCCTGTCTGTCTGTTATATCACAGATGTTTTCAATGTTTTTCAGCACTTTCTGCAAATCATCGGATCCTCTTAAAAGAGCATACTTTTCATCAATAAGCGAATCAATACTGATTGAAAGATTGCATCGTCTTTCTGCCAGTTTCAGAGCTGTTTCACGTGTGAGAAGAACACCGTTTGTGATGACAGTGGGCTTGATGGAATGTCTGATAAAGATATCGACAATCCCGACAATATCTTTTCTTATCAGTGGTTCACCACCCTGAATGAAAACATAGCGAACACCGAAACGTTTCAGGTCTGTTGCAATTTTTTCTATTTCTTCGGCAGACATCTGTTCCGATCTTTCTTTGTGTATATTACACATCGGGCAACGCTGATTGCAGAGCCTGGTTGTGTCGTAAATGGCAAGTATCGGTTTTTTAAGAAGAATATTTTTTGCACAGCTCAGAACAGATAAAATTGCTGATGTTTTTGCCGTTTTTGAATATTCAGAATCCATATTGCCTCCTTGACTACTATAATTCTTTATGATAATATTAAAAAAGAATGCTGAAAAAAGAATACTGAAAATGAAAAATGGAATATGAGGTGAGGTATTTGAATGAATCAATAAAAAAAGATACGGGCAGACTGATAAGACCTGTATTGCTTGCGGCTGCTCTGATTTTCTTTGTGGTCAGAGCAATTCAGATGGTAACAGAAGTTTCAACACAGCTTGCTTTGCCTGCGGCGACACTTTATCTGCTTGATTTTAATTTTTATATAGGCTCACGCACATTCATCGGGTCAATTCTGACTCTGCTGACACCTCATATAACATATCAGCAGATTTTTATAATGAATATATCTGTATATGCCGTAACGATATTATCATTTTTTGCACTGGGACTTTATACAGTAAAAAGAGCAGTCAGAGAGAATAATGATTTTCTGTTTATGGTTGCAATATTATTTATTGTCTGCCCTTATTCATTGCTTCAGTATGCAAACTGGGTCGGGACATATGATATATACCTGTGCCTTTTTGCTGTATTATGTGCATTCTTGTCAGCTTCTGAGAAAATGCATTGGCTTTGCCCTGTACTTTGTGTTATGGCGGTTTTTACTCATTATGCATTTGTGTTTTCATATTTCCCTGCAGTCCTTGCAGTGCAGGTTTACTGCATAATCACAAGCGAAAAGAAAAAGGGGCGTATTGTATCTGCAGCAATAACGCTTGTTTCTTCATTTGTCAGTGCAGTCTATTGCGGATTTTTCGCAAACAGCACCATAAAAATGAGTCGTGACGAACTTTATGCATATATGGAAAAACGACTGGGTACACAGGTTGAAAACAAGCCATACATAGATTCATATTACTTTGATGAAGATGTGATGGGAATGCTCGGCGGTTTCAAAGACAGCATCATCAATTCTGAATTCATAAAGAATTTTGTTCTTTTCTTTCTGCCTGTCATGCTGTTTTTTGCCGCGCTCTGGTGTTATTATACCATAAAGAATAAAAAGAATCAAATGATTCCCGGTTTCTTTTTTCTGCTGACAACTGCTGTAAGTATAGCGCTTATCTTTCTTATTATTGAAGCACCGCGCTGGCAGACAGCTGCGATACTTTCAGAGTTTCTGATTCTTTTTGTTATGATAAAAAAGAACGATACCACTCTGACCGGTTGTTTCGGTAAACTGAACAGACTTCCGATAAACATATTCATGCTGATTTTTATTGTTTACAATATGGTTGCATCATTCGTGATAAAACCGTTCTTTTCTTAAGGTGATAATATGAATGTTTTTATTACCGGCGCAAGCGGATTTGTCGGCAGACAATTGCTTGAACATATAAATGCTGACAGCCGTTTTGAAAAAGTATATTGCCTTTGCCGTAAAAATGTCGGTCTGCCGTCACGTTTTACGGTTATAAACGGAGCTCTTGAGGACCTTGGCGTGATTCCTCCTGTTGATGCTGATGTGTGCATACATCTTGCGGCGGTTACAAATTCTGTAACCGCAGACGATGATGATGTTTTCCGTGTCAATTCCGACGGAACTGCACAGGTTGTTGAATTCTGCAAAAAAAGCAATATTTCACGGATTGTTTTTCTCAGTTCAATCAATGTGAATCTGGCAAAAAAATATACATATGCACTCAGCAAACTTTCTGCAGAAGAACACATCAGGAATTCAGGACTTGATTATTCCGTTATCCGTTGTTCCCTGGTTTACGGAAAGGGATGCGAAAGCTTCGATAAAATCGTCAGTTCTGCAAAGCTTTTTCATGCAGTTCCCGTATTGGGAAACGGAAATGCATACGAACAGCCTGTCTATATCGATGAAGTCTGCAGAGTGATAATTGAACACATTTTCCTTGCAGATGAAAAATGTGTGTGCAATCTCTACGGAAAAACAAAAATGACATACAATGAGATGGTAAAGGCGCTGATTTCGGCAAACAATACCCGTGCGGTGTTGCTGCATCTGCCGATTGCTCCCATTGCCGTGATTTCAGAATTTTTTTACCGTCATAAACTTCATTTTCCGATTCAGCCTGAACAGATTTCGCATATGTGTGAGGATCTGTGCTGTGATCACGGTGAAGAAAATCCGTATGAATCTTATCAGGATGACTTTGCAGATAACTTGCGGAAATATATGTAATAATTTTAATAAATCAAAAGGAATAACAGCAGGATGAAAAAATATATAAGACTTCTCAGGCTGAAACATTACATAAAAAATATTCTGATCTTTCTCCCGGTGATATTCGGAAAACAACTGCTTGACGTTGCAGTGCTGACGGATATGCTGTTCGGGTTAGTGTCTTTTTGTGCTGTTTCTTCTGCCGTCTATATATTCAATGATTTGTGCGATGCCGAAAATGACAAAAAACATCCCGTAAAATGCAACCGACCTCTGGCAAACGGCACTGTGACAAAACGGACAGCGGTTATAATGTTTTTTGTACTGCTTGTAATTTGTGCTGCCGCAAATTATTTTGCCTGCGGAATAAACCTGTTTGCATGGCTGATGCTTGCGGTGTATCTGATTCAGAATATTCTGTACAGCGTAAAACTGAAACAGGTTCCGATTCTTGATATTGCAATTCTGGCATCAGGTTTTCTTCTCAGGGTCTTCTATGGCTCGGCAATAGCAGACAGACCTGTTTCAAACTGGCTTTATCTGACTGTTATCGCAGTTTCATTTTATCTTGTTCTCGGAAAAAGACGCAATGAGCTGGTGCTTCAGGATGAGAATGAAACACGTTCTGTACTTAAATATTACAGCTATAATTTCCTTGATAAAAACATGTATATCTGTTCTGCACTGACGATTGTTTTTTATTCGCTCTGGAGTGTTGACTCTGTGACGGTGGAGTTCTTTGGCAGCAACGCCATTGTATGGACAGTGCCTGTTGTGATTCTTATTTGCATGACATACAGTTTTGCTGTTGAAAAAAGCAAAGCTGATGATCCTGTTGACGTGCTTTTCGGCAACAAATTCCTGCTTGGACTTATTTCATTGTATGGCTTGTCTGTGATAGGGATAATTTATCTGATGAAATAAAAATTCGATAAAAATCATAAACACGGAGTGATTCCTGAAAGGAACTGCTCCGTTTTTTTGTGTTATAATATTTGTTGTAAGATTTTCTGTCTTTACGGCAGATTCCCGGTTTTCCGAACGAATATATTAACGGAATTGCAATTCTGAATACATGAAAGGAGCAGATTTCGGTCTGCTCCTTTGTGCTTTACATTTTTCTGTTTTTGTGATATCATTTTTTATACAGAGAATTACGAGGTGTTGTTATGCTTAAACCCAACAGTAATATAGCAAAAACATATCATGCCGACCCTGAAGCAAGGATTTACAACGGCAGATACTATATTTATGCAACAAAATCAAGGGCATACAGTCAGCAGAAAAATATTGATCTGTATGTAAGTTCAGACGGTGAAAAATGGAAAGAAATAAAAGACATTATTGATATGTCAACTTTCCCTTATGCATGGCAGGCAGTCTGGGCACCGTCTGTTGTTGAGAAAAACGGACTTTATTATCTGATTTTTGCTGTCAACGATATTCAGAGCGATGATGAAGAAGGCGGTCTTGAAGTTGCCGTTTCGGAAAATCCCGAAGGACCTTTTGTAAATCACATCGGAACACATCTTATCGGCAAATTCATCAACGGTGCACAGCCCATTGATGCTCATTTTTTCAAGGATGATGACGGAAAAATATATCTGTTCTACGGCGGATGGGGGCATTGTAACGTGGCTCTGATGAATGAAGAAATGAACGGTTTTGAGCCTCTTCCCGACGGCAGTATGTTCAAAGAAATCACACCTGAAGATTATAAAGAAGCACCGTGTATGTTCAGACGTGACGGTAAATACTATTTTATGTGGTCGGCAGGTGCATGGGGTGATGATACTTACAGAGTTGTCAGTACCGTGATCGATAAACCTTACGACAAGCCCGAAAATGCCGATACTATCCTTGTTTCGGATTATGACGTTGCAAAGTCACCGGGGCACAACGGCTATATCGAAGATGTTGACGGTCAGTTCTATATCGTTTATCATCGCAGACCACTTGAAAAAACAATCCGTCATTGCAGAAGCCTTGCAATCGACAAAATGAACTTTACACAAGACGGAAAAATTGCAAAAATACAGATGACCAAAGGAGAGTAAAACTATGCCTTTTATTGATTCAAAAATCACAACAAATGTAGCACCCGAAAAGAAAGAAGTTATCAAAGCTGAATTCGGCAGACTCATGTCCGTACTCGGCAAGTCAGAAACATATCTCATGGTCGGTATTGATGATAATTATGACCTCTGGATGGGCGGAAACAAGATTGAAAAAGGAGCTTATGTTTCCGTAAGTCTCTTGGGAAACGCATCTTCCGAAGCTTATGAGAAACTTACAGGAAAAATCTGTGAGCTTTTTGAAAACGAACTCGGAATTCCCGGTACATCAGTTTATGTGACATATCATCCCGTTTCCGACTGGGGTTGGAACGGCTCAAACTTCTGATGGCAAACTGTAACATCTGCCCGAGAAACTGCAATGTTGACAGAATGCAGAAAACAGGTGTCTGCGGTGCTCCCGATACACTTAAAATTGCAAGAGCTGCGGCTCATTTCTGGGAAGAACCATGTATCAGCGGAACAAAAGGCTCAGGCACCGTATTTTTCAGCGGATGCAATATGAAATGCGTTTTCTGTCAGAATTATGAAATCAGCTCAGGCTGTTTCGGCAAGGAAATATCGACAGAGCGCCTTTGTGAGATTTATAAGGAGCTTATTGACAGCGGTGTACATAACATAAATCTTGTAACACCCACTCATTATGCCGAAAAAATTCTTGAGTCCCTCGAAAAATCGCTGAGTGTGCCTGTTGTGTACAATTCAAGCGGTTACGACAGCACTGAAACTCTGAAAAAATTTGAGGGTAAAATTCAGATTTATCTTCCCGATATGAAGTATATGGATTCTTCTCTTGCAAAAAAATATTCCCTTGCACCCGATTATCCCGAAAAAGCAAAATCGGCAATCCGTGAAATGTTCAGGCAGACAGGTGAAGCTGTTTTTGATGACAACGGAATCATGCTGAAAGGTGTTGTTGTCCGTCATCTGATGTTGCCTGATTCCACGGAAAACACACTTGATGTTATCGACTGGGTGTCTGATGAATTCGGAGACAAAGTTGTTTTCAGCCTTATGAGTCAGTTTACACCGAATAAAAACTGCACCTTCCCCGAATTGCAGAAGACTGTTTCCGAAGAAGAATACAACAAAGCTGTTGATTATATGTATCTTTGCGGTATTGAAAATGCCTATGTGCAGGATTTTTCATCTGCAAAAAAAGAGTATACACCGCCCTTTGATTTAAGCGGTGTCTGAAAAGTTATATGAAATATTCAAACATAACAAAAGCAAAATTTATTTCCCGTCCCAACAGATTCATTGCTATGGCTGATGTTGACGGTAACGAAACGGTCTGCCATGTTAAAAACACGGGCAGGCTGAAAGAATTGCTGACTGAAAATGCGGTAGTTTATCTTGAAGAAAGCTCAAATCCCTTGCGGAAAACGAAATATGACCTTGTTGCAGCCGAAAAAGACGGGGAGATTTTCAATATTGATTCACAGGCTCCGAATATTGCGGCAGGTGAGTATTTCAGAAAAATTTTTCCGGATTGCAAAGTGCGTGCAGAAGTGAAATACGGCAACTCCCGTTTTGATTTTTACATCGAAGGCAAAGATAGGAAAATCTTTGCGGAAGTCAAGGGTGTCACGCTGATAAAAGACGGTGTTGCGCTGTTTCCCGATGCTCCCACAGACAGGGGAGTGAAGCACATCAGGGAGCTTGTTGAATGCAGAAAAGAAGGCTATGAAGCATATATTCTGTTTGTGATTCAGACTCAGCATGTGAATGTGTTTTCGCCCAATGACGAAACTCACAGACAATTCGGAGATGCTCTGCGTGAAGCAGAAAGGGCAGGGGTAAAAATACTTGCTGTCAACTGTGATGTCAGTGCTGATGAAATGGTTATAAATAAAGAGATTGCAATAAATTTACGGAGGAAAGAAAAATGAAACTGTCGCTGATTCCCGCACCATATGAGATTTCATATCTGCCGGGATTTTCAAGAGCTGATGCACCCGTTGAAACGGCAACTGACAGCAGACTGAAAAACGAGTGCTTTGTTATTCATATTGACGGAAAAATAACTGTCAGAGCTTCTTCCGATGCGGGATTTTTCTATGCAAAAAATCTCCTTGAACAGATAAAATTCCAGTGCGGTCAGAATATCCCCAATGTGCATATAAAGGACATTCCGAAATATTCTTACCGTTCATTTATGATTGATTCCTGCCGTCATTTTGTGACAACGGAAAATCTTAAAAGAATGATAGATCACTGCGCAAAGCTCAGATTCAATGTTTTTCACTGGCATCTTACGGATGACCAGGGATGGAGAGCTGAAATAAAAAAATATCCCGAGCTGACAGAAATCGGCTCAGTCAGATACGGCAGTAATTTCGGCAGTGAACAGAATGACGAAATCCATTCAGGCTTTTATACTCAGGAAGAAATGCGTGAAATCGTGGAGTATGCTCATAAAAATCATATGATTGTTGTGCCTGAAATTGATATGCCGGGTCATGTGTCGGCTTTACTTGCTTCAATTCCGTCACTTGTGTGCGGTGATAAAAAAGTTGAAATCAAAACAAGAGCAGGAATTTTCAAGGATATCATCTGTGCAGGTGATGATGAAAGTTATGACATTCTTTATGATATTTTTGATGAGATATGTGCAATCTTTCCCGATGAATATATTCATATCGGCGGTGATGAAGCACCGAAAGAGCAGTGGAAACGTTGCAAAGTCTGTCAGGAGCTTATGAAAAAGGAAAATCTTGCAGATGAAGAAGAATTGCAGGGATATTTCATAAACCGTGTAAAGAATTATCTTTCGCAGAAAGGCAAAAAGGTCATCACATGGAATGAAAGTCTGAACGGCGGAAATCTTGACAAGGATATTACCGTGCAGATGTGGATGGACAGAAAAGGTCTGTCGGCAAAAAGCGGAAATCCCGTAATCGTCAGCGATTTTTTCCATATGTACATGGATTATCCCTATTCAATGACACCGCTGAAAAAAGTGTATGAATACAACACGGATATAAATTCCCTTGTTATAGGTACAGATGTGCCCATATGGACAGAATATGTGAGAAATATCGAATATATGGAATATATGTGCTTTCCGAGATATGTTGCAGCCGCTCAGTCTGCATGGAGCATAAAAAAACCGCCCTATTCGCAGTTTAAAGCACAGCTTACCGAACTGACTGATTATTTCGGTGTTGAAAATGCGGCAAAACAGGAAGAATGGGATCCCGATATTTTTACAAGACTTTCGGGTGTTATAAATCATTTCGGCGCAATAGCTCCTGTTGAAGCAGTAAGAAAACATTTCACCGAAAAGAAAATGTAAGCAGCGCTTTCATGATCTTATGTTTTTTTATGATTAGAAATTTTCAGAAAACTTATGCGGATATATAGCCGTGTAGTTTCAAAAAGGAGAGGTTTGTTTTGAAAATAATTAAAAATTTTTCAATATTATTGTTTACAGTATTGTTAATTATCTTTTCGACTGTAGCAGTTTTTGCACATCAGGGTCGTACAGACAGCAGCGGAGGGCATAGCGATAACAAAAATAAAAGTGGTTTGGGCAGCTATCACTATCATTGCGGCGGAAGTTCTGCACATTTGCATAATAGCGGTTACTGTCCTTACACAGATGTCTTTCCGTCAAGCGTCAGGGTAACATCTGAAAAAACCACATTGAAAATCGGTGAGGAAATATCAATTGATGCAGCTGTTTATCCGAGCAATTCATGCAGCACAAATGTTACATGGAGTTCAAGTGATCCTTCTGTTGTTGCTGTCAGGGGGTCAAAAATTGTTGCAAAGAGTTACGGAACAGCAACTCTTACCGCAGAAACATTCAACGGGAAGACAAGTTCTGTTCGAATTACGGTTAAAGAAATCAAAGCTGATAAAGTGTCAGTATCCGGTTTGCCGGATTCATCAGAATATTATATCGGAGAAAACATTGCTCTCACAGCAACTATAACACCTGAAAATGTGGATAATGATATGATAACCTGGACAAGCAGCAATGAGGATGTGGCTATAGTTTCAGAAGACGGAAAAGTCAGTTTGCTCAGCGAGGGTGAAGTTGAAATCGTTGCAACTGCAAGTAACGGTGTTTCGGACAAAGTAGCTTTTGAAGTAAAAGAAAAACATGTAGAAACGGTGGAAATAGAAAACGAAAAAATTGAATTGATTCTGGGTGAAAAACAACAGATCAATGCAATCATATCACCTGCAGATGCGACTTTCCCTGAGCTTACATGGACTACAGAAGACTCTGCAATTGCTTCTGTTTCTGCAGACGGTACAATTACTGCGGTAGCATGCGGAACAACGGTTATTACAGCCACATCAAAAAACAATATGAGTGACTCAATTACTGTGCAGGTAAATGAGATAAAAGCAAAATCAATTACAATTGAAGGTGAAAAAGATGTGCAGATCGGTGATTCAGTTTTTTTGTCAGCAATCTTTACACCATCGAATACAACAAACCGTGATATCGAATGGAAAGTAAGTGATCCTGAAATTGCAGAGGTTGATGCTGATGGAAAGCTGACCGCATTAAAAAGCGGAAATATAACTGTAATTGCAACTTCTGCAAACGGTGTGATAGCAGAATATGATGTTAAAGTCCGTTCATCAATTTCAATTCCGTTGGTGCTTGCAGGTGTCGCTGTTGCAGGTGTTGCAATCGTTTGTGTTGTGAAAAAGAGAAAAAACAAGTCTGAAATTTCTTTGAATACAAATGAATGATTGTCTTGTAAATGTCAAAAAATACATATTTTCAACTGCTGTCTTTTCTGACGGCAGTTTTTTTATGAAACAAAGCGATACTCCGCTTTTGCAGGGTATCGCTCATTTTTTTACTTATGTTCAGAACTGGCAGTTAAATATACTTTTTATAAGACATGCAACTGATGTTACGGTCAGAGTGAAGAATCCGAACAATAATCCTGTGAGAACAGATGCCAGAAGACCTGCCGCAATGTCTGCAAGAACAAGAACAAGTGCAATCAGAACTGTTCCGAGAACACCTGCTATCAATGCGCTGACAACTCCGCACAGACAACCGTCTGACTCTTTCTTGTCAACAAAAGGTGCTGCAAGAAGTGAGGCAGCAAGGAAAATCAGCGCAACTCCGAAAAATATCCACAACACAAACTGTGGGATTGCTATTGTCAGCGAAAAATTGAGAAATGCTGCAACCACACCTGCTATCACACTTGCAATTATAGCGAAAACAGTACATTCACATCTGCATTTGCAACTGCATACATTCATTAAAATCACCTCCCATCACAATATATGCAACATCCTGCGGACAAGTGACGGGATTAACAAACATCATAATTGAATCATAGCATATACAAAGGTGGTGAATAAATGCGAGAGAAAATCTATAACAGAGCAGCTGCGGTGGCTTACGCACGGAAATGGGCATTGGGCAGAAATCCCGCCTATTATAATTTTCAGAATATAGGCGGAGACTGCACAAATTTCGCATCGCAATGTATTTATGCAGGTGCGGGAGTGATGAATTACACACCTGATGTGGGTTGGTATTACCGTTCACTTTATGATCGTGCAGCAGCATGGACAGGTGTTGAATATCTTTACCGTTTCCTTGTGAATAATGAATCAGTCGGACCTTATGCACATGAAGTGACCCGTGATGAAGTCTTGCCGGGGGATATTGTACAGTTGGGAAGAAGCAACGGTGAATTTTTTCACACCCCTGTGATTATTGCCGTGAATCCCGTGATTCTTACTGCCGCACATACATATGATGCGCTGAATAAACCGCTGTCTGCTTATAACTATGACATTCTGCGTTTTCTTCATATTGACGGTGTAAGGACATGGTAAAAAATAATTGTAAAAAGGCTGAATGTTTGATATAATGAACCAAACGGAATCAGGAGCTGTAAAAATGAAAGTTATGACATTCAATATCCAGCATTGTCTGGATTATAAAAAGCAGGTTATTGATATTGATTTGTTTGCAGATGCGATAAGAAAATATGACCCCGATGTGTGCGGACTCAATGAAGTCCGTGGTGAAGGGCCTGTTGAAGGCTATACTGACCAGACGAATGCGTTGGGAGATAAACTCTCTTGGTACAGATATTTCGGCGAAGCAATAAAGGTGAGAAAAACATCGCCATACGGAAATGCGATTGTCAGCAAACACAAGTTTAAATCAGCGGAAACCATAAAAATTCCCGACCCGAAGTTTAAATTTGAAAGAGCTTCGTATGAAACGAGATGTGTCATAAAAGCAGTTGCTGATATCGACGGTCAGGATATCTGTTTTCTTGTCTGTCACATGGGTCTTGCAAAGGCAGAGCGCAGAAATGCGGTAAAAACCATCTGCGGACTTCTTGATGAAATTGATATCCCCGTTATTCTTATGGGCGATTTCAACACAGAGCCTGATGACAAGGTTTTAGCTCCCTTGCGTGAAAGACTTGCAGATGCAGACGCAAAGGCGGAAAGCAGAGGTATGTGTACATACCCGTCAGATAAGCCTGATGTGAAGATTGATTATATTTTTTACAGAGGTCTGAAATGCAGAAAGACAGAAACAATAACAGATGTGATTTCTGACCATCTTCCGATAATTGCAGAGTTTGAGAAGCAGTGAATCCGCAGATTCATTGCTTTTTTTATCCTCAATTGTGAATTTTTTGTAAACTTTTTTCTTATTTATTTTTTATTTCTTGTATTTTATTATTTTATTATATATAATAAATGGTACAATACGATGAATTATTCTGTATTACTGTGTATAATTCAACGAGAGGAGACTTTCAAATGTTCACGAAAGTAAAAACAACATCAAAGAAAGCTTTCAGCATGTTACTTGCATTTGTAATGTGCTTCACAGCTTTTGCCGTTTGTATGCCCGTTATTGCTGATGCAATTTCAATGGGTTCATATGTTCCCGGCAGATACTATTACTACCCTCAGGGTACTCAGTTCATTTCGTCTATCCGTTACGGTCAGGCTGGAAAGAATGCTGATGCTACATCTGAAGCTACTCAGGGCGGTTATACAAAGATTGAAACCGACTTCAACAGCGGTGTTTCAGGTAAGGACTATATTTTCCTCGGATATCAGACATCTTCTGATATCAATGCCGCTATGGCTACTCATTTCCGTAATGGCCATGACACAGGCGGTGCTGAAACTTATCAGTTTATGGTCAACGGAAAAGTCTGTGATTTCACCATCACAGGTAGAAATACTTCAGGTAAGCAGGACCTTAATGCGGACGCAGGCGGTGACTATATCTACCTTTATGCAACAAAGGATCCCAAGGCAGGTCTTCCCGTAACTGCTATTGCTGCAAGTTCATCAGGAGATGCAGGCTCACAGGCTCCCGCAGGTTACTATACAGTTGAGAGAGATAACAACGGTGCAATATCTGACTGTAACGCAGGTGCAGGCGGTGACTACGTTTACATCTACTTCAACAACACAACTGCATATACAGATGTTACAAACCCCATGCTCCGTATGCTTGAATCTATCGAAATAGCAGGTGAGCTCGGTGATCAGAACTGCTATACTGCAGATACATGGAGAACATTCAGCGATGCTCTGAGTGCAGCAAACAGAATTGCAGCACTTTTCAACAACCCCTATAATGCAGGTACAGCAGATGCTTCACAGATTACAGCAGCTGCTTCAGCTCTTGAAAATGCAATTGCAGGTCTTGAAACTGTTATCAGAATCGACGCTGCAACAAACGGCGGTACAACAACAGCAACACAGTATACAGTTCTTGCCGGCGATAAAAAGACAGTTTCTTTCCCCGGTGCTTCATACACAGCAACAAAAGAAGGTCATACTTTCCTTGGCTGGAGCACAGACAAAGATGCAACAACAGGTAACAAAAAGACATTCTCAGTTCCTGTAGGTGCAACTGTTTATGCTATCTTCTCAATCAATAAGTTCACAGTAAACTTCTATAATACAGTAACAAAAGAAACAGTAAAATCAGAAACTGTCAACTATAAGGGCAATGCAACTGCTCCCGAAGTTCCTCAGTTTATAAAAAATAACGCTGATACTCATTACAAGTTCACAGGATGGAACAAAGAGTTCACAAACATCACAGCAGGCATGACAGTAAACACTGTTTACGAAACTGAAGCTCATTCATTCAGACTTGTAAGCGAAACAACTGCAACATGTAAAAGAGCAGGTGTAAAGAACTACGTATGTGACGATTGTGGTGAAACAAAAACAGAAACAGCTCCCATCGATCCCAACAATCATGTCAACACAGTAAGCTATCCTGCAAAAGAATCAACATGTACTGTTCCCGGTTATACAGCATATACATACTGTAACGACTGTCAGAAAGTTATTTCAGGCAGAGAAGAACTTCCCCTTGCTGAACATAAATGGGGCGAATGGTCAACACCCACTGCAACATGTACAAAAGACGGCATAACAACAAGAAAATGTTCAGTCTGTGGCGCAACAGAAACAAAACCCGTTGCAGCAACAGGTCACACATGGGGCAACTGGACAACAACAAAAGAAGCAACATGTACAGCAAACGGCAGAGAAGAAAGAGTTTGTTCTGTATGTAAAGAAACAGAATCAAGAATTGTAAATGCTCTCGGTCATGACTATGTACCCGAAGTAACAGCTCCCACATGTACAGATATCGGTTACACAACTCATACATGTTCACGTTGTGGTGATTCTTATATCGACACATATACAGAAGCACTCGGCCATGACTGGCAGGATAAGGGCGCTCCCACAAAGGAACCCACATGTACAGAAACAGGTCTTCAGAATCAGGAATGTTCACGTTGCGATGCAACTCAGGTAAAAGTTCTTGATGAACTCGGTCACGACTGGACAAATGAAACAATAACAAAGAATCCCACATGTACAGAAACAGGTCTCATGAACGCAACCTGCGACAGATGCGGAGATGTTCAGACAAGCATTGAAATTCCCGCACTCGGTCATGACTGGGACGACGGTGTTGTTACAGTTGCTCCCACATGTACACATCCCGGTAACAAGCACTATACATGTAATGTATGCGGAGAAGAAAAAAATGAAGTTCTTTATGCTCTCGGTCATGCATGGGATGAAGGCGTAGTTATAATCAAGCCCACATGTAGTTCAGAAGGTGAAAAATATCACATCTGTGCAAATTGCGGTGATGTAAAGACAGAAAAAATTGCAAAACTTCCTCACGAATACAACGGCGTTGTAACATTCCCCACCTGTACAGAAGGCGGTTACACAACATATACTTGTTCAGTCTGTGGTGATGTTCTTGTTACTGAACACGTAGATGCAGTAGGTCACGCAAACCTTGTTACAGTTGTTCCTCCCTCATGTACACTTCAGGGTTACACAGTAACAAGATGTCTTGTCTGTGATCAGATTGACAGAACAGACTATGTTCCTGCAACAGGCCATAGCTATGAGAAGTCAACAGTTCTTCCCACATGTACAGAAAAGGGTTACACACTTGTCAAGTGTGCATCTTGCGGCGATAATGCTAAGTCAGACTTCGTTGATCCTCTCGGTCATGAATATACAGTTTCAACAGTAGCTCCCACTTGTACACAGAAGGGTTATGATCTTCATTCCTGTATCCGTGGAGACCGTTCTTATGCAGATAATTATGTAGATGCTACAGGTCATAATTATGTGGAAGTTGAAGGCGGCAGAGTTGAACCCACAAAGACACAGAGCGGTTACATTCTTCACGCTTGTGACGTTTGTAGCAATGAAATGAAGGAAATCCTTTATTACGACGGAAAAGCTCTTGTTTATATCACTCTTTATGATTCAGAAGGCAACATCATTCCCAATGCAACAGTTACATTCACAGAAATGAATACAGGCAGAACTTTTGAACTCAAGACAGACCTTAACGGTTACTTCACAGAAGTTCTTCCCGAAGGTGATTACGAGCTTACAATCAAAGCAAACGGAATCAAAACAACAACAGCATATATCTATGTACACAACGGTAACGCAGATATTGAAATCCCCGAGATTTCTGTTGTAGAATGTGATTGCTATTGCCACAAGTCAGACTTCATCTCTGCAATCCGCAGAATCTTTGCAAAGATTCTTGCAATCTTTGGCACAAAGCATGAATGTTGTGATCATTCAGCTGTTTGATAAATAATAAAATAATAAATCACCGATGCCCGGCATCGGTGATTTTTTTTGATGTAATTATTTAATACAATTATAATACTGCTGTGCTTCGACATATGATGAGTAGAACAAATCGTCGGTATTCTCACCGTTTTCCGCTGCAGTAATGACACGTGCGAATTCTCTGTTGAATGTTTCTGCACCGCTTGCACTCAGATGTGAAATGTCAAAATACGCAGTGTCTGCAGGGAACATCTGGTCTTTGCCTTTTATGAGGTTGAAGTCATAAAACTCTGCGTCTGCATTTTTTGCAATTTCTCTGACTGTTGCCATAACGATATCAGTATTGCTGTGCTCAGCTTCGTAGCTGCTTGATATGGGTGTTACAACAAAAATCAGCCGTACATTTTTCTCTTTGCAGATGTTAATAATTTTATTAAGATAACTGATATTGTATTCATCTGCCGTTTCTGAAAATTTTGTGTAATGAAATTTTTGTTCATAAGTTTCTGCAGAGACTGTACAATCATATATCCCCTGCGGTTTGTTGTAGCCTTTTGTGACGGTTGTGTCAACCTGTTTTCTTCCGTCTGTCATCCATTCGATGCACTGTACACCCCTGTTTACAGTGTCATAAAGCACACGGTCGTATTCGCTGAGTTTCATGGCTGAGAAGAAAAATCCGAGTCTTTCTGCCATGTTATCAAGCCTTGCAAGGATATAAAGATCACCTTCTGCACCTTCTTTGACACGGTTTCTGGAAAGTGCATTGTAGGAAACTTCTACAACTACTGTTTTTACGGGATTTCTTTCAATTTCCTTTTTCAGCAGTGTATATCTGCCTTGCATTGTCATCAGCGCACCTGAAATATTGTAGCTGAAACAATCCAGCTCTTTGTCGAGAATTTCAGGAGAAAAAGCTCTCAGACCGTGTGAACTTCCGCAAATCAGGAAATCAATTTCGCCGCCATAGTTTTTTCTTGTTTCAGAATCCTGATAGTAGTAATAGGAATTGCTGAAATAAACTTCTGCAATGAGCGTGAAAACAATTCCCGTACATAAAATACAAGCCAGGGTTACTGCGATTGCCCGTTTAAAATTGCGCATACATAAACCCTCCTGCATTACCCGAAGCGGGAATTCCGAAATAAACAATCAAGAAGAACAAAGCAACAAAAACTGCGATTTTGACAATCAACGGGAATTTTCCGAGGAATTGACGGATCGGCTGTTTTCGCTGAATCATGCTGGTTATGAAAATAAGCAGTGTGCCGAATATAACCACACCGATTGTTCTGATTGATTTATCATCGTAAATATTGTCTACAAAGGGAAGCAGAGTCTGCCATGAGTCGGGGATTATTCTGCTTGTGAATATGTTTTTCCACAATCCGAATCCTTCTGAAAGTGTGCCGACTTCGGGAAGCACTTTTATGAATGTTACAAGTATAAATGTACGGATTGTCTGAAAAGCTCTGAACCAGGTTGCGCTTTCTTTTATTTTCAATTTTGATTTGCATTTGTCGTAAACAGGCTCAAGCCAGAGTGAAAGTATAATGAAAAGACCGTTGACACCGCCCCATGCAACATACGCCATGCTTGCACCGTGCCACAGACCCGTTGTGAGCCACACAACAACAAGAGCAACCGAAGCGGGTACTGTTTTGCCGAATGTTTTTCCGAGTTTTTTCTGTGAGAATTTACCGAGTTTTTTGTTCCAGCCTGAAACAGCAATGGGATAATAGATATATGATTTGAACCATACGCCCAGACTGATGTGCCATCTTCTCCAGTATTCTGCAATTGATTTTGAAAAATACGGTCTGTCAAAGTTTTCCGTAAGTTTTATGCCCAGAACTTCACAGAAACCGCATACGATATCCATGTATCCTGAGAAATCGGCGTAAATGAGTACGCTGTACATGAATGCACCGATGAGCGTTGTGATACCGCTGTATTGTGAATAGTTTTCAAAAACATCATATACCCATGGTGAAAGAGTATCTGCAATTACCATCTTCTTGAAGAAGCCCCACATCATTCGCTGAATACCCCATGAATAATTCTTGTAGGTGAATTTGTGTTCTTCAAAAAGTTCTTTTCCGAGCTGTTCAAAACTGCTTATGGGACCCTGGGTTATCTGCGGGAAGAATGAAACGAATAACAGAAGTTTCAGAAAATTCTTTTCTGCCGGAATTTTGTTCCAATAAACATCTGCAAGATATCCCATTGACTGGAAAGTGTAAAACGAGATACCCAGAGGGATTATGAATTTCATTGTGTCCTCTATGGGCTGTGCACCGAAAAGTGAAATTGCGTTGTTGAACTGTTCAAGCGCAAAGTGGCTGTACTTGAACACGCAGAGAATTCCGAAATTGAGAATAAGCGTAAGAATCAGCAATGTCTTACGCTTTGAAGTGTTTTTCTTTTTAATTATTGCTTTATCCTCACGCGTGAGACTTTCTTTGTTTTCTTTGAAATATCTTTTCTGGGAATCAGTTATCTTCTGCATGAAAATTGCTGACCCGAATGTGGATAAAGCTGTGATGAGTATGTAAATGCCGTTTGAAATGCCCGACATCATATAGAAAAACATACTCGATGCGAGTAAAACAAGCCATCTGTATTTTCCGGGGATCAGGTAATACAAAATAACCGTTACAAGCAAAAAAAGAATAAATGTAACCGAGGTTATAGACATAATATTCTCCGTATCATTCTTCGTCCTGAATGGTTTCTATCATTTTCATCATTGCCTGAACACTGTTGAAGTTTTCGGGAATCAGATATTTGGGACTGATTTCAATATCAAAAGCATCTGAAATTTCTGTGACAAGCGAAACAATGCTGAATGAATCAAGCATTTTGTCATCAATGAGAGCTGTTGCTGTTTCGTAATCAATATCAGGATTGATTTCTTCCAGTATTTCAAGTAATTCTTCCATTTAATTTTTCTCCTTCATAACGATTTTTTCTATCAGCGGTCTGTCTGTTTTTCCGTTTGCATTAAGCGGAAGTGCCTCCATTGTAAGCACTTTTGCAGGATGCATATAATCTGCAAGTTTTGTTTTTATTGTGCGTCTTATATCATCTGCCGTAATTGAGCTTCCTGCGGACGGCTCGCAGACAAGAATGATTTTCTGTCTTTTTTTGTTATAAACACAACAGGCTTTTGCAACACCGTCAATTGACTGAGCAGTATGCTCGATTTCGCCCAGCTCAATGCGGTATCCCATATGTTTTATCTGATTGTCACGTCGGGAAACAAAAATCAGATCACCGTTTTCATTGTATTTTGCAATATCACCCGTTCTGAAAATACGGCTTTTGCTTCCGTCAGGTAATTCTCCGATAAAAAATGAATTCAGCGTTTTTTCTTCATCGTTGTAGTAACAATCTGCAAGCGCATCACCTGAAACATGGATTTCACCCACACCGTCAGTTACAAATTTTCCGTCGTCCATGAGAAAAACTTTGCAGTTGCTGAGCGGTTTGCCGATGGGAAGCTGTTCGTCTTCTTCGGGAGCTTCGGTTATTTCACAGAAGCAGCAGATGCCTGCGGTTTCGGATGAACCGTACAGATTTACAAATCTGACATCGGGCAGTGCAGTCATCCATTTTTTCAGTTGTTTTGCGGGAAATGCTTCTCCCACAAAAAACACCTTTTCAAGATAAAGCGGCAATACTTCTGAAAAAGTATTGAGTTTTGTGACTATTGACAACGCAGTAGGAACCCATGATATAAAAGAGACTCTGCGCTCGTTCAGATATTTTATCAGCATTATGGGGAATGAGAAAAATTCAGCCGGCAGGATCTCTATTCTTGCCCCTGTTTTCAGCATAAGATAAATGTCTTTTGCTGATGCGTCAAAGAAAAACGGAGTCTGATTGCCGATTACAATATTTTCATCAAAACCGAATTCGTCGGTATATGCTTCAATAAAGCTGATCATCGAAAGGTGATTTTTCTGAACGCCTTTCGGTTTGCCTGTTGAACCTGATGTGTAAATTGCAAACATCGGTGCTGTGGGGAGTGTTTCGGGAATGATTGCATAATCATTATTCTGAGGAATGTCTGTGAAATCTATGTATGTGCCGTCAAAACCGGATTGTCTTGCGGTTTCTTCCTGATTATTGCCGAGAATAACAGCCATTCCCGAATCATTTATAATCTGTGCGAGTTTATCGCAAGGAAGTTCCGGATTCAGCGGAATATAGAAATTGCCGCTGTAAAGCACACCGAACATCATAATAATGGTCTCTGCTGAATGTGATGCAAAAACTCCGACAGGTGAATTGCTTATGTTTTTAAGTGACGGATGATTGCCCATCAAAGATGCTGAGTTTTTGAACTCAGTGAATGTATAAGACTTGTCACGGTCTGCAATTGCAATTTTTTCCGGATATTTTTCTGCACTTTTTTCAAGATATTCAAGAATATTTTTCAAATGAAATCACATCGCATAATTTTTTTACATTTTATCATATTTTTCGATTTTTTTCAATAGACAGCGACAATATTCAATGTTTCATGTTATGAAATCTTTTAAATTCGGTATTGACACTGCACCACCTTACATTTAAAATAGATATGTTAAGGAGAATTGATATGGACAATACATTTTTTAATTTTAATCCGATCATAACAGATGCATCGGAAAAAGCACTTGAAAGAGCAAAGCCGGCTTTTGCAAGAATTGATGAACTGACAGAGTATAATCAGCATAAAGTGCTGAATGCTTTTATAGAAAACAGAGTCAGCGAAACACAGCTCTGGGGTTCAACAGGCTACGGCTACGGTGACTCGGGCAGAGAACTTGCAGATAAGATTGTTGCCGATGTTTTCGGTGCGGAAGATGCAATAATAAGATATAGTATTGCCTGCGGTACACATGCTCTGGGAATCGGACTTTTCTCACTTCTGCGTCCCGGTGATAACATGCTCTGCATCACAGGCAGACCTTATGACACAATCTGTCCCGTTATCGGTATGGACGGCAAAAACGGACAGGGCTCACTTGCAGATTTCGGCGTAACATATCTTCAGACAGACCTTGATGAAAACGGTCATCTTGATTACGAAGCCATTGAAAAGGCAGTAAAAGAAAATAAGATCAGACTTGTATATCTTCAGCGTTCAAGAGGCTATACTCTTCGTGACAGCCTTTCTGTTGCAGAAATCGGCAAAGCGATTGAAATTGTAAGAGCAAATTCAGATGCGCTTGTCATGGTTGATAACTGTTACGGTGAATTTGTTGAGAAAACAGAGCCCACAGCAGTCGGTGCTGACCTTATTGTAGGCAGTCTTATCAAAAATCCCGGCGGCGGTGTGGCAAAATGCGGCGGCTACATGGCAGGCACAAAGGAAGCTATCGACCTTTGCTCATACAGACTCACAACACCGTCTCTCGGTAAAGAAGTCGGTGCATCTCTTGAAAGCACAAGAGAAATTCTCATGGGACTTTTCCATGCACCGCATGTTGTAGGCGAAGCACTCAAAACAGCTGTTTTTGCAGCTTCACTCTTCGAGGGCTTCGGTTTTGAAACAACACCGTCATCAGACGAAACAAGACACGATATCATTCAGGCAATCAAGCTTAAAAACAGCGAAAATCTGATTGCTTTCTGTCAGGGACTCCAGAAAGGCTCACCCATTGATTCCTATGTAACTCCCGAGCCCTGGGATATGCCCGGTTACCCCTGTCAGGTTATCATGGCAGCAGGTGCATTCACATCAGGCTCATCAATTGAACTTTCTGCAGATGCTCCCTTGCGTGAGCCTTTTGCAGTATGGATGCAGGGCGGTCTTAACTTCCACAGCGGTAAAATCGGCATTATGCTTGCCGCACAGGAAATGCTTAAAAGAGGACTTTTATAAAAAATAATTTATCGGAGCTAAATTATTTAATGCGTAATTCATAATGCGTAATTCGTAATTGATGAAGGGGTTACACCCCTTACCCCATTACAATGGTTCAAAAGGCGAAGCCTTTTCCTAAATTACGCATTACGAATTAAGAATTACGAATTG
>JAGBSO010000017.1 GCA_017631795.1 Clostridia bacterium | reverse complement strand
TAATAATTTCATCCTCAGCATCAAATTCGTAGGAAAAATCCTGTTTTATGTCATCGTTTTCAAAAAATCGGCGCAGTTCTATAATCATCTGCAAAGTCCTCCAAAATACGAACGGATAATATTATATATTCAAAAAGTTACTTTGTCAATATATTTTAAGTAAAATATACACAATTTTTCCGTTCAATTTTTATGAAAAATCTCAATACGGCAGACTATTTGCCGCTTATATTACTTTAATTCACAAAATTCAAGCACAGATGCAGGAATATTTTCTGTATCTGTAGAAACAGTAAATGTGAATTTTGTATCAGCTTCAGCAGAAAGTTTGTTAACTTTTGCAAGGAAAGCTGCAAGTTCATCCATATCTCTTGAACCGATGCGGAGTGTTGCGTCAATAAGAATGTCTGTTATATCATGGTCGCCTGCACAAAGACCTGCAAGAAGTCCGTAGAATGCATCGAATCCCTGAACTCCGTAATAGTCAGTTGAAACAAGTCTTACGCTTGTCTTAACATCATATCTGAGTGCATCCTTCTGTTCAACACAGATAACGTGACCTGCAGAAGCTGCTGCTGCATCTTCAATGAGAGCCAAGAGTTTCTTTGTTTTTCCGCTGCCCTTTGTACCGGTAAGTAATGTAATCATTTTGTTTGTCTCCTTTACATTTATAATAACGGTTAACCATTAAGTCTTTTTGAAAGTTCCACTGCCATTTCTTCATAACCGGGTTTACCAAGAAGAGCAAACATATTCTTCTTATAGCTTTCAACACCGGGCTGATTGAAGGGGTTAACGCCAAGCATATAACCTGAAACAGCGCAAGCTTTTTCAAAGAAATAAATAAGATAACCTAAATTATACTCATCCATTTTTTCAACTTCAATAACAAGATTGGGAACACCGCCGTCTGTATGAGCAAGAATTGTACCCTGCATAGCCATTGAGTTAACATAGGATAATGTTTTTCCAGCAAGGAAGTTAAGACCGTCACTATCATTTTCATCAGCTTCAATAACGATATCACATTTAGGCTGATTAAAAACAACTACTGTCTCAAACAGTTCACGTCTGCCTTCCTGAACATACTGTCCGAGAGAATGAAGGTCTGTTGAATAAATAGCGGATGCAGGGAAAATACCCTTATTATCTTTACCTTCACTTTCACCGAAAAGTTGTTTGAACCATTCATTCATCATAGTGTAATCAGGTTCATAACTTACCATCATTTCAATATTCTTACCTTTACGGTGAAGAATATTTCTGATGGCTGCATATTTACTGCAATCATTTGTAAGCATATCGGGATTAGTATACTCATTCATTGCATCTGCAGCACCGCGCATAAGTTCATCAATATTTATGCCTGCCGCAGCAATGGGAAGTAAACCGACTGCTGTAAGAACTGAATATCTTCCGCCAACATCATCGGGAACAACAAATGTTTCATAGCCTTCTTTATCAGAAAGTTCTTTGAGTGTTCCTTTTGCTTTGTCAGTTGTTGCATAAATTCTCTTTGCTGCTTCTTCCTTACCGTATTTTTCGATAAGAAGGTTCTTGAAAATTCTGAATGTAATGGCTGGTTCTGTTGTAGTTCCTGATTTTGAAATTACATTAACAGAAAAATCACATTTCTTACAAAGATTGATTATCTCTGCAATCTCAACAGGGCTGAGTGAATTTCCGACAAAAACAATCTGCGGAGCATCATCAACAACAACATTGTAGTTATCTGATTTGCAGAACTCAATTGCCGCTCTTGCACCAAGATAAGAACCTCCGATTCCGATAACAACAAGAACTTCGGAATTCTTTCTGATTTTTTCTGCAGCTTCTTTAATTCGTGCAAATTCTTCTTTGTCGTAATCAGCAGGCAGAGTCAGCCAACCGTGAAAATCATTTCCCTGAGCTGAAGCTTTCTGTGAATACAATTTTTCATAAGCAACGCTGACTTCGTCTTTAACAGCTTCAAGTTCTGCTGAATTGACAAAACCTTCGATATGCTTACAGTTAAGTTTAATCGCCATGTTTTACGCCTCTCCAAAAAAACAAATATTTTAAATATTATACTATGCTTTGCATCATTTTTCAATAGAAAATTGTCTGAATTACCATATTTTTTTTATAATATTTAAACATTATCAGAAAACGATGTAAGCAGTTTATAGAAAGCATCAAAAATAGTAAGTTTTTGTACAGATTCCGAAACAGTTATATCATACTCTGTCAAAACAGAATCATTGTTTCTTATAACTATTTTCCCAACAATCTGATTATTTTCAACAGGTGCTGTGACACTGTCAGCAATTTCCACATCAACAGTAATATTTTCAGAAACATCTTTATTTATCAGAATCGGCGCCATCAGAGGACATTTTATACCTACAAAATCAGTTTTACCAAAAAGAACTTTTATATTAACCTGAATGCTGTCATCGAAAGACGGTTGATATAATTCATAATTTGAAAAACCCCAGTCGAGAAGATTTTCAGCAGATTCAAACCGATCATTACTGTTTGTGCTTCCCATTACAACAGCTATCAGCTCCATGTTGTTTCGTTTTGCAGTTGCTGCAACACAACAACCTGCTTTTTCTGTTGTTCCTGTTTTCAGTCCTGTTATTCCGTCATATGTTCTAATCAGTTTATTTGTATTGACAAGTTGAGTCTCACCATTACGCAATGAATCCATCCAGATTGTTGTATATTCCTTTATAAAATCGTGTTTCAACAACTCTCTTGACATCAGAGCTACGTCATAAGCTGTTGTCAGGTGCGTCTCTGTTGTATCATCAAGACCTGTACAGTTATCAAAATGCGTATTGGCCATCCCGAGTTCTGCTGCCCTGGAATTCATAAGTTCATTAAATGCAGATTCACTTCCTGCTACATATTCTCCCAACAGAGTGCACGCATCATTTGCACTGTAAACACATGTAGCTTTCAGAAGCTCATCTACGGTCATTGTTTCTCCGGTCTCCAACCATATCTGTGAACCACCTTTTGATGCGGCATTTTTACTGCATTGCACTGAATCAGATAATTTTATTTTTCCCGAATCAATTGCTTCACAAACCAACAATATAGTCATAATTTTGGTAACGGACGCAGGATAAAGTTTCTCATTTTCATTTTCTGAGTAAAGAACTTTCCCTGTGGATTTTTCCAGAAGTACTACTGATTTTGCATAAGTCATAAGCTGAGCATCAACCGGAACAGACACATCGACAGTTGCAATATCATCATACGGATTATCTGAAAATTCTTTCTCATCCGACACAGAGAAATTCAGACCACTGCATGTAACCGTAAAAATACCAATAAGAATTGATAAAAGGAATACTGTTATTATTTTTTTCATTATATCACACTTTCTGGATTTTGTCCATTGAATTATACTTCAATTTATGTTTCAGGCAAAAATAATATGCTTGATTTTCAACTGTCATACAGTTATAATATTATTTCAGGAAGTGATATAATGAAAGCTGCAATTTTTACACTCGGCTGCAAAGTCAATCAGTACGAATCACAGGAAATGACCGAAATGCTCAACAGAAACGGTTATCTCGTTGTTGATTCAAAAGAAGATGCCGATGTTTATATAATAAATTCATGTACTGTTACAGCCGAAAGCAACAGAAAAACTCGTCAGGCTGTAAGACATTTTAAATCAAAACATCCTGATGCGGCTGTTGTTATGACAGGATGTGTGCCCCAGGCTTTTCCTGACGAAGCATTAGGTGTAAAAGAAGCAGATATTATTCTCGGCAACAAAAACAATTCACAGCTTATTGCATCCCTGAACAAATGGTTTGAATCAAAAAAGAACATAATAAATATATCACAGCATGAAAACGGAGAGAAATACGAAGGTATTATAATCACCGAGTTCTCAGGTCATACAAGAGCTTTCATCAAAATACAGGACGGATGCAACAGATTCTGCTCTTACTGTGCAATTCCTTATGCAAGAGGAAGATCACGCTCAAAGCCTATTGATGACATAAAAACAGAACTCGAAACTCTTGCAAAAAACGGATTCAAGGAAGTTGTTTTTGTGGGAATCAATTTGTCTGCATACGGCAGAGATATCGGGCTATCACTGACAGACGCTGTTATTGCTGCTGAAAATACAGATGGTATTGAAAGAATCAGACTCGGCTCACTTGAACCCGATCACATTTCAGATGAAATGATAGACACTTTTGCTTCATGCAAAAAATTCTGTCCACAGTTTCATATATCTCTGCAAAGCGGCTGTGATTCTGTTCTGAAAAGAATGAACAGACATTATAATTCAGCCGAATATAAAGCTCTTGCAGACAAACTCCGCAGTTCATTTGAAGATACATCTATAACTACCGATATTATCACAGGTTTTCCCGGGGAAACTGAAGAAGAATTCAACACAACGGTGGAATTTGCAAAAAGCATCAGATTTGAAAAAGTTCATGTATTTCCCTATTCCATCCGTGAAGGTACTAAAGCTGCAAAAATGGACGGGCATCTGCAAAACGCAGTAAAAAGTCAGCGAGCAAACACATTAAGCTCTGTCTGTGAAGAAATCCGAAAGGAAGCTTTTGCAGAGAATAACGGAAAAACGTTCTCTGTTCTCTTTGAAACACCAAAAAACGACTGGCAACACGGTTATACAAGAAACTACACACCTGTAAAAATTCAGACCGATATTGATCTGACCGGTCAGATAAAGGATGTAATTATTATCGATACGGATAATGACTGCTGTATAGGAAAACTCATCTGATTTCTTTACTTTTTCTTTATAATTTTATTACCTGCACTTAAACCGACCGTGTTACTATAATGACACGGTCAAATTTTTTCTGATACAACAATACGGAGATGATTGAAATGTACAAAGTTCTGGTCTGTGATGATGACGAAGCTATCCTTGAATCGGTTGTAATATACCTGAAAAACGAAGGATATGAAGTATTGACTGCATCTGACGGAATTGCAGCACTCGAAGTCATCGGCAAAAACGAAATTCATTGTATGGTGCTTGATATTATGATGCCACGTCTTGACGGTCTAAAAACAACAATCAGGATAAGAGAAAAATACAACTTCCCTATTATCCTGCTTTCTGCAAAAAGTGAAGATACCGACAAAATATCAGGACTCGGTTTCGGCGCAGACGATTATGTCACAAAACCATTCAATCCACTGGAGCTTGTTGCACGTGTCAAATCACAGATAAGACGTTACAGCTCACTCGGCAGTATGCAAAAGACAGAAAATATGCTCATTTCAGGCGGTCTTACTCTCAACAGGGACAGTAAGGAAGTCTCAGTTGACGGAGACCCTGTAAAGCTTACGGCAAGAGAATACAGCATCCTCGAATATCTGATGACTAACATGGGAAAAGTCCTTTCAAGCACACAGATATACGAAGCAGTCTGGAATGAAATTGCTTTTCATACCGAGAAAACAGTAACCGTACACATCAGAAATATCAGAGAAAAGATCGAAATAAATCCTAAAGATCCAAAATATTTAAAGGTGGTGTGGGGACTTGGATACAAGATTGACAAAATTTAAGTATTCAGTTTTTACAAAAGGCTTATGTTTCTTTCTGGCGGTATTGACATTTTTCAGTTTTGCATTTTTTACTAGCACGTTTGTTATATATTTTTTCTGATTATTTTCAAGTTTTCCGATTGTGATATTTGCTCCGTCATAACAGATATAAGCATCATTCTTTTTTATTTTTTCAAGAGTTGGTTTATTTTCTATGTTTGAATATACAAAGCCTTTGTCATCAACTGCATAATATCTGAAAACTTTGAGATTTGATAACATATATTCAGAAATTTCTTTATCTGATACAGCTTCATCTTTTGCATTTGATTGATAATTTTCATATTGATACAGGAAGTGCTTTTTTATGGTTTGTTCATCAGGATAAAAATCAGTATTGGTAAAACGAACTGATGTGCCTGAGTTTTCTGAAACATTAATAACAGTTTCATAGTTGAATTCACTTGAATTGAATGCTTCATCTCTTACCAGTGCCGAATAATTCAGAAAATCTCTGCCTTTTGCTGTTTGCAGGATTTTTTGAGCCGCCTGAATATTTCTCGGAATATCTTCACCGTTTTCATCTGTCGCAGGTTCTTCAGTTGATGTAGCAGTTGGAGAAGATGTTGATATTTCCGCTTGTGTTGTCGTCTCTGGGAGCACAATGGCATCTGCAGTGTACTCATAGGAAAAATATGATTCATCATAGTTAGCAACGGCATATCTTAATTCATCTTCAATAATTTTTGATTTTTGATCAAGATATGAATTTACAGCTTCATTGATGATTTTGTCACGGTTGGTATTGAAAGCTGCATCAATATTGTCTGCATTGCTGGTTATAAGTGTTCTTACATGATAAAAGTCTTCGCTGAATTTTGATCTGAATCCGTAGCTTTGCGTAAATGACGGATATTTTCCGCTCAGAAATTCTTCAGGTCCCAGAATCTGTGTTGCCCACAGTGCTGTGCTTTCAGGTACAAAAAACTGCGAAGTCTATATTTATATTGAAGACAATCAGTTAAGTGAAGGTAACGATTCATACTGCTATCTTTTTACATCATATAACGATCTGATTGATACAAACACTGCTGCATTTTTCGCAGTTATTTTTGCGTCACTTACAGTAACTGTGATATTACTTATTGTTTTTCTCTGTCTTTGCGGACATAAAAACGGAGAAGAAAAGTGCGTGACAGCTTTTATTGATAAGTTCCCGACAGATTTGCATTTTCTGTTATCATTCGGCAGTATTGCAGGACTTATAGCTCTTGCAGTAATAATTGTTGCAGTAGTTATGGAAAGCTTAAGCGGTAACACGGATATATATCTTATGTATGCACCATGGGGAATTGCTGCATTACTCACTGTAAGTTACGCATTATTTACAGAGTGGCTTGCATCAACAGTCAGAATCAAAAAAGCTGGACAGGAATACTTTTCAAAAATGATTCTTACAAAATTGATTTTCGCAACAGGCAGATTATTAAAAAATCTTCATCAGAAATCAAAAAAGCTTCTGGATGTGTTCATGTATAAACCGAAGAAAATGACAAAAACAGTTATACTTTCAATTTTCGGATACACATTGGGAAATATAATTTTAATCATAGCCGGATATATTTTTGCTTACTCATTCTATGAAGAAGTT
>JAGBSO010000016.1 GCA_017631795.1 Clostridia bacterium | reverse complement strand
TAATATTCATTCAAAGGGCATAAATCCGTTGTTTGATGTTATGCTTGCATACCAGAGTGCAGAGATGACAGATGTCACATTCGCAGACAAAAAAGCAGAACTCATTCCCCTTGAAACAACATCTGCAAAGTGCGACATGACATTCAATATCCTGCCGAGAACAAACGACGTCATCCTCGCAGCAGAATACTGCACCGAGCTTTTCAGAGAAGAAAAAGTTGCAGATTTTGCAGAAATGTACAAAACTGTTCTTGAACTCTGCCTTGCGGAAGAAACAGAAATCAAGGATATTTCCGTAGCTGATGAAAAAGTCCTTGCAGAATTCAACAACACAGAAATATCCTACGCAAGTGACAGCTGTGTGCATGAACTTTTTGAGTTGCAGGCAGAGAAAACACCAGACAGTATTGCAATCACAGGATGCGATAAAGTTCTAACATACAGAGAACTGAACGCAGAAGCAAATGCAATCGCACACAGCCTTATCGAAAAAGGCATCAGCAAGGGAGACATTGTAGCATTCAGACTGTCGAGAAAGACATACCTTGTTGTGTCAATGCTCGGAATTCTGAAAACAGGAGCGGCATATCTGCCCATAGACCCGGATTACCCCGAAGACAGAACAGAATACATGCTTTCAGACAGTGGTGCAAAGTATTGCATCACAGATGAAAATGTTGAAGCACTGTTAAGTAATGAAAATACAGAAAATCCGAAGATAACAACAGATAATTCAAGTGTCTGCTATTGTATCTACACATCAGGCTCAACAGGAAAACCCAAAGGCACACTTCTCACACATAAAAATGTGGTGAATTATGTCAGCGCAAATGAAAAGAATGTGTGCTTCGGAATCACAAAAGAAAATACAAAAATTCTGTCAGTCACAACAGCAGGCTTTGATATATTCGTAACAGAAACATTATTGCCTCTTGCAAACGGAATGGAAATCATCCTTGCAAATGAAGAACAGGCAAAACTTCAGCACAGACTTATTGAGTTGCTTGAAAACAATCCTGCTGATATCATTCAGACAACGCCCACAAAGATGAAGTCCCTGATGACAGATAAATCAGATCTTGATTATCTTAAAAACTTCAGCGCAATCATCCTCGGCGGTGAAACACTTGATGCAGCATTGGTCAAAGAGTTGAAAGACTGCACAGACGCAGAAATCTACAATATCTACGGCCCCACAGAAGCAACAGTATGGGTAACATACGCAAAGGCAGAAAATGAAGAAATCACCATAGGAAAACCTATGGCAAACACACAGATTCATATTGTTGATAAATACATGAAGCTTGTACCCGCAGGGGTAACAGGTGAGCTTTGCATTGCAGGAGACTGCGTGGCAAAGGGATATCTTAACAGAGACGAACTGACAAATGAAAAGTTCATAGAAAATCCTTTCGGAAACGGAAAACTGTATAAAACAGGCGACCTGGCTTACAGAAAAGCAGACGGAAATATTGTATTCATCGGCAGAAATGACTTCCAGGTAAAGATAAGAGGTCAGAGAATAGAGCTTGGTGAAATAGAGAATGCAATAGCAGAAACAGACGGCATTATCCACACAGTTGTCACAGTGCGTAAGGATAAAACCGACAGACAGCTTATCTGCGCATTCTATACAGGCACAGAAAAAACAGCAAGGGAAATCAAAGACGAAATCAGCAGTAAACTTCCCAAATACATGCTTCCCCATGTGTTTACACATCTTGAAGAAATGCCGCTGACATCAAGCGGAAAGATAAACAGAAAAGCACTTCCCGAAATTGATCTTGAAAATATCAGCACAGACACAGAATATGTTGCACCCGAAACAGAGAATGAAGTCATACTTACAGAGTGCATCAGTGCAATTCTGTCAGCAGAAAAAATCAGTGTACTTGATAATTTCTTTGATATCGGCGGAGACAGTCTTAAAGCAATTGAACTTACAGCAAAGCTTGAAGAAAAAGGTAAAGCAGTCACAGTCAGAACAATATTCTCAAGCAGAGATATCAGGGAATTGGCAACATTCCTTGAAGAAAAAGAAAACACAGAAGAAGCAATTGAATACGGAAAAATCATCCCGGCAACACCTGCACAGATGCGAGTGTATACAGCACAGATGATGAAGTCTGATTCAACTCTGTATAACATCACCTACGCATTCAGAACGGAAAATGTTGACAGAGAAAAACTCGAAAAAGCGGTAAACAATCTCATCGCAAGACATGAAAGCCTGAGAACACATTTCGAAAATATCGACGGTGTAATACATCAGGTTATTGATGAAAATGCAACAGTCAAAGCAGAAGAGATAAATGAAGCAAATCTCAACAGTTTTGCAAAGCCGTTCAGTCTTGAAAAATCACCGCTTATCAGAGTCGGCTGTAACGAAAATACAGTGGTAATTGATATACACCATATCATAGCAGACGGTGAAACAATGCCCGTACTTTTCAGAGAACTCAATGACCTGTACATGGACAGAGAGCTGAATAAAACTGTTCAGTACGGAGAATTTGCAGTACAGAATACAGATACACAGACAAGTGAAAAATATTGGCTTGATGTGTTCGCAGAAGAAGTGCCTGAACTGAATCTTCTCACAGACTTCCAGAGAAAACAGACACAGTCATTCAACGGAAGTACCCATTACAGCAGAATAGAAAAAACACTTCACGAAAAAATTGAAGAGAAGTGCAGACAGAAAGGAATAACGCCGTTTGTATACTACATGGCGTGCTTCAGCATACTCCTTTCAAAACTTTCAGGCAATGAAGATATCGTAATCGGAACACCCATCAGCGGAAGAACAGGCAGATATCTCGATACAGTGGGTATGTTTGTAAATACAATTGCCCTGAGAAACAGACCTGACGGAAACAAAAAAACTGAAGAACTGTTCAACGAAATCAGAGATAACTCAATCGAAGCTATTGACAATCAGAATTATCCTTTCGGAGAGCTTGTCAATAAACTGAACATACAGACAAAGGGCAGAAATCCGTTGTTTGATGTTATGCTTGCATACCAGAGTGCAGAGATGACAGATGTCACATTCGCAGACAAAAAAGCAGAACTCATTCCTCTTGCAACAACATCTGCAAAGTGCGATATGACATTCAATATCCTGCCGAGAACAAACGACGTCATCCTCGCAGCAGAATACTGCACAGAGCTTTTCAGCACAGAAACTGTGCAGAAATTTGCAGACAGCTATAAATTCATCCTTGAACAGTGCATTGCAGAAAATATATCGGTAAAAGATATATCAGCCATGACTGAAGCTGAAAAACAGCATGTTGTTTACGGTCTTAACGATACAGCTCATGAGTATGATGTTGAAGAAAACTCAACCATCTACAGTCTGTTTGAAGAAACAGCAAAAAGCAAACCAGCAAAGACATGCGTGACAGCAGACGGAAAGACTGTGACATTCGGAGAATTGCTCACTTTGTCAGAATCACTTGACAGCAGACTGCGTGAAATCACAAAGGGTGAAAAATCAATAATCGCAGTTATCGCAGAGCGCAGTATTGAGATGTATTCTGCAATTTACGGAATCATCCGCGGCGGTAACGCATATATGCCCATAGCACCTGACTATCCTCAGGAAAGAATTGAATATATGCTGAAAAACAGTAATGCAGCCGCAGTTGTTGCTCAGGGTAAATTCACACATCTTGCAGGGGATGTTCCCTGTATTGATATGACAGCATTTATCAAGGAATATAAAAATGAACATATAGTTCATCCCTGCAATGCGGAAGCAGATGATACAGCATATGTCATCTACACCTCAGGCTCAACAGGAAAGCCAAAAGGTGCAAAAGTCAGCCACAGATCAGCAGTCAACAGAATACTGTGGATGCACGACAAATATCCGCTTGAAGGCAATGATGTGATTCTTCAGAAAACACCCTATACATTTGACGTTTCCGTTTGGGAACTTTTCTGGTGGGGTATGGTAGGCGGAAGTCTTGCAGCATCAAGACCTGATGAACATTTCCTGCCTGCAAAGATTCTTGAAGAAGTATACAACAATAATGTTACACATCTTCATTTTGTACCGTCAGTATTTGAATTGTTCCTGAATTATCTTGAAACACACAAAGAAGAGCAGTACAAATTCAATACTGTAAGATATGTATTCCTGTCAGGTGAAGCATTGACAGCTAACCACATCAACAGATTCTACGGAATGTATGACTTCAATAAAGTACATCTGCATAATCTTTACGGACCGACTGAATGTGCCGTTGACGTAACATACTACGATTGTGTGCCCGGTGACACAGACCCTGTGCCCATCGGAAAACCCATTTATAATACACAGATGCATGTTGTGGATAAATATATGAATCCCGTGCCCGTAGGTGTAACAGGTGAACTTTGCATTGCAGGTGTGAATGTGGGCCAAGGATATCTGAACAATCCTGAACTCACAAACGAAAAATTCCTGCCGAATCCTTTCGGCAAAGGAAAACTCTACAAAACAGGTGACAATGCCTATGTCCGTGAAGACGGAGAAATCATTTTCTGCGGAAGAATTGATAACCAGATAAAACTCAACGGTCAGCGTATTGAAATCGGTGAAATTGAAAGCGTTATCGGCAAAACAGACGGCGTCGAATCCGTTGCGGTTATTCTCAGAAAAGTTAACGGCAGAGATATTCTTGCTGCATTCTGGTGCGGTGAAGAATCGGCTGAAAAAGCTGTCAGAGATATATGTGAAACGGAATTACCTGCATATATGGTGCCCGGCGCATTCTGCAGACTTGATAAAATGCCGTTGAATCCCAGCGGTAAGCTTGACAGAAAATCACTTTCCGCAATCGAAATAATCGAAGTGGAAAAGGGAGAATACGAAGCCCCTGAAAATGATACGGAATGCTATATTGCAGACTTTTTCGGCAGAATTCTCGGTGTTGAAAAAATCGGCAGAAACAGTGATTTCTTTGAACTCGGAGGTACAAGTCTTTCAATGATTTCATTGTTGTCGGAAGACTTTTTCAAGGATGTTTCTGCGGCGGACTTTATTTCAAATTCCACACCCCGTAAACTTGCAGGTCTGATGACTGCCGAAGCAAAAAATGAAGTCAGCCGTGTTATGACTTTGAAAAATATTGAAAACAGCAGAAAGGCGCTTGTATTTGTGCCTTATGCAGGCGGCGGTGCAGAAGCTTTTGCTGCTCTTTCAAAATCATTGTCAGACAGGACAGATGAATATTCTCTTTACTATGTCGATTATGCCCGTTCATCTGATGAGTGTGAAAAAATTGCTCAGGAATTGTATGAAGTTGCAAAAGACCGTGAATTATATGTCTATTCACATTGCGCAGGCTCAGCAGTTGCAATGCAGATAATCACAAATCTTGAAAAAATGCAGACGGGAATTGTAGCGCAGTATATCGCAGGTGCAAGTATTCCTCCCGAAAATCCGCAGAAAGATAATTTCTGGAATACCGTATCAGATGAAATGCTTGTTATGGCACTTATGAAAGCAGGTGCGCCTTTCGGAAGTTTTTCAGATGAACAGATTGCCGATATGGTTATGAATTTCAGGAAAGATACAGACTTTATGACAGAATGTTTCTATAAAGAAAGAGTAAAAGTCAGATGTCCTGTTTCTGTGATAATCAGCAAAGACGATATGTTTACGGAAAACTTTGCCGATGCGGAAAGACTGTGGAATCTGTATGCGGAAAATGTTGTCGGAGTGCATTTTATAGATACAAAGACTCATTATTTCCAGTCGGATAACAGCAATGAACTTGCAGATATAATGCTGTCGGTTTTAAGTAAATAAAAAAAGAAGAGCAAATCATCACGATTTGCTCTTTTGCTTTATGTTTTTGCAGTTTTCTTTTTGTTCTTGTTCTTTTCTTTTTTGTTTGGTATGAAATAATGTGATTCGCTGAATAATTCACTGATCTTATCACCGAATTTAAGTGCAACCACAAGTTCGATGATGCCAAGAACAACGCCGATAAGGCACAGAATGTGGTATGTTTTCAGAATCCAGAAAACATCAGGCTTCTTGCTCAGGAATTCGCTGAAAAAGCGTGTTCCGCTGTAAAGTATAAGATATATGGGGAACAGAGTGCCCGGTTTTGCTTTGTCTCGAATGAATAACATCAAAACGAAAAGCAGAAGTGCAAGACCTGCTTCAACCAGCTGAATGGGGAATTCCACAAGACCTGATTCGGTATTGAATAAACCTTTTTCCCATTCAATACCTCCGCAACATCCGTGGCAGAAACAAGCAATTTTTGCGATAAATAATGCAAGCGGGAAAGAAGGGGCAAGCAAATCAATTTGTTTTAAAGGATCGCACCAGAACAATAAACAGAATGCTGCCAACAGGAACGGTATGTGGTAAAGCTGACCGAAATAATTTGCGCCTGTTCTTACAAGGTCGCCGAATGTTCTGTTGAAACCTGCAGTAAGCTGACATTCAACAAAAGAAAAAATTATGAGTTCAAGAATAATCCAGAATACGCAGCCTGATAAAATTTTTACTTTGCTGTTCGGGAATTTTTTTGCAACGGCATTCTGTATGGATCTTGTGCCGAAACTTTGAATTGCTTTCTGTCTTTTATACTGAAAAAAGCAGAATATGTAAACAGCGACACCACTCAGTGTGTTCAATAAATCATAAAGCAAGATATCTGAATTGCCTAAATATTTGTACATAAAACAGTTCACCTTTTTTATTAATTTAAATTTATTTTAGCATACATTGTTCATTTTTGCAAGTCGGTTGATTTTATAAAAAAATATGGTATACTGAAACTGATAAAACAAACGGAGATGTTAAATCTTGAAATGGTATAAATACGATATCCGTGATATGAGTGAAAATGAGTATGACAAATGGTTTTCTCTTATGAATGAAGCAAAAAGACAGAAAGTTGACCGTTTTCATTTCGATGATGACAAAAAGCGGTCTGTTGTAGGAGAAATGCTTGCAAAAAAAGCTGTTGAGGAGTTTTGCGGTATATCTGCGGAAGACATTATACTCAGTGCAGGAGAAAACGGCAAACCCTATGCAGAAAATGCAGATGTGCATTTCAATATCAGCCATTCGGGGAATATTGTTGTCTGTGCTGTTAATGACAAGCCTGTGGGAATTGATGTTGAGCAGATAAGAAACATTGAACTTAAAGTTGCAAAACGTGTTTATACTCACGATGAACTTTTTTATCTTTTCGGCTTTCACCCTGAGGAAGAAGATTTCAGCATTCTGCCCGATGAAAAAATGCTTCTCAGATTTTTTGAACTGTGGACGGCAAAAGAAGCATATCTGAAATACACGGGTGAAGGTATTGCATCAGAGCTGAAAACGCTTGCGGTGAATTCAGAAAAAATACTCAGAGAGTATCATGAAGATTATGTTATATCTATTTACAAAGATTGATTTTTGCGTTAAAATATTATTTTAAATCGAGAAAAAAGAGGTTTTTGCATGAACAGGATTATCAATAAATGTGTGCGTTTTTTTATAAAGACTTTCGGCTCAACAGGTCTTGAACAGGAGCTCAATCAGTCAGAAATCACAAGTGAACTGACTGTGCCTGAGATTGTTCCCGTAGCAAGACAGATGGCGGCGGAAGGTATCGTGCTTCTGAAAAATGAGAATAAAACTCTGCCCGTTTGTGAAGATGAAACAGTTGCTGTTTTCGGCAGAACAGCGGTTGATTATTTCACCGTGGGTTACGGCAGCGGCGGAGATGTTATACCCCCTTATAAATCGGGTCTGATGGCAGGTCTCAGACAGAATAATGTCAGAATAGAAGAAAATCTTGCTTCGGTTTATGACACTTGGTGCCACGATAAGAAAAACGTTCCCGATGAAGGTTTCTGGGGACATTGGCCCATGAGCTATCCCGAAATGCCTCTTAAAGAAACAACTGTAAGCGATGCTGCAAAAAATGCAGACAAAGCACTTGTTGTAATCGGCAGAGCAGCAGGTGAAGACAGAGAAAATCTGCTTAAAAAGGGAAGTTATTACCTGACAGACAGAGAAGTGAAGATGCTTGATCTTGTCACAAAGCATTTCAAGAAGGTCTGCGTTATCCTTGACTGCGGAAATATCATTGACATGAGCCGTATTGCATCATATGGTGATAAAATTAGTGCAATTGTTTATGCTTGGCAGGGTGGTATGGAAAGCGGTTATGCTCTTGCTGATGTGCTTACAGGTAAAGTCACTCCCAGCGGAAAACTTACAGATACAATTGCCGTAAATTATGAATCATACCCCGGAAATGAAGATTTCGGCGGAAGAAAATTCAACGCATATACAGAAGATATTTATGTCGGCTACCGTTATTTTGAAACTTTTGCAAAAGATAAAGTGCTGTATCCTTTCGGATTCGGTCTGAGCTATACTGATTTTGAATTAAAAACAGAATGTGAGAATGACGGAAATGAAATTATCGTTAAAACACAGGTCACAAATACAGGAACTTATTCAGGTAAACAGGTTGTTCAGTGCTATCTGAATCTGCCTTGCGGAAAACTCGGCAATCCTGCAAAAAGCCTTGCTTCTTTCGCCAAAACAAAGACACTTGCACCCGGTGAAAATCAGACACTTGTTATGAAGATAAATCTTGCGGATTCTGCACCTTATGATGACAGCGGTGTAACAGGCTTCAAATGTTGTCATGTGCTTGAAGCAGGTGAATACGGAGTTGAAGTCGGTGCGGATGTTCGCAGTGCAACTCGTGTTCTGACAATTGAAAAATCAGAAACAGAAGTTGTAAAAGAACTGCGTGAAATACTTGCAGTAAGACCCGAAAATCCCTTCAGAAGAATGGTGAACAAAAACGGCAAACCTGCCTTTGAAAATGTTCCCACAGCAACCAAGGATCTGAAAACACAGATTCTTTCCGAACTTCCCGAAGAACTTATCCGCACAAAAGATGATATCATGTTCGACGATGTTGTCAGCGGAAAATATACTCCCGAAGAATTTGTAGCACAGCTTTCACCCGAAGAACTCGATGACCTGACTCACGGTGAAGGCAAGATGAATTCAGCTTACGGTATAAACGGAAATGCAGGTGCATTCGGCGGTGTGACAGAGAAACTCCGCAGCAGAGGTATTCCTGCAATGATCACAACAGACGGTCCGTCAGGCATCAGAATCCGCAGAACAGTCAGCCTTCTGCCCTGCGGAACTGCACTTGCAAGTTCATTCAATGCAGAGGGTATTGAACAGCTTTATTCACTTGTAAGTGAAGAAATGGCAAAATTCGATGTGAATATGTTGCTTGCACCGGGTATGAATATTCACAGAAATCCCCTGTGCGGCAGAAACTTTGAATACTTCTCGGAAGATCCGTTGCTTTCAGGCAAAATTGCCGCAGCAGCAGTCCGCGGTATTCAGAAAACAGGCAGATCAGCCTGTCCTAAGCATTTTGCATGTAACAATCAGGAAACTAACAGAAACTATAACGATTCAAGAGTCAGCGAAAGAGCTCTGCGTGAGATTTATCTCAAAGGCTTTGAAATTGCCGTAAAGGAATCCGATCCCTGGTCAATCATGACAAGCTACAACAAGATAAACGGCGTATGGAGTCATTATAACTATGAACTTGTCACTCAGATTCTCAGACAGGAATGGGGTTATAAAGGTCTTATCATCACAGACTGGTGGATGAGAGCAGGAGCTTCAAGAGAATTTCCGGATATTAAAAATGACGCTTACCGTGTCCGTGCTCAGGTTGACGTGCTGATGCCCGGTGAATTCGGCAGAAAAGGCGATCCCGATGCACGTGCATTGATTCCCTCAATGAAATCACAGGGCGGTGTCACACTTGCAGAAGCACAGCGCAGCGCTCTGAATGTAATCAATTTTATCCTCAGAACAAAATAAGCAACATTGTTGACAATTCCGTACAGTTTCAGTTATACTTGAAAAAACGAAAGGAGAATTCTTATGAAAGAAATATTTTTCTCAAATGTCCCTGCAGGAATTGCAGTTATCGGTCTTTGTCTGTATTTCTTCGGCATGGCGATTGTGTTTATTGCAAACCCCGTAAAGAATGCAGAAGCATTTGCCGTAAAACCTGTTGATAATGCAGGTAAAACCGAAATCCGTGTTTATTACGGCGGTATATCATTCGCCCTCGGTGCATTTTTGCTGTATCTTACAATCGCACTCGGAACACCCGTGTATTCACTTGTAGGCGGATTGTTCTTTGCAACAACTGTTCTGACTGTCAGAACAATTTTCCTGTGTGTTGATAAAGGCTGGAAATGCCCCTATACAAAACTTGCAATCCCTTGTGAAACATTGTTTGTTATAGCATTGTGGGTCTGCTTTATTCTTTCAAAAACACTTTATTGATAAAAAAAGATAAAAGCCGTAGCCATGTGATGTGGCTACGGTTTTTGTTTTTATAAAAGCTCTCTGAGTTTTTCAACATCTTCTTTTCTTGTCGACCAGCTTGTTGCGAATCGTACAACTGTATGATTATCGTCAGCTTTTTCCCAGAATGAAAAACCTACTTTTTCTTTAAGTTTTTCCAACTGTTCGTTTTCAAGAATAACAAACTGCTGATTTGTGAAAGATTCCCATGCAAAACTATATCCTTTTTCGCTGAGAATAGTTCTGAGCAGCTCAGCCATTTCGATTGCGTGCAGGCTGATTGAAAAGTAGAGATTATCAGTAAAAAGCGTGTCAAACTGAATACCGAGAAGCCGTCCTTTTGCAAGTAAAGCTCCGTGCTGCTTGACAGTGGTCATGAAATGTTTCGGCGTTGCAGATTTTTTAAAAACAACAGCTTCGCCGCATAACGCACCGACTTTTGTTCCGCCGATATAGAATACGTCACAGAAATGAGAAATATCAGCGAGTGAGACATCTGTATTTTTGCTCATGAGCCCGTAACCGAGTCTTGCACCGTCAAGAAACAACGGAAGGTTGTATTTTTTGCAGATGCAGGAAATTTCTTTCAGTTCATCTTTTGTGTAAAGAGTTCCGTTTTCTGTCGGATGTGATATGTAAACCATTCCCGGAAACACCATGTGTTCATGGTTTTCGTCATTGTAGAAGTTGCTGATGTAATCAGAAAGTTCAGTCGGCATGATTTTTCCGTCATGGTGGGGAATTGTGAGCACTTTGTGGCCGGTATATTCAATTGCACCTGCTTCGTGAACACTGACATGCCCTGTGTCGGCAGCAATCACACCTTCATAAGAATTGAGAAGTGACGAGATCACGACGGAATTTGTCTGTGTGCCGCCCACAAGAAAGAAAACATCAACATCATTGTTACAGAGTGCTCTGATTTTTTCTTTTGCACTTTCACAGTAATGGTCAGCACCGTAACCCGACAAGGATTCAGAATTTGTTTCCGTCAGTTTTTTCAGTATTTCAGGGTGTGCCCCCGTTGTATAATCGCATTCAAAAGATAATCTGTGCATAAAATCCCCTCCATATGACATTATTATGCCGTCATGGAAGGGATTTGTCAACACGAAACAATAATTTATCGCTTCGCTCTATTCATTTTCAACTTTCAATTTTCAATTTTCCACTACAATAATTCAGCACCGCTAAATTATTGTTTATTCCTCCGTCTGTTTTCCGAGGAAAGAAGCCGCAACCTGCGCCAGCTTGATTTCAGACTGAGTGGGAGCTGTACCGCTTTCGTTGAAAAGAAGAATGACAGCACCCGAAACATCACCGCCTCCGACGATAGGGTAGGCAATTGCAGCATTTCTGTCAAGACCTTCTACGGGCAGAAGTACACCTTTGTCATTGCCCGCAATGAAGCTTGAACGGTTTTCCATGATTTCTTCAAGCTCTTTTGTGATGTGACGGTCAATGGTATCTTTCTTGGAAAGCCCTGTGCATGAAATCACATGGTCACGGTCTGTGATGATTACAGGCATATTTGTCGCCCTGTAAAGCACTTCTGCATACTGCGATGTGAATTCCGACATCTCACCCATGGGTGAATACTTCTTGAAAATAACCTCACCGTCAGCATCAGTATAAATTTCTAACGGGTCACCCTCACGGATTCGCATTGTTCTTCTGATTTCTTTAGGAATAACAACTCTGCCGAGATCGTCGATTCTTCTTACAATTCCTGTCGCTTTCATATATATTCTCTCCTTAAAATTTCAAATTGCTGTCATAGTATCTGTAACTTACGGAGAAATATACCGTAAAATTCTCGCTGAAAGAAATTTAAATAATTCAATAAAACTTGCATTTTTACAGTTTTGTGATATAATAAATGTATAATTAAGTATATGGAGGAGTATTTATGCAAATTAGTGCAAGTTATGAATTGCGTTTCACTGATCCGGAAACGACCGAAAAAGCATGTGTTATAATCGAGAAGATTTTAGAAGAAAAAAACTTGGATAACTGGTTTCCTATTGTAGATAAAGAGGATAATAAACTATTTACGTATGGCGAACCTATAGATTGGAACGATTATGAAGGATTTTTAGTTGTTTTAGCCCAAAATATTGCATACAATTTTCCAAACAAACATTTTACAGGAGAGTCTTGTTTCGACAATTTAAGCACGGGTGATAATTACGGTGAGAAAATTGAGTATCACGATAATATACTTGAAACTAAAAGTGGTGTTAATCTTATGAGAGGCGGGGATGGTTTGGCTTTCTGCCCATATTGTGGAGAAGAATATGATATAGAAGCCATTCAAAGCGATATTGACACAGGTGATTTTGAAACAGATGAAAACGGTTGCTTTTCTTGTTTTCAATGTGAGATGGAAATTTCTCTGGATGAGCTCACTTCTGAAAGTGATGCTTGTATATCATCAACATACGAGTTAATTGACGGAGAATTTATACTTAAATAAAACATCAAAATACACATTCAAAAGCGAGGTGAACTTCACCTCGCTTGTTCTTTATATCGCTTCAAAACACTATGTACTGAAATCGCATACTTATCTTCAAGTGTCAATGAGTTATCCAGCGGGTCACCCTCACGGATTCGCATTGTTCTTCTGATTTCTTTGGGAATAACGACTCTGCCGAGATCGTCGATTCTACGAACTATACCTGTTGCTTTCATATATATTCTCTCCTTAAAATTTCAAATCGTGATGTTAGTATCTGTGATTTATGGAGATTTATACTGTAGGAATTGACTTTTTAAATTGCTTGTGGTATAACAATTTTAATGACTGCGGAGGTTTTTTTATGGGTTTTTTTGACAAATTAAAGAAATCAAAAGGTGGATATATTTTTTTGTCACATTCTCACGCTGATATTGAAAAAGTAAGAGAGATACGAAATTGTCTTGAAAAGGATGGGTTTGAACCCCTTTGCTTTTATTTAAAATGTCTCGATGATGATAGTGAAATCGAAGATTTGATTAAGCGAGAAATTGATGCTCGTGAATGGTTTGTTTTTGTTAATAGTGATAACTCCAGAAAATCCAAATGGGTTACACTTGAACGTGAATATATTACAAGAACTGACAGCAAAAAAATTATAACTATTAATATTGATGATGAGAATGATGTTTCTAATACCATACAAAAAATGGTTCATAATCTACGTGTATTTATTTCTTATTCAAGTAAAGATGAAGTGATTGCAAGAAGGATTAAGGATAAATTGGAAGCAAAGGACTATCTTGTATTTTTTGCTCCTGATAGCATTCCAGTCGGGAGTTCATATTCTTCGGTCATATCAAATGCAATAACCGAAGCTTCTCAAGAAGGTTGTGTAATGGTCTTGCTGACGCAAGCAGCTATGGAATCGGCATGGGTTTTATGTGAAGTGGAAAGAGCTATTGCACAAGGTGGAACGATAGTTCCTGTAGTAGTGGGTAATGTTAAACTTACGGATGAGTTCGAATTCTACATGTGTAGAAATCAAATTTATGCATTATCCGAAACCCCCACTGACGAAGAGATTGACCAAATGATAGATAGGTTGGGGTATTCCATTTTAAAAAAATAAAACTTTTAAACAACAGCGAGGTGAATTTCACCTCGCTGTTGCTTTATATCTATTCACCACACTATGTATAGCCACACAAAACCTGTCGAATTCTGTCAATGTTGTATGTAACGGGTCACCCTCACGGATTCGCATTGTTCTTCTGATTTCTTTAGGAATAACGACTCTGCCGAGATTGTCGATTCTTCTTACAATTCCTGTCGCTTTCATATATATTCTCTCCTTAAAATTTCAAATTGCCTTGTTAGTATCTGTGCTTTATGGGGATTTATACTCGAATTTGTTTAATTGTTTACTGTTTGTTAAACTGCAACAGTCACGATATGTTAATCCTGATTCTCGCAATTCCAATATTTCTTTTTCATATTGTTTAATGTGTCTGTATTCTCTGGACATAAAAATTCCTCCTACGGTAGATATTTCTATTCTACCATAGGAGGTGTGTGTTTTTTCTATGTCCGTTTTTTACGGACCTATGCAATTTTCAGGTGGATATATTTTTAATTATCTGATTGTTTTTGAACAATCGTTTTTTATTATTTATTTTGCACTTTCATAAGTTGCATAAGCAAGGATTCTGCCGTTTGTGAAATCAACACCATATAAAACCATAGTATCTTCATAAACCTCAATAAGATATCCTTCGCTCATAACGGAATCGTTGCTTGACCATAAAATCTGGTAATCTCCTGTTGTTCTCGGGCAGGAAACAGAAGAAATATGAACGTATGTTGCTCCGTCTTCACCATTTTTAGAAATGTTAAGCTCAGGATTCAGACACTGCATATGATATGCCCAGTGTGAATGACCGTTGAAGAAAGTTGCATTTTTATTTTCTCTTAAAATGTTTCTGAGTCTGATTTCATCGTTTGCACCGGGAGTATAAATAAGTGGATATGCCCACCCCAGATTGTTCATAACGTTACCTGTTGTGATAAATGGATTTTCGTTTGTAGAGCCAAGCATAGTATGGAAGAAGATATATACGGATTTATCCTTATGTGCATTGAGTTGTTCTTCAAGCCAATTAAGCTGTGATGGCTGAAGAAGTGAATTGTAAGGGATACCGTAATTATTTGATGTCTGACAAAGGAAAACGAAAATGTCACCTGAAACAGGTTCTTGATAAACAAAATCCATACCGTTATCAGCAACATTGATAACGTCTTCCGAACGGTTTTCACCATAAGCACCGGGATTCATATATGCAAGCCAGTTTTCTTTTTTATATTCTTTTCTTATGTCGTGATTACCGGTTGATGTGTAAACAGGGAAATCATACTGTGAAGAAATTTCATTGAACATCATAAATGATTCCAATTCACCGTCATACGCAATGTCACCGGACATAGCAACGAGAGATACATCAGCATCATCAAAGAAGTCGAGTGCAACCGTAAATGTCATGTTTGCAATATCTTCACCATTTCCGTTAAAATATCTGTTGAAATGAAGGTCACTCAATGCGCCATAAGAATATATTTTATCCTCACGGTCTGCAATTTTTTCTTCGGGAATTTCAAGTATTTCAAGAGTTTCACCGTCAAGGGTTACAAGGATATTCTCTGCACCGTCAGGAATTGCAGTATAGTCAGGAAGGTCAACAGAACCTTCACCGTAATATGTAGTAACAATGGCAAATTCGCTGAAAGGAAGTTCTTTGTCATTGAGTGCGAATGTAAGCATGTTGTTATTTTCATCAGCCCAATAAAGCTTATAGTTGCCGTCTGTTGTTGTGTTGATAGTTATAATGGCATCCATAGAGCCTTTTTCGTCATTAAGATATTGAATAGAAGTTGTGGATTCCTTGCTGTCAGAAAAGCCGGGAATATCAGCAGAAATATTAAATATTGAAAATACGAATGCAAGAAAACTGGCGAGAAGTTTCATAATAGTCAAGGGCATAATTCATTCTCCTTTTTAAGACAGAATTGTTTACTGTAAAATTATATCATTCTGACAGAAAAAAACAATAGAATTTTTGAAATGTTAAATTATGGTTAATAATTATATGCTGAACTTATTCAAATCCCTGATCTGATAATTAAATCTTTATCTGAAAATTATTATATGTGAGCGCAGTGTGATTCTGTATTGATATAATAAGTGAGATGAAATTCACCTCGCTTTTGTGTTTTTTAAAGACAATACCGCCGTATTTCTCCGACGGTATTATTTAATTGGATTGAATTGTGTGGTAATGGTGTGATATAATCATAATTACAGACTGAATTTTCAGAGGTGGCATAATGGAAAAGAAATTTTTTAATCATATTGTACACGGCGGAGACTATAATCCCGATCAGTGGCTTAAAACTCCCGAAATCATAGACGAAGACATGCGTCTTATGAAGCTTGCTCACATAAACAGTGCAACTGTGGGCATTTTCTCATGGTCAATGCTTGAGCCCCGGGAGGGTGTATATAATTTTCAGTGGCTTGACGAAATGATGGATAAACTGCACTCAAACGGAATTGATGTTATTCTCGCAACACCGTCAGGTGCAAGACCTGCATGGCTCTCGCAGAAATATCCTGAAGTTTTAAGAGTGGAAGAAAACGGAATCAGAAACGATTTCGGTGTCCGTCATAATCATTGTCTGACATCTCCTGTTTACCGCAAAAAGGTAAATGCAATCAACCGTGCCATTGCAGAAAGATATAAAAATCACCCTGCACTTAAAATGTGGCATATATCAAACGAATACTGCGGTGAATGTCATTGCGAACTTTGTCAGAGTGCTTTCAGAGAATGGCTGAAAAAATACTATGATAATGACCTTGAAAAACTCAACGACAGCTGGTGGAACGGTTTCTGGAGTCACAGAATCACAGACTGGAGTCAGATCAATTCTCCCAAATACCGCGGAGAAAATCATATTTCTGCAATGAAATTGTGCTGGGACAGATTTGTAACCGACAGCCACATTTCTTTCTATGAAAATGAGATTGCTCCCATCCGTGAAATCACACCCGACATTCCCATAACAACCAATTTTATGAGAATGTATAACGGCATAGATTATCAGAAATTTGCAAAGCATCTTGATCTTGTGTCATGGGATAACTATCCCTGCTTCGGTGAAAGTGAAAGCAATATTGATGCGGCAGTTGAAACAGCATTCTGTCATGATACCTTCCGTTCAATGAAAAACGGTCAGCCTTTCTTTATGATGGAAAGCACACCGTCTCTTGTAAACTGGCACGATGTGAATAAATTACCGAAACCGAAAATGCAGACTCTCACAGCAATTCAGTCAGTTGCTCACGGTGCAGACAGTGTTCAGTATTTTCAGTGGAGAAAAAGCCGCGGAAGTCACGAAAAATTCCACGGTGCGGTAGTTGACCATTGCGGCAACGAAAACACAAGGGTGTTCAGGGAAGTTGCAACTACCGGTGCAGCTCTTGAAAAACTCAGTAATGTTGCGGGAGTATATTGTGACAGTAAGGTTGCAATCATCTGCGACTGGGATAACAGCAGGGCAGTGCATCATTTCTGCGGTTACAACAATAAACGAAGAGACTATTATGCAGAGTGTATCAAATGGTACAGACCATTCTGGGAAATGGGTGTTTCTGCAGATGTTATATCAATGGATGATGATTTTTCAAAGTACGGGCTTGTTATCGCTCCGTTTCTTTATATGTTGAAAGATAATACCGAAAGCAAAATCGAAGAATATGTCAGAAACGGCGGTAATTTTGTTATGACATATCTGGGTGCCGTTGTTGATAAGGACGATTTGTGTTATCTCGGCGGTTTACCTGCAAACGGTCTTAAAAAAGTCTTTGGTATATGGTGTGAAGAAACCGATTCTCTGCCTGAGAATATGAAAGGCAAAGCGACTTTCAACGGCAAGGAATATGATGTTAATCATGTCTGCGATATTATTCATTCAAAAGGAGCAAAAATCCTTGGTGAATACAGAAGCGATTTCTATGCAGGGTTACCTTCTGTAACAGAAAACGAATACGGCTCAGGCAAGGCATATTATGTCGGTTTCAGAAATGACGAAGACCTTGCAGGAGATTTTTGCAGATGGATGGCAGAAAAGGAAAATATTTCTGCTGATTCGGATATTTCCGTGCCGTGCGGTGTATCTGTCAGAAAACGCGGCGACAGTATTTTTGTTATGAATTTCAATAATGAAGATAAGGAAATAATCTTGCAGGACGGTTCAAAAACCGTAATTGCGGCAAATGATTATCTTGTTTTATAATCTGTTAAAAACATCAGACTGCTCTCATCCGAGGGCAGTTTTTGTTTGCAGGATTGATTGAAATCGATTATTGGATAATATAATTACTCAGAAAGTGTAGTTGAATTCTGTGGCAGAAGTGTGATATAATTAAATTTACAAGCTTGAATTTGATGCGAGGTGATTACGGTAAATTTTCAGGGTAGAAATGCCATGGAAATTGATCATTATATTATGAAAAAGAATAAAACAAAACTGATATGTATAACGGGAATTTTTTCGGCATTGGTTTTTGTTGTTACCGCTTATCTGCACATTCCTACATATAACGGATACGTGCATTGCGGCGATGGATTTATTTTTATCGCAGCAAGTGTGCTTCCGATGCCGTATTCCATAGTGGTTGGAGTTCTGGGTGCTATGCTTGCGGATTGTCTTACAGGATTTGCAATATGGGCTCCCGGTTCAATGATAATCAAAGGTTTATTAGCGATTCTGTTTACTTGCAAGGCCAATAAAATCATAACAAAAAGAAATCTCATTATGCTTTTACCTGCGGCACTGATTTCCGCAGCGGGATACTATTTTTATGAAGTTCTGATCACAGGCAGTTTTGTAGCTTCGCTGTCAGGAATTCCCGGTTCGCTTATTCAGGCGGTAGTGAGCAGCATTGTATATGTAGTTATAGGTATTGCAATGGACAAATATGACATTAAGAAAAAGGTGTTGGGAGGACATAATATATGATGACCATAACTTATGAGGGCAGAAATTCAATATATGTAAATATTACCAACAGATGCCCGTGTGCCTGTGTATTCTGTCTCAGACATAACAAAAATCATGTTTTTAACTCAGATTCTCTCTGGCTTGAAAGAGAACCCACAGTAAAAGAAATCTGCGACAGCATCGATTCGTGGAATCTGGAAAAATACGACGAAGTTGTATTCTGCGGTTACGGTGAACCAACAGAGCGGCTGCATGACCTTTTAGAAGTTGCCGCCTACATAAAATCAAAAGGCAGAACAAAAATCCGTATTAATACAAACGGTCTTTCCGATCTGATAAACGGAGAAAAAACAGCACATATGCTGAAAGGTCTGATTGATTCCGTTTCCATCAGTCTGAATGCAACCAATAAAGAAGAATATTTAAACGTTGTGCGTCCGAAATTCGGTATTGACTCATACGATGCAATGTTAAGCTTCGCAAAGGATTGCACTGAGTATGTTCCGGAAGTTATGATGACAGTCGTAGACGTTGTGACAAGTAAAGAAGAACAGGATAGAAGCCGTGAAATCTGTGAATCGATAGGTGCAACATTCCGTGTCCGTCCCTATGAGGAAAATTGATATACGCTTTGCAAAACTGAATATTTTCAGACTGCTCTCATCCGAGGGCAGTTTTTTTTGTTGAATTGTGTGCTGATAGTGTGATATAATCAGATTGATAAATAAGAATTTGTCAAACAAGTTAGGAGTTAGGAGTGTCGGAAGTGCTTCGCACTTGTTCCGCTACGCTCTATAAAACGGGATAAGGGGCAAAGCCCCTTCATAAACTTCTCACTTCTGATTTCTCAATTTCACTATCACGACAACTTCCGATTTGTCAAAACGGATTTCCGGGGAGAAAGGGGAATATATTGCCGTGAAAAAGATAATCAGCATTACTTTGTGTTTAATACTTTGTCTGTTTGTCGGATGCGGACAGGAGGAGAGTGAAACGATGAATACCTATCAGCAAATCACAGCCGAAGAAGCAAAAAATATTATGGACACCGAGAGTGATTATGTTATAATCGATGCCCGTACAGAAGAAGAATTTTCACAGGGACACATCAAAGGTGCAATTCTTATTCCCGAATATGAGATAGCAGCACGTGCCGAAAAAGAACTTCCCGATAAAAATCAGTTGATTCTTGTCTATTGTCGTAGCGGCAGACGAAGCAAGATTGCATCTGAAGAGCTTGTGAAACTCGGCTATACCAATGTGAAAGAATTCGGCGGTATTATCGATTGGCCATATGAAACAACAAGCGAAAACTGATGTACGGCAACAGATATTGATTTAACACGCGGAGATTTTTATATGAAAACATTTTTATTTCAGGGCGATTCAATAACAGATGCAAACAGAGATGATGAAAACAATGATAATTCCGGACTTGGCTGCGGATATGCGTTTCTTCTTGCTTCTGATGTTGAAAAAAATTATAAAGGCAGAATCAGATTCATCAACCGGGGTAAAAGCGGAGACAGAATCACCGATGTTTATGCCCGTATCAAAGAGGATATTATAAATTTAAAGCCTGATTATATTTCGATTCTTATCGGTGTGAATGATGTTTCTCACGAGCTTACGATGAAATGCGGTGTCAGTCCGAAAAAATTCAGAATGATTTATGAACTGCTTATCGAAGAAATCAGAGAGGCATTACCTGAAATTAAAATCATAATTATGGAGCCGTTTGTTGTAAAAGGTACGGCTACGGAAAATTTATGGGATGAATTCAGGTCTGAAGTCGGAAAACTTGCGGAAATCTCAAAACAGATCGCAGAAAAATATACTTTTGAGTTTGTTGCACTTCAGGATAAATTTGATGAATTATCAAGTGACGGCGATATAAGGTGCTGGAGCTTAGACGGTATTCATCCTACTTCTGCGGGACATCAGGTTATAAAAGAAGAATTACAGAAAGTCCTTGAAAATTATATATAATTACAGCGAACATAATATTTCTGACTGCTCTCTCTGAGGGCAGTTTTTTATTGAATTCTGTTATACACATATGATATAATCATTCCGTAAACCCTGATATTGTTTCACGGAGGTTTTTATGGCTTTTTTATTGGTTGTTATATATGTTGCATTTATAGGTCTTGGTGTTCCCGATTCTCTTATCGGGTCTGCATGGCCTGCTGTTCATACAGAACTCAACATCCCTGTTGAAGCGGTCAGTATTATCACTTTTATCATTTCAGGCTGTACTGTTTTGTCAAGTATGTTCAGCGCAGGGGTTCTCAATAAGCTCGGCACTGCAAAAGTTACCGCATTCAGCACAGCTATGACAGCAGCAGCTTTGCTCGGTTTCTCATTTGCTCCGTCATTCCGGGTAATGATACCTCTTGCAGTTATTCTCGGTCTTGGTGCAGGTGCGATTGACTCGGGACTCAACAACTATGTAGCACTTCACTTCAAGGCGAGTCATATGAATTTTCTGCATTGCTTTTACGGTGTGGGAGTATCGCTCAGTCCTTATCTTATGTCACTTGCATTGAGTAATGCAGGCTGGCGAGGCGGTTACCGCTATGCTTTTTATGTTCAGCTTGCAATCACAATACTTCTGATTATTTCTCTTCCGATGTGGAAAAAGACTTCTTCTGCTCAGCAGGAAGAAGAGGGAAAAGGCGTTAATCTTTCTCTTTTGCAGATGGCAAAAATGCCCGAAATCCGTAAGGTATGGGTTATAATGCTTGCAACAAACGCAATTGAATATGCCTGCGGAGTGTGGGGCAGTACATATCTTGTTGAAGCGAAAGGCTTTGATGCTCAGCACGGTGCACTTGCTCTGACAGTATATTATGCGGGAATGTCAATCGGACGTTTTGTTTCAGGTCTGCTTTCAGAGAAAATCAGCACATGGAAGCGAATTGCAATAGGCTCTGCAATTCTTGCACCTGCAATTCTTGTAATGCTTCTTCCGCTTCACGGTGCGGTTACTGTTGTTGGTTTGTTCCTGGTGGGACTCGGCAACGGCTCAATTTATCCGAATATGATTCATCTTACACCTCACAACTTCGGCAAAGATGTGTCACAGTCCGTTATGGGCTCGCAGATAGCATTCGCATACATCGGTGTTATGCTTGCACCGCCTATGGTAAGTCTTGTAAGCGGTGTTTTCGGAATCAAAGTATATCCCGTTCTTCTTGCTGTTCTTTATGTGATAATGATTGTTTTCCTGAAATTATTTATCAACAACCTGAAAAAACAGAACCGATATGACAGAAATGTGTGAGATTGACAATGAAAAATAACAATTATTTCGATATGAACAGCTTCATATCTCCCGATGTTTCTTATGCTCCCGTATATATCTGGGTGTGGAACGATATCTGTACCCGAGAAATTATAGATGCTCAGATTGCAGAAATGCAGAATCTGGGTATAAGAGCATTTTATATTCTTCCCGAGCCTGAGGAATTCCGTCCGAACAGTATGCCCACAAAGCTTGAACCCGAATATCTTTCGGATGAATATGCAGAGCTTTGTTTATATGCTTTTGAAAAAGCAAAAAGCCTTGGTATGAACTGTTGGATATATGATGAAGGCGGATGGCCGTCGGGCAGTGCCTGCGGAAAGGTTATGAAAGACCATCCCGAATTCGGACGGGAAACCCTTGCGTGGCACGAACTTTCATTTGCCCGGGGTGAAGTATATAAAAAATCAGATACCGATATTCTTGCAGGATTTATAAACAATGAAATCATTGAAGACGGTTACATTTTCCTTGATGATTCTGTTGTGACCGAGTATTTTATAAAAAAGGATATATTCGGCAGTTATCCTGATTTGATGAACAAGGAAGCGACGGAGTATTTTATAGAAACAACCCATAAAAAATATAAACTCTGCGATAATGTTACTGCCGTTTTTACAGATGAACCGAAAGCACCTGCAGGAGCATTCAACAAGGAGCTTGAAAAGAAATATGAAGCTCTTTACGGTGAGTCAATTCTGCCGTTTTTGCCTCTTCTTGCAAAGAAAGTTGCCGTGACTCAGGAAAATGTTCATATCCTGCACCGTTACTTTGATTTGTGCAGCCGTGCATTCTGTGAAAACTTTCTTCTTCCCTGCAAAAAATGGGCAAACGAAAACGGACTTGCATTTACAGGGCATATGGATAAAGATCATAATCCGCTCGGATGTATGAACGGTGGCGGAAATTTTAATCTGATGCGTGCGCTCAGATGCCTTGATATTCCCGGTGTTGATGTCATATGGCGTCAGCTGTATCCCGAAAATCAGCTCACAGACAGAAATGAAATGAACGGCTATAACGGATTCTTCCCGAGATATGCTTCATCTGCTGCTGCACAGAAATCTGCAAAGCTTGCAATGTGCGAAATTTTCGGTGTTGCCGGAGCTGCAATAACTTACGATATAATGCGATATACCGTAGGCTATCTTGCAGTCAGGGGAATCAATATTTTCAATCTTTTTAATTTTTCTCTCGGTCGTAATGGCCGGTTTCTTGCTCAGGAATTGCCCGTTTACACCGAAAGTCAGCCGTATTATCATTTTCTCGGTCAGTTCAATAAATATATGGAGCGTCTGTCTTATGCAGCTTCACTTGGTGAACGTGTCTGTGAAACTGCGCTTTATTATCCCGTGTCTGATTTTCAGGGGTATCTGAATGCCGAAACAACAGCAAAGGAATTCGATGCTCTCGGCAGGGCACTTGAAGATAAAATGGTGGATTTTGATATTTCCGATGATGATGTTATTCAGTCAGCAGAGCATAAAGACGGATGTTTGTGTATCGGAAATGCAAAGTATCGTCATATAATCATTCCGGAAGGTGCATTTATTCCGCAGAAAACACAGATCGCTCTTGATGAATTTACAAGAAACGGTGGTAAGGTTTCATATTCTATCAATGATGCCGTGCCTGTAATTGCGACTGAAGGCAAAGGCTTACGGGCAATGCACAGAAAAACTGAAAATGCAGAAATTTACTGTCTTTTCAGAGAATGCGGAGAAAATGAAGAGTATAAGCTTCATCTGCCGTCGACAGACGGATATCTGCTGAATCTTCAGAACGGTGAAGCACAAAAACTCTGTGCCGAAAACGGTATCTGCAATATTTCACTTGCTGTGGGAGAAACAGCTGTGATACTGCTTACAGATGAAGAGCTTTCCGTGCAGAATAAAAATGAATTCGGCACGGAATATGTAATTCCTGATAATTTTAATTTCAGCAGACAAACTGAGCTTATCTGTGACGAAAACGGTTTTGATAATGTTAAACACCACGAAAATACTGTTTCTGTCACTCTTGGTGATTGGGCAGAGACTGTCGGCAAAGAATTCTCGGGCAGTTGTGTTTACGAAACAATGTTCTCACTTCCCGATGAAAAGGCAGGCAAATCAGGAAAACTCAACCTCGGCGAAGTTCATTTTGCCGCTTCTGTATATATCAATAACAGCTTTGTCGGAACAGCTCTGACAACTCCGTACTGTGTTGAAATCCCCGAAGGTATTCTTGAAAAAAACAACAAGCTGAGAATTGTTGTCACAAACACATCGGCAAACTGGTATCTCCATACGGATTATTTCAACAAGTGGAAAACCGAAGAATTATCACCGTATTTTGAGCCTGAACTGAAATTTGCAAAAGACTTCGTTTCAGGCGGTCTGTACGGACCTGTTAAGCTTTATACGGAATAAAATAACTTAAACTCTTTTCAGACTGCTCTCACAAGGGCAGTTTTTGTTTATTTATTATTGCTTTTTGTTTTGCGTGAATGGTATAATTGCCGTACAAAGGAGTGATTCCTGTGCAGATTATACAGACAATTATTTCATATATCGCAATTGCGGCGGCATTTGTTTCTTCGCTTTTTTCATGGGGAGATTCGTCTTTGATATCTTATACAAACGATTATGATATTCCCGGAAGTATACCGGAATACAGCGTGATTTCTACCGATGAAAAAACAGACTGGCAGGCAGAATGGATTTGGGACACGGAAAATGCGGAAGAAGAAAATGTGTGGATGTGTTTCAGTAAAAAGGTTGTCCTTGAAAATGAAACAGGGGAGCTTATTGCGCATATTTCTGCTGATTCCAAATACCGGCTTTACATAAACGGCGAAACGGTTGTTTTTGAAGGCAGTGTCAAGCGTGGTCCCGATGAAAACAGCGGTTATTACGACAGTGTTGACATTGCACCTTATCTTAAAAAAGGTGAAAACTCAATCTGTGCTCTTGTTTGGTATTGGGATGATGACACAAGCTATTCCTATAAGTCAAGCGGTCAGGGCGGTTTTATTTTTGAAGCTGTGAATGATGATATTTCTGTACTTTCCGACAGCAGCTGGAAAGTAAAAAGAAATCCTGCTTATATCGACAGTGCGCTTTATCCGCCGAATTACAGACTTCCCGAATACAGTATTTATTTTGATGCAAGAAAAGACATCGATTGGCTGAGTGCAGATTATGATTTTTCCGACTGGGAGAATGCGGTGGAATACAGCGCAGATGTTTACGGAAGTCTTTATCCGAGATGCATTCCCATGCTCAAGGATTACGGTCTTAAGGATTATGAGAATTCAAAGGATTATGAAAACCATACGGTAACAAAACTTTTCGGTGAAAAAATCACCGTGGATATTCCCTACAATGCTCAGCTCACACCTTATCTGAAAGTAACAGCTCCCGCAGGAAAGAAAATCCGTATCACAACGGAAAACACTCTGATCGGTGCTGTTTCAACCACTTACATAACAAAAGAGGGTGAGCAGGAGTTTGAATCTCCCGGCTGGTTCAACGGTGAGCATATTACATACAAAATCCCGAAAGGTGTAACTGTTATTTCCCTTAAATACCGTGAAACAGGCTATGACAGCGAATTCAGTGGTGACTTTACCTGTGATGATGAATTCCTGAATTCTTTGTGGCAGAAATCCCTGAGAACTCTCTATGTCACAATGCGTGATAATTTTATGGATTGTCCCGACAGAGAAAGAGCACAGTGGTGGGGTGATGTCACAAGCGAAATGATTATGACAATGTACTCAATGGACAGCAATTCCTATCTTTTGTATCAGAAAGGTGTGGAAGCTATGCTTTCTCACATTGATGAAACAAAGGTGCTTCAGACTGTTGTTCCCATAAGCGGAGATTATTTTGAACTTCCCGTTCAGCAATTGGCAGGTATTGTAGGCTTTCTGACTTACTATGAATATACAGGAGATAAGGCATTCCTTGAAAAAGTCTATGATGCATCACTTGATTATCTCAGGCTCTGGGAAATCGGTGAAAATAATCTTGTTGTTCACCGTGCAGGTTCATGGGATTGGGCAGACTGGGGCAGTAAGGCAGATATGACCGCTGTGGAAAATGCATGGTATTATTATGCACTTTCTGCATCAGAAGAAATGGCACAGATACTCGGAAAAAATCAAGATATTTCTTTTATTGCCGAAAGAAAAAAAGCTGTAAAAAAGGGCTACGATTCTCTGTGGACAGAAAACGGCTATAAAAGTAAGGATGTGACAAATCCCGACGACAGAGCAAATGCACTTGCTGTTTTGTCAGGACTTGCAGAAAAAGAGAAGTATGAAATCATCGCAAAAGTGCTCACAACCACAACAAATTCAAGTCCCTATATGGAGTATTATGTCCTTGAAGCACTTTGTGAAATGGGAAAATATGAAGCTGCAAGGGACAGAATCAGGTCAAGATATGACGGCATGATGAGTGAAGATTATTCAACTCTCTGGGAATTCTGGGATTCATGGCGCGGTACGAAAAATCACGCATGGAGCGGCGGACCTCTTGTTATAATGAGCAAACATTTTGCAGGTATCACTCCCGCCGGAGCAGGTTATGAAAAGGCTGAAATCAATCCGCAGTATACACTTTCGGACAATATGTCCTGTACCGTTCCGAGTGTAAAAGGTCTGATTACTCTGGATTATAAAAAGAATGCAGATAAATATATTGTCAATCTTACATTACCGCAGGATATGAAAGCAGTTCTGTACGTGCCTGAAAATGCAGAAGTAATTGTAAATTCCGAAGCTTATTTCACAAACGGTGAATATACAAACGGCAATGCAGGTAATGTGGAAATTGCGGAAAAATAATGCGATAACAGATAAAATGAAATGGAGTAATCATGAATAAAATTACAGAAATAACAGATTTTTGTTCTTCCGAGCTGGATGTATATGCACGGTTGAGCGAAGTTCAGTTGCTTAACAGAAGAAATCCCGAAAATGCAATGTTTATAGCAGAAAGCCCTAAGGTTATAGAACGTGCTCTTGATGCAGGATATGAACCTGTTTCCTGTCTTATGGAGAAAAGACATATTGATGGTGAAGGCAGACCGATTCTTGAAAGAATAGATAATGTTTCCGTTTTTTGTGCTGAAGCGGATGTTCTGGCTCAGCTTACAGGTTTTAATCTTACCCGTGGTATGCTGTGTGCCATGAAGCGCAAGCCTTTGCCTGATGTTAAAACACTCTGTGAAAACAAAAAACGGATAGTTGTTCTTGATAAAGTTATGAATCCGACCAATGTGGGCGCTATAATCCGTTCTGCTGCAGCTTTGGGAATGGATGCCGTGCTGCTGACTCCCGGCAGTTCTGATCCTTTGTACAGACGTGCTGCAAGAGTCAGCATGGGCACTGTTTTTCAGATTGAATGGACATTTCTGACCGATGACAGTCTTGATGAAATAAAAGCTCTCGGGTTCAAAACAGTTGCAATGGCTCTTAAAGATGATTCTCTTTCAATAAATGATCCTGTTCTTGCAAAAGAAGAGAAACTTGCAGTCATTATGGGCACGGAAGGAGACGGTCTTTCTGACAAAACCATATCCGATTGCGATTTTACCGTAAAAATACCGATGTATCACGGTGTTGATTCGCTGAATGTTGCAGCCGCTTCTGCAGTGGCATTCTATCAGCTCAGTAGCAAGGAGTGATTGTATGATAGTCGGTGCGATAATTTTGTTTGCAATATCAGTGCTTGCATTTGTTATGAGCATCCGTTCTTTCATGGGGAAAGGGTATCTTTTCAATAATGCATATATCTATGCATCGGAGCAGGAACGGGAATCAATGGACAAAAGACCTTTTTACCGTCAATCAGGAATTGTGTTTTTATTGGTCGGAATAATATTTCTGCTGAATGGTTTTAATATTCTGTTGGAGACAAAGTGGATTTTTTATGTTATAATTGCGATTGTGATAATTACATTTGTTTATGCCATCGTTTCAAGTGTGGCAATCGGAAAAAATAACAAACAATAAATAAGTACGGAAGGATGATAAAAATGACTGAAATTATAGTGCAGGCAGCTGTCGGATTGCTTGTAATCATTATCGGCATACTCAATATGAAAGGTAATATCTCATTGCTTCACTCATATCACAGAAAAAGAGTGAAAGAAGAAGACATTCTTCCCTTCGGAAGAAAAGTCGGACTCGGTGTAATCATCATCGGCTGTACGATTATTGCAGCTGCAATTGCCGGACTGTTTTATGAGAACATAACTAATATAATCCTGATAGCAGGGTTTGTTCCCGGAATCGGACTTATTGTTTATGCGATGTTTAAGTATAACAAAGGGATCTTCTGATTTGATAAATATGAATTTATAGCGATTATTTAATAAACTGATTGTAGGGTGATGTTCTCATTGCCCGGCACGAAAGTGCACTTTCCGTAAGAGGAATTTAACGGAAAAACCGTTCTGCTACTTATGATAAAATTAAATAAACAAACTTGATTCTGAATGATGAATAACTGATGACTGATTACGGATTGAACGATAAAGTTGCGATGATTACGGGTGCGAATAATCCGCAGGGAATAGGTGCAGCAACAGCATTTGCTTTTGCCCGTGAAGGAGCAAACAGCGGAGTGATTTGATCTGTTCGGATTATGCATTTTTTGTGCAGAAAAGGTTGACAATATCACGGAATGCTTGTATACTTCAGGTATAAATTTAAGAGGTGTTTATCATGAAAAAGATTTTTAAATGTTTTGTTGCAATGTTACTTGTTGTGCTTCTGGTATTTTCCGCAACATCATGCAATAATCAGGCAGATGAGCTGCTGGTTGATTTCGAAAATCCCTTTGCAGACATGACATATTCGGAAATAATGGCTCAGGCAGAAGAAATAAATGCAGACAGAGTATATTCCACAGAAAATAATAATACTTTTGAAATTACATCTGTAAAGGCAAAGAAACTTATTGTTTCGGGAAAAAGCGTAGTGCTTTCTGCAATAACATTTGCTGTAGCTTTTATCTTTGGCGGTGTTTATACAACCCCCGGTATTATTTATGCTTCTAAAGGTGAAAAAACACTGGAAGTGAAAATAAAATACACAAATAATTCATCAGAGAGTGTAATGATAGGTGATGTATTACATACAGCATTTGCTGTTGAATCAGGGAATATATATAATGGCGTTTGCGGTTTTGATAAATTCATAAAGATTGATTTCTCATGCACAGAGGAAATTGAACCGGGCAAGACAAAGACCTTTAAATTGCTGTTTACAAGTATTCCTGAAGATCTTATAAAGAATCACAGCACTTTTGATGTCAATTTTGATGTGGAAGGCGAAATATATTCTTTGAATTTTGCAGGATAATAAATTCGTAATGATAATTAAAACAGCGGAGTGATTTCACTCCGCTGTTTTTTTGTTATGTTGATATTCCGAGTTTTTCTTTTACTTCTTTCAGCCGTTCAAGAGACTTTTTTGTTTTCGGATGATCGGGGCCGAATACTTCTGTCTGCTGAGCACAAAGTTTTTCAAAAAGAGGCAACGCAGTCCCGAAATCACCGACAGCTTTGTAGTAAAATGCAAGGTTGTTCAATGAAACCAATGTTGCTGTGTCTGTTTCACCGAGAACTTTACAACGGAGCCGATAGACTTCCTTGCCGTATTGTATGGCATTTTCATACTCAGCAATATTGATATCACCCAGATAACTGTATGAAGTCGCCAGCTTGTGCATGGATGTCAGCGTATCCGGATGTTCTTCACCAAGAATTTTGCAACGTAATGAATATACTTTGTTATGTAGTTCGACAGCTTTATGATAATCACCGAGATCGCTATATGAAGATGCCAGATTATTAAGGGATGTCAGTGTTTTTGGATGATCATTACCAAGAATTTTACAACTCAATGAATATGCCTTATTATGTAGTTCTGCAGCCTTATGATAATCACCGAGTTCTCCATATGAATATGCCAGATTGTTCATGGATGTCAGTGTATAAGGATGTTCTTCACCAAGAATTTTACAATATAATGAATATGCCTTATTGAATAGTTCTGTAGCCTTATGATGCTCACCGATTTCTCTGTAAGAATATGCTAGCTTGTGCAGGGATGTCAGTGTATCCGGATGTTCTTCACCGAGAATTTTACAACTCAATGAATACACTTTATTGAGTAGTTCGGCAGCCTTATGATAATCACCAAGATCGCTATATGAAAACGCCAGATTGTTCATGGATGTCAGTGTATAAGGATGTTCTTCACCAAGAATCTTACAACGTAATGAATATACCTTGTTGAGTAGTTCTGTAGCCTTATGATAATCACCGAGTTCTCCATATGAATATGCCAGATTGTTCAGGGACGCCAGTGTATCGGGATGTTCTTCACCAAGAATTTTACAATACAATGAATATACTTTATTGTATGGTTCGGCAGCTTTATGATAATCACCGAGTTTTCCATATGAATACGCCAGGTTGTTCAGGGATATCAGTGTATCCGGATGTTCTTCACCGAGAATTTTGCAACGTAATGAATAAACCTTATTATGTAGTTCGGCAGCCTTATGATAATCACCGAGATCTCCATATGAACATGCCAGATTGCTCATGGATGTCAGTGTATAAGGATGTTCTTCACCGAGAATTTTACAATATAATGAATATGCCTTATTTAATAGTTCGGCAGCCTTATGATAATCACCGAGTTCTTCATATGAATACGCCAGAGTTTGCATGGATGTCAGTGTATCGGGATGTTCTTCTCCAAGAATTCTGCACCGGAGTTCATAAACTTTTTTTGACAGCTCTTTGGCTTTTGTGTAATCGCCAAGTTTTCCATATGAATATGCCAGGTTGTTCAGGGATGTCAGTGTACCGGGATGTTCTTCACCAAGAATTTTACAACGTAATGAATATACTTTGTTATGTAGTTCTGCAGCCTTATGATAATCACCGAGTTCTCCATATGAAGATGCCAGGTTGTCCAGGTATGTCAGTGTATACGGATGTTCTTCACCGAGATTTTTACAACTCAATGAATATACTTTATTGTATGGTTCGGCAGCTTTATGATAATCACCGAGTTTTCCATATGAATACGCCAGATTGTTCATGGATGATAATGTATCCGGATGTTCTTCACCCAGAATTCTGCAACGGAGAGAATATACCTTTTCATTTAATTCAATCGCTTTTTTGTGATTGCCAAGCTGACCGTATGAATAAGCCAGATTGTTCAGTACTGTCAGTGTATCCGGATGTTCTTCACCATATTGTTTTGTATAGTAATCAGCAATACGTTCTGCCCATTTTACAGCTTCACGGTAATCAACATTTGTGCCGATACCTTCACTGTACATTGTTAATAATTTGTCCATCGCTTCATATAAGCCGGATTCTGCAGCGGAGGTAATCATTTCAATTGCTCTCTCACGATTGACTTCCACATCAATACCGTCCAGATATGCAAGTCCGATAAGGAAATTGTGCTCAGGTGTGTTGTTTTCCTCTGTTGCGAGTTTCATAACAGTTTCAGCCAGACGGGCACGCATTTCATCTTCATAAGGATTTACACACTCGGGTATGCCTTCGTATTTTTCTTTGAGAGTGCTCTTGTCAGTGGTTTCCATTTCGGTAGGAAGAATGGCAATTCCCGATTCCTTTGCACGCGGATATTCTTCGGCCATAACGAAATTCGGCTTACCGTCAGGCTCTTCAAGCAGATTCGGAGTGACAAGAAGAGTGAAAAGTTTGCTGTCATTTAGAATTTTATTGATATTCTCCCTGAAACTTTCACCCGGTGTCAGGAATTCATCAAACCATATCGCAATGTCTCTGCACTCAGGAATGTTGTGAATAATCTTCATGAGCTCATTTGCGTATTTGCGGTCTTTTTTACGATAGCTCAGGAATATGTAAGCATCAAAAGCTGCACGCACACGTTTTGCGGTTTCATCACTGATAAGAACTGATTCCAGATATTTTTTCAGCTTTTCTTCATAAGAAATTTCAGTTGAATCTTTGCTGTAAGGATTAAGATACTGTAACTCACCGAATTTGTCGGGTCTTGAATAGAATCCATCGATTCCCGTTTCCATCATAATCGGCAGGACAGGGATGTGCTCTGCAAATGCATAGGGAATGTCTTCATCCATTGCACGGTTGGGCTTTGAGAGCAGTCTGAAAGTAACCGGAACAACAAACAGGTTGTTTCTTCCCAGGTCAGTTGCTTTTTCATCATCGGGAATGATTTCCGACATGTCTTCGGTATAGTAGACAGCGCAGTCATGCGTCTTGAATATGTCATCACGGATTTTTGTGAAATATTTTTCAAAATCATCAGGATGACAGGTGAAATATACTCTCGGTTTTTTGCCGATATCTGCCTGATTTTTTGTATCAACTCTGAAAGTTGCCATAATACCGTACTCCTTAAAAGTTTGTTACAGTTATCGTATCATATATTTTCGCTATAATGTAAAAACGGATTGCCGAAGCAATCCGAATTTTTTTTGATATTATGTTCAATTATTCAGCTGACTTTGATTTTTCAAAGCATGCGGAGCAAAGAACGCCTTTGTCGCTTGTGGGCTCGAAGGGAACTCTTGCTTCACCGCCGCATTCTCTGCAAACAGCTGTATAGAACTTGCGTTCACCGTTTCTGTTTGCTTTACGTGCCTGACGGCAATCTCTGCAACGCTGGGGCTCATTTTCAAAGCCTTTTTCAGCATAGAATTCCTGCTCGCCTGCGGTAAAAATAAATTCGTTGCCGCAATCCTTGCAGACTAAAGTTTTGTCTTCGTACATAAGTATCAGTACCTCGCTTGTTTTTATTTGCCTTGCTCCTTTTGAAGATAAAGACATTTATAACCACCGTTTGAACGGACAGTTTACATTTTTAAAGCCTTTCTCAGCTTTGTTTTTACTCTGTACAGGGCATTGTCCACTGCCTTTTCTGTCATGCCCAGCTTTTCAGCCACTTCTGCATAACTGAACCCTGCAAGATAATATGATATAACCTTTTTCTCTGTTTCAGAAAGTTCATTCATAAAACATTCTGTGAAGAAACGATAATTTTCTGTTTCGATATAGTTTTCTTCAGGAGATTTTTCGGGCGGAACTGTTGAATCATCAAATTCAATTGAATCATTCAGCGGTGTGTTTGCACGGCTGTTTGCTTTTTTCCATACAGATTTCAATTTGTTTGAAATGCAGACCGATGCATATGTTGCAAAGGAGGCTTTTTTTGATTCATCAAAAGTTCTCACTGCAAGGATAAAACCGATCATGCCTTCCTGAAACCAATCATCTTTTGTGAGTGCTTCGGAATAATAGTTTGCCGATAAAGCAGAAACAGTTTTTCTGAATCTGCAAGCCAGTTCATCAAAAGCTGCATTACAACCGTTTCTGATGAGACTGATAAGTTCTTCATCTGAAAAATCTGTGAAATTATTGAATTTTTCTTTATCGGTCATGAAAAACCTCTGCAATTATATCAATATATTTATTGTAGTATAATACATGTTTTGTGATTTGTCAACAATTTTTTGCCGAAAAATGTAAAACTTTTGTTAAAACAGAAAATTTTAACCTTCCGTTGACAGGTGTTTATAATAAAACTTTGAAAAAAAACAAAAAAAATCAAAATAATTGTTGCATTTCTGAAACGTTTGTGATACAATACATCCGTTATGTAAATGATTGAAAGAGGTGAACCGAAATGAAAGAGGGTATTCATCCTACTTATAACCAGACACAGATAAAGTGTGCATGTGGTGCTGTTTACGAAACAGGATCATCAAAGGAAGGTCTTCGTGTTGATATCTGCTCAAAGTGCCATCCTTTCTTCACAGGTAAGCAGAAGCTTGTTGATACAGGCGGACGTGTTGACAGATTCAAGAAGCGTTACAATCTTGACAAGTAATTTATTTGAATTGCGAAACGGCACTGGTACACGGTGCCGCTTTTTGTCGTACTGAAGAAAAAATTTAAACAGGGTCGGATTTTGAGTTAAACATTAATTAATATAAATTATTGTTTGTTATCCGACTGATATTTGGGGTATTGACCATGTCCGATTATCTGACACTCAGAAAAGAATCAAGCGATGAATTCATTGAAAAGCGATCAAGATTCATAGGTTATGCAAAACCTGTCACAACACAGGAAGAAGCTATGGACTTTATAAATGCAATCCGTGCAAAGCACTGGGATGCAACTCATAATGTGTATGCATATGTGCTCAGAGACGGGCAGTCCAGGCGTTATTCCGATGACGGTGAACCGTCCGGCACGGCAGGTGTTCCTGTTCTTGATGTGCTTCTTAAAGAAAATATCACCGACTGTGTTGTTGTTGCAACACGGTATTTCGGCGGTGTGCTTCTCGGTGCAGGCGGACTTGTACGGGCATATTCCCATACATCAAAAATAGCTGTTGAAGCTGCAGGGATAATGAAAATGAGTGTCTGCTCTGTTATGAGTGTTACTTGTGACTATAACTATTACGGCAGACTGTCATCTCTTATCCCCGAATACGGCGGAATCACGGAAGATACGGACTTTGGTGAAAATGTAACCGTAAGATTTTATCTGCCCAAAGCGAATGAACCTCTTTTTGAGGCAAAACTTGTTGATTCGAGCTTCGGCAAATTTTCTGCAGTAAAAATTTGTGAAAAATATGCAGAAATTGAATAAAAACAGAAAATGAATAAAAAAATATAAAAAAATACAAGGATTTTAAAATTTCTGAGAGTATATAATAAATGAAGGGGGAAAATGTATGCGATTCAGTGATGAATTTCTTTCTGAAGTACGGGACAGAAATGATATTGTTGATGTCATATCCCCTTATGTTGATCTGCGTGTGAGGGGATCACTTGCAACGGGTCTGTGTCCGTTTCATAACGAAAAAACACCCTCATTCACCGTTTATGTCAACACACAGTCGTATTACTGCTTCGGCTGCGGTTCGGGCGGCGATGCGATTACATTTATAAAGAATATCGAGAATCTTGATTACACCGAAGCCGTAACAATGCTTGCAGAGCGCAGCGGTCTTGCACTTCCTGCGGACGGTTATGATGACGGTGTCGCAAAGATGAAGCGCAGAATGTACGATGCAAACCGTGAAGCGGCAAGGTTTTTCCACAGTTGTCTTTTTACTCCTGACGGAAAAACAGGACTTGATTATTTTCTTTCACGAGGACTTTCCATGGAAACAATCCGTCACTTCGGTCTGGGATATGCTCCCGATAAATGGGACGGTCTTCTCAGATACATGAAGTCAAAAGGGTATTCTGAGCAGGAACTTGTTGCGGCAGACCTTGCGAAGAAAACGCAGAAAGGTTATATCATTGACACGTTCCGTAACAGGGCAATGTTTCCCATAATTGACGTGAAGGGAAGCGTAATCGCATTTGGCGGACGAGTTCTCGATGATTCCAAACCAAAGTATGTCAACACCTCGGACACTCTGGTATATAAGAAAAGTCAGGGAGTTTTTGCCCTGAATTTTGCAAAAAGAGGTTCGGACAAAACCCTTATTCTTTGTGAGGGCTACATGGATGTCATAGCTTATCATCAGGCAGGATTTGAAAACGCAGTTGCAGGTCTCGGAACGGCTTTTACACCTGAGCAGGCAAAACTTATTTCAAAATACGCAGAAGAAGTCATATTGTCGTATGATAACGACGAAGCGGGACAGAACGCTACACGAAAGGCTATCGGTATTTTGTCAAGAACACCTCTCCGGATAAGAGTTGCAAGACTTCAGGGCGGTAAAGATCCTGACGAAATTATAAAGAAATACGGAAAAGACAAAATGCGTCAGCTTCTTTCATCTGCGGTAGGCGATGTGGAATTTGATCTTCAGCGTGCACAGCAGGGGTTTGATCTGCAGACATCAGACGGTAAGGTCGCATATCTCGAGAGAGCGGTTGATATTTTATCAAAAATCCGCAATCCGATTCAGTGGGATGTCTATGCGTCAAAACTCTCGTCGCAGCTCGGAGTTTCAAAGGAAGCCATTGTCATTCAGATTGAAAAGAAATCAAAACAGCGGGCACGCAAAGAAACGAGAGATAATTTCTCCAACGCTGCCACTTTCAATGACGAAGCAATGAAAAAAGTCAATCCCGAAAGAGCGAAAAATCTTGTTGCGGCAAAAGCGGAAGAGATTCTTATTGCATCGCTTCTTCACAACCCTGATTTTTATTTCAAAATCAAGGATAAACTCAGTGAAAAAGATTTTGCCACAGAGCTTAACAGACGGATTTATAATGTTATTGCCCGTCATATTGAACAGCACAGACCTGTTGAAATTACATATTTCGCATCGGAGCTTTCAGATGAAGAAATCGGTTATCTTGTGCGTCTTGAATCAATGCGTGAAAAGCTCGGCAATACTGTGCAGGAATGTCTTGACTGTATTAAAAGGATGAAGGATGAAAGACGTGAAAGGGAAACGAAAAATCCCGCAGGTATGACTGATGATGAGTGGTTTTCTCAGTTTAAAAAACAGGAATAAATAAAGACAGGTGAAAAGGTATGGAAAACACAGAAAAAAAGAATGTATTTGCCAGACTCATTGAGAAAGGCAAGCAGGCAGGAAAGCTGACAACTCAGGAAATCGACTCTGCTATACTCGATATAGATTTCGATATCGAAGAACTTGATAAGTTCTATGAGCAGGTTGAAGCAAACAACATTGAGCTTGTTGATGATATGTCAGACGTAATGCTTGATGCACTTGATTTTGATGACAGTGACATCGGTAAGTCAGCAGAAATTGATGTTGATGATGCTGATGTGAAGAATATCCAGATGGATGACCCCGTAAAGGTTTATCTTAAGGAAATCGGTAAAGTTCCTCTTCTTACAGCGGAAGAAGAAATCGATCTCGCCATGAGAATTGCTCACGATGATCCCGAAGCTAAAAAGCGTCTTGAAGAAGCAAACCTTCGTCTTGTTGTAAGTATTGCAAAGCGTTACGGCGGCAGAGGCATGCAGTTCCTTGATCTTATTCAGGAAGGTAACCTCGGTCTTATCAAGGCTGTTGAAAAGTTCGACTACACAAAGGGCTTCAAGTTCTCAACATATGCAACATGGTGGATCAGACAGGCTATCACAAGAGCTATTGCTGACCAGGCAAGAACAATCCGTATTCCCGTTCACATGGTTGAAACAATCAACAAGGTCAAGAAGACAAACAGCCTGCTTCTTCACAAGAACGGCAGAGAACCAACCGCAGAAGAAATCGCAGCAGAGCTTGGTATGAGTGTTGAAAAGGTTCGTGAAATTCTCAGAGTTGCACAGGAACCCGTTTCACTGGAAACACCCATCGGTGAAGAGGAAGACAGCCATCTTGGCGATTTCATCCCCGATGAAGATGCACTTGCACCTGCAGATGCAGCATCACAGCTTCTTCTCAAGGAAGCACTCAATGCTGTTCTCAAAACACTCACTCCCAGAGAAGCAAAGGTTCTCACTCTCCGTTTCGGACTTGAAGACGGACATCCCAAGACACTTGAGGAAGTCGGTGCAGAGTTCAATGTTACAAGAGAAAGAATCCGTCAGATCGAGGCAAAAGCTCTCAGAAAGCTCCGTCATCCCGGCAGAAGCAAGAAGCTCAGAGATTTCCTTGATTAATTTTAATATCGCATAAAGCACAACACCCGAAGCATCACGCTTCGGGTGTTTTTTCTGTGGAAATTAAATTCTGTTGCGTTTTTCTGTTCTGTAAAGAATGTAATCAATGTTGATATCATAAAAATCTGCAAGCTTCACAAGCAACTCTGCAGTCAATGGCTGTGTTTCAGTTTCGAGGTAGGAATATTTCCTCTGAGTGATACCGATAGCATCCGCAACCTGTTGTTGAGTGAGGTCATTATCCTCCCTTAAATCACGGATTCGGCTTTTCACTTTTCTCACCCCGCAGAAACAAATACAATAATATTATTATACTATAGATAAATATTATCTATTGACTTTTAGATAAAATCTATCTATAATTAAGGTGAAACGGAAAAAAGTTAAGTTTTTTATTAAAAATGAAAGGAAGATTTTTATGAAAAAAGTCCTGAAACAAGCATTGTCGGTCTTGTTGGCTGTCGTGATGACATTTACAATCACCTTGCCCGCATTTGCGGAAAGTAATGAATTACAGACAAATCCACAAACTGATATAAGTTATGAATCTACAAATGCGTTGGGTGATTTGATTCTTGACAACTATCAGGAAACAGAAAATGAGAGTGAAAATGCTGAATATTTTATTCAGTCTGTAACAATTGAAGACAAGACTGCAACAGTTGAATTGAAGAATCTTGATGAATGTACTGTTGTTGTGGCTATCTATGAAAAAAATGGCGGTAAAATGCTTGCAAGCGGAAAAGCAGATATAGAAGCAAATGAATCTGTCACAGAAAATACCGTTAGTGTTACAATCGACACAGATGAAATGCCTGAATATTTTTATGTTAAAGCATTCCTTGTTGATTGGGAGAATGCACCTCTCTGTAAGTATTTTGAAACTAACGAATACACAAGAGAATTTGAAGAATTTATGGCAAAGACAACAGAGGATTTTGAAGAAGACAGAGTTCTGAATCTTGATGAATCTGAGGATAATAACTTCCTTGTTGTTTCAGATGAAGCTACTGTTGTTGAACCTGAAGAAGGCAAGAATACTGTTGTAAAAGATGACTATACAAACGGTATATATGTCATTGAAAATGCTGATGAACAGATAAAAAACCTTAAAAAAGGTGATATCTTCTATTATCAGTATGGTGAAGGTGAAGAAGAATATATCATTATCAAAATCGAAGATATAAAAATTGATGGGGATACAGTTACTCTTACTGCTTCTGAAATTGATGAAATCGGGGAGCTTTTCCATTTTATCAAAATTGATGAAACAACTACACAGACAACATTTGACGATTCTGAAATGGCTGATGGTGTAACACATGAATCAATAGAATTTTCTACAATGGGGCATGATGTTAATATAGATTCTTCTGTCAGCACCATAGAGAGATGGGCAATTAACATAGAACCAACTGAAAATATTGAGTTCGGTGCTGAACTTGAAGGTGTTTTCAGTGCAGGCATAAAGTTCTTTTATGACTTTTATCTGTTTGGGAAAGATTATTACTATTTAGAAATTTCAATTACAAGCACTTTGGATGTAAATGTTTTTGTAACAGGAAAATTTGAAGACAGTATACCTCTCGGCACAGTCGGTTTTAATTTCCTTGGTGCTGTAAAAGCAGATGCTGCTTTTTCATTTATTTTTGAAGCAGAAGCTGAATTAGAGTATAGTTTTTCAATCGCAGAAGTTGTTGTAGGCGTATCATTTGACAGTATAAATGGTTTGGTTAATAAAACAAAATCATCTGACGGTGAATTTGAAAATGAATTGACTCTTGAAGTGAAATTCTATGCAGGTTTTGAAATAAAACCTGAAGTCAAGGTCCTTAAATATGCTGAAATGTCACTGTCAACAAGAATCGGTGTTGACGCTACAATCACACCTTCTGTTTTAACTCCGGATTTTGCAATTCATGATTGCAGTACTTGCCTTGATATAATAATTGACTTTACCGCAAGTGTATCACTCAAAATTAAAATTTTTGAAATTATAAACAAGGAAACAACTTTTGCAAGTGTAAAAATCAATATGCTTACAGCATATTATTCAAATGAACTTGGCTTTGGTAAGGGTAAGTGTTCAAATATTTCATATGCTGTTAATATTACCGTTGTTGACAAAGACAAAAATCCATTGTCTGATGTAATAATCAATGATAAATATAAAACAGACAGCAACGGTAAAGAAGTAATATATTTACCGACAGGTAAGCATGAAATTACATTGCAGCATACAAACGGAAATGCAAAAACTGAAGATATAACAGTTGTCGATAATAGCATAAGTGTATCAATATCTATTGATATGCGAAAGATTCTTTCTACTGGATTTTGTGGTACTACTGTTCGATGGCAACTCTATGATGATGGGGAACTTTTTATATACCAAAATGGCGACTCAAATGATAATGGTGCGATGTTCGATTTTAAATCAGTTGATTGGAAAGATGCAATACCATGGAATAAATACTTAAAGTCGATTAAAAGCGTAATTATAGGTGATGGAGTAACTACAATTGGACAAATGGCATTCTGGGGATGTGAAAACCTTAAAAGTGTAACAATTGGCAATAGTGTAGTATCAATTAACAGTTCTGCATTTGAAAAATGTGTAAGCTTAAAAAATATTACAATTCCCAATAGTGTAAAAAAACTTGATTTATCTGCTTTTTATGGTTGTACAAGTCTTTCAAATCTAACAATTCCCGAAAGTGTAACAGAACTTATTATTTGGGAACCTCATGAAAATTTATTATTAAAAAGTATTACAGTTGCTAATAATAATGTAAAATATTCAAGCGATGAATACGGTGTTTTGTTTAACAAAGATAAAACAGAATTAATGCTATATCCAGCTGGCAATAGCAGAACCGAATATATAATTCCTGAAAGTGTAACAACAATCAAAAGTTATGCGTTTGAAGGATGTGTAAGCCTTACAGATATCACTCTATCAAACAGTGTAACAACAATCAATCGCAGTGCATTTCGTAATTGTTCCGGACTTGTAGCTGTAACGATGCCAAAAAGTATTACATCAATTGTAAAATATGCATTCACTGGTTGTAACAATCTTGCAACAGTTTATTATAGCGGTACAGAGGAACTGTGGCGTAATATATTAATAGAAGAAGGCAATGAATGCTTAAAAAATGCCAACATAATCTGCAGTGACACAGTTTCTGATGTAGCCGTTATGACATTCTCTCTTGATGATTTTTCTGTATATTCAGAAAACAATATGCAGATCGAAATCCTTACTGATGCAGTTATCGGCAATGATTATGTAATGGTTGCTGTAAGAGATGAAAATGCAGAAGATTTGCTTGCATCTGATAATCTTCTTTACATAGATCAGCAGACGGCTGAAAGCGAAGATTTTACATTTGAATATGTTATTGATGAAAGCATAACTGATTATGAGGTTCTTATTTTCGGTCAGAAACTTTCTCATCAGCATATTTATGATGGTGTTGTAACAGCTCCCACATGTACAGAACAGGGCTTCACAATCTACACCTGCTCATGCGGTGATACATATATCGATGATTATGTTGATGCAACAGGGCATACAGATGAAGTGATTGCAGGATACGGTGCAACATGTACTGCATCAGGTCTTACAGACGGTGTGAAGTGCGCTGTATGCGGTACAGTCACAACAGCACAGGCAGAAATTCCCGCTGTTTCTCATGCTGATACCGATCATGACGGTCTTTGCGATGCCTGCGACTTTGATTTTACAAATGGTTGCAGCCATACTTGCCACAGCGATAATGCATTTATGCAGTTCTTGTGGAGAATCATCAGTTTCCTTCAGAAACTTTTCGGTAATAAATCTGCACAGTATTGTGATTGCGGTGTCGCTCACTGGTAAAAAATAAAACAACAAACAACACCCGAAGCATCACGCTTCGGGTGTTTTTCTGTTTGTATATCATTGTTCAGGTGCGTAAGGGGAGTCAAGTCCCTGTTCACCCCAGTATGCCATTATACTGTCGCCTGATCCGATAACAATATTGCCGTCTTTTATGCTGATTTCGTATGTGGCATATGCCTGATTGTCGTAATCTGCAAAAACCTGCCCTTTGATAACGGGGTTTCCGTCTTTGTCTGCTCCGAACTGAATATCTGATACATCGCTGTTGAATATATTGAAATATTCAAGTTGACCGTTTTCGTATGCAGAAAAAGTCACCGTGAAAAGTCCCGATGTTAGTCCGTAACCGAGAATGCAATATTCGTTTATGCCGTCACCGTCAATATCGGCAGTTGTTTTGTCGATATAGTTTTTTTCAGTTCCGTTATATGTGAACACTGCACCGTCTGGAATGCAGGGGAGTGGCTCGGAGTTTTTACTGTATCTGTATTCGGGTACGGGTGTTGATTCTTCGGCTGAAAAAATCAGGTCTGCATCGCTTCGTCTCAGAACATATTTATGCTGTTTGTCATTGGCAAGAATAAAAATTCTGTCGATGTAATCCTGATAAGTGCCTTCAATCACATAATCGCTCAGTCTTGAAAGGCTGAAAAACACAGTCTTTGTGTCGGGATTGAGTGAAATGTATGCCGAATCATTTTCTGTAATATATGAGAATGTAAGAAATTCCGTGGCAGACTGTTGGAGAACGGTTGCTGGTTTATGAAGAATTGCCACAGCTTTTTCATAATCACTGTATGACGTATGATAATATCTTTCTTTACCACCGTATTTTACAACGGCATAGGCAAACACAGAGCCCTTTTTACGTTCATGCACGGTTACCCTGTAATCTTCATCAATCACAAATTCCACCGAGCCGGGAGATGAAAGATCTTCAAGTGGAGCAAGGCTTTCTTTCCAATATACATTGTCAAGGAATTCAGCAACATCATATCCGTATGATTCACCCACAAGAATTGCAGCTTCACTTTCTCCGCTTTTTGGAAAATGAATTGCCTGAATACTGTATTGATTGCGTACTTCATCAGCGGCTTTTGTATAGTCAGAGTAAACAGGTAAACTGTAATTTTTTTGTGTTTGTTCAGTTTCGGGATCGGGCAATTCACAGTCATAGGTGTTGTTTGAAATGAATCTGCCTGTTGCTGCATCCAGTTCGATTTTCTGTGTAATTTCGCCCGTTGCATAAATTTCTCTTGTAAAAATGATAAGATTTCTTTCTTCGTCAAAATCTGTCCGGTAAATGAATCTTACACCGTCTTCAAGTGTTTCGTAATTGCCTATATCAGAATCAAAACAACTGAGTGATTTGTTTTCAAGAATTTTATTTGAAACTTCAACAGATACACCTAAGTCCGTAAGAAAAATATGCGGCACTTCGCTGTAATTGCGCACTTCTGCATCTCTGCCGATTTTTTTAAGGTAAGCTTCGGCATACGCAACACACTGTGGCCACAAATCGGCATTGTCTTTTTCGTTATAATCAAGTAAACGGGAATGATACTCTTTCGGGAACATTTTCTTTATTGAATCTGTATATTCTTCACCGTCCATGGGATATTCATAATCTGTCAGTATATAATCGTTGTCTATTTTTGAAAAAGTATAAACTGCAGGTGTCCGATGTCCCGTTTGTTCCATAAAATAGCCGTTTTTGAAGCCGAAGCCTGCAAATTCTTCCAAAAGATATACAGTGACGTTATCGCCGTCTTCTTCAACACCGTATATTGTATGTCCCTCGGCTATGCACTCGGAATTATAAAGAAATCCTGTTGAATTGACGTCGAGTATGGCCTGAGAAACAGCAGCATCAAGCTCAGGATTGCTGTTTTTGAGGTCTGATTTCGGATTTGTAAGGAAACAGATTGCCACCACAATGCATGAAATGACGGCAACAATAATAACCAACAGTGTCGGTTTTTTGTAACTGAGAACGGATTTTATTCTGTTCTTTACTCCCGTTTCGCCAAATGCAAGCGGACAAGCCGAAATTGTGCGTCTTGATACACTGCAGTTGATAAGAGCTTCAGAATATGATTTTTTTATGTCCGTACCCATTTCCCTGATGACTTTTTCGTCACATGCAAGTTCAATATCACGGCAAAGAAGAATATAGGCAAGCCACATCACAGGATTGAACCAATAAACCGTCAGCAGTATAAAGCCCATCGGTTTCCACCAATGGTCACGGCGTCTTAGATGAGCATTTTCGTGGGCGATGACGTATTCCATATCGCTTTCAGCCATGCCCGACGGAAGAAAAATGCGTGGTCTGAAAAGACCGAGAATGAATGGTGTGTCAATTCTGTCGCAAAGCCATATGTTGTCTTTCAGCACAATACCCTCACGGACTTTCCGATTCAGGCTTACAAAACTGATTCCTGTATAAATCAGCATAGCAAGCATGCCGACAATCCATAGGACAGTGAGAATATTGACTGCGGTGAAACCTGTGTTAACAGGCACAGTAACACCTTCAAAATAATGAGAGCCGAGATAGTCATTCACCTGACTGTCAACGATGTTTATGCCTGTATTCACATCAAATGACGGACCGTTTGTGATGTTCTGCGGTATTGTTTCTGTGCTGGGAATAAGGCTGAAAATGCTTTCAAATGAAAACGGACAGACGAGTCTGATTCCCACAAATGCCCACAACAGGGTGTTCAGCCATTTAGGAGCTTTCTTCAGAAGCAACCGAAGCAGAACAACTGCAAGAACAAGCCAGCTTGCAGTTATGCTCATATTGAAAAGAGATATAAATAAGTCTGCCATATTTATTCCTCCTTAAAATCTGCAACCATTCTGCGAAGCTCGTCAACTTCCTCCCGTGTGAGTGATTTTCTTGCTGTGAATGCCGCTAAAAATGCAGGCAGTGACCCGCCGAAAGTTTCATCGACAAACTTTTCACTCTGTACTGAATAAAACTCGCTTTTTGAAATAAGAGAAGTCACTGTGCCTTTGTCATTGCCGAAAATTCCTTTGTCGCAAAGACGTTTGAGAACTGTGTATGTTGTGGTTTTCTTCCAGTTCAGCTCCTGCTGACTGATTTTCACAAGCTCAGTAGTTGCGACAGGTTCATTTTTCCAGATAATGTCTGCAAAACGGGATTCGATAACCCCCATCTGTAATTCACCCATAAAAACACCTCCAAAGCATTCTACATCATGTAGAATGCAGTTTTATTCTACATGATGTAGACCCATTTGTCAAGCATTTTGCAAAAAAAAGAAAGCCCGTCGAAACGAGCTTTCAGTTGGTTTTAAATTAGCCTCTTGTGTTGTAATCTGCAGCAAGCTGATTTGTTGCTTCAAAGAACTTATACATAAAGATGAAAGGTCCAACAAAAATAAATGAGCCAAGTACATTCCAAAGCCAGAATGTTGATGCGCTGAAGTTTGTAGCGAGGCCTCTGTGCTTGAGGTTGTCACCGATACGGTTGCACATGTTATGCATCCAGATGATGGGGTAAATACCGCATGTGATAGGTCCGAGAAGCAATGTTGCAACAAGGTAATTTGTTGTTGTCTTGTTATCGTAAGGACGGCAGATTGTATTAATATCTTCAGTAATCTTATAGTATGTGATGATACCGTAGATACCACATGTTATTATTGTCAGGAGCAGGAACTTAATAAAGCTTCTGTTGCATTCGAGGTTGGCTCTGGGAGGTGAAGGCGGTGCATACTGCTGCTGAGGAGCACCGTACTGCTGCTGAGGAGCACCGTACTGCTGCTGGGGAGCACTGTACTGCTGCTGTGCTACAAATTTTCCACAGAAAGGACAAACCTGAACATTGTTTGCGATCTGCTGTCCGCAATGAGGACAATTCATGAAAATCACTCCAAAAAAATTATTAAATGTGCAACATTGAAAAATTTTAACAAAGAAAAATGATAAAAATGCTTGCAAATTGCACAATTTTGTCTTATTATAACGGTTTTTTATAATATTGTCAATGATTTTTTACAAAATAGTTTTATATTTTTTATTAAAAATTGTGATTATATATAAAAATAAAAAGATATGAAAAAAAATAAAAAAAGTTGAAAAAAAGACTTGCAAAATATTAAATTATGTGGTATTATATTGAACGTTCCGAACATCCGGGTGTGGCGCAGTTGGGAGCGCGCTTGACTGGGGGTCAAGAGGCCGTGAGTTCAAGTCTCGCCACTCGGACCATATCGAGTGTTCATAACGTATTTGAGTTATGAACACTCGATTTTTCTTTGCAGAGAATCTTTGTTGATGTAAGTGAGCAGGTTTTGAAGCCTGCTCTTTTTTGTTTTAGGCAGATTTTGTGACGTACTTCACTGCCACACCCTTGCGGGTATCTGCGGTGTATGCCGGTTCGTTTTGGGGATAATCCAAGATGCCGATAAACCGGTAGTGGATCACCACCCGTTGGCTGCGGTTTTTGCCTTTGCCTTCATCTTCTGAACAGTTTCAAAGGTATCCCTGTCGATAATAGGCTCGTGAACATTCTTGAAAATTTTCCAATTCTCAACAGGATTGTTAAGACGGGTTTTATTCTTGAAGTTCTTTGAAAAAGTTTTGAAATTGATAACATCATCGCAGTATTCCTGCTGTGCAAGAATCTTTTGTACTGTTGTCTTGCGCCATTTCCGCTTTATGACCTTGCAACACTGCTTGAATCGAAAGATATTTATTTCAACAGCAATATGCAGGAATTATCAGGACTTGACCTGTGCAGCCATGATGCAATTACTGATGTGCGAATGATGGCTGAAGTCTGGATAAAACTTTTCTGTGTTAAAATTAAACAAAAAAATGGGGGCTGTAAAAAACAGCCCAAAAAGAAAACGGACTACAAACTTACCGAAAGGTAGGAAAGTAGTCCGTTTTGTGATATAATTTACTTGGAATGAAAAAGAATATCACTATGCCGAAACAAATTTTGATTTATAAAATAAAAGCTCATATGACTTAGTTGTTATGTTACCGCAAAGCAGTTCTCGCTATGAGGACTGCTTTCTTTTTAATGTCCTTTTTATTGTGCTTTTTATATTGTATAATACAATCGGTAATCAGCGTTCATAATATAAAAATGTCCAATTATATGTATATATTGAATAAATTGATTGCTTATTTTTGTGCTTTATGTGGAGAATAAATACAAAAAAATTGACATTTAATATGTAAAGTATTATACTGATTACATAAAAATGTCATATAAATACAAATTGCGAGGTATAGTTATGGCAGACACAATAAATAACAATAAGGCTATGAATAAAAAAATTGCAAATGCATGCAGAATTTTTGAAGCATCGCTGAGGGCAATAAAGGAAATTTATAAAAAGACAAATATGTATAACATGCCTTTGAGCAGCTTTCTGACGATACAATGATGCTCACTATGTATAAGGGGAAACGCAAAGCGGTAAAAATACCTGAAAGAATCGGAAAATGCAGGGTTTCTGCTCTTGGCGATCAGCTTTTTTCTCCAGAACGCTTGAAGTATATAGGGCAGAAACGTGCACAGATGAAGGCGCTTGAATCTCTGCAGTCGGTAGTTATTCCTGACAGTGTTACGGAAATCGGTAAGTTTGCATTCCTTGACTGCAGCAGCCTTAAAAATCTTACTATTCCCGAAAGTATACCGTCAATCGGAGAATCTGCATTCAATAACTGTGAAAATCTTAAAGATACAGACGGATTTGTTATTGTTTGCGGTGTGTTGTCAGGTTATTACGGTGATGCTGAAGATCTGATAATCCCCGACGGTGTTACAAGGATTGAAAACGAAGTTTTTGAAAACTGCACATCTCTCAGAAGTGTCAGAATACCTGAAGGCGTTACATCAATAGGAGATTTTGCTTTCTGCGGATGCCATAATCTTGAAAATATCAATATTCCTGACAGCCTGACAAAGGTTGGTTGCTGCACATTCAACCTTTGTGCGAAATTGCAGGATGCAGACGGATTCCATATTGTCTGCAATACTTTGTGCGGTTATTATGGCGATGCAGAAGAATTGATTATCCCCGCAAGAGTAACCGTTATCGACGCCTGTTCTGTGGGCGCATGTGAAAATCTCAAAAAAGTAGTGATGCATGACAAAGTAAATCAAATCGGTTTGAAAGCATTCTGCAAATGCCCGAATCTTGACGAAATTTCAATTCCGGACGGTGTAACATCAATCGAAGGTTATACATTCTGGGATTGCGTGAATCTCAAGCAGATAACAATTCCCGATAGTGTAACATCAATCGGTGAATGGGCATTTGCAAACTGTACAAGCCTGATAAGTATAACAATTCCAGGCAGTGTTGCGGATATCGGAAGAAGTGCTTTCTTAAGCTGTGAAAACTTGACAATCCATGCTCCTGCAGGAAGTTGTGCTGAAGAATATGCAAAAGCATACAATATTCCGTTTGAAGCGATAAATTAAAATATAAAAAGAAAACCAACAATGTACAGCAATTGTTTTTCAACCATACTTACTTAGTGTTAAACCGGATATAAAATTATAAATAAGAGTACAAATGAGTTTATGATATAATGACATTCAAAAATCTGCAATTGAAAAAGCTCAGTATTTATAAGCTTCTGACAGAATAAAAATATCAGAAATGATGGTGTATGCTTATGCGATATGCATTTGAAGATAAAAAAATACAATTTCAGATATTTCTTTGACAGTGTTACAGGTGTATATATCCGTACAGGCATTCTGGATGATGACGGTAATGATACCGGTGTTGACCCATTCATGGCATCCTTTCCGCATCTGATTGATGTGGGAATTATGGGACATTGTATTCACGGTAAAACCGGTTTGTGTGTTAAAGCAGGGATCGGTTGTTATCAGAGCGGATTGACAGTTGAAAAGCCAAATATGGCTGTAGAGGACTTCCGACGGATTGCAGAAGAGCAGTTGTTGATTCGGATTTGTTTGATGAAGAGAGTCTTGAAAGATTAAAGGATAAATTGAAAGAAGGAAAAAATAATGGCATTAGTTATTGAAAAAAACAAAGTAAAAAAATATATTCCTGAAGGAGAAAGTGAATTGATTATTCCTGAAGGCGTTAAAAGCATAGGCGCAAATGTCTTTGCAAATTGTGATAATATTTGTTCTGTTTTGTTTCCAGAAACATTAACAGAGATCGGACAGCGGTCTTTTGCAAAATGTCACAATCTGAAAGAAGTGAAATTGCCGTCATCAGTTAACAAAATAGCAAATTATGCGTTTTTTGAATGTTCCGGTCTGGAGACTGTTTGTTTACCTGATATAATGGATAAAATCGGTGACAGTGCTTTTTCAGGTTGTAAAATGCTCAATTCTGTTAAAATGCCTGAACAGGTCGATTCAATAGGTAAATATGCATTTTTCAACTGTGATAGTCTGGCTGATGAAAACGGATATGTAATTGTGAATAAAAAGCTTTATACATACTGTGGTTGCGATGATATTCTTAAGGTTCCTGATGGAGTTGAATTGATTGAAGACAGAGCTTTTGAGTCGAAAATAGTTGAAATGACTTGTATCGGTGAAAGACGAGAGATAAGAAATGTCAGAAGTATTTATCTCCCTGAAACTGTCAGATATCTGGGAGAATATACATTTGCAGGCTGTACAATGTATAAACTGGTTGCATTGGGTATCGACATAAGCTCACTTAGTACTCCTGAATTAAAACAAAAAGCAGTAATAGGCTTTATGAATGATGTTGAGCTTTTCAAGAATCAGTACATAATGAGGGAAAATATAGAATATATCGTCAGGCAGAAATTAAGATATCTTCCGTTTTTCTACCAGTATGATCTGGTTGACGGTCTTCGGTATATTGCTGAATCAGGAAAAATAAATATGAAAGACTTTGAAGATGTATATTTAATCCCGGCACAAAAAGCAAATGCCGTTCAGTGTTGTGCATTCTTGTTGGAGTGGAGAAGCCACAACTGAAAACATATCGGATATGATATTAAATATAGTAAGGGATGCTTCTAGTGAACGAAGAACAGAAAAAACAACTTGATAAACTTGCCCGTGATGTGCTGATTCTTTCACGCAATACACTCCTTGTCAATCTGCGATTTCTTGATTCGGCACTGAGTCAGTTTGAATTTTATCCTATAGATGATTCAACACTTCTGACTGACGGAAAACACATTTTATATAATCCTTCTCATATACTGAAAAATTATAAGCTTGCCAAGGAAATTCCCGTGCGTGACTATCTTCATATCGTTATGCATTGTGTGTTCCGTCATATATATATGGATCCCACACTAAACCGTTCATATTGGGATCTTGCCTGTGATATTGCAGTTGAAAATATCATCACCGAGCTTGGCCTTAAAGCGGTTGAAACCTTACGTGAAAAGAACCAGCAAAGTTTTATTGACAATCTGAAAAAAGAGATGAAATTTCTGACAGCGGAAAAAATTTATGCTTATCTTAGGGACAATGTTGCCGATCCTGTAAAAATGGCACAGCTCAGAGGATATTTCTATGCAGATAACCATGAAATCTGGTATATGACTGAGGATGAAATTGCCGCAGTCTTCGGACTTTCTTACGGAAGCGGAAGCTCATACGGTAAACAAGACGGAGATAACGCAGACGGTGACGGAGAAGAAGGCAACGGTAAAGGTGCTTTTTCTGCTGAAATGTCGCAGATATGGTCAGATATTTCTGAAAGAATGCAGGTTGATATTGAAACTTTCGGAAAACAGAAGGGCAATATCCCCAGCTCTATGACACAGAATCTCACTGCTGTAAACCGGGAGAAATATGATTATACATCATTTCTTAAAAAGTTTGCAGTAATGGGCGAAGCAATGAAAATCAATGATGATGAATTTGATTACATATTCTATACCTATGGCCTTAAAATGTATGAAAAAATGCCTCTTATTGAACCGCTTGAATATAAAGATGTAAAGCGTATAAAAGAATTTGTTATTGCTATTGATACATCAGGCTCAACATCAGGAGAGCTGGTGCAGAAGTTTGTGCAGAAAACATATAATGTACTGAAAAGCACGGAAAGCTTTTTCAGCAAGATAAATTTACATATTATCCAGTGTGATGCTGAAATTCAGGAGCATGTTAAAATAACCAATCAGGAAGAGTTTGACAATTATCTGAAAACGATGCAGATTCACGGACTTGGCGGCACAGATTTCAGACCTGTATTTGAACTCACACAAAAATTGATTGATGAAAAGGAATTCACCAATCTTAAAGGACTGATTTATTTCACAGACGGCTACGGTACTTTTCCTGAAAAAATGCCTGCATATGACACAGCATTTGTTTTTGTGGATGATGAATACAACAATCCGGATGTACCACCATGGGCGATAAAATTGGTTTTGCAGAAAGATGAGATATAAGGAGAATTATTATGAGCGATATAAAAGATTTTGTTATCGAAAATGGTGTATTAAAAAAATATGAAGGAGCTGGAGGAGATGTAGTGGTTCCTGACGGCGTAATAGCAATTGGACCTGAAGCTTTTGCGTATAATGATACTATAACAAGTGTTTTTCTTCCAGATAGCGTTAGCATTATCTGGCGTAGAGCCTTTGCATTCAGCAGGAATATGGCGCATATCCGTTTACCAAATAGTATGGAATTAATCCACGATTCTGCTTTCATGTCCTGCAAAGCTCTTATCGACGTGGAGATACCTACCGGACTTGGACGGATTTGTCAATATACCTTTGAAGGATGCAGCAGTTTGAAACGGATCGTAGTACCTGAGGGTATCAGTTACATAGAAGACCTGGCATTTGCTTTTTGCGATGATTTGGAAACAGTTGTTCTTCCTATGTCTGTTACGAAGAATCTTTTTGCTTTATTCAAAGGTCTGAGATGCAATCACGGTATTCTGCAAGACTGCAACAATCTATCCTCTATTGTTGCTCCCGGAATATCTTTGAAAGATTTCAGTGATCCGAAAGATAAACTTATTGCCGTGCGAGGTTATCTGTATGAAAGAGAAAGATTTACCGATCCCGACATCGTCGCATCCTATAATCAGTACATTCTTTCTCAGAAAAAACGTATCCTTCCATACATTTTTGAAAATGATTTGGTTCAGTGGCTTGACCTGTTCAACGACAGCGGAAAAATCACAAAAAAGAATGTTGTTGCTGATTTTATTGATCCCGCCATTGCATCTAATGCCGACCAGTGTATTGCGTTTTTGCTGAACTGGAAAAATGCGAATGAAGGCGATAGTGAAAATCTACTTTCTTTAGACGAAAGTGAAAAACCGAAGAAGCCGAAAACGAAAAAAACAGAAAATGATCCTTTTGCTCCTGAAAAAATGACGAAGCTGTGGACTGCGAAAAAAAGAGAAGACGGCACGCTGGAGCTTACGAAGTATAAAAAAAACGGCAAAAAAATCAGTATACCGCCCCGTATCGGCAAAAAAGCGGTGACAAAATTGGGAGAAGAACTGTTTTCGTCAGCACGAAATGCAAAGCAAAGTATTTGGGCAAGTCAGATTACAGAAGTGTATATTCCTGAAGGAATTACGGAAATTGGCATAGAAACTTTTTATGGCTGTCATAAACTGAAGTTGATAGAAATTCCTGCAAGTATCGAAAAAATAGGCAATGGTGCTTTTTTTCAATGCTTCAAGCTGAGTGATATTGTTTTGCCTGAGCATTTAACATACATAGGAGAATGTGCATTTTACAATTGTGTCGGATTAAGAGACCTTGAGATTCCCGCCGGTGTCACTAAAATCGAAAAAAAAGCATTTCGGGATTGTTATAATCTGATCATCCACGCCCCCGCAGGTTCTTATGCCGAGCAGTATGCAAAAGAAAACAATATTCCCTTTGTTGCGAAAGAATAAGGAGAAAAAATGGAAACAGTGTTATCAATCATTGCAATTGTACTATCAGTTGCATCAGGCGGATTTTCTTTATATTCATTTTTCTGGACAGCAAAAAGAGACCGCAGACAGGCAACGCTTGATGCATATAATCAATTACAGGAGCAGTCACTCGATTATCTCAACTACTATACTCCCTCTCAGATTGCTGAAATTGCAAAAAATCCCCGTTCTGAAGAGTATAAAAAATCAGCTCATACATAGCGCGTATAGAGCATTTCTGTGTGGGTGTAAATCAGAATATTTATGATAAAAAAACTGTGTTTGCTCTTGCTAATGACTACCTTGACGGTGCAATAAAAGCAAGAATCGAACCGATAATTGACTGTAAAAACAGATACAAAAATGAGGATTATTATGAAAACATTCACGAAGTATTTGAGTGGATGGCAAAACAAAAGAATAGCAAAGCGGTGAAATAAAATGAACATCAAGCAAGCTAAAGAACAGATTAAAAATGCCATAACGGCATACTTTACAAAAGATGAATTCGGGAATTATATCATTCCCATTGAAGCGCAGCGACCTGTGTTTCTTATGGGCCCTCCCGGTATCGGAAAAACAGCTATTATGCAGCAGATTGCCGAAGAATTGGGGGTAGGTCTTGTATCCTATTCAATGACTCATCATACACGTCAGTCGGCTCTCGGTCTTCCTTTTATTGTAAAAAAGACCTACGGCGGTAAAGAATACGAAGTGTCGGAATACACAATGAGTGAAATCATTGCGTCGGTTTATGATATGATTGAAGAGACGGGGCTTAAAGAGGGAATCCTTTTCCTTGATGAAATAAACTGTGTTTCCGAAACACTAGCTCCTGCGATGCTTCAGTTTTTGCAGTATAAAATTTTCGGCAGACACCGTGTGCCCGAGGGCTGGATTGTTGTAACTGCAGGTAATCCTCCCGAGTATAACAACTCCGTGCGTGAGTTTGATATAGTAACATGGGACAGACTTAAAAGAATAGACTGTGAGCCGATTTTTGATGTATGGAAGGAATATGCCTATAAATCAGGTGTTCATGCCGCTATTACCACATACCTTGACATAAAAAAGGGGGATTTCTACAGAATAGAAACCACTGTTGACGGCAAAAGCTTTGTTACCGCCCGAGGCTGGACAGACCTTTCAGACATGATAAAGCTTTACGAAAAGAATAATATCGTCGTTGATGAAAAGCTGGTGTCGCAGTATCTTCAGAATAAAAAAATTGCAAAAGAATTTTCAATTTATTACGACCTGTGGAATAAATATAAATCTGACTATCAGATTGATGCAATTCTTTCAGGAAAAGCAGATGACGGCATAAAAATCCGAGCAAAAAATGCGAAATTTGATGAAAGACTTTCTCTTCTCGGCCTTATTATTGACGGAATAACAGCTGAACTTAAAGCGGTATGCAATTCTGAAGATGTAATAAAAGGACTTCTCAACTGTCTTAAGAATGTAAAAATGGCGTTGGCAAGACCGAAAGCAGATTCAATCAGCGAAATTGAAAAGCAGATTTCAGGAATAGAAGAATCAATTGCAACAAGTAGCCGTGCAGGCACTCTTTCACAGGAGAAACGCATTGTTCTGAAGCACACAATAAATGCTCTTGAAGGCATAAAAGAAATGCTCACAAAAGAACATCCGGATGATGGAAACAAGGCATTTGCGCTGATAAAAAAAGAATTTGATAACTACACAAAGCAGTTGAAAAAAGATGCAGATGCAGCAGGTAAAAAGCTTTCCAATGCTTTTGTTTTCTGTGAAGAAGTCTTCGGTGAAGGTCAGGAAATACTGATTCTCGTCACAGAGCTTACAATCAGCTACTACGGTGCACATTTTATCAGCCGTTACGGTTGTAAGGAATATTTTAACCATAATAAAGAACTTCTGTTTTATGAAAGACAGAAGGAAATAATAACTCAACTGGAAAAACTGGAGCTGGAGGAATAAAATATGAGTAATATAAATGATTTTGTAATTGAAGATGGTGTATTAAAAAAATATACAGGAGCCGGAGGAGATGTTATAATCCCCGACAGTGTCACAAGAATTGGTGATTTCGCATTCTGGAGGTGCAAAAGCCTTACAACCGTCACAATCCCCGACAGTGTCACAAGCATTGGTGATTTCGCATTTAAGGGCTGCAAGAGCCTTACAACCGGCACAATTCCCGACGGTATTACAAGCATTGGTGACAGCGCATTCTTTGGTTGCGAAAGTCTTACAAATATCACAATCCCCGACAGTGTTACAAGTATTGGTGCCCATGCATTCGAAGGGTGCAAAAGTCTTGCAAATATCACAATCCCCGACAGTGTCACAAGCATTGGGAGCCAAGCTTTTTATAAATGTGAGAGTTTACAGAATGAAGAAGGTTTTGTCTTTATACGTGATGTATTATATTATTACAATGGGACAGCATCAGAAATATCTATTCCCTATGGCATTAAAAATATTGATAATCACGCATTTGATGGTTGCGAAAGCATCATAACTATCAAAATCCCCGACGGTGTCACAAGCATTGGTAAATACGCCTTCAGCCGGTGCCAAAGCCTTACAACCATTACAATTCCCGACGGTGTTACAAGTATTGGTGGCGGAGCATTCTCTTGGTGCAAAAGCCTTACAACCGTCACAATCCCCGACAGTGTTACAAGCATTGGTGACGGAGCATTCTATGAGTGCAAAAGCCTTACAACCATTACAATCCACAACGGTGTTACAAGTATTGGTGACGGAGCATTCTTTTATTGCGAAAGTCTTACAACCGTCACAATCCCCGACAGTGTTACAAGTATTGGTGACCATGCATTCTATTATTGCGGAAGTCTAACAACCATCACAATCCCCGACAGTGTCACAACGATTTTGCACGATACATTCCATGGTTGCAAAAGCCTTACAACCGTCACAATCCCCGACAGTGTTACAAGTATTGGTGACCATGCATTTAGTAGTTGCGAAAGTCTAACAAACATCACAATCCCCGACGGTGTTACAAGTATTGGTGCCCATGCATTCAATTATTGCGAAAGTCTTACAACCATCACAATCCCTGTCAGTGTTACAAGTATTGGTGACGAAGCATTCTCTTATTGCGAAAGCCTTACAACCATCACAATCCCCGACAGTGTTACAAGCATTGGTGACAGAGCATTCTATGAGTGCAAAAGCCTTACAAACATCACAATCCCAGACAGCGTTACAAAAATCGGTCAAATTTTCGGAGACAGTTTTCCGAAAGGACTTATTGAAAAATTTGACGAGCTGTCCAGGTTTATGAATGCAGAAGGTATCAAAAAATGTATTATTCCTGATTACTGGAAGCTTTTGTCATACGCTTCAAAAGCATGTATTTTTCTTACATATCAGGATGCAAAAATGAAAAAGGCTTATAAAAAAATGTTTAAGCCTTCTGATCTCGATCCGTTGTCAGAGGCTATTCTTTGCCGCCTTGGTTCTGAACTATCCAAAAAAGAATGCGATATAGTGGCTCAGTTTATGCTGGATTATACAGCTTATCTCAGCGATTACGCACTGAAAAAGATGTATGATAAAATAGCTGTTCAGAGAAAAGGTGTTGCAGCACTAAAGCTGATTGACGGAAATGCAGGGCTTAAGAAAAAGATAGCATCTGCTCCGACAGAGCGCAGGGAAAGTATTCAGATATTCAGAACAGAGTACGATGTACTCTTTGATAATATGGGATTCGATGCCAATGGAATCAAGATATATAATCTCGGTAACAAAGAGCTGCAAGCTGTTCTGCAACCCGATTTGAATATTCTGGTAATAGATACTCAAACGGGCAAGACTTCGAAAAGTATTCCAAAGAGAGGTGCAGATCCCGAGCTTTATAATGCCGCCGCATCAGATTTTAAAGCTGTTGTAAAGGCGGTAAATAAAATAACTCAAACCTGTCGTGATATACTTTTCAGTCTCTATTTGTCTGCCGAAGAAATTACGGTCAAAAAATGGAAGGAAGATTGGACCGGAAACCCTATCACTCTCGGTCTTGCATCAATGGTAGTCTGGCAGCAGGGCAATGCATTCTTTTCTCTTGACAAAGGAACCACTGTCGATGCTGACGGCAACAAATATATACTCAGCGAAGAGAATATCCGTGTTGCTCACATAATGGATATGGATGCAGCAGTTGTTTTACAATGGCAGAAATTTTTTAATTCTCGTCTTCGCAAACAGCCGTTTTTGCAGATATGGGAGCTGAACAGATGTGTTGAAGATATCAAAGAAGACCGTTATAAGAATTGCACAATACGCAGTGTATATCTCCTGAACAAAAGCACAATGGGTATTAAAGCGGAGTGGTATAATCAGGAGATGTATGATGGCGATGTATGGAAACAGCGATATCTGAAACTTGAGGGCTTTGAGATTGAGGCTTCAGGAAACGATGATGGTGAAGAACTTGAAATCAGCAGAATTGTACCCGTGTTATGGAATCGCCGCTCAAATGCTATCATTTCATATTTAGATAGAATTACTGTTTACGGTCGAATCGCAAAAGATGATATGTCTGTTAATGAATCATTGCCGCAGTATACAATGGCACAGATTGTAGATTTCATAAATGTTGCCAATGAAAATAATGCAACCAATATCCTGTCTTTATTGTTGGATTATAAAAATAAAAACTTTGCCGATTTTGATCCTATGGAAGAATTTGTACTGGATTAATGACAGCAGGACGAATATGTTATGTGTTGAAACTGCAATATCGCATCTTGCTTTTTTGAATAATTCAAGAACATAAACCGAGATATTTTTAAACAGTAAAATGGTGTCGATTTTTTTCGGCACCATTATGTTGTTTTTATCCAAAACTGTTCTGCAGCTGCATTTTGGAAGCAAAACCTTGTTTTTATTTCTTATTAATAATTATTTGCACTATAACACCTGTTTTGAATTCTGTCGAGTACCTTTTTTTTTGTTTTGTTTCTTTCTTTGACATGAAAATATGCACCTCCAAAAGTGTCTAACTTTTAGGGTGCATATCACAAGAAAGTCTGTTTTTTAGTAGTGATATCTTCCGCAGTCGCAGATTTGTTTTGTTTTGAAGAGTTTTCGGAATGCATTTGCGATATTATCTATAAATTTTGCGAAGCCTGATTTATGGCATCCGCATTTGCAGTCGGGAGTGTTGAATTCACCTCTCTGGTCGGGTGCATCTGCAATATCCTTGGGGATTTTTGCGAGATATTCGTCCTTAAGTCCTGCATTTTCAATAACAGAAAGTGCTGTCGTATCCCATTTTCCGTCGGGCACGTGGTGAGCATTTGTTATAACCGTGCCGATTTCATATGAATCGGTTGTGGTGTAGCTGTCAGATGTGGAGTAGTTGTTATCCCACGTATTATAGCCTTTCTTACCCCACCAACCGCAGTCAACAGCAGCGTGGCTCGGGTCAATATCAATAACATTCTTTTCGCCGTGCACATGCATTGTACCTTCGTCAACGTGAATACCGCGGATGTGATAATCCTTGCCACCGTCAGAGCCGATTCCCTGAATGTGATTTTCGCAGATTTTTGTGCCGGGCATATCTCCGAGTGTGTAAATCGCCCCCGAATCGCTGAGCTTTGAAATTGTGTTGATGAATGTATTGTTGAGAATCTTATTGTTCTTTGTTGTGGTGGTCGGCACATGAGGTACAATCGCATCTTCATCACCGTTCATATTCCACCAACCCCAGCCAAGACTAATGCCTGAATATGTTGTGTTTTCAACTGTGTTATACTGAAACAGCATGTTTTCGGCCACATAGACCATAACCGATGATCCACCCCAAAAAAGTCGGCAAGTGTTTTTGAAAAAGTTATTTGTGATTGTCAGATTCCTGCACACACCCTCGGTGTCAACATCGTATTTCTCCATATCGGAATGAATACCGTAGTCGCTGTTTTTGTCACCGATGTACATATGCTGAGGATGTCCCACATTGATGCCTGCACCTGCGGTATCGAAGAAGATGTTGCCGTCAAGTGAGATGTCGACGGTGTCGTTTGCAAGTGTCAGAGCATCGTTGCCTGTGTTACGGATGATGTTATCCTTGAATGTGATATTCTGTGCAGAGCTTACATAAACCGCTGCCGGACCGTAGTCATAGGCTCTGTAAATATATTCGTGCCAGAATTCCTGTGCATAGGCAATTATACCCGTTGTGCCCTGATTTGTTGACCTTCCGTGTGAGCCGTCAATCTCAAAAAGATTCCAGTCGGTGTATTGAAATGTGAGCCCTTCAAAAGACACATCATGGATTCTGTTTTCAAGGTTTTTGCCTTCGATACGGAAAAGTGATTCTGTTTCAGGCACAATGACTTCTGCCTTTGTCAGGTCTTCGCCTTCACGGGGACAGTAGTAAAGCTTTTTCTCTGTTTTATCGAAATAGAATTCACCGGGTTTACCCAGCCACTCGAAAACATTGTAAATTCTGTTGTCCTTTTCAAACTGATATTCGTTACCCCAACCGGGTGTCTGTGCAATTGCACCGTAAGGCATCTGAAGACTGACTTCAACTCCCGATGCAGTGCGTCTGAGTGATTCAACACAGACGATATTTGTATTCCATGTGGTCTGTGTCATAAGTTCGATATCGTCGGGATTTCTTGTGTCAACGGGAATATCTGATGCCTTGAACTTTGTGCCTGCCTTTTCCGTGCCGTCAATCCATGCCCAGTCAGCACTTCCGCCTGTTATGGTGTATTCACCGAAAGAACCTTTGCCGAGAGCCATTCTGCTTGTCATATATGCACGCTGACCGTCGATGTATAAAGCTCGGAGTTTTTCGTCTCGGTCATAGGGTATGCTGAAAATACCGCCGCCTTCGTCTGTCCATTCACCCTCAACTTTTTTACCGCCGCTGAAAACGGGATTTGCACCCTTTGCGGCAACATAACGGATTGTGCAGTTTTCCGTACCGCTGTCTTTTTCATCAAAGACAACTTCTTCAGAGAGAAAATATGTACCGTCACCGATTTCAACAACAATGTCGCCCTTTGACTTGTCGAGAGTTTTTACAAACTCCTTTGCTTTGCCGATTGTTGCAAAAGGTTTTGAATCCGAGCCGTCAGCAGTGCTGTCATTGCCCGAAACCGAAACATACACACGATAAGCCACATTTTCTGCCTCCTTTGCTGAAATATTGAAACTCATAATGCCGAAAAGCATTATGCAAACCAGAATAAAACTGATTGATTTTTTCATATTATCACCATTACTGATTAAGAATTTGTTTTATTTTATTTTATCATATCGGGTGTGAAATGTCTATCAATAATTTATATGGATTTTTTTAAGCTCATAGGTGAAAGCCGTAGGATACCGATGGAGAGGTTTAATCAGTTTGTAACTGAAGTAATGAATTTGTCACTCAGGTGATGAATGAACTGATGATTTGCCACTGATTTGTAAGTAAATTTTTTTCGCTTTTTCCCGATGCAAAATGTATCATAAAATCTAATCTTGCGGTATATTCCGTTATCGCAATTTCAGAGCATATAAATGTAATTTTAATTGCATTTGTGTGCTCTGTTTTATTGAAAAAAATCAAAACATGTTATAATAAAATATCCGGTTTGATTCCGGACAAACTGAATGATAACTTTTAACCGCAGTATAGCGGAGCTGAAGAAAAAGAAAACATTCCTGCGGATGATGCGGCTGTTAAAAAATTGGACGAAAGCCGATATAAAATCTATAAAGTTGTATTTGACGAGCTGGCAAAATATCAGTTCGGACTCATGAAACCCTGAAAGATTTTTTTCGGTGCTCTTTGTATCTGCACAATGATTGCAGCAAAGAAAGGGGTAGAAAAATGGGCAACCCGAATGTTTCTCATTCAGGTTGCAGCTTTTTTATATATGTGATTATCTGACAATAAACAGAGTATCATCAGTCGGGAGTGAAGACCTTTTCAGTTTGAAAAGTTGTTGTTTATCGTTTTTCACCGTGTCCTTTTTTCTGAATTTTTTTTGGTGATACACCGTAAACTTCTTTGAATTTTTTTGAAAAATAATTGCTGTCTTCAAAACCGCAGATTTCCGCAACCTGCGTGATATTCTGTATATCCGTACTTCTCAGAAGATGTTCGGCATATTGAAGTCTGAGAGAATTGAGATATTTTGAAAAACCGAGCCCTGTTTCTTTTTTGAACATTCTTGAAAAATGTTCGGGGCTGACGGAGAATTTTTTTGCCAGAGATGAGAGTGTTATGTCTGAAGCAAAATTTTCCCTTATATATGCAACTGCCTGTTCAATTACCTTATTGCCCTCATCAACAGTGATACATGACTCTGAATTCCTTAAAAGAAGATAAAACAGTGAATGTGTGTGGCAGATAAGAATTTCCGCGGAAAAAGCATCTTTTCGGTTATATTCGCTTTCTGTTTTTTCAAAAATCTTTCTTGCTTCATCCACAACAAAAGGATTTCTGTAAAGGTAAAATCCCGATGAAAGCCCGTTTTTCACCGAAGCGGGAACATATTCGGGTGAACAGTTGATGAGAATTCTTGAATGACTGATGTTGTCGTATTTTGTATGATGAATAATTCCGTCAGGGATAATGACAATATCACCTGCCTGAACATTATAAACTTTGTTGTCGATAATGTAGGTACAGTTGCCTTCAAGCATAAAATATATTTCGTAAAGCGAGTGATAATGGGGCCATGATGTTCCTGTTTCGGCAACTCTTTTGCTCATACCGCGGTGAAAGTAAAAATTTTCATCAGGATCAAATTTAATGAAACTCATAATGCACCTCCCGTATTCCTGTTGTGATAATATCATTCAATATCAAAAAAGTCAAGAAATGCTTCGGAATATATCAAAATATTTAAGGAAAACATAACAAAATAGATGTATTATATAGTTAAAATAATAAAAAAGGATGAAAAACATGAAAACTGCATTAAAAGTTGTTATTGCAATCGTGCTTGCGGCAGCAATCGGATTCGGAAGCTTTGTGGTATATAAGAGTTCACAAGGCATTTCTTACGATATTGAATCGGCAGAACAAATTCAGAGTGATGTTGAAATTGTTGCCGAAGATGCCGACAGTGTTACTATAAAAAAGAAATCAGACGGCGACTTCAGGGTTGTGATGTTTACGGATACACACCTTAAAGGCGATAAGGAACTTGATAATATTACCGTTACAAATATGGTGAAAAATATAAAAGAACAGCAATCTGACCTTGTTATTCTCGGCGGAGACAATGTTACATACGGTTTTAACAAAAAGAGAAATGTTCAGCTTGCAGAACTTTTTGAAAAGCTCGGTGTATACTGGGCAACGGTTCTCGGCAATCATGAGGGTGACGGATTTCTTTCATACGGCAGACAGGATGTTATAAAACTTTTTGCTTCATACGAACATTGCCTTGTAAAAGAAGGTAAAGAAGATGTTGACGGTAACGGAAACTGTACAATAAATATCCTTAATGCTGACGGTACACTCAGAGAAGTTTTCTTCCTTATGGATTCAGGCGATTATATGACAGATGAATCAAAGGCAGAATACGGTGTTACGGATGAAGATGAAGTTTACGACGGTGTAAAAACTTCACAGGTTAACTGGTACAAAGAAAAACATGATGCAATTGAAGCTGAATACGGTGAATTTAAATCAATAACCGTTGTTCACATTCCCATTTATCAGGCTGAAAGAGAATATGCAGACGGAGATTTCCTTTACGGTGAAAAAAGAGAAGGCGTATGCGAATCAGGTTTTGATGCAGGTCTTTTTGATGCCATGAAAGAAAAGGGAAGTGCACAGGCTGTTTATTTCGGTCATGACCATGTAAATAATTTCGGTGTTATGTATGAAGATATTCTTCTTTCATACATTCAGCCTTCAGGCTATGGTGCATACAATATGCAGAGCAAATTTGATGCACCCGAAAACGAATGGATTCAGGGCTGTACCGTTCTTGATATAAAAGCAGACGGCACATATACTGCCGAAAGAATTTTTAATCATCAATAATGAGGTGTAATTATGAAATATATTGACAATAAAGCAGAAGACGTAAAAATTGCATACATAGGCGGTGGCTCAAGAGGCTGGGCATGGGGACTTATGAGTGACCTTGCAACAGCAGGTGATATGAGCGGACGTGTGGAACTTTACGACATTGATTCTGAAGCTGCAAAAGCAAACGAAGTAATCGGCAATAAATATAATGATCTGCCCGAAACAACATCAAAATGGGAATACAAGGCTGTTGAAACAATCGGTGAAGCTCTTACCGGTGCAGATTTTGTTATTATATCTATTCTTCCCGGTACATTTGACGAAATGGAAAGTGATGTGCATGCTCCCGAAGAGTACGGTATTTATCAGTCTGTCGGTGATACAACAGGCCCCGGCGGTGTTGTACGTGCCATGCGTACACTGCCGATGTTTGAAGAAATAGCTGAAAATATAAAGAAATATTCACCTGATGCATGGGTTATCAACTATACAAATCCCATGACTCTTTGTGTCAAGACTCTTTACAGGGTTTTTCCTGAAATAAAAGCTTTCGGCTGTTGTCACGAAGTTTTCGGTACTCAGGATGTTCTTGCAAAACTTGCAGGTGTGCTTTTCGGTGAAGATGTAAAAAGAAAAGAAATCAAGGTTAATCCTGTCGGCGTAAACCATTTCACATGGCTTACAAAGGCTACATACAGAAATGTTGACCTTTTCCCTTATTACAAGCAGTTCTGTGAAAAATACAAAGACGGCTGCACAGAGTTTGTTGACCCCGAGTGGCTTAAGAGTTTCCACGGAAATGCACATAAAGTAAAAATTGACCTGTTCCGCCGTTTCGGTTATATTGCGGCAGCAGGTGACAGACACCTTGCGGAATTCTGCGAGGGCAAGTGGTATCTGGAAAACAACGACAGAGTTGAAGACATGCTTTTCCATCTGACTCCTGTATGGTCCAGAAAGGACGAGCTTAAAGAACGTCTTGCAAAAAGTGTGAGACTCCTAAACGGCGAAGAAGAAATCAAGCTTAAGAAAACAGGTGAAGAAGGCGTCAAGCAGATGAGAGCTATTCTCGGTCTGGGAGATTTTGTCACAAATGTCAATCTTCCCAACTGCGGACAGATTCCGAACCTTCCCGCAGGTGCAGTTGTTGAAACAAACGCTTCATTTACATCGGGTACTGTAACTCCCGTTGTTGCAGGTGATATTCCCAAGGAAATCTATCCGCTCATTTCACGCATCTGCACACAGCAGGAAGTTCTTTCAGATGCAATTGCCGAAAGAAATCTTGACAGAATTTTTGAAGTGTTTGCAAATGATCCTCTTGTTACCTGCTCTCTCAGTGATGCAAAAGAACTTTTTACAAAAATGGTAAACAACACAAAGAAATATCTTACTGACTATAATCTCGGTTAACAGCTATGAAAATATTACCATTGATTTTTGCTGTAATCACAATTCTGACTCCTGTGATTACTCAGAAAACAGGCCTTTCAAAGAAATACGGGTTTCAGCTGAAAATGCTCTGTGCCGTGCTTTATCTTGCAACGGGTGTTATTTCTGCCGCTTCTTTCGGTGCGGTTACGGATTATTCCGCTATGATGCTCGGTGCTCTCGTTTTGGGTATGCTCGGAGACTTTTTTCTTGAATACAAAGAAAAAAAGCTTTTTCCTCTGGGCGTAGTATTTTTTGCACTGGGTCACATTGTTTACAGCATAACATTCCTGTTTGCAGGTGAAAACAACGCTGCATCACATATTGCAGTTGTGCTTGGCATAACACTTGCTGTAACAGCGGCAATAGTAATTCCGGCAAAAACAAAGCTTAAACTGAACGGCAAAAAGAATATGCTTCTGATTTATGTTCCCGTTCTTGTTTTCTCATTTGCTTGTGCTGTTGTAAGAGGTGTTGCAGCTTTTGGTGAAAGCAACAGGATCTTCGGACTGTGTCTTATTTCGGGTGGTTTGCTTTTCTTTGTATCAGATATTATGATCGGTGTGGGCAAAGGCGGAATCAAACGTCCCGAATTCCTGCATTATGCGGTTTCTTATACTTATTTTGCGGCACAGGCACTTTTCGCCCTGAGCATATTATTTCAGTGAGGTGTTGATATGAAAAATGACTTTATACCTGTAACGAGATTTATCGTCTGCAGTGATGCTCATATTGAAGGTATCGGAACACCCGGTTATAACAGATTGAAAAAAACTATCGACTTTTCTCTTGATTTTGCTTCAGCTGATGAGCATTATAATAAAATTGACAGCTTTTTTATTGCAGGTGATATCACAAACAGCGGAAAAAAAGAAGAGTTTGATTCTTTTAAAGAGATTTATGATTACGGAACGCAAAAAGGTCTGAATATCTTGTGTACCGTTGCCAAGGGACATGACTCTATTTCTATGGGAAAGAAATCTCTTGAATATTACAGATCTCTCACAAATCAGGAAACAGATTTTCACAGAGTAATAGGCGGATATCACTTTATCGGTATATCAACAAGCCGTATGAAAAAACATTTCAATTCGGCATTTCAGAAAATATGGCTGAAAAAAGAGCTTGATAAGGCTGTTAAGGATACACCCGATAAACCTGTATTCGTTATGCATCACGAACATATAAAATATACAGTTTTCGGAAGCTATGACGAAGACGGATGGGGAAAGATTCTCTTTGCAGATTTGTTGAAGAAATATCCGAATGTGGTTGATTTTTCAGGTCACTCACATTATCCCGTCAATGATCCCCGTTCAGTGTGGCAGAAGGAATATACTGCCATCGGTACAGGCTCACTCAAATATACAGAGCTTACCGTTGACGGTGAACAGAAAATTCATCCTCCATTCTATAATGAGTGTGCAAACTTCCTTGTTGTTGAAGCTGACAAGGACAGTAATCTCCGTATTTCCGGTGTGGACTGTATTGCAGGTCAGATGCTTTGTGAGTATTATCTTAAAAATCCTGCAGATAAAAACAACCGTGAATATGAAAAAGAAAAGCAGATTGCGCGTTCATTCCCACCCGTATTTGCTGATGATGCCGCAATTACAATTGACGAAAAAAACGGCATTTACACTGCAGTTTATCCTGCTGCTGAAAGTGATTGCGGATTCCCCGTGTTCATTTACAGAGTTTCTGTTTCGGACACAAATGGTAAAATTCTCAAGACAATAAAAACAATACCTGCTTACTATCTTTACGGAGAAGAGAAGACTCTTTCATCTTGTCTTGGTATGTTGTCTTCGGGAAAATATACCGTAAAGGTACTTGCCGAAAATGTTTACGGTGCAAAATCAGATGTTTTGGAAAAAACGATTGAACTGTAAAAGGTGATGTTAATATGAAGCTTTCAGATGTTGCAGCCTCTTATACAGAGAAAATCCGCGACGGAAAAATCAGAAAAATGTTTGTGCAGTGTTTTATGAGCACCTTTGAAACAACGGTTCAGCTTCATGATGACGGCAGCTGCTTTGTTATTACGGGTGATATTCCTGCAATGTGGCTTCGTGATTCGTCTGCTCAGGTCAATCATTATATTCCCTTTGCAAAATCATCCGAAGAAGCATATAATGTTATAAAAGGACTTATTCACCGTCAGATGAACTGTATACTTGCCGATGCTTATGCAAATGCTTTTAACAGAGAAGCAAACGGACTCGGTCATCAGAAAGATGATACTGAGATGACGCCGTTGGTATGGGAAAGAAAGTATGAAATCGACTCGCTCTGCTATCCTGTAAAACTTGCTTACCGTTTCTGGAAAGAAGCCGACACAACAGCACATTTTACCGAAGAAACAAGACAAGCTTTTTACAGAATAACCGATTTATGGACAGTTGAACAGAATCATGAAAACTCATCATACTATTTCAGCCGTCGGAGACGCCGTAAGTCAGATACTCTTTCACACAAGGGAAAAGGTGCACCTGTCAGCTATACAGGTATGACATGGTCAGGTTTCAGACCGAGTGACGACTCCTGTATATACGGATATCTTGTGCCTGCAAATATGTTTGCTTATGTGGTGCTCGGCTATATGAGTGAAATTGCAGACGAAGTGTATCACGACAGGGTACTTGCTGAAAAGGCAGAAAAGCTCAGAGCCGAAATCAAAGACGGTATAGATAAATATGCCGTGGTAAAAGACAAAGAGGGCAAAAGTTTCTATGCTTATGAAACAGACGGCAGGGGACATTTCAATCTTATGGATGATGCAAATGTGCCGAGTCTTCTCTCTCTTCCTTATCTCGGATACTGCTCAGCTGACGACGAAATATACATAAATACAAGAAAATTTATTCTCAGCAAGAAAAATCCCTATTATTATGCGGGCAGGAAGGCAAAGGGGATAGGCAGTCCCCATACTCCGAAAAATCATATCTGGCCCATAGCTCTTTGTATGCAGGGACTCACTTCTGATGATAAAAACGAAATGTTATATCTTATACGCACACTGGCTGAAACAGATTCGGACACGGGCTTTATGCACGAAAGTTTTCATAAGAACAAACCGCAGAAATTCACCCGTGAGTGGTTTTCATGGGCAAACACTCTTTATGCAGAGCTTATAATAAAATATCTTTCTCTCGGCGGAGAAATATAATAAAAAGGAGATAATCAAATGGGTAAAGTAAAAGAAAAACTTCAGAAATTTATAGATAATCCTGATGTTGCTTTTAAAGAACAGATGGGTTATGTATCCGGTGTATTCGGCAACTGTATGGGTCAGGATTCTGTAAGTACATACACCGATCAGTTTATGTATGACTATATGGGACTCAAGTCAAGCCATATGGTTGCTATGAAGTCAACCACAACAGCAGTCAATATCCTTATTGCGCCTGTTGTCGGTGCTATGCTTGATAATAACCGCTCAGGCAAGGGTAACGCAAGAAACTTTATGCTGGCATCTGCCGTTCCTTTTACTCTTGCATCAATACTTCTTTTTGTTGTACCTTCAGGCTCATTGATGTTCAATCTTGTCTGGAGCTTTGTTCTTTATCTTATTTTTAATATCGCAGATACATTTTATGATGTAGCTCTTTCAACTCTTTCGGTACGTATGACACCGAATGCAAAATCAAGAAAGAACTTCTATACCGTCGCTCAGGTGGCATCAACTCTCGGCTCAATGTTTCCCGGCTGGCTTGTGCCTATCATTATTGATGCACGCGGCGGTGACTACAACTCAGAAAAATGGGCATTCTTCTCAGTTGCACTTCTTTTTGGCATAATGGGTATCATCACTATGCTTGTGCCTTGTATGACTCTTAAAGAGAGAAATCTTGTTCTTCCTCCCAAAGATGACAAAAAGATCAAAATTGACTATAAACTTATTCTTCTCAACAGACCGCTTCTGCTTCTTTGCCTTTGCAACTGCATCGAGTCTGTACGAAGAGTATGCTACAATGCGCTTCCGTTCTTTTACAAACAGACACTTAATAAATACGGTATGAAAACTTATGTTGAAATGGCATCTTCCGCGCTTTCATACGGTGGACTTTTCTCAGTGCCTTTCCTTGGCAGAAAGCTTTCATCAAGAGATATCGTTGTTGCAGGCTATATGCTCACAGGTATCTGCTATATCATTCTTGCAATTGCAGGTTATAAAAGCCTTTGGATCGTCGGCATTCTCATCGCTCTGGGCGGACTTCCCAATGCAGGTATGAGTGCAGCCAAACGAGTATTGCTTGCAGACTCAACAGATTATATGGAATGGAAGAGTTATAAGAAATACGGCATTGCTCAGCGTAACGAGGGTATGGTTTTCGCTTTCAGCACAATGATGTCAAGAATTGCAGATCTCTGGAAAGAGATTCTTGTCAACGGCGGTCTTGCACTTATCGGTTATCAGAGTGCGCAGATGATTAACGGTCAGATGGTTGAAGCTGTTCAGACTCCCGAAACATTACACGGAATTTTCCTGCTTGTTGTAATACCCGGTATCATAGGCAACCTTCTTCCCGGTATCATTATGATGTTCGATAACTTTACAGGCAAACGCAAGGAAAAGATCATGGCAGAGCTTGAAGAAATCAGAGCTGAGACAAAAGCAAAACTTGAAACCGAAAGCGTGTAAACAGATTTTGTAAAGGGAAAATTATGAAAAAATCAAAAGAAAAAAAGTGTTGTGCAGTTCTTAAGGCAGTCAGGATAATATTAATCTGTCTGGCTGTAATTGCTCTGTTGATTTTCGGTCTTTATAAGCTTGTTACTTATCAGTGGCAGGATGAACCCGAGGAATATTCCGTGACAAACCGGTACATAACAGAACTTGGTGAAACTAAGGTTCTTGCACACCGTGCAGGTAAAAAACTGTTTCCTCAGGGCACAATGATGGCTTTTGAGGGCTGTGTAAACGCAGAAAACTTCAGAACGGACTTCTTTGAGTTCGATGTTCAGCTGACAAAAGATGAAGAACTGATTATTCTTCATGACGAAACATTTGACGAAGTCAGCAATGCTGTTGAATATTTCGGCAAAACAGAAAACTATCCTGCGGATTATACTTACGAAGAGCTTTATAATCTGAATATGGGTGAGTATTTCAAAAATGCAGACGGCGAAGCAATTTATCAGGGGCTTCGCGGTGATGAAATTCCCGATAACCTGCGAGTTCTGACTGCAAAAGATGCATTGACATATGCAGAAAATAACGGTGATTATTATTACAGCATAGAAATAAAAATCAACGGTGAAGCAGGATTCAGGGCAGCTGATATTCTTTACGGTATTTTATCGGAAATGAAGCTTCTCGACAAAGTAATTGTAGCTTCTTTCGATAAGGATGTAATTCTGTATCTTGAAGAAAACTATCCTGATTTATCACGCACTGCCTATAATGTTGAAGCTGCAGGGTTGTTCTTTGATGCTCTTCTCGGCATCGAAAGACCCGATGGATATTATAAGTTTGATGTTCTGCAGGTTCCTCCTGACAGATACATTGTAAATATGGGTACATCAAAACTTGTGAATTATGCTCATAAGAATAACATTGCTGTCTGCTACTGGACAATCAATGATGAAGAAAAAATGGAGTTTTTGCAAAGCATCGGAGCTGACGGAATAATCACCGATGTTCCCGATGTCGCCTGCAAAGTGCTTAAAGATGAAAAATAACAAATAACAATTAACAGGACATGCCGGAGCGGAATCAGTCGTCTGCACCGGCATGGATTTCAGGAGGAATTCAGATGATACCTGATAAATGGGGGCAGGGACAGTTGTTTGCCTTTTCTGCTCTTGACGGAGACTCTTTTTTCACCGATGATTTTTCGGGAATACTCTCAGGTGATAAAATCGGCGTTATCTTTCATACGTTCTGCCGAAGAACACTTTACTTCGGAGATATGAATAAATTTATGGCACCTGATCTTAAATGTGTCACATCTGATATGATTCTTCTTGAATCGCTTTCAGGTACATTCAGTATGATATTTGCCGAAAAACACCTTGTTGTCGGCGAATACGATGAGATGACAGGTGTTTTTGTAAGTCATGGCGGAGAATGTAAAACAGTAATGAACGGCGATGCCGAAATCCACGATACAGACGACGGTGAATATACTGTGCTTGTGAAGAAAGACAGCAGATTTGCCTTTGCTTATGCAAAAAATGAAAAAGATGCCGTTGCTCTTTGTCAGAAGGGTATGACTATTGACCTTGAAGCGTTAAAAAACAAAAAGCTCAGACATTTTGAAAAAACTCAGAATAAAAACTTCAGATACTCAGCTTTATATTCAAAGTGTATAAGCGTAATGAGAAGTCAGATTTATTCTCCCGAGGGGAAAATCAGAAGAATCTGGTCAACACCGGACCGTCTTCCGCACAGAAATATGTGGCTGTGGGATTCGGTTTTTCATGCAATCGGACACAGACATCTTGATTTTAATGTTGCTCAGGAGCTTATACTTGCTCTTTTCGATGTTCAGAGGGCAGACGGATTTATTCCTCATATGGCGAGACCTGATTATATTTCAGATGTAACTCAGCCGCCTGTTATTGCCTGGGGTGCATGGCTTGTATACGAAAAAAGCGGAGATAAAGACTTCCTGAAATCTGTTTTGGAAAAAAATAAAGCCTTTCTTCTCTGGTGCAGAGATAACAGAAGAAAGACGGATAAAGAACTCTATTCATGGCACACAAATCCTGAACTCAATAACCGCTGTGATGAATCGGGAATGGATAATTCCCCGAGATTTGACACGGACAGCGACCTTTTGGCAATTGATTTTTCGTGCTATATGGCAAATGAAGCAAGGTTTATGAAGAAAATTGCCGATGAGCTTTCAGATAAAGAAACTTCAGAATTTTTCGGCAGTTGGTACGAAAAAATAAAAGCCGATATAAACAGCACTCTCTGGTGCGAAGCAGACGGATTCTATTATGATTTTGATATAACTGAAAACTGTTTCAGCAAAGTGCAGTCGGTTGCATCATTTCTTCCTGTCTTTGCAGGAATATGCGATGACAAACAATGCAGAAAACTCATTGAACATCTTGAAAATCCTGATGAATTCGGTACGGAATTTCCTGTTCCGAGTATATCAAAAAAAGACAGAACATTCGGTTCTGATATGTGGCGAGGACCTGTTTGGATTAATTATAATTATATGATTTCCAAGGGACTTTCCGATTACGCATATGATGATTTGTCAAGAAAAATCGAGGATAAAACACTCAGTGTGGTTGACGAATGGTATAACCGTACGGGAACAGTATATGAATTCTATGACAGTGAAAACCGCATACCGCCATTCTGCTTCAACAGAAAAGGTAAAGTCGTTGAGCCTTATGATTTCAGAGTGAAATATCAGTCAATCAGAGATTACGGCTGGAGCATCACACTTTGCTTTGACATGATGAATAAAGGATAAAATTTACGGCAGAAAGTATATTTGAAATGAGATGATATGATGAAAATGTTAAAGCCGAAACTTTACAGTGCCGATTGTATAAAGAAAGCAGAAAAACCTGTGCTTACAAAGGATGATATTCCTTATGACGCGTCGCTGATTTTCAATGCAGGTGTTGCAAAGTACAACGGCAGATATGTTATGCTGTTCCGTAATGACTACGGACCTACGGAAAAAACATATCCTTCCGTGCGTTTCAGAACTTCACTCGGTTTTGCAGAAAGTGAAGACGGTATAAATTGGGTTGTCAGGGAAAAGCCTGTTTTTGACAACAAAAACCTTTTGCCTGAGGATGAAATCAAAAGACTTTATGACCCGAGAATCACAATCATCGACGGAAAACCGTATATCTGTATGGCAATGGACACAAAACACGGAATCCGTGGTTGTATTGCCGAAACAGATGAAAATTTTGAAGAAATAAATATCATCAGCGCGTCAGCACCTGATAATCGTAATATGGTGCTTTTCCCGGAAAAAATAGACGGCAAATATGTCCGTCTGGAAAGACCGTTTCCCGTGTATTCACGAGGAGGAAAGGACAGATTTGACCTTTGGATTTCAAAATCCCCCGATCTTGTATACTGGGGTGAAACGGAGCTTCTTCTTGCTGTTGAAGATGTTCCTTATGCAAACGATAAAATCGGTCCTGCTGCACCTCCCGTAAAAACAGACAAGGGTTGGCTTACAATTTTCCATACGGTTGATAAAAACAATCTGAGGAGAAAAAACGGCTGGGAAAAAGCATGGAAAAAAAGATACTGTGCAGGTATTATGCTTCTTGACCTTGATGACCCCACAAAAATTATGGGTATGAGCAAAGTTCCGCTTATCGCTCCCGAAACATATTATGAAACACAGACAGGTTTCCGCCGTCATGTAATTTTTCCCGGTGGTATGATTCTGGAAGATAACGGTGAAGTGAAAATCTATTACGGAGCATCAGACACTGTTGAATGTCTTGCAACAGCAAAAGTTGAAGACCTGATTGCACTTTGCACCGAAAAAAGAAGTAATTAATATAATTTATCAATTCTGCAACTGCTGTGGCGTAATTGATTAGCACTTGTATATTCGTACACGGAAAAAAAACCGTAAATGGCTGTAATACGCCAATTACGGTTATTTTATTGTAAACGATTGTGATATTATCTTGTTTTTGAATTTTATATATGATAGAATTATTCATACAAAAATCTGCACATGTGTTTATTCCTGTTTGTTGCGCAGATTGCAAAGGAGTTTATTATGAAAATCAGTAATCCCATTCACAAAATGGTTTTTGCCGCAATGTTTCTTGCGCTGAGCCTTGTTATGCCTTTTCTGACAGGTCAGATTCCTGAAATAGGCTCAATGCTTTGCCCCATGCATATTCCCGTTCTTCTGTGCGGATTTATCTGCGGGTGGCCATGGGGACTTGTTGTAGGGTTAGTGGCACCTGTTCTTCGTTCATTGATTTTTGGTATGCCTACTTTCTTTCCGAAAGCTGTCTGTATGGCTTTTGAACTTGCCGCATACGGTGCGGTTGCAGGTGTTATGCATAAGATTCTTCCCAAGAAAAAAGTATCAATTTACGGCACATTGCTGATTGCAATGATAATCGGTAGAATTGTCTGGGGCTGTGCAATGTATATCTTTATGGGGATAGACGGCGGTGCATTTACTTTCTCGGCATTTATCGCAGGTGCATTCACAAATGCAATCCCCGGCATAATTGTTCAGATTGTTCTGATTCCCGTGATTGTTATGTTGCTTGAAAATCCGAAAATTATAAAGCCGAAAGAATAAGTCATGATTTTATCAACCTTTACATTAATTTGCAAAGGTTGATTTTTTTATACACCTGTTTTTCTTTGTTTTGATTATATACAAAGATGTTATGAAGTATATTAACGATAGCAGTAATAATTGTAAGTTGTCCGAACAAAAAAACCTCCTTGCTTTCACAAGGAGGTTTTGCTTTAAGCAAATATCTTATTATAAAACTCAATATAGTCGCTGACTGCTTCTTCAAATAATTCGTTGCAATAGATTTCGAAGTGTCCGCAATCGTAGGTTTTGCAGGTGAGCTTTTCGGCATTTTTTGCAAGCTCTATCGTCTTGTCGGCAGGTGCAAGGTTGTCCTTTGTGCAAGCCGCAACATAAATCGGTGTTTTTACTTTGCCGAAATACTTTCCTGGTGAATATTTCAGAAATTCAAGAAGTGTTCTTGCAGGTGCGTCATTGATATAATCAGCACCCTCAAGGAAATCGTTTGTGGTTTTTTCGTCTGCCTCCATGAATGCAAGTTCACCCGAGAAAGTGGAAAGCTTCATCATAACAGGATGATAACCGGTCAGGCAGGACAGTACGTCTGCGATAACAAATGGTGATCTCTTTATGATATAGAGCAGACCTACTTCTCTGATTGTTGCCATTGTATCAGTGTAAGGACACTGAGCAACTGTACCTTTTACGTCGGTTCTGTGTGCTGAAAGCCATGTAACATGACCGCCGCTGAATGATGATCCGAAAAGCAGAAGCTTATCGGAATCAACACGGCTGTCCTTTTTGATGAAATCAATAGCAGTATTCCAGTCGTGAAGCTGCATTTTTGCATTTATGAGCTGTCTTCTGTTACCGTCACTTGCACCGAAGTTGCGGTAATCAAACAGAAAACAGGCATAGCCTGCTGCTGCAAATCTTTCTGCAAAAGCATACAGACGCATTTCACGTGTACCGCCAAGCCCGTGAGCCATAACGATTATCGGGCATTTTTTCTCTGTTTCGGGCAGATACAACCAAGCACTGCATCGTGTGCCTTTTGAATAGAAGTTCACGTCTTCTCGTGTAAATGTGTAATTCATACGAAAACCTCCGTTTATTTTATTTCAGATTATTTATCAGTTTTTTTCAATGCTTTAAGGGTGATTACTGTTGCACCGATTACTCCGAGACCGAACAGAATCAGCGTAAAGGGCATGATTGCGAATGTTGTTGCCGATGCGATATATCCGAATGCGAACTGAACTGCAAAGCCCACACCGTAAGCACCGCTCATATGGTAACCTGTGATATCGGCAGAGTAATCCTTGCCGAATCTTGCAGGTACGCTGTGAAGAACACTGGGGAATACGGGACCGTAACCCATACCGATAAGAAGCAGACCGACGAGTGCAGTTTTGCCGATTGGCAGAAGAAGAACAACCATACCCACTGCCGCAAGAGCCATACCGCCCTTGATGAGAGTGTTATCTGAAAGTTTTTCTGACAAAAATCCTGCAACTATCCGGCTGAGCATAATTCCGCAGAAGTAGAGAGAAATCCATTTTGCAGCTTCGTCGGGTGAAACTGCAAGTACGTTGACTGCATATGTCGCACCCCATGTGCCTATTGTGAATTCGCCTGCACAGTAAAGTCCCAGAGAAAGGATGCTCGTCAGCATTCCTTTTTCTTTCAGAAGACCGATAAAGGTTTTCTTTGGCAATTCCTTTTGTGCCGTTTCTGTTTCTTTTACATCTTTCGGCTGAATATTCCATTTTTTAAGACTTGCGAGAATGATAAGCGCAATCACAAACTGAATCAGTGCAACCACGCGATAGCCTCCGCGCCATGTGCTTTCACCACCAAGGAAAGCGGACATGATCATCGGGCTTAATGTGACACCGAGACCCCAACAGCAATGAAGCCAGTTCATGTGCTTTGCTTTATAGTGAAGTGAGATGAAGTTATTAAGACCCGTATCAATCGCACCTGCACCGTAACCCATAATGATTGTGCAGATCATCATCACAATGATGTTCGGTGAAAAGCTGATGCCGATAAGACCCAGCGCTGTAAGAAGGGTAGAGAAGAATGTTACTCTGCCTGTGCCGAATTTTCTGAGAAGCGGACCTGCAATAAATGCGATACCGCCTGTTGAAACTGCTGTGACGACACTGTAAACCGAGCCGAAACTCTCGGGCAGACCGAATTCAACATGAACAACGGGCCATGTAACGCCAAAAAGCGAATCGGGAAACCCGAGTGAAACAAAAGCTATGTAAATAACAATAAGTAAAGCTGTCATATTATCCTCTGTAATTTATATTATTTTCCATTTCTGCTGTCTAATTACAGCAGGTGAGTCTTCGTTATCCTTGGCATAGAAAACAGTCAGCAGACTGCCGTCATCAAGCTCTGTTGTGGCAGGATAACCAAGGTCATCGGTATAGAGATTTTCATAAATTGTGTGTTCTCTGCTCCATGTTTTTCCACCGTCGGAGCTTAAAATAACATGGATTCCGCAGGGCATTTCTCTGTGTGAGAATGCGGCAATCAGAGTTCCCGAAGAATGCACAAAAAGATGCGACGGTGCACCGCTGTCATCTTTTATAATCTGTTCCGGTTTGCTCCAGCTGACACCGTTATCATGAGAAACCGTCTGATAGAGTGTGAACATTGTTTTTGCCTTGTTTTCTGCACGCAGATGACATATTATTCTGCCGTCCGGAAGCTGAACTGCGTGGGGTTCATAGAAATAAATATCCCTGAACTCGTCACATTTATATAATTCCATTTTTCCGCGCAAGGTCATTTCGCCCGTATCGGTGTTTATTGTATGCGCTTCAATGTGATTGTGTATGCCGAGAATTCGTCCGACCCACAGAACAGTTCCGTCATTAAGCACGGCAGGACCATGAGGAGATGAAACGGGTGATTTATATATTTCACTGAATATTTTTCCACAGTCACGGCTTATTCTGAAATTCACACCCGAAGCCTTTGCTTCATCTTCTTCGGAAACGGAATTTATGTAGTCAATGCATTCTTTTGTCTGCGGCATTTTTTCTCTGAGTGTTTCGGTATCCTTTGTAAAGGAGGTAACAATCAGACCGTTTTCGCCGAAAACAGCAAAGCCTGTATCTCTGTCATCAAGAACGGTATCAATAACAATCTGCGGTTCTGAATATGTTTCACCGTCATCATTGCTGAAAGAAACAACAGCTTTTCCGAACGGACATATGTGTTCCACACGGTAACCCGATGCACCAACGGCAATTGTGCCGTTCTGCAGTTTTGCAACCGTAGGCCAGGCAAAATAAGGGTGTTTGCCGTCGGGATTGCTCATTATTGTTTTTTCGGAACCAATCAGTTCAATGTCAAAACTCATATTTTCACCATATTAAGATTTAATATTATTTATTTTATCATATAAAAAATAAAATGTCTATAATGATTGCCTGAAGTCTGTTCGTTTGTCTTGTTTTTCTTTTTTCTATATGGTAAAATCAGCATCAGAAATCCCCGTTTTTGTTTTAAAACATCCTGAACAGTACTGTTTCAGATGTTTGCCGAGAAAAATGAAAAAAGGAGACAAATATGAAACCCGTAAGTTTTTATATTGTTACCGATACACATTATCTGAATAATAATCTGGAACCCGGTGGGGAAGCCTTTGAAAAAAATATGATTACCGAACAGTATTTTGTAAAGGAAAGCGGTGCAATCATACGTTCCGTAGCTGACCGTATAATTCAGGACAAAGATACAGATATCGTCATAATTCCCGGAGATCTTGTAAAAAACGGTGAAAAGGAAAGCCATAAGGGTTTTCTTGAAGAGCTTTACAGACTTAAGGATAATGGAAAAAAGGTCTATGTTTTAACTGCAGGACATGATTATAATGATTCAGCATATGTGCTGAAAGGTGACGGTCGTGTTTCTGTTGAGGGTACGGATTATAACGATTTATGTGAAATGTATCGTGATTTCGGTTATGGCGATGCCGTTGCATTTGATGAACCTACTCACTCATATGTTGCAGAAATTTCTGACGGAATAAGAATGCTTGCAATACACTGTGACAGCAAAGAACAGCCGAAAGGTGCGATGGATAACAGACTTCTGGACTGGTCAAAAGAGCAGATTGATAAAGCAAAGGAAGATAACTGCGATATTTTTGCAGTCTGTCACTATCCGGTTATACCTTCTGTTCCCGTATTTGATCTGGTCGGAGAAGCAAAAATAAAGGATTGGAAAACAGTTGCATCTTTCCTTGCTGATAATGGGGTTGAACTTGTTCTGACAGGGCATATGCACATACAGAGTATAAATGAATTTTACACAGAAAAAGGAAACAGGCTTATTGATGTTTGCACATCTGCTCTTGTGGGCAGTCCTGCAAAATACCGTAAAATTACTGTGGACGAAAGCTCTGTACTCACGGTTAAAACTCTCGGCATTGAAGATTTTGAATGGGATCTGAACGGTCTGACACCTCAGGAATATTTTGATAATCACTTTGCATCTGCAATCATTGCCCGTGTCCGCGGTGCTCTGAACGGCGGACACGGAATTGTAAAACACATAAAATCTTTTGTCAGAAAACGTTTTGACAGAATTACGGTCCGTACCGTAAAACGTCTTCTTTTTATAAAGAGAGATAAATCTTTCGACAGCAAAAACTTTGCAGAGCTTATAGGTGAAATCGGAACCGGAATTTTTTCGGGTGACGGTGCACATACCGAAGGTACACCTGTGTATAATCTGATTTCAGGCATACTTGACAGATTTTCATTTGTTATAAAAAAGGTTGAGCCGAAACTTTGCAAAAACGGTGAGAAAATTGATTTGAGAAAAATGCTTCTTGATACAATCGGAAATAATAAAGGCTTTTCGGATAATGATGCTGAATTCAGGCTTAAATAAAAAAAGAAGTGACTTGTTTTTGCAAGTCACTTCTTTGTTATAATCAGATTGCTTCGTTTTCTTTGTGGCGTTCTTCACGCATTTTTTCAAGATCACGATACATCTGCTCTTTCTTTTCGCCTTCAATATCATAGAACAGTTTGATGATGATTGCTTTAAGAGCATTTGCAAGAGCATAACCGAAAACAAGGAAAGCAAGAATCCACAAACATGTTTTAAGGTATGTAGGCTGTGCCTGCATTGTAGCAACAAGGTTTCCTTCTGCAGATGACTCATATCCTACCTTTGCAATCATAAAGGGAATTGCAAGTTCCTTGATATAATTGAGACCTGTTGAAATCCAACCGGGAATAATACCCTGGATTGCTTCCATTCTTTCGCCTGTTTCCCATTCAAGATAATCAAAATACTCAACATTGAAATGAGAGTTTGAAAGCTCCTGAATACCTATGCCGATACCGAAAATAAAATATAATACATAGAAGAAAATACTGTTCCAGCCGTTGAAGAACATTATTCCGAACTGTGCTTCAATAAAACAGATTACGAAGAGTATTCCCGCTACAACAGGAGAATAGATACCGCAGAATTTCAGAAGCTTTGTCGGTTCGTGTTTCTTTGAAAGCTTTGTTGTGATAAGGTTGCCGACAACCGTACCCACAGCTGTAGGCAATGTAAGAAGAAGGTTCTTGGATGAACCGACAGTAATTGCTGCAAGTAATGTTGACATTTTACCGAGCATTGCAAAAACATTTACCCACTGAACTGCCTGATATGCACGGTAATTTTTGTATTTGAAAAGAGAAAATGCTGATTTTGTTACCTTTACCTTTTTTTTCTTGGGAAGTTCGATTCTTTCCTTGCAGAAAATACCGCACATAAGATTTCCGAAAAGTGTAACAACACCGGCAACAACACCGAGTATCATATACATCTGTTCTTTGTCGTCGCTGAAAAGTCCGTAAACAAATGTTGCTATGTATGCTCCGCCGTAACCGATATAATATGACAACTGCCATATTGTTGCAACTGTTTTCTTTTCTTCGTGGTTGGGAGATATAACCTGAACAAGGTTATATGATGCATTGCAGAATATGTTAAAAACTGTCTGACCGCAAGCGATTGCATATCGTAACATATTCATCTCCGGGATTGACCAGCCCTTCGGTACATAGTAATAGAAAACTGTCAGAAGGAACATCGGTACAAGACAAATGAAATACCAATGACGGTATCTGCCGAGGCTTGTATGCCATTTCTGAATTATGTATCCGCCGATAATGCCGAAGAGAATACTGCAGATTGTTGTAAGTGTTGTCTGAACAGCAAGAATGCTTGCAATTTCTTCTGAGCTTACCCCAACAGGACCGTAGTAAAGCTCATGCAGGAATGCTGCAGCAAGTGTGCCTGTAAGCGTTGTTCCGAACATACCTCCTGCACGTGACAGCAAAATACAGAAATATTCAAATTTGGAAATGTATTTGCCGTCAGAAGTCTGTACAGTTTTTGTTTTGTTTTTTAACACTGTATCATCTCCCCCCAAAATTATTTTAGACAATTCTAACATAAATCATATTTAAAAACAATACATTTAGTAAATAAAAAACAAAAATGTTTGTATGACATGTTTTGCATTTGCAGCAGGTTTTTTCGTAAATTATAATGCTTATTTATGCAGGTTGCAGATATAACCGCTGAATCACGGGCTGTAAAAATATAATACAGATCTGCAAAAAAACCACTTCATAAGCTGAAGTGGTTTTGTGTTTTTATAAATCAGATGCCGTGAAATGTTCTTTCAATAATGTTGTTCTGAAGCTGATTTCAATACAATTGCATCTTTTATACATATTTACTCTCAAACTCATTGAGAATGGCGAGCTCAGTTTCGTCAAGGAATGTTATTGCCCTGGATCTTAATTCTGCAGGAATTCCATAGTAAGCTTCTGCAATACCTCCTGTGATAGCAGCAATTGTATCACTGTCACCGCCGATGGAAATTGCGTTTCTTATTGCATCTTCAAAACTTGTTGATTCAAAAAATGCTTCGAGAGCTTGCGGTACAGAGCCCTGACATGAAACATCAAAAGTGTATTCATCACGGATTTCATCAAGCTTAAAGTCAATTTTATAATAATTATTGTTTATGTAATCCTGAATTTCAGGTAAGCTGTTGCCGCTTTTTGCCATATAAATCGCAACAGCAGTAGCTTCGGCACCTTTTATTCCTTCAGGATGGTTGTGTGTAACTTCTGTTACAAGTTTTGATAAAGACTTTGCTTCATCAAGAGACGTTGCAGCAAAACCACAAGCGCTTACACGCATTGCAGCTCCATTGCCCCAGCTGTTATATGGCTTAGGATTTCTGTCAGTAAGCCAGTAAGCAAATTTTCCGCCATAACCTGCATAGGGATATTTATTTCCTAATAACTGCATATAAAAAACTGCATTTTCGCTGAGATTGCTGATATTTTTTGATACAAGGATAGCTTTTGCAACAGCAAGAGACATAATGCTGTCATCGGTAGGATGGCATCCGGGGGTAAATAAATCAAAATCTTTTGTTTTGATATTGTGCCACTCAAATCTGGAACCTACAATGTCACCGATAATCGCACCTAACATAACAATAATTCCTTTTCAATCATTATTTTAATAAAATCAGTATAACAAAGTTAAAGAATTTTCTCAATATATTTAAGCATTTTTTATCTTCCGGGCACTGAAATTGCAGTATCAGACAGAGAATAGGAGTCAAAAACAGTAAAAAAGGCGAAAAAATTTAAAATTTTACAGTTTCTCGAAAACAAAGAAAAAACAACAAAAAATGGCTGTATTGCGTGCTTTTTTGAGCAAAAAACGGCGTTTTGTACGTCACAAATAAGGTGTTGCAATTGCTGTTTTCACTGTTGTATAATACAGATGCCGGCAGACAATAAACTGACAAGGAGTCAAATGTAGATGTTTTATTTTTTATCATCAAACCAGATTCACGAATATCTTAAGGTGAATAAGCCGTTTGAAAATTCTGAAATAACAAAGCTTATACAGTTTTATCTGCTGGACTGCATCAAAAGAAAGGCTATATATGATGCCGCAGGTGAAGAATATGTTTTGGAACTGAAAATTGTTATAAATGATTCTGAAATCTGTGATTCTTCAGACCTTGCAGAGCTCAGAAATGCAGTACTTAAGCTGGAAACAGCGGAAAAATACGTCATTGATATGAATAAAGACGGTTCAACAGGTGATATTGTTGCTGATATATCTGATGAAATTGAAATCGCAATGTCTAATGATGTAACTTTTTATTGCGGAATGCTTTCGATTCTTCAGAAATCAGAAGAGAAGAACTTTGTGTACAAAAATATGATATATCACAGAAGTTCAGGAGAATATTCTTTTGCAAAAATTAATGAAGACGGACAGTATAAGCTGTTTGAAAATGCAGAAGTTATCGATAATTCTTTTGCTTACAAAGATTTTCTGATGGGTGAAGATCTGCATATGAGTATTGATTTTGATACTGAAGGTTATCCGTATCATGCAGATAAAATCAAAGCTGTTATTGAAAAACATATAGCAGATGATTATCAGCTGAGTTTTTGCAGAGAGCAGTGGGAAGAAGAAGGTCATCTCGGTCTCGGTTATATACAGTGGTATACACCGCTTGATAAAGTGTATGATTTTATTGATGAAATAAATTCTGTTCTCGATGAGCTTCCCACCGAATGTTTTCTTGATGCGTCAGGTGTGTTTGTGGATTTCGAAACATTCACATTGGCATTTTTCGATGTTGTTGACAGCAGATATGTTGTCCGCGGAATACAATATTGATTTTAATAAAGATTTTTATTTTTCATTTTTTTCCTTTCTATGTATTGCGAAATGACTCCGTAAAAGGGGTCATTTTGCATTTGCAGAATGTATTGAAAAAGCTGACTCTGTATGCTATTATGAAATTGATAACAGGGGTGAATTAAAATGATCGGCTCAATAATCATTGGTATTGTCGGTGTTATGTTTGTTGTTATCGGCTGGGTGATATGGAAAAAAGAAAAGATAACTTTATTGCATGATTATCATTATGATAAAGTGTCCGAAGACGATAAAAAGCCTTTTTGTACATTGTCGGGAGTCGGTGTTCTGCTTATGGGAATCGGTATGCTGGTAACGGCAATTATTATGGGGATTACGGAATCGCTGTGGAGTTTTATCGCATTTGCAGCAGGTTTTGCAGCAGGAATTATTATGCTGATTTATGCAGGTCGCAGATACAACCGCTGAATCACAATCTGATAAAAAAACCACTTCATCAGCTGAAGTGGTTTTGTGTTTTTTATAAATCAGATGCCGAGAAATGTTCTTTCAATAATGTTGTTCTGAAGCTCGTCACTCAGAGAAACAAAATAGTCACTGTATCCGCCCACACGGACAATAAGATTGCGGTGATTTTCGGGATGTTCTTTTGCATCAATCAGATCATCCGGTGAAACAACAGTAACGGTGTATTGCTGTCCGCCGTTTGCAAAATATGCTTTTGCAAGACTGATGAAAGACGCTTTGCCTTTAGCACTGCCGAACAGTTTTTTCTCAAATTTATTCTGGAATACAAATCCGCTGCAGGCATCTGTGTGGTTGAATCTGAGAACGGATTTCATCTGTGCGGTGGGACCGTTTGTGTCACGCCCCGGTGTAGCTGCAATACTGTCTGCAAGAAGCGGTTCACCTTTTGATTTTCCGTTGGGAAGTGCCGCTGTTTTCTGGCCGTATCCCGCAGCACGGTTGAATGTGCTGCATCCGCCCGTGAAAATTCCGCCTCTGTATGTGTTGTTACGCTTGAGAAATGTCAGGAAATGATTGAGTATGCGGGCAGTTATCCTGTCTGTTTCTTCAATGTCATTGCCGAATTTTTCACAGTTTCTGAAATCATGATGAAGCTGTTCATAGCCTTCAAAATCTGCATTCAGCGCATCAATAAGCTCTTTCATTGTGTACTTCTTTTCATCGTAAACAAGTTTTTTAACAGCATAAAGGCTGTCACCTGTGTCAGCAATACCTTCTGCCAGAATCTGTCCGTGATTGTAAAGCGGTCCGCCGTTTCTGTAATCACGGCCTTTTTCAAGACAACCCTCAATAAGGCATGAACGCAGGGGATGGGGCTCATATATGCCGCGGAGTTGTTGATAGGTGTTTGCACTGTGGCAGGCGTTATAGGTAATATATTCAAGCTGCTGAACAAAAGCCTTTTCAAATCTTTCGTAGGTGGCAAATGTCTCAGGATTGCCTGTTTCTGCAGAAATTTTTTCACCTGTCATGGCATCTGTACCGTTGTGAAGTGTGAATTCAAGACACTTTGTGAAAATAACTTCACCGTCTTCAAGCCCCATGTGACTTTTTCCGAGAATATCAATCTGATTGCAGCCGTTCATGCAGTAATCATGGCTGTCTGCGGGAGGAATTCCGATTTTTTCAAGCGCTGTACAGACAACATCATCGTTGTAAAGCGCGGGAAGACCTGTGCCTGCTGCAAGTGTGTCTGCAATTTCATTCCAGAGCTTATCGGGAGTGTTTCTGTGAATACGGCATGTAAGATTCGGTGTCTGATAGCATTTTTTTCTTACCATTGCCAGAATTTCGTATGTAAGCTCGTTGGTTTCATCGTTGTAATTTTCATCACTGCCTGAAATGCACAGATTCCATGAGCGATGGTCATGGAAATAATCCCATAATCTGTCAAGCAGGTCAGTAACTTCCGCTTTATTTTCAGTTTTTAAATAAGCAGAATACATATACTGGTCAAAACGCCCCGGAGAATCACTTCCGTCAAGGGCAAAAATGAGCATGAATGAACACATTGCCGACATGAAATCATAAGCAGGATTTTTCGGCACGGTTGCAAATGCTTCTGCCATTCTCAGATAAAATGATTTGTCGTCTGCGTTTTCGCATGCTGCTGCATTTATGAGTGCTGCTTCACGGTATCTTTCGCCGAAAATATCCAGAGCATCAAGAGTATGTGCGCAGGAATTGTAAAACCATGCTTCAGTGGGGTATTTTTCACGGTTGGCTTCAATTATTCTGCGTATATTATCAGTGCCGAAATTTATTATTCTTCCGTAATCAGGATTTGAATGACCGCCCCAGCCGCCACCCCAATGAGCACCTGAAATATTCAGTGTTTCGGTGGTTTTGCAATTGAGAAGTTGCGAAGAGCTTCTGAATATTTTCAATTCCTGCAACCAGTAGCTGAGTGTCTGACTGTGCTCGGGAAATTTTTCTGCAAGTTTTATGATGTTGTCTTCGGAAAACCAGAATCCTTCGGAAGGGGAGTAGCCTGATGTGCCGTATTCAGCTTCAAAATTTGTTTCGGGAAGTAATCTGCGTGAAAATTTTATTCTGAGATTTTTTGCCGCATGGAGCAGCGCAAGACCGATTCTTTCGCCGTGTTCAAGCGTTTCATCTGTAAAATATCCGTGCAGAAACGGGTCAATGTGAGCTAAACTTGTCATAAATAAAACCTCTTTATTCAGATACTCTTATTTCTGTTTTGTGCTGTCTGAACAGATCACACCATCGTGATATTTCGGCTTCACCTGCATTTTCGTGAATGTATTGCGGGGTTTTTCCGAGTTTTTCTGATTTTCCCGTACCGAGATTGTGATACGGCATGATTTCCGCATATCTGTATCGGCCTGTGTTTTTATTGAGAAATTCCGCCAGAAGAGAAATGTCTTTGTCGCTGTCATTGCAACCGGGAATCAGTGGAATTCTGATAATTATATCTGCATTTCTGTCCATGAGATACTGCAGATTTTCCATAATATGCGAATTGTCTGAGCCTGTGAGTTTGCGGTGAAGAACAGGGTCAATACATTTGATGTCGTACAGGAAAGTTGTTCCGAGGTCTGCTGCAGATTCATAGAAGTCAAGTGTACCTGCGCCGCATGTTTCAACAGCAATTGAAATGCCTGAATTTTTTGCAAGACCCAGAAGTTCAAGGGTGAAATCAGCCTGATATGAAGGTTCTCCACCGGTAACGGTCAGACCTCCGCCTGATGTATCATAAAACATTTTATCTTTCATAACTTCATCGAGTATTTCAGACGCTGTTTTTTCTGTTCCGATAATTTCATTTGCATCATTAAGGCAGACATCAACGCATTTGCCGCATCTGACACAAGTTTTGCTGTCTGTTGTCAGAACTGAGTTCTTTACATCACGGGCAGTGCAGATTCCTGTGCATCTCCCGCATAAAGAACATTTTGTCTTATCAAAAGAAAGGCTGATTTCTTTTTCGATGCTTTCAGGGTTATGACACCATACACATCTTAACGGGCAGCCTTTAAGAAATACACACGTGCGGATACCGTCACCATCATGCAGACAGAATTTCTGGATGTTGAATATAATTCCTTTTTTCATACTTTTTTGCTGACTTCTTTCAATTGATCAATTAAAACAGATCTGATTTATTCTTATTACAATATAGCATAAACTTTTTATTTTTTCAATCGCAACAAGAGACTGAACAGTATAAAAAACGGGATTCATAAATATTCGAATCCCGTTTTGCAGATATTTATTGATTTTCGGATCTGTCAGTTATTTTTTTCGTAGATCTTCATAAGACCTTTCAGAAGCAGATCCTCATCTATTATGATTTCGTGTTTGCAAAGCGGTGCAATGACGGTGGAAAGTCCGCCTGTTGCAACAACTGTGCAGTTTTCGTTCAGTTCTTCATTGATGCGGTCAATAAGTCCGTCAAGAGTACCTGCATTACCGTAAAGCAGTCCGCTTTTTATGCAGTCAACAGTGTTGCTGCCGATAACTTTTTTCGGTTTTTCAAAAGCTATTTTTGAAAGCTGTGAAGTTCTGCTGATGAGTGCATCGTGTGAAACTGCAAGTCCGGGAATGATCATACCGCCGATATACTGCTTTTTTTCATCGATAACGGAAACTGTTGTTGCAGTGCCCATATCGATAATGATAAGCGGTACGGGGTATTCACTTATACCTGCCACTGCATCAACAACAAGGTCAGAACCCAGCTGACTGGGGTTATCAATCATTATGCTCAGACCTGTTTTTATGCCGGGGCCGATGATAAGAGGTGTAATACTGAGATATTTTTCAACTGCAGTTTTTACTGTGTTTGTAACTGCAGGAACAACCGAAGAGATTATAGAGCCTGTGATGTCTTCTTTTTGTATGGAGTTCATCTCAAAAGCTGTTTTGATTTTTACCACATATTCAAGAACTGTGGCTGTATGGTTTGTTGAAAGTCTTTCACGGAAAATAATTTTGTCGTTGTCACAACATCCGATAACTATATTTGTGTTTCCTATATCTATTGCAAGAATCATAATATCACCTTATTTTACTACCTTTGCTTTGTAAAGCGCTGAACCGATGGAGCCTGTCACAATTGTACTTGCAATCATTTCAAAAACTGCATTTATTCCTACAAAAGAGCAGATGAAAATAATAATGTTTCTGCCACCGACGAGTTCCTGTATGTATTCTGTGTTGCCGAAGCACAGGAACAGCGAAGTGATAAACAGTGCTGTGTTGATAAATGCTGCAAGAAAACCTGTAATAAAACAAGAAATTTTGTTGCCTGCTTTTTTAACGAAATATTTATGAAGCAGACCGATAATGAGTCCGTCAAGGACCCTGGGAACAAAGCGTTGGATAAATGCAAGAACAGGACTTATCTGAAACAGGACTGTTCCCATTGCACTAACACCGCCGATGCCGATGCATTGCAGAAAACTTGTGATTCCGAAAACTGCTCCAATGACTGAACCGCCTACAGGGCCGAGTGAAATCGCTGCAATTCCGAGGGGAATTACGTTGAGAGTGATAGCAAGTGGGCCGATGTTGAGATACCCGAGCGGAGTTGTAGACATGATAATCATTATAGCAGTAAATAATGCGGTCAATACAAGTTTAACTACTTTTTCATTAGACTTTTTCATGATTAGACCTCCTGAAAGTGTTATTATTCTCATAAAGAGATACAATACATTTTCAGTATATCACATTTTTTTTGCGATGTATATATCTTTTTTCTAAAATTTGTGTTATACTGTCAACATAAATCAGAATGTTTTTTATAAAGGATTGATATTATGCTTAAAGGAAAAACCGTTGTTCTTGCTGTTACAGGCAGTATTGCTGCATACAAAATCGCAAATCTTGCAAGAATGCTGAAAAAACTTCATTGCAATGTCAGTGTACTTATGACTCAGAATGCAACAAACTTTATCAATCCCATAACGTTTGAATCTCTTACCGGTGAAAAGTGTCTTATTGATACATTTGACCGAAATTTTGAGTTCAGTGTGGAGCATGTTGCTCTTGCAAAAAGAGCTGATGTTGTGCTTGTTGCTCCCGCATCGGCAAATGTTATCGGTAAAATCGCAAACGGACTGGCAGATGATATGCTCACTACCACAGTAATGGCTTGTCCTTGCAAAAAAATCATATCTCCTGCAATGAATCATAATATGTTTCATAATCCCATTGTTAAGGATAATATAGAAAAACTCAGAAAATTCGGTTATGAGATAATAGCACCCGATAACGGAATGCTTGCAAACGGTGATATGGGTGACGGCAGAATGCCCGATGAAGAAGTACTTCTTGAATATATCCTTAAAGAAATTGCTTTTGAAAAAGATCTTGCAGGTAAAAAAATTCTCATAACTGCAGGTGCAACAAGAGAAAGCATTGACCCTGTGCGTTTTATCACAAATCATTCAAGCGGTAAAATGGGTGTGGCTCTTGCAAAGGCTGCAATGCACAGAGGTGCAGAAGTAACTCTCGTGGCTGCTCATACTGATGTGCCGTTGCCGATGTTTGTGGAAACAATCAGTGTGAAATCAGCAGAAGATATGTTCAATGCAGTAACCGAAAATATGCATTCATACGACTGTATCATCAAAGCAGCAGCAGTCGCAGACTATACACCTGTCACAGTTGCAGACGGAAAGATAAAAAAGAGTGACAGTGATATGTCTGTCGCCCTCAAACGCACAAAAGATATTCTGGCTTACCTGGGTGAGAATAAAAAGGACGGGCAGTTTATCTGCGGTTTTTCAATGGAAACAGACAATGTTCTTGAAAATTCAAGAAAGAAGCTTGAAAAGAAGAATTGCGATATGATCTGTGCAAATTCACTCAGAACACAAGGTGCAGGATTCGGTACTGATACAAACATTATAACCCTGATAAAAAAAGACAGTGAAACAGAGCTTCCCTTACTCTCAAAATCCGAAGCAGCACACAGAATTCTGACAGAAATCTTTGAAACAGGAAAATAAGTTTATAAAAAATCACCCTCTGTTTATGGCTGAACAGAGGGTGAAATATTTTTTATTAAACAATTGCGTCTGCGGGGGCATTTTCAGGAAGCCAGCCTGTAAAACCGAGTTCAGGCATTGCAGAAATAACTGCCATGTCTTCAGCGGTGAGTTCAAAATCGAATATTTTTGTATTTTCAATGATTCTTTCAGGTGTTACAGATTTTGTAAGCACATTAAGACCTGACTGCAGAACAAATCTCAGACATATCTGAGCTACACTCTTGTTGTATTTCTTTGCAATTGCAGCAAGTGTTTCATCACCGAGAACAGCACCGCAACCGAGAGGACTGAATGACTGAACAAGCATTCCTTTTTCCTGAGAATATGCAACTGTTTCAGGCTGAGTATAGCCGGGATGGAACTCAATCTGGTTTACCATGGGTAATATTTCACAGCGTTCTGCCAGTGCATCATAGTGCTTTTTCTGGAAATTGGAAACACCTATCGCACGGATTTTTCCGTTTTTATATGCTTCTTCAAATGCTTTCCAAGTTGATGCGTTTATTTCTTTCCATTCGGGTGATACCTTTTCCACACAAGGCCAATGGATAAGATAAAGGTCAAGATAGTCAACGCCCAGGTTTTTAAGGGAAATGTCAATTGCTTCCGATGCTTTTTCATATCCTCTCATGGTGACCCAGTGTTTTGTGGTTATAAATATCTTATCTCTGCTGATACCTGATGCTTTTATGCCTTCACCGACAGCAGTTTCGTTACCGTATGCAAATGCTGTGTCAATATGGCGGTAACCTGCTTCAAGAGCCAGCATAACGGAATTTTTTGCGACTTCACCGTTGGGAGTGAGATAAGTACCGTAACCGACGCAAGGAACTTCTACGCCGTTGGAAAGAGAGAATGTATCTGTGAGTTTATTCATTTTTTAAGTTCTCCTTGAAATTAAGTCAGTTAAAGAATAACTTCTCTGCCTTTTTCTGCTGATTCGTAAATTGCGCAGAGAATTTTTATCATATCAACACCCTGAGAAGGCTTGAAAACAGGTTCTGCACCTTCTGTGAGAACATCAATGAAGTTCCTGATGTTGTATTTGTGGCCGTCTGTTTCCATTTTGCCCTTGGGGATGATATCAAGAAGCTGACCTGCATCTTCTGTGAAGAATTCAACTTCATTTTCGTCCCATTTAAGACCTGCTTTTGTTCCGCGGAGTTCAACATAGCGGGTTTCCTGCTTGATGTTTGATGCCCAGCTGAATTCTATCTGAAGCACTGCACCGTTGTCGAAACGGATCATACCCATTGCAAGGTCTTCAACGTCAAATGTGCCTTCTGCTTTTGCATCGCCGAATTTTGAGTTTACGGAGTCGCTTGTGTCGTTATCTGCAAATTTTGTGTATGTATTTGCGCTGACAGCAACGGGAGTGGGGTTACCCATAAGCCATATTGCAAGGTCAATCATGTGAACACCCAGGTCGATAAGAGGTCCGCCGCCTGACTGTTCTTTTGTTGTGAACCATCCGCCTTTGCCGGGGATGCCTCTTCTTCTCTGCCATCCGCAGCGACCGCAGTAGATTTCACCCATTCTGCCGTCTTCAACAAACTTCTTTGCATACTGTGATGCTGTTGCAAAACGGTTGTTTCTCATAACCATAAGAACTTTGCCTGCTTCTTCTGAGGCATTCTTCATTTTAAGAACTTCTGTCACGTCAACCGCATCGGGTTTTTCGCATAATACGTGTTTGCCTGCTTTGAATGCATCAACTGCAATTATTGAGTGAAGATAGTTGGGTGTGCAGATGTCAACAGCATCAATTGTTTCGTCTTTGAGAAGCTCTTTGTAGTCTGTATATACAGCAGCTTCGGGAAAATATTTATCTCTGAGCTCAACAGCTCTTTCTTCAATGATATCACAGAATGCGACAACATCAACTCTGTCGTCTTCAAAATAATGGGGGACATGGCATCCGCGGCAGATTCCGCCGTTACCGATAAGCGCAATTCTTAATTTTGACATTTTTATTTCCTCCTGCGGTAAAAAATAAGGTAAACCCTGTACCTGTTTTCATTATACCAAAAAGGAAGAAAAAGTAAATAGACAAGATAAAAAATGTGTTCAAATTTATTATGTACCCTTGCCAAAAAAAAGAGTGTATTATATAATCAGAAAAAGAACATTTCCGAGGTGGCTTCGAAATGACAGAAAAAACAGTGATTCATACCGATGTGCTTGTGCTCGGCAGCGGTCCGTCAGGATTTGCAGCGGCATATACTGCGGCAAAAAACGGCGCAGATGTTGTTATTGTTGAGCAATGCGGTGATATCGGCGGAATTTCAACAGCAGGACTTATGAGCCATTGGACAGGCAGCTGTGCAAGTCCGCTTTATTACGAAATTCTCAGACGCTCATCGGCACTCAATGAAGGTGAATTCAGAAACAGAATAACAAATCTTATTGACCCCGAAAAGCTGAAAACACTTTATCTTGAAATGCTTTGCGAGGTCGGTTGTCATATTAAGCTTTACACTTTTGCGGAAGATGCAATCTGCGACGGTGACAAAGTCCTCGGTGCAACGGTTATCAATAAATCGGGCAAAACGGATATTTATGCAAAGGTGACGATTGATGCAACAGGTGACGGTGATATTGCCGCAAAATCGGGAGCTGAGTATATTCTTGGCAGAGAAAGCGACAACAAAATGCAGCCTGCAACACTGATGTTCAAAGTCGGCGGTGTGGATTATGACAGAGCTGTATTTTTAGGCTCATTTGAGTCAACTTATGAAACTCCCGACGGTGAGCTTCAGCAACTTGCAAAAGAGCATATCCCTTATCCGGCAGGGCATATTCTCACATATGAATCAACTCTTCCCGGTGTTGTGACCTGCAACATGACAAATGCAATCAATATTGACGGCACTGATGCCGATGATCTTACACGTGCAACACTCACCTGCAGAAGACAGATGGATGATATCGTGAAATATCTCAGAAGATTTGTACCGGGTTATGAAAACTGCTACATCATCAGCTCAGCATCACTTATGGGGATCCGTGAAACGAGACATTTCAAGGGTAAATATACTCTTAATGAAAACGATATCCGTGAAGCAAGAGTGTTTGATGACTATGTTGTAAAGGATGCCTATTTCAATTTTGACGTGCATAACATAACAGGTGCAGGTCTTGACAAAACAGGTGAGCAGAAGCATTTCAAACAGAAAAAAGGCTACACAATTCCCTACGGTTGTCTGCTTCCCGAAGTCAAGGAAAATCTTCTCCTTTGCGGAAGAAATATCTCAGGCACACACATGGCTCATTCAAATTTCAGGGTAATGCCCATCTGCGTCGGAATAGGAGAAGCTGCAGGCACAGCGGCAGCAATCAGTGTGAAAAAAAACATCCCGTTGACTGATGTAACGGCAGCGCAGATACGTGAAATTATAGGTATATAACAAAAGACCTCCTTATGAAAAGGAGGTCTTTTTATCATAACTTACTTTTTGAATGTGATGTAAAGCATCTGTCCGCTTTCGATTTTGGTCGGAAGTTCAATTTCGACCCATTCGCAGTTTTCGTTGACTGTCATGCATTTGTCAACGGTGTATTCACCTGCATCTATTTTCAGTCTGCGGTCATGCTTCTCTGAAATATTGGAAATGAGAAGTGCCTGACCGTCTTCGCCTGTTGCAGCAACTGCATGAAGGTCAAGGGGAAGACTCTTGTTCTTGATTTCTGCCTGACTGCCCAGTGCATACATCTGACCGAATGCCCAAAAACCGTAGTATGCGGAAGAAGGTGTCATTTCGCCCACAAACATACCTGCGTGAACAGATTCTGGCCAGTAGTTTGCACAGTAATAGTGTGCCATATCAAGACCTTCATTCTGGAACATGATGAGCATGGAAGTCTGATTTGCACCGTATCTGCGGTCTATTTTATCGTTTTCCATGGGATTGAAATTCCACTCGTCAACGATGATTTCCGTGTCACCGTAACCTGCATCAGCAAGTTTTTCTCTTACATAGCCTATGTACTGCTGATTTTTCCATGTGGTGGTGTAGCTGTGCCATGTGAAGAAATCCATGGGTGAGTTATGCTCTTTTGCATAAGCAAGGAAGTCTTCAAAGAATGTGATGAAATACTGATTTTCGGGGCTTGAACCTGTGTTTACGGCATTTGTCTTTGTCAGCGCATAGAAACCGCATGAACCGTAACCGCCGATTTTCAGATCGGGGAATTTTGATTTGAGATACTGCGCCGTAACATCATAAAGACGGTAGAATTCTTCGGGAGTGCCCTGCCAGAAATTGCTGTTTTCAGGTACAGGCTGACAGTCAGGCTCGTTATAGATTTCCCAATACTCAATATCGTAATTAAAACCGTCTGCCCAGCCTTCATTGTAGTGGAGAATGATGTGTTCGCAGATCTGTGCCCATTTGTCATAGTCTGCAGGAGGCTGAAGGTGTTCGCGTGATTTTTCGGGATCGCTCCAGCTGATGCCGAAACGGAAAAACGGCTCCATACCCGCATCCACAATAGCTGCAAGAACCTTGTCGCTTTCTTCAAAGTTATATGCACTCTCGTCATTAACATCCTTTGAAAAATCGGGGAAAATTCTGTGGATATCAGTCTGGTTGATGTCATGTGTTCTGCATGAAGTCATGTTTGCCTTGGTGTAAAAGCTGTTCATCTCGCTGTCAAGCTCATATTCGGACATTCTGCCGATGTTGTGAACAGGTTTCATTTCACCGACTGCATTGTCAAAATCAATTCTGATAGCCTTGGGGCTGAAAATCAGAACAGAAACAAGAATTGCAACAGCAAGAACTGACGCAACAGCAATGATGATTTTTTTTCTCATAAAATCGCCTCCGGATTTCTGTTAATCTGAGTGTAACACATATAATTCCGAAAAATCAACAGTTTTATTCCAATTCGAAATTAAAAAGCCGGAAATTTTTTACTCCGGAAGTTGCTATGGGAACAAAACGGACTGTTTTTACACCTTTGCTGAATTTATATCACAGGATTTGAAGTTATCAGATCAGAACTCCGTTGCAATGGTCAATTTCGTGCTGGATTATCTGAGCAGGGAAGCCTTTGAAAGTTCTGATGCGTGTCTGCATGTCGGCTGTCTGCCACTGTACTTTTATTGATTTGTAACGTCGGCATTTTCTGGGTCCGCCAAGCAGAGAAAGACAGCTTTCTTCTGTTTCGTAAGGGTCGGATTTTTTTATAATTTCAGGGTTGAACATAACCATATATGTGCCTTCATTATCAAAGGCAATTATGCGTTTTCTTGCACCTATCATGTTTGCAGCCATACCGACACAACTGTTTTTGTGTGCGGTAAGAGTTTCGAGCAGGTCATCTGCCACCCCGATATCATCTTTTTTTGCAGTTTCCGATTTCATGCTGAGAAAAATCGGGTCATGTATCAATTCTTTAATCATAACAATCTCTCATTCCGTAAGATTTATTTTACAATATCATAAAGTGTTTCCTGAATTTCAGGTAACCACCAGATTTTATATCCTGCTTTTGTGGGATGGATATTGTCAACGAGATAAAGTGATTTTTCATCATCGGTGACATTGTTTATTTTTTCGTTATTCCAGAAATCAATAACGGTGATATCCCATTTTTTCTCAAGCTCAATTATCATTTCAACCATTTTTGCGTAAGCATCGCTGTCATAGCGTGTCTGTGTGTAGAAAATCACGGGGCACTTCCATGTTTCTTTTGCATATGCGATGATGTATTCTGTTGCACCCGTGATGGTCTGAGTGTCAAAATCATCAATGTTGAAACTGTCTGAAATCTGACCGAGTGGCAGATTTTTCGTTGCATCGTTTGTTGAAAGCTGACACATGAAAAAGTCAGCTTTTATATCTTTATCGATAGTTTTCATTCTTGCGACATATGAATTTGTTTTGACATCAGCAAGAGTTGTGCCTGAAACGGCTTCTTTGACGGTATTCAGACCGTCTGATTTCTCAAGAAAATCAACAAAACTTACACCTTCTGAGCCGTAACCGTATGTAACGGAGCTTCCGAGAAAGATTCCTGTTTTTCCGTTGAGAGGACTGTCTGTTATTTCAGCTGTATTTTTTATGCTGTATTCGCTGCTGTTGCCCTTTGCAAAAATTCCGAACATATCTGCAACATAACCTCCTGCACATAAAACTATTACAACAAAAACCGAAATTATTATTTTTATTGATTTTTTCATTTCAAGGCTCCGTTTTTCTTTTATGATAACATAAAAATATGACATAAACAATATTTTAAAGATATTCTGAAAAGAAAAAAGCCCTCAAAAATTTTGAGAGCTTTTAGTTTTATAATATCTTTTCCATGCAAATTTTCTGAGGAAGCAGACCCTGAGCTTCATAAAATTTCATTGCAGACTGATTGCAGCTCCACACATTGAGTGTGAGATTATAGCATCCGTTATCTTTTGCAAGTCTGACTGCTGCTTCATACAGTTCTTTTCCGATGTGTTTTCCACGGAGATTTTCATCAACGCAAAGATCATCAATGTACAGAGTTTTTATATCTGTGAGCACTGAATTGTCTGTGTGCTGCTGATAAATACAGAAGCAATATCCCATAACATCGTCATTTTCATCGACGGAAACGAGAATCGGTCGCTGACTGTCTCTGAGCAGTTCTTTCAATTCTGAATCTGAATATTTTTTTCCTATTTTGAAAATGTCGGGTCTACCGTTGTGATGAACAAGGTCAACCTGTGACAAAAGATCGCCCATTTTCGGAATGTCTTTTTCTTTTGCGAATCGTATCATTTTTAACGCTCCTTATCAGAGAATTTCTGCAAGATCAAGAATGAGTCTTTCTGTTTTTTCCCAGCCGAGACAAGGGTCTGTGATTGATTTGCCGTAGACACATTCTTCGGGTTTCTGAGCACCGTCTTCAATGTAACTCTCAATCATAAGACCTTTCACGATTTTCTTCACATCTGTGCAATTACGGCATGACTGAAGAATTTCCTTAGCGATTCTGGGCTGCTCCATCCACTTTTTGCCTGAGTTTGCATGGTTTGTGTCGATGATAACAGCAGGATTTGCAAGACCTGATTTTTCGTATGTTTCTGCAAGATGAATAAGATCTTCGTAATGGTAGTTTGGCATTGACTGACCGTGTTTGTTGACATAACCTCTGAGAATTGCATGGGCAAGGGGGTTACCCTGACTTTCAACTTCCCAGCCTCTGTAAATGAATGTGTGTGAATGCTGTGCAGCAGTGATTGAGTTCATCATGACTGAAATATCACCTGCTGTGGGGTTTTTCATACCTACGGGGATATCAAGTCCGCTTGCAGTCAGACGGTGTTTCTGATTTTCAACTGATCTTGCACCGACTGCAACGTATGAAAGCACGTCGTTAAGGTATCTGTAATTTTCGGGGTAAAGCATTTCATCAGCACAAGTGAAACCTGTTTCCTGCATTGCTCTGATATGAAGACTTCTGATTGCAACAACACCTGCAAGCACATCTTCTGCTTTGTTGGGGTCAGGTTGATGAAGCATCCCCTTATATCCGTCACCTGTTGTACGGGGTTTGTTTGTGTAAATTCTGGGGATGATAAGGATTTTGTCTGAAACTTTATCCTGAACAGTTCTCAGTCTTGAAATGTAATCAATCACGCTGTCGTCGTGGTCTGCAGAACAAGGTCCGATTATCAGAATAAACTTATCATCTTTGCCTTCAAAAACTGCTTTTATCTGTGCATCACGCTTTGCTTTAAGAGCTTCAAGCTCTGCTGTTACGGGATACTGAGCCTTTATTTCCATGGGAATGGGTAATTTTCTTTTGAAATTCATGTTCATTGTAATTTGCCTCCGATAAGTATTGATTATAAAATAACCGTTACTTTTGCTCCTGACTTTTTTATATCCTCAAAAAATGAGGGATAACTTTTTCTAACAGCTTCTGCGCCGTCGATTTCACCACCGTAAACCGAAAGAATCAGCGATATTGCCATAACAATACGGTGGTCGTTATGTCCGTCAAGAACTGTGGTGTTTTTCACATTTTCAAGCTTCGGGACGGTTATAGAGTTGTCACCGAAAATCAGTCCGCCGCCGAGTTTTCCGAGCTCTTCGTGCATTACCTGTCCGCGGTCACTTTCCTTTATCTTCAATCGGTCTGTGCCTGTAAGCACAGCACCGTTTTTAAGTGATGCAAGAGCTATGAGTACAGGTCCTAGGTCTGGACAATCTGAAATATCAAGAGTGGGTGTACCATCTGCAATTTCTTCAAAAAAAGCCTTATAAACCTTGTCTCCCTGAAGGCTGTCTGCTTTCAGATTGCCGATTTTCACATCTGAGCCGATGTAATTGAATGCATCAAGGAATGCTGCATTTGAATAATCACCTTCAACCGAGCCTGAAAAGGGATGAAGTGCCGATTTTCTGACTGAAACGGTGTATTCATCGGTGAATTCAGCATCTGCTCCGAATGATTTCAGCGCTGACAGTGTGAGATTTATATAAGACCTGCTTTCAAATGGCGGAATGATTTTAACAGAAGCGTCTTCATTCAGATACACAAGTGCAAAAATAAGACCTGTGATAAACTGACTGCTTATACTGCCGTTGATTTCATATTCTCCGCTTTTAAGATTTCCGCAAAGTGTGACGGAATCTGCATTTTTTCTGAATTCAAAACCATTTTCCGCACACAGTTTTTCATAGATATCAAGGGGTCTTTCAAAGAGTCTTTCACTGCCCTGCAATGTGATTTCTTTGCCTGTACACAGTGCAAGGGGTATGAAAAACCTCAGTGTGCTTCCGCTTTCTCTGCAATGAAGCACCTGAAAATCCGTTTTCATAAAGTTTTCGGGATTTATGATAACGGTGTCGTTTTTTGTGCTGATTTCAGCTCCGAGAACTTTAAGACAATCAATTGTTGCGAGAATGTCTTCGCTGTACTGAATACCTGAAATTGCACATTCTGCACCCGACAATGCAGCACCGATAAGATATCTGTGTGCCATGCTTTTTGACGGCGGTGCATTTATATTTCCCTGCAAACTGCAAGGACTAAAAATCGCTTTCATGTCATTTACCTTCTGTCAGATAATCAATTGCTTCAAGATAACCGTCTGTGCCGTGACCTGTGATTGTCTTTACACATGCAAGACGGATATAACTTATCTGTCTGAAATCTTCTCTTTCTTCAACCTTTGAAATATGCACTTCAACAGTCGGAATGTTTACGGATTTTACAGCATCAAGAATAGCAATGCTTGTGTGGGTGTATGCACCGGGATTTATGACAATTCCGTCTGCATTGCCGTATGCTTTCTGGATTTCATCCACAAGGTCACCCTCGTGATTTGACTGATAAATCTTAACATCTATGTTTTTTGCATCGCAATGATTCTGAATTTTTGCCGTAAGGTCTGAATATGTCTCTTTTCCGTAATGCTCAGGCTCTCTTATGCCGAGCATATTTATATTCGGTCCGTTTATAACAAGAATTTTCACAAAATCATCTCTTTTCTTGTTTTTATAATATATTCTGCTTCCTCTTCAGGTGTTGCCATATCGGGCACAACAACATCTGCAGTTGCTTTATAAATATCAATTCTTTCGTTATACAGTTTTTTCAGTTTGTCCGCTGTGTCTGAAAGCGGTCTGTCATCTGTGGGACAAAGTCTTGTAAAATCTGCATTGATAAAGAAGATTTTTCCGTTTCGTTTCAGGGCTTTCACGTTTTCCTGACGAAGCACAGCACCGCCGCCTGTGGAAATTATCTGACAGCCTTCTGAAGAAACATCTTTTATAACTTCCGTTTCAATGTCGCGGAAATATTTTTCGCCTTTTTCGCTGATAAGGTCTTTTATCTCACATCCGCATCGTTTGACAATTTCTTCATCCGTGTCAACAAAACCGAATCCGTCAATTTCAAGAAGTCTGCCCACTGTGCTTTTTCCGCTTCCGGGCATACCTGTCAGGATGATGTTTTCCTTTGATGCATAAATTTCACTGAAAACACCCTCTGCGGCAGCTTTCGGAATTTGCGTATCAATGAATTTTTCCACTGCAACAACAGCCTGCATTACGAGCATGTAAAGTCCGCAATCTGCTTTTATGCCTTTTTCCTTTGCATTCATAACAAGATTTGTGCAAAGCGGGTTATACACAGCATCGACAACGCCTTCAAGTTTCTCAAAAAGTGAAAAATCAATCGGCTGTGATTCGCAGTCGGGATACATTCCCGCGGGAGTTGTGTTTATTATAACCTGAGCATCGGAATGCTCATTTACTGCTTCTTCGTATGTTATGTGATTTTCACTTTTGCTTCTGCTGACTGTCAGCACTTCGGAAGCACCCATATCTGCTGTGAGCACACGTGCAGTTTTGCTTGTACCTCCTGTGCCGAGAATAAGCACTTTTCTGCCGTTTATATCAATTCCGTTTTTTTCAATAAGAGCTTTCATTCCGTAGTAATCGGTATTGTAGCCGTAAAGTCTGCCGTCTTTGTTGACGATAGTGTTGACAGCACCGATTCGCTTTGCAACATCGCTCATGGAATCAAGATAAGGGATAACAGTCTGCTTATAAGGAATTGTGACATTTATTGCGCTGAAATCTTTTTTACTGAAAAAATCAGCAATTTCATCTTCACTCAGCTCGATGAGTTCATATTCATAATCTGCAAGTTTTGCATGGATTTCTTTTGAAAAACTGTGAGTGAGTTTTTTGCCTATGCAACCGTACTTTTTCATGATTCACACAACCAATCTGTGCCGAATCTCATGCTGAGCATATCGCAGATAACGATTGCAGCAGCCGCATCCTGCACAACTCTTGCTCTGTGGACAATTGCAGGGTCATGTCTGCCTTTAGGCTCGATAAGAGCATCTGTCAGACTCATGAAATCAACTGTATCCTGAGCTTTGAAAATGGTGGGAGTAGGCTTTATTGCTGTGCGGAAAATAACGGGCATTCCGTTTGTGATTCCGCCGTTTATACCGCCGTTATTGTTGGTTTCCGTTACAATTTTTCCGTCTTTCATACGCAGAGAATCGTTGGCTGTGCTTCCTTTCATGTCTGCAATGCCGAAACCTGCACCGAATTCAATTCCCTTGACTGCAGGAATTGAAAACATCATGTGTGAAAGCATGCTTTCGGCTGAATCAAACCAAGGCTCACCGACACCTGCGGGAATTCCGATAATTGCAGTTTCAAGCACACCGCCCACGCTGTCACCCTCTGACGCAGCTTCAAGGATGCTGTTTTTCATGGGTTCTTCGCAGTTGCTGTCCAGCACAGCAAAGGTCTTTTCACCAAGAGCTGTGATATCAGCAGTATAATCACTAAAATCTCTGTCCTGAATCCCTGCACATTTTTTCACATGAGTGCCGATGAAAATGCCTTTTGCTTCAAGTGCAGATTTGCAGATTGCACCTGCTGCAACAAGTGCTGCGGTGATTCTTCCGCTGAAATGTCCTCCGCCTCTTGAATCCTGATAGCCGTGATATTTGCACTGTGCGGTGTAATCTGCATGGGCAGGTCGTGCAACTGTTTTAAGCTCAGCATAATCGGAGCTGTTCACATTTTCATTAGGTATGAGAATTGTCAGGGGTGTTCCTGTTGTCTTGCCGTTTATCATACCGCTGACAATTCTGAATTCATCTTTTTCTTTTCTGGGTGTGGAAATTTTTCCGTCAGGGCGTCTGAGAAAAAGCATATGCTCAATATATTCTCTTTTTATTTCAATTCCCGGTGCAAGACCGTCTATGACAGCACCGATATATTCACCGTGGCTTTCACCGAAAAGAGTCACAGCAACGCTGTTTCCGAATGTATTTTTCATTTCATCACCCTCACAGACAAGTTTTTGCCATGTCAATGACCTGACTGCATTTCATTGTTCTGATTTCAAATTTTCCGATTTCGCTGACTGTTGTTACAGAAACAGAGTCACCGTCAGCTTTTTTATCGTGGAACATGACCTTGCTGATTTTATCCCAGTCAAAATCAATAAGATTATAAAGATTGCATTTTTTCAGCACATCAATAACTCTCGGTCTGATTTTTTCATCACACATGGGAATGATTCCCAGAGCCACGCATTCACCGTGATAAAGTTCTTCCATATTCACGCTGCCTTCAATTCCGTGGCCGATTGTGTGTCCGAAATTCAGGATTTTTCTCAGACCCGATTCTTTTTCGTCCTGCTCAACCACACTCTTTTTGATGTTCAGCGAACGTATGATTATTTCGTCAATATTTTTGTTTATATCTTTTTTTTCAAAAATCTCAAAAAGTTCTTCGTCTGAAGTCAGAGCCATTTTAACGGCTTCTGCAAGACCGTTTGAAATCTGTCTTTCGGGAAGTGTTTCAAGAAGTTCAGGGTCTATAAGAACCTTTTTCGGCTGATAGAATGCACCCACGATATTTTTTATTCCGCCGAAATTCACGGCTGTTTTTCCGCCTATGGATGAATCTATCTGTGAAAGAAGAGTTGTGGGGATATTGTAAAAATCAACACCTCTCATGTATGCCGATGCCGCAAAACCCGAAAGGTCACCCACAACACCACCGCCGACTGCAACAACGCAGTCTTTTCTTGAAAATGAGTTTTCAAGCATCAGACGGAGAAGTTCTGAAAATGTTTCAAGGCTTTTTGATGCTTCGCCTGTTTCAACCGTGCAGATAACAGGGGTTTTGCACTGTGCCGCAAGTGTTTTTGCATAAATTTCAGGCACTCCCGAGTCAGTTACAACAAGCACACGTCTGTCAAGATTCAGATGTTCTCCTGCTTTTGCAAGAATTCCTCTTTCAACTATAATATCATAACTGTTTTCTTTTAAATCAAGATGTATATTCATAAATAAACTCCTATATTTCGCTGTGCGGTGCAAAAGTTCCTGCAACTTTAAGCTTATCGCAGACATCGTTCAGCTCTGCAATCATTTTTCTGCCGTCTTCGGTGTCTGTTGTGCCGTCAATTTCTATATAGAAATAATACTGCCATGAATGTTTTCTGAGCGGTCTGCTTCTGAGCGCAGTCATATTGTAGCCGTATTTACCGATGATGCTGATTGCATTTGCAAGTGAACCTGCTTCGTTTTTGACGGTAAACATAAGCACGGAGCTTGTGAGAGAAGGTGCAGCAGCTCTGACTTTTGAAAGCACGGCAAAACGGGTTGTGTTTTCTCCGCTTGTATGGATATCGGCTTCAAGGACTTTAAGACCGTAAAGCTTTGCGGTTTCGGCACTTGCAATAGCACCGAGAGATTTATCATTAAGTTCTGCAATTGTTTTTGCTGCGATTGCTGTATTGTTTGCTTCTTCAACTTCAAAACCGCGGAGTTTTATATAATCATGACACTGGCTGAGTGCCTGCGGATGGCTTATGATTTTTCTGATGTCATCGACTGTTGAACCCTGAATGCCGAGCAGATTCTGATGAATTTCAAGCTCATAGATTCCGTTGATGAAAAGACTGCCTGTGAAGATAAGGTCAATTGTCTTACCGACTTCACCTGCATAGCTGTTTTCAATGGGAAGCACTGCAACATTTGCTTCACCGTTCACAACAGCATTGTAAGCTGCTTTGAAATCCCTGTGGGAAATTCTGTCGCTGTCGGGGAAGATTTTTCCTGCTGCGATGTGAGCAAATGCACCGGGAACTCCGCTGTATGCAACTTTGAGCCCGTTCTGCAGACGGTACTGATATTCTTTTGAAACATCCATAAGATGTTTTATATATTCAAAATAATATCCTTTGTAAATCTCTTCTTCTATAAGTGCGGTATTTTTTTCAATAACAGCTTCTTCTCTTGCCGCATCAAAAATCGGAAGTCCGTATTCTTTTTTGTGTTCAAAAACCATTTCGGCAGCTTTCATTCTCTGAACAAAAAGTTCTGCCATCTGAGCATCCACTCTGTTTATGATTTCTCTTGCTTCATTCAATTTGTCTGACATAACGGGACTTCCTTTCAAAATAAAAAATCTCACTTGCTGAAATTACAAGTGAGATGTACAAATCAAAATTTTAACAAATTTTAAAAAATTTTAAGCTCTCACTTGTAATTTTTTCAACGCAAAATAAGCATAGCCAAAGAAAAAGACTACGCTAAAGCTAAAGAAAAATTCACTTGCGCTGATAAGAGCTAAGTTCATATTCATTACCTTCGAAACCAAATTTGCCTCAATTATATGCCTCTTAAATTAAAAAGTCAAGAGAAAAATTGATTTTTATAAATTTGGTTGAATTCAGGGTCTGAATAAATCAAGCCCTGAATTTCTGTTTACGTATTCTTTGGAAACTCTTTTATGAATTCACACTGTGTGATGTCATGAAATAAAGCTTTTCAAACAGTTCGAATATTGCGATTCCCACGGGATTGAGTGCATCCCATATGGGTTCATCATAAAGAGTTATCCATGTGTAGATTCTTCTTGTATAATGTCTCAGGTCGTTGTCTGACAGTTCATGTTTCTGTCTTTCACCCATTTTTGTGACGCCGAATTTCACAAAGTCGTTATAAAGCTCTTTGTTTGCTTTCATCCACAGATAAGGATGCTGAAGTCTTGAAAATTCGGAGTTCATTGTTGAGCATTTCCAGTAGCGCCAGCAAAGCTCTGAACGTTCAATACGGTTGAGCTGAGTTTCGTTTTCAGCCTCTGCCTTTGCCATTTTCCACAGCTCATTGCAGCGTTCAACTTCCCAGGGCATTATTCCCAGAAGTGAGAAACGTGAATCTTCCTCGATGTAAAGATGCCTTATACTGGTAACAGCATGCTTTGTTACGATGTCGATAAATTCTTTCAGATACACACCGCCGGGACCGTAAACACCTGTAAGGTAGCCGAGCATTTCCTGTTCATAATCAAGATAAGGATTCTGCATAAGCTTTGAGAGAAGATATGTCTTCATTTCTGCAAATTCGCCGTCACTCTCAGCAATATAGAAAACACCCTGCTGATAGATACCTTTTACATTATGCTCATAGAAAATCTGAGTGTTTCTCTGAAGTGTTCCGAAGTTGGCATAAATATTTATACTTTCATCACAGTTGAGATTGTAATTCCAGATATAAAGTCTGTCACAGAGATTGCTCCATTCACGAAGGTCATCCATGAATTCTGCGTTGTCCTTGCATTTCGGGTCATCAAGAGTATGTCCGAAACAGCATTCAATTGAACACAGACGGATAATTACATCATCACGGGGAATAACCTGAGAAGGTGCTTTTCTTGTGTACTGATATGCAAATGTATCAAATGCGATATTGTCATACAAGCCTGTTGCTTTGATTCTTCCTGCGATTTCATTCACAAATGTGAGCATTGTTCCCGAATGAGATCCGTTTGCATTGTCAACTGCCTTACAGTTTTCGCATTCACAGTATTCTTCGTTGTCATCCTGAGTGATTGAAAGAATCTGTACAGAAGCTTCGGGATTATGCTTTTCTCTGAGCAATTCAAGAGCTTCTTCTGTTACAATATCAATAACATCTTCGTTTGTAAGGCAAAGCTGTTTAGGCTGTCTGGTTTTGCCTCTGAGTGCATAGTATTCGGGATGCTCTGCAAAATATTTATCGGGCTGACAAAAATAATTAATCAGTGTGTGACTTGATCTTCCGATATATTCAACCGCATGTCCCTGCTCAGCAGAAAGATCTTTGTATATACCGCCCGTAAGACCGTTTGCAACAGAAAATTCGGGGTCCCATGAGCTTCTTGTGTCGGTTTCGGTATATTCAAAGAAAGGAGTGTATGTTTCGTTTATATCAGACGGCACGGTAAGATTTTCATTTTCGGGAATGACGATAACTTCCGCCTCATACCAATGACATCCGCAGTATTTCTCAAGAAACGCATAAACACCATTTATTGTACCTTTATTTCCCGCACCGTTTATGATGACTGTATCTTCGGTTGAAGTTATGATGTAACTGCCGTCTGCAGCAGATGAAAAATCAGTGTCGTCACGGTCAGTTGCACCTACTGAAATTTCATAAGAAGCTTTTTTGTCTTCCGTAATAATCTGAATGTCTCCGCCTGTGATTTTATCAAGGTAAAATTTAAGTCTTTCAGCGGCATAATCTTCTGTAATTGTTGCATCTGTCGGTGTCACAATAACAGCCTTTGTCACATCAAATTCACCTGATGCGGCAAAACTGACAACAGACATGCTCATAATGATTACCGTTGCCATTATGATACTGAAAATTTTTTTTGCAGTTTTCATACTGTCAGCTCCTTTGTTTTATATCGACCAGCAACTGTCTGTAAAACGGGTGGGTCGATGCGGAAATGCTCTGAAAAAGTCGTCTGCACTGTTTTTAAGCTCGGCACCGTTTATATAAACAGCTGTCTGTGCTGTGTGACCTTCACCTGCAAGAAGAAGTCTTGCGGCAGCAGGTGCTGTGAGTGAAATATCATAGTCGCCTTCATTTCTTTTTGTGACAGTTGCTTTTCCGTGCTGATATTCAACATCAAATATGCCTTTATTCTGCTCAAGATTATCAAGACTTAATATGCTGAATCTGCCGTATTCCTCAGGATACGCATTATTTTCAAGCAGTTTTTTCAGATTATAGATTCTGCCTGCCGCACCGTTATCATATTCATAAACTGTTTCGGTGATTCTGTCTGCAAGACATGCAAAAGGCGATCCCTGATACTGTTTTTTGACACGGATAAACTTTGTTATTCCGTCATAATTACGCAGAAAACCGACAAGTGAATAAAGCGCATCAGGATTGAGAACAAATAATTCTTCAACGAGAACATCATTCGGACGGTTGACCCTGAAACGCATATATCCGTCTGCCACACCCTGTGAATCGCGGTGAATGTAAGTGTAATCGGCTTCTTCAAGGGGTGTTGTGCAGAAATGCTTTTTGTCTTCTCTGAGAGTCATAAGATTTTCTCTGAAAACACATTTGTTATGAAGCTCGCATATTTCTTCAAGCTGTTCACCCGTAAAAAGCTCCACATCGTTACTATGGGGAATGTGCTTCATGTTTGCAAAAGGCACTTTGATAACAAAAGTGCGGTTAAGGTTTGCAAAACCGAATTTTTCATAATAGGATATTGAAAATGGTGAAAGAAAGCCTACCGTTATATCATTCTGAACAGCTTTTTCACCGACATCATCAAATATCGCTCTTATTGCTCCCATTCCTCTGTATTCGGGCTGACTGCAGACTCCGCTGAGAACAAGAGTGTTCAGCAGATTTCCGCAGTAGTTGCACTTGAAATCAAACAGTTCAACACCGGCAATAAGTCTGCCTTCGTGAAATGCACCGAGAACGGGAATTTCCACTTCTTTATCCACTTCTTTATCAAATTTCCAGATAAACGATGCAGCAGATATTTTAAGATAAGCCACAGCTTCTTCCGGTTTAATAAGTCTTACTTCCATACTGTTCTCCTTATAAAAAATCTCCCGTGACCTGAAATATACCATGGGAGATTTTGTTTTTCTGCAGACTGCACTGCAGAAGTCAATTCAGTTTATTTGCTGTCTTTTACAAGCTCATTGAGTGCGCCTATTATGGTTGAACCTGCTCTGCTGCCTGTTGAGAGCATTTCTTCATAATGGCTGTGATACTCACCGAAAAGACTTACACCGAAATCGTTGTTCCAGATTGTATCTGCGATAAAGGGTGCATAATCGTTATCAGGCACGATATAACCGATAGCATCGTTGCAAAGACCCATTACAAGAACAGTCTTGTCTTCGCCGATAACAGATGCAGTTGCTTCATATTCCCAGTCTGTGCCGAGATAAGATTGAGTTTTATCAACAACATTTCCGTAAACAAGCTGAGGAACAAGTTCACCGGGAACAGTTACAACAGCGATGTCTGAACCGAGTTCAATATAGCCTACTTCTGAAATTACAGAATAACCTGAGGGAGCAGATGCATCTGTAACAGTTGTCATGCCAAGAAGTCCTGAAACAGCACCGAGTTCAAGAAGACCGAATTCAAGAGGTACGGTAACTTCTGCCATTTTTACGTTGAGTACGGGTGCTACTTTTGTTGCATTATCCTGTGCTTCAACAATAAGTCTTGCAAATTCATAACCGAGTTTCTTGGGCTGAGCATAGTCTTCAATACGTGCATCTTCTGCGATTTCAGCTTCAACTTCTGCAAGAATTTCTTCTGTTTTTACATTACCTGCACTTACGGAAATGGGAGACTGTGCACCCTGGATAAACATGAAGTTCATACCTGCTTCGTTAATCTTTGTTTCGATATAATGGGGGTAGTCAGCAGAGAGAAGTTTTGTTGCTCTGTTGATTGTTGTGGGATGACCGCCGAGATTTGCAAATACTGTGGGAGCTGACTGTGCATTGTCAGGCACGAATTTGAAACATGCGATAACATGCTGATAACCTTCAAGATTGTATCTCTTGTTATAGAGATAATCGTATTCATCATCAGGATAATTGCCGTTTCTTTCACTTCTGCCGATACCTGCTGTTTCAAAGTAGTAAAGCTCACCTGATTCCATGTTCATGTAAGCTTCTGCAATTGCATCTGAAGCACCGTCAATCATATAATCATAGAATTCGGAATCAATGCTTCTGCCTGCTTCAACATAAGGAGTAAAGCGTGAAGCAATATTTCTTACAATTCCGAGAAGAAGATCTTTAAGACCGAAGCCCTGAGTGTCAATAACAGTGTGCGCATGAGTGCTGTTGATGTTGATTGCAACGATATCGCTGTCAACACCCTGTTCGCTGATTTTACGCTCTGCTTCTGCACGGATAGCACGGACATCTGCATTTGTAACACCGACACCGTCAACGGCAGCCATGATAACTGTGCCTCTGCCTGAGTTGTCATTCATAGCAACTGCATTTACACCCTGATCATCAAACACACCGTCAACCACCTGTGTGAAATAACCGCCTGTGTAGTATGACTTTTCACCCTTTATAAGGTTTTCGGGAACAATACTTGCTTTGCCGAAACCGAGATACCATTTTGCATCCTGTGCAGGTGCATCAAGAAAAACTTCATTTCCTTCATAGAAGTTTTCGCTTTCACCTGCGTAGTATTCTTCTACGGAAATAAAATCGTTGGGGAATAATGAGCCGAATCTCTCGAAAACGATTTCAAGGAATCCGTTTGCCACATTTGTGACGGAAATGAGTGCGCTGTTATCAGCAGCTTCACCGTCGTCTGCGCTTACAAATACTGTTGAGCCTGTAACAAGTACAGCAATTGTCAGTATAAGGGAAATGATTTTTTTCATGTTCTTTTTCATCAGGAACACTCTCCTTATGGTTTTGTTTTACGGTTGCCCGTAATAATGTTTACATTTTTTTTGTAATTCTTTTTGTTGCTGAGGTTACGCAATATATAATACACTTCGTTGAGTGCATATTTATTGTAAAATTCGCCTGCTTTCACATTAATTGTGAAAGTCCTGTCCAAAATATGATCAAGCAGTCTTTCCGCTTTGTTTTGTGTCATGAGTTTTTCGGCATAATCAGAAAACTCATAGTCAAACTCTCTTTTTTCAAGTAAGTCGAAATGACTGTCACCCTTTATAAACGGAACATCATGTTTGGTTGCAACTGCTGCAAAAATCACAATATCTTTATCATCAGGAAGGATGATACTCTCACTGTCAGCATTTATCTGAGCATGAAACAGGTAAAGCTGTTTTGCCGTGATATTGCCTTTTTTGCTGTGGGTGTGAGTAAGAGTCAGCGCCTGCGGCACGGTTTTTATATAACCCGTTTTTCTTTGCTGCATCATATCCCAGTGACCGAGTGCTTCATGGCAATCAGGCACGGTTACATTCACAATGGTGTTGCCGTTTCTGAATGACACATCCTTGTCACCGCCGAGTGATGTCAGCAGAAGATGAACACTTTTGTATCCGTCAGGCACATGAATTTCACTTCCGTCACACACGGTGCAGTTGTTTTCATCCTGAGAGAATGAATATTCAAGTCCTGCAAAGCTGAATTTTTTAGGCAGAATCTCACTCGGAAGTGAAATGCCGTTTTTAAGTGATGATGTGTGATAATTTTTATCAGTTGTTATGCCCTTTGCATTGAAGGGGAGACTCAGCTGAATATCAGTTGATTTTCTTTCCTTTTTTTCAAACACAACAGCAAAACTTCTGATTTCATTATGCTTTATATCAAAGAATACCGAATTGTCCGAGAAAGAAACAGGAGCTTTTTCTTTTTCATCACCGCTGATTTCGAATGCTTTTACAACAGGTAATGCAAATTTTGCTTCAATTCCATTGGTATCACATCCTGAGCACTCTGCAACACGGAAAATGATACAATCGGATTCCTGAGATTTTTTGACTGCCGTAATTCTTACATTGTCGTTGCTGAGACTGACAAATGAATATTCTCTGCCGAGTATGCCCGTATGCTTATCTGTTATGAATGTGTGCATGGGCTGACAGAATGAATCTGCATAAGCTGTGATGTCTGTCGGGTCGGATTTGTGACCCATAACAGCAAATGAATAACGGTTGAGCCCCATATCCATAACATGCTGTGAACATTCCCAGCGGTAATTTGCAAGCGGTGTATGCGCAACTGTCAATCTTAGTGTGGATTCATCGGGTTTATCCCAACCCTGCCTTGAATCGCTGAAAACAGAAACGCCGTATTCACCGTTTTCATCTGTGATGTCTGCCCATTTCTGAGACGGCACTTCACAGAGCTTTTCTGTGTTTGTATTTCTTTTCACAAAGCCGATTCCCGTGTCATAATTTGCTGAGTTGTTTTTCACATTCAGCGGGAATTCAGCTTTGAGAAGCGAAGCTTCTTCACGCCAGTCTGTTTCGTTATAAACGGAAACAAAACGGCTTTCTGCATGCAGTGAAACAATCTGTCTGAAAGTTGATTTTCCTGCAGTTTTTGTTATTTCAAGTGAGCAGAGAGCACTGCCGTTATCATGTATTCTGATTTCGGGTTTTGCTGCATACATATACGGTTTTTCACACAGGTCATCATATTTTATCTCCCATGCGGGCCAGTCAAAACTGTGTGTATTGTTAAGCACTGCAAGTCTTACGGGACTTTTCAGAAGCTCTTTGCCGAGAGTTTTGTCATAAATACTGCAGATGTCACCGTTTGCGTCTGTTTTTACGAGAAGATATTTGTTTTCGATTGAACTTCCGTCTGTTGAAAGCTCTGTTGCAAGAGATGACGGAGTATCTGATTCTCTCACATCATAAACCGCAAGACCGCATGACCCGACCGAAGCTATGAATGTGATTTCAGATTTGTCATCAGACACTTTTTTTGACTGTGACGGCATTTCGTTACCGTCTTTGTCGTGTACTGTGAAGTAAAAACTTCCGCTGTTTACCGTAACACTGACTGCTTCTTTCCGTGAAGATGCTGTCTGCAACGGATTTGAAACAACAACCGGAATACCCTGTACAAAAGAAGTATCAAGATTTTCTGAAATTGATTTACATGCAGCAGTGTATTCTGCAGAAAATGTATTCATTGCCTGAATGTAATCGTTGTGGCTTCTTATGTAACATTCTTCGAATGATGTACCTGTGATGTCATCATGAAAATGATGTGCAATCACGTTTTTCCATGCTTTGTCAAGTCCGTATGACGGATACTGTGCAAAACCGTTTGCGAAAGCTGCTGAACAGAATCTTTCTGCAGCATCTGCAAGAAGTTCGCTTCGTCTGTTCCATCTTTTTGTCACATTTCTGGATGTGTAACTGCCTGCACCGTGTGCTGTAAGAAGAAACTCACCGTCATAAACGGGCATTCTGCTTTTTACATCTTCGGGCAGATGATCAAGCATTTCAAAATATTCCTGAGTTGATGCCGAATAAACTTCCGTATCGTTTTCTTTATTGCTGCGCTGTGTTTTTATAACATTCTTTACTGATGATTTGTGCGGTGCACCGCCTCTGTCACCGATTCCGTGATAAGCAAGTGTCACCTGAGGTAAATCATCCTTTTTGCTTTTTTCAAGTTTTTCAAGCACTCTTTTTGATTTTTTCAGACCGCCGAAAACCGTTGTGTATGAAAACGGCATGAGCGATGCCCAGATTCCGTTGCCGTCTGCACCGACCCATCTTCCGTTATCAAACGGAATGGGTACTGAGCAACCCCAGAACAGTTTTCCTGTGGAAAAACCTTTGAGTCCTGAGTGAGCCGCAACTGTGGGAAGAGCCTTTCCGAAGCCGAAACAGTCCGGCAGGAAAATATCGTTTGACTCCACGCCGAATTCTTTTCTGAAAAAACCGTTTCCGTAAAGGATATTTCTTGTAAGAGCTTCGGGAGACGGAATATTCACATCGCCGTTTTCATAACAGGCTCCGCAGGGATTCCATCTGCCCTCTGCAACATATTTTTTTATTTTTTCAAATTCTTCGGGATAGTACTCTTTTATGAGTTCATATCTGTAACTGCCTTCGAAATTGAATTTATATTCAGGATATTTTTCAAAGAATTCAAAGTTTCTTCTGAGTGTATCGGGAATATATTCATCAATGGTCTGTTCAAGTTTCCAGAGCCATGAAGTGTCGAGATGAGCAGTTGCAGCGGTATAGATTTTCTTTTTGTCTGCCATAGCAGATACCCCTGTTTGATTTTATTTTACGCTGTCAAAAATTTTATAGAAGTTGCCGATGAATGTTGTTGCAGCATTTTCACCGTAAGAGATAAGACACCATGTATCGCTGTCATTCGCACCTGAGTTTTCGTTGTACTGAAGACCTGCAAGAACATAATTTTCGGGGTTTGCAACATAACCTGCCGCATCGTTCATAAGGTCCATGATGATGATATCTTCACCTGTGTATTCTCTTATGGGGCTGAGTTCAAAACCTTTTGCACCGTCTCCGCCGAAAAGAAGTTCGCCGAATGTTTCACCGGGGCTCATGTATACTTTCATTTCATCGCCGATTTCAAGATATCCGACTTCTGAAACTGTGTAATAATTGCCTGCATCATCCTTGAGAACAAGGTTGTCAGCAACAGATGTCTTGCCGAGAAGTGCGATGATGTTGTTTTCGATTTTTACTGTGAACTGGCTGAGTCTGATATTGAGAACAGGTTCTACCTTGACTGCTTCAACAACAGGAAGATCTTCATACCATACTGTATATTCTTCACCGCCGTTATACTGAGCAATGCCCATCTTGTCGCCTGTTGCTTCATTGATTGCAATTCTCTCTTCCTGAGTCTTGCTCATGCCGAGAAGGATATAACCGATTTCATAACCGTAACGGACTGCGGAGTAATGAGCTGTCTGATCAATACCGTCACCTGTCATGTGTCTTGATGATGTGACTGTGGAAACATTACCCTGAATAAAAATGAAGTTATAGCCTGCGGAATTGAGAAGCTTTTCTGTGTACCAGATGAAGTCGGCTGTGAATTTGTCGTCAAAGAGTTTTCCGTTTTCACCGTTTGACCAGTCATAGCTTGAAGATTCGGGATGAACACCTAAAGTTGCAATGATTGTGGGTGTTGCTTCTGCACTGAAAGGTACAAATTCAAGCTTGTAAAGATTTTTGTCAAGTGATATGGGAGCTGTTCTGTCATGAACATATTCTTCAGCATCTGCAACTGAATAATAAAGGTCGCCTGTTTCCATATCTGCAAGTGCTTCTTCAACAGCTTCTTTTGAACCTGATACAAGAGATTCGATAAATGAACGTTCAACACCGTATTTGATTTCGCCTGTGAAACTGCTTAAAGAGTTTTTGATTATACAACCGAGGGGATCTGTCCATACACCCTGAGAGTCAATACCTGTGTGGATATGTGTGCATGAAACGTTGATGCTGACAATGTTATATTCTTCAGCAATCTCTTTGAGACCTTCACGGATAAGTCTTACGTCTGCATTTGCAAGACCCATTGCATCAACTGAAATAAACACAACATTACCTCTGCCTGAACCGTCATTCATAACGATTGCTCTTGCCATAAGGTTTTCATCATTACCGTCATCGTCTTTATACATTGCGTTGCCGAAAACATAAGGAAGATATGCACCTTTTGCATACTGTTTTTCATTGAAATCTTCGGGAAGCACGGAAGCTTTACCGAAACCGAGACTCCATACCTTATCACCCTGAGGCTCATCTATAAAAGTTTCGTTGCCTTCATAGAAATTGCCGTATTCATCAAGGTTGAAGCTTTCAAAGTCTTTGACCGCAATTGAATCGGGAATGATTTTGCTCAGGAATTTTCCTAAGAAATCATTGATGAAAAAATTGCTCAGTTTGTTAAGAAATTTTGTAAAAAAGGCATTTGAGGGAGTCTGTTCATATATAACATCCTCTTCCTGCACTTCAGTTACAAATTCTGTGACTGATTCATAGTCGTTTGATTCTTCTGCAACTGCAAATACGGGAGGTATAAGCAGACAGAAACATAAAACAAAAGAAATAACAGCAAATATATGCTTTTTCATAATAAGAAACCTCTTTCTTAAAATATATATTATTTTATTGTATAATTTTAACATTAATTGCTCAAAAAGTAAATATATTAAGTTAAAAATAACACATTATTAACAATTGATTTTCAGATTTAAAAAAAATAATGGACACATCTGAAAGATGCATCCATTATCCTTAGTTATGTTTTATTTGAACAGAAGACCTTTTATAAGCATGCCGATAACTTTTGCGATAAGTCCGGGAACTTCAAAGATACCGTCTGTTCCGTAGTTGTCATAGAGCCAGAGGCTGACTTCTGTGAAGAGTGTTGAGGGTTCTTCTTCAACTTTGGGTTCTCTCACACCGATCTTCACAAGAATGTTTATGAGTCTGTCTTCAACTTCTTTCTGCTGACCTTCATAACAAGCTGTGCTGTTTACGAAAGCTTCTGCTTCTTCAATAGCTGCTGCAAGTTCTGCTGCATCTTCTGCACTCAGAGCTGATGCGTCAACAGCCTTTGCTTCGGGGATATATGTGTTTACAAGAGCACGAGGGTCTCTTTTTGCGTTGAACTGAGGATAGTCGGGTGTTGAGTAAACATCCTTGACATCGTCTGTTGCAAGAAGAACTGTTGCAAGTGAAATGATAGCATCATTTCTTGCTGTCTGTTCGTGACCCTGTGCATCAAAATAGAATGTATGGTCGGGAAGAAGACCTGTTGAAGCGTCAACAACGTTGTCAGGTGAGATGTGGTTGTGTGAGGGATCTGAACAGTTTACGCTTGTGTTTGCCTGAACATAATCGTCACCGAGAGTTTCGCCTACAATCGCACTGTGTACACCCATAGCTGTTGATGAAAGATGGATAACACCGTCTGCATTGTCGTTGTTCCATGAGTTACCTACAAGGTACATTGCTACATCGTAATCTACGATATTGAAAACTTCAACGCCCATGTCAACAAGAGTCTGGATGTTCTTGTCTGAATTGAGCTGAGCCTGATAGAACATATCTGTCTGGCGCTTTATTTCGGGTTTTGAAGCGAGAAGTGCCGCAGAAGCTTCGGGGTAATATTCCTTGGGACAAAGACCCCAGAGCATTGTGATGTTTGATGCAACTTCTTCAACGATGCAGTCTGCAGCCTTTCTGAGTGCTGTTGTGAGAACTTCGTCGGGCAGAATTCTTGCAATAACTTCAATCATTCTTGCTTCTTCTTCGTCCATGAGTGCTTCAAGGAAACCGTTGTAAAGGAAATCTGTATCGAAGAATGCAAGGTTCTTTGTGTAAAGGTCGCCTACGATTGTTGAACCGTTGAGTGCGGGAACGATGTAAACAACTTTGTCAAGGTCATTCATAACCTGGGGATAGTATTCAAACAGACCGTTTGCAATTGAACCGCCCATGCTGATGGGTACGATGTTTACCTTGTCATGACCTGTTTCTGCCTTTACCATCTGGATGTAGTTGTAAAGTTCTGTAACGATGTCATAGTTGTTGCCGAATGAATTGTATGCGAAGTAGTAGAGATGGTCTTCGCCTGCCAGTTCTGCATAATCCTGAAGGGGAATGTTGTTGTAGATCTGCTTCTTTTCATATTCTGAACATTCTGCAACGGAATAGAGATATTTTTCAACTTCGAAATTGCCTGTATTCTTACCGTTTTCGTCGCACATGTTTACTGCAAATACGTCACGGACAACATCGCAGAGTGCATCTGAAAGACCTGCATCTTTCTGTGTGAAAAGAGTTACAAGAGCGGGAACAAGAGCCTTTGAAACGATTGAACCTACATCAATAACAGCAGGGAAACACATTATTTTGTTTCCGTCGTCATCAAGAAGATAGTCGCCGTTTTCGTCAAGCGCCCATACGTTTGACTGACCTATACCGGGTACGACAATTGAAGGACATGTGTCACAGTCACCGTTGCATTCAGCTTTTGTCTGAGCTGATGCACAGATGGTGAACATTGTAAACACGAGAGTGAGTGCAAGAAGGCATGAAATAAATTTTTTCATGATAAAACCACCTTTTCTGTTTATATTTACTTTTTAACATAATTTTGTTTACATTTCAAGAGTTTTTTCTGCAGTTTCTCTCAGGCAGAAACCTGCAAGCACAACAGCATCCTGATTATATCTGTCAATCATCACTGCAAGATTTGCTTTGTTGTCGGGAGTGTTGTTTTCCCACACTGCAAGAATTGCATCAAGCACATCGCAGCACATGGAGAATTTTCTGACCCATTTGCTGATTTCTGCAAAAAGTTCAACTGATGTGTCGCTGACGACTGAAAGACATTCACGCATTTTTGCATTGTATTCTCTGAATTCCGCAACAGCTTTTTCTGTTTCACCCGTTGCCATAAGAAAACTCAGATGTGAGAGTATTTCGCTCATAAGTGCCGAGCCGTAACGTGAAACGCAGGAAACACACAGATGGTCTGCGATGTATTTGAAAATCTCAGCATTTTCTCCCAGAATTTCACTCTGAGCATTTTCAAGGGATTTGTCGCAGTCATACGCAGCGGGATTCCAGAGATAATCGGCAATTGTCATAAGTGGGATTTTTGAACATTCGGCATATTCCATAACGTTTGAAATAAGACCTTCACTGTGTCTGAAAAGCTCCTTGTCTCTGCCTTTTACGGGTCCGAGATGCATTTCGTGGAACATTTCTGCATCGTTGACGGGGTAATTGTCCCAGTAAAGGGGTTTGTGACCTGTTGCTGCGGTGAAATCATCTGCTTCACGGCAGGTAAGGAAAGTGGAGCAGATTTCTCTTCCTGTCCAGAAAATCTTTATTTCCTGCGGCAGACCTTTGCCGAATTTGCTTATGTAATAATCATCACATTCGCCGAAATACTGAGTGGGGCATACTGTGAGAGTTATTGATGAATCGATTGCTCTGAGTGCATCGAAAACTCTGTTTATAAGAGCAATGTGGGCATCAACAATGCTGTCATAAGCTGCTGAATCTTCGTCATACTGGAAATCGGAGGGGATGTCATCAAGCAACAGACCGAAATTTCTGACACCGATTGAATACACATTCATGTACTTTGCGATAAGTGCATCAAAATCAGATTCACCGGTGTATCTGTATGTAAGTCCGGGGCCTAAGCACCAGCAGACTTCAAGTTCATTTTCTGCCGCTGTGTCAAAAAGAATTTTTAGCTCTGAAAGTTCTTTTTCGGGGTAGACATCACGCCACTTTGCTCTGTGGTATTCGTCATCCTTCGGTGCATAGTAAAAACAGTTCATTCCGTTTGCCGCCATAAGTTTCATGACGGAAAGACGTTTTTCCTGCTTCCATGTAGGTCCGTAAAAACCTTCGATATATCCTCTTCTTGTGAACATGGGATAGTCTTCGAGAGTGCCTGTCCTGAGTTCATCTTTTTTTATCAGTTTTGCAAGTGTATGTACTGCACGGAAAACACCTTTGCGGCATGAAGCTTCGATTGTTACTGAGTTTTCGTCAGCTGTGATGAAATATTTTTCGTTGCTGAGCCTTGCAAGCTCTTCGATATATGTTGTTTTTCTGCTGTCACAAACTTTTATTTCAACGGGAAAATCACCGTCACAGCAGATACCGTATTCCGTGAGTATTTTTTCAGCAAGAGGTCTGAATTCACCGCAGATTTTTACCGATGAAATGCTGACCGATGCTCCGCACAGATTATTTTTCTGAGGTACAGGGTAAATCACAGGTGTTTTATCTCCTTTTTGTATTTTTCTACGAACAGGTTGTTTATTTCATCACCGCCGTCAATATTTGAACTTGCGAAATGGTCGGGATGAAAACCTTGTTTTGCGCAGATATTAACAGCTTCTGCAACAACCGCATTGAGTATGAGTGCACCGCAGACGGTTGATGTTGGGCAGATTCTGCCTTCTATATCGTCGATTTCTATGCATGCATCACCCACACAGCCACCGTTATCAAGCACTGTGTCTGCAATCTCGCAGAGTCTTTTTCCGCTTTTGTGTCTTGATGCACTTGAAAAAGTATGCTCAATGTTTGTAAGAGCTATCACATTGAGACCTTTTTCTTTGCACAGCAGAGCCATGTCAACAATAACACCGTTTCTGCCTGAATTTGAAATGATAACAACGGTGTCGTTTTCTTTCATTGCATATTCTGTGAAGATTTTTTCTGCAATGCCTTCTTCACGCTCTGCAACCGTGCTTTCTGATGCGGAAATATGAAGCATCAATTCGGGAATAAGCACGGGCTGAATATTCACAAGACCGCCAGCTCTGTAAAACAGCTCTTCTGCGAGCATATGTGAATGACCTGTGCCGAAAAGATATATGCGTCTGCCCTGAATGAGTGTGGATGCAAAAAGCTCTGCAGCTTTTTCAATGCTTTCTGCACCGTCTGCAGATATTTTTTCTATTATTGTTTTTACGTTTTCTATGTATTCAAGATATTTTTTCATTAAAGATTCCTCGCAAGTGTTGCCGCAGTTTCTTCGGGCGGTGTATCAATAAGCTTTATTGTAAGGTCAGGGTGTCCGTTGCTTATAAGCTCACAGAATCGTTCCCTGAAAATTCTGTTGTGCAAAAAAACACCGCCGTAAAGACCGAGAATATCGCAATTTTTTACTTTCTGCAGAAGGTAGTGTACAGGGGCAGCAAAACGTATGGATTCATGTATCATAACGGATTGTGCAGTTTCATCGCCTTCGTCGGCAAGATACCCCACAACCGAAGCAAAACGGGCAAGTCTGTCTTTTGTCATGTCGGGAGAATAGATGATGTCGATGGCTTTTCTGAAATCATCCACTCCGAAAAATTCATTTGCAGAATCAAGAAGACGTGTTTTTTCATCTTTATCACTCAGGGTGCAACAGGATTTGAGTGCTGTCAGCGCAATTGAATAAGCTGAGCCTTCATCGCCTAAAATATGTCCCCAACCGCCTGTTACATGGATATTTCCGTCTTCATCTTCACCTGCCGCAATTGAGCCTGTACCGCAGATTGCAACGCAAGGGCATTTTTCAGCGGTGACTGATTTAAGTGCGATATATACATCGCTGTGCATTCTGATTTTTTTTGCATTTATGATTCCGTTGCAGAGTTTTGCAGTAAGCTCTTCATCAGCTTCACAGTCAAGGGCAGAGCATCCGATAAATGCTGCGTCAAACTGAGCTATGCCGATGTCGTTTATGAGTGCTTCAAGATTTAGTCTTGCAGTATCCATTCCGACTGAATAGAAATTTATTGTTCTGCCTGTTTTTTTCAGCACAATATTGCCGTTTTCATCAGACACGGCAGCAACGGTTTTTGTACCGCCGCCGTCAATACCGAGATAATACATTATTTCACACCTCTTATAAGGCTGTCCATATTTTTAAGAATTGTACGGGCAGTATCAGGTCCCGTTGAATTTGTTTCTTCGTAGTGATTTCTGTCAAATCTGTCTTTTGTGGGGTCAATATAGGGAATGCGTTCATTCAGGAAGAAATCGTTGTCGGGGATTATATAGCCGAGTTCATCATTGCAAAGTCCCACAACAAATTTATGCTTTGCATTTCCCTGATTTTTGAGAATATTATATTCAGCCTTTGTTCCGTTTGCAGATTCATTTTCTGAAAGGAATTCACCTGTGAAAAGTTCGGGGAAAAGTTCACCGGGGATAAGAAACATGCCTATATCTGAATCACCCAGTTCAAGATAACCGACTTCGGTATATATGTAAGCTTCTTTACGCTTTCTGTTGCGAGAAATTTCGTTGTTGAGAACTTTGAGAAGTCTTGCAAGAATAAGCACGAAATTTGAAGCACTCAGGCTGACGGGTACGGATTTCACATTGATTGATACGGGCAATTCTGTTTCTTCCGTCATGGAATTTACAATTTCACCGAGTGTTTTTCCGAAATCCATGGTGTATTTTTCGCAGTCAATTTTGTTTCCGTATACCTTTTTGATTTCTTTTGCGGAAATCATACCGCCGATGGCACCGTTATAAAAAACAGCATCGCAGTTTTCGTTGGCAGATTCGATTTCCTTTATCATGTATGCAGGGAAATCTGCGCTTATCTTTTTTGTTTCACTGCCGAGAAGCTCTGCATGAGAAGCAAAATTTATCATACATATCTGCTTTTTACCGTCGAAGGATTCAAAACGGATTTTTGTAAGATTGCTGTCATAAGTATCGGGAGTACGGCAGTCAAACTGCAGGTCTTCTGTTTTTCTGACCGAATAGAAAAGTTTTCCGTCTGCTCTGTTTTCGTACGCTTCAATTATTGCCTGAGCGGTAAGAGTGTGCAGACGATTCATGAAATTTTCATTTCTGCCGCATTTATAGATTTTTTCACCCCATAACCCTTGCGTGTCTATTGCGGAGTGTGAATGGGTGGCACAGATGTTGATTGATTTGAGACCGGGGATTTTTCCGCTTTCTATAACTTTTTTTCTTATGATATTGACATCTTTACGGCTGAGACCCACTGCATCAACAGCACACATGATAACACCGCCTGAGCCTGTGTTATCATCAAGATAAACAGCTCGTGCGTACATATCGTCAAGCACACCTGTTGCAGGGTTGTTTGAATCATATCCTGCAATAAAGTATCTGTCTTTTGTAACATCATCGGGAGTGAGCACTTTTTTGCCGAAACCGCATGTAAAAAATTCCCCTTTTTTGTCTGAGAATTTTTTATCACCCGTAAGCATGTATCTGTTTGCAGTTTTTGCATCGGTGAAATAACTCTGAGGCATACACGAAATAATGATTTCTGAAAGCCTGCCGATTGAATTTCTGATGATTTTATCAGTATTCACAGTGAAAACCCCCATTCTTAATAAGGATTATACATAATTGTTTGTTATATTTCAATTATGATTTTGTAAATTTAATATAAAAATATTGATTTTTGTAATTTTTTTTTATATCATATTAGTGATATTGTTTCCGGAAGAGGTAAATGCAATGATTAGTGTCAGAAAATATGAAGCAAAAGACTTCGATAATGTCAGATTTGTCTGTCTCAACAGCACAGGTGAAGATTACGGTCCCGTAGTCAGCGAGTTCATTCTTCACACATTCTGTGATTATTATCTTGAACACGAGCCTGAAAATTGTTTTGTTGTCGATGATGACGGAAGAGCTGTGGGATACATATTCTGTGCGGAAGATTACGACAGCTATAAAGAAATTTTTGATAAGGACTATCTGCCCCTTAATGAACATCTTGGTGAAGAAAGATACAAGTGGGCGCAGGATTCAACAATTCTTCAGAATAAATACAAGGCAGAATATCCTGCTCATATGCATATTGATATTCTTCCCGATTATCATCGACAGGGTTGGGGAGGAAAACTTCTTACAGCACTGTTTGACCATCTGCGTTCAAAGGGCGTAAAAGGTGTTATGCTTACAGCAGGTACGGAAAATCACAACGCAGGCAGTTTTTATAAAAAATACGGATTTGAACAGCTTGAAATCTATGACACAGATGTTGCTTTCGCAATGAAACTGTGATAACTGAAAATAAATAATCAAGGAGGATGCTTATGGCTAAGGATAAGAATCCCAAGTCAAATGCGGAAGCTTTTGACAAACTGCGTCAGGCTCAGCAACAGGCAGAGCAGGAAAGTTCCGTAAAAATGCAGAGCCGCCGTTATGTCGGTAAAAAAGAGACGTTCGGTTTTGTTGTTTGGGATGCAGCGCAGAGTTTCAACATAAATATTTTTTCAACACGATTTATAACAAGTATTGTAGGTATCGACCTGGGACTTCAGACTGCAACCAATTTCATAAACAGTATATGGGACGTTGTGAATGATATTTTCTTCGGTGCGGTTGTTGATAAAACAAGAACACGCTGGGGTAAATTCAGACCTTATCTTATGTTTCTTGCATTCCCCGGTTGTGCGCTGACAATGTTATACTGGCTCATGCCGTATCTTTTTGCAGGTACAGCCCAGACAGATATACTGAAATTTGCTTTCTATCTTCTTCTGACTGTTGCACGTGAGGGTATCACCACATTCCAGACCATTTCACGAACAGGTCTTATGTCGACGATAACCCCGCATCCTACGGACAGAACACGTCTTATCACCATGGCGAACTTTGCATCAGGCTTCCTTGGTGAAAAACTTCCCGAGCAGGCTGTCACAATTCTTATTGACGTGCTCAGAGGTGTCTATCTCAATGATGCCAAAAAGCTTTCAAAAGCTTACACAAACCTGTTTGTCGGCATGGGTGTGTTTACAACAGCAGCATCCAGCATTGCATCTTTCTGGTTCTTCTATAACTCAAAAGAAAGAGTTATGCAGTCGGTAAAATCTCCGAGCATAATTCAATCGGTAAAATCCGTTGTGATGAACAAACCGTTGTTGCTGATTACTCTTTCGGACTTCCTTAGCGGATTTGCAATAAAGGGCAGTCAGGACGATTACTACACCGATGTTCTTCATTTCTCATCAATGACGCTTGTTGCAGGTATTCCTGCCGCACCTATAAGCCCTGCGAGTTATTCCTGGGTACCCTGGATGCGAGAAAGATTCTCCAGCCGTCTGTTGTACATACTTGCTAAAGAAATCGGTAACATTCTGTATATTCCCGTTTTCCTTTTCGGATGTATCGGCATGAAAAAGGATTATTCCGGCGGTATGTATCAGAAAGTTGTGCCCATGGGTATTGCGATGGCTCTGTGGGAGATTATCTGGACATTGTTCTTCGGGCTTAAATCAGTTATCGGTACAGAAATGTACAACGAAGCTATGGACTATTGCGAATGGAAAAACGGTTACCGTACAGAGGCAATGGCTTCTGTTGCAAAGGGAATCGCAGCAAAGGTTTCATCAAACACAAGCGTTGTCGTTACAACTGCACTCAAAAAGATAATCGGTTATGAAGCTGATGCTTTCAGAAAAGGTACAGAGCAGACAGACAAAGTCAAATTCTTCCTTTTTGCGATGTTTACAATTATTCCCGCACTTACAGGCTCTCTGGGAATTATCCCCATGCTGTTCTATGATCTTGACAACAAGAAAAAAGAGCGTATGTATGCAGAGCTTCTTGAAAGACGAAGCAGAATATCTGTTGCTGCATCAAGCGGCGATGCTGAAGCTCTTGAAAATGCAGCAAAAGAACAGATGAATATTGAGTAAATATAAACTGAATATCTTACAATCAGAGAATGAGTTCCGTTCTGTTACGGACTCATTCTTTTTTTATCAATCAGCCATGAAAAATGACTTTTCCACAGCCGGTTTGTTGTGTGTTATAGTAATGCCATCGAAGGAAATAAAGGCGATTAGCCGATGAAAAAATCCGGAGACAAAAAATATTAACAAAGGGGATCTATTGTTATGAAAAAGAAAATCATCAAAGTTATGTCAATTGCTCTGGCACTTATTTCAGTGTTTACTGCAAGCACAATCGGAATGGTTGCTTCAGCGGCCAACAACACAACAAATTATAAAAGTTATAATGCACCTGAAGATTCGGGAGACTATGCTTATTGGAGTGGCTCTGCAGTTGTAAAGTCAGGCAGCACAACCAAAGACGAAATCAGATGGATGCAGGCAGCTCTTAATAACTGTATTGCCAATGAAGGTCTTAAAACATCATATCTTGATGTTGACGGCAGTTTTGGTCCTGCAAGTAAGACAGCAACTACTGCATTCCAGAAAGCAGCAGGTCTTACAGCAGACGGATCTTTCGGCCCTGCAACTATCAAGAAAATGAAAAGCGTACTTGGAGATAATAAAAAGAACAGCCTTGTTGCATCATCTGCAAAGACTGCAAAATACAATCTTTGTTGGCCTGTTTCATCAAGCGTTTCCGGTTATAAGAACGTCACAAGCTCTCTTGGAAACAGAAATGACCCCATTTCAGGCGAGAAGGCACAGCACAAAGGAATTGACATCGGAATTCCTACAGGTTCAGCAGTTCTTGCAACTTATGGCGGTGTCGTAAAGTTTGTAAGTAACAATACCAATACAGCCAGAGGTAAGTATGTTGTAATTTACCATGATGATATTGATCTTACATCAGTATATCAGCATCTCAGTTCTTATTCGGTAAAAGTCGGCCAGACTGTATCTAAAGGACAGGTTATTGCAAAATCAGGCAATACAGGTAAAAGCACAGGCCCTCATCTTCATTTTGAGCTTGTTGTAAGCACAAAAGCTCCGGCATCTGTAGATTGTGCATGGAAATCAGGCGCTGTATTGATTGACGGACATTATGACAGCAACCTGATTAACTACACATATTCAAAATAAGTAAATCATCTTTTTTTTAGCTCCTTTCTGAATAAACACAAGAACGTGTCACTCATCATTGCGAGAGTGACACGTTCTTGCTTTATCTGAATGTTATATGATCGATGATTATCAGTCGAAGAAGAGGAATCTTTCATCATAATGGTTAAGTTCACAGAAGAATTCATCCTCAGCAATAAGATCAAGGAATGTCTGATGATCTCTTTCAATTCTTCCGCCCCGGAAAATTCCGTGGATGTACGGATATCCGACATCTGTATCATCGGCTGAGAATATTTCTTCAATGTGTTTATCGAAAAAGACTCTGCATCTTTCATCGCCTTGTTCGCTGATAAAATAAAGAGAAACTGTGGAAAACATACTGTTTTCAAAATCGACAAGATTATAGATATCTTTTGAAGCGTTGATTATATTCTGAGGAAGTTTTTCATCAATTGTGAAGTCAAAACTTATCTTCAGATTTCCGCCTTCCACAGCTATGAATTTTACCGGGTATTTCTGCTCAATTGCTGATCTTGTTTCTTCACTGATCAGAACATTATCATCAAATTCCATGTCATGATCGCTGAAACTGTATGTTTCAAGAGAGAGTCTTACTGCGGTTTTGTTTTCATATATCGCAAGTGCAAGTGCGGGCAACCTGCTGCTGTCTGCTTCCTGACCTTCAGGACAAGTGAACACAAAACTTTCGGGTGATTCAGCTTTTGCGCTGAGAACAGTCATTTCTGTGCTTTTGCATACAAGATATATATTGTCGTTTTCTGTATTTTTTGCTGTGTTATAAAGATTTTCAAAAAGTTTTTTCTCATTGTTGTCAGGCGGTGTGATTCTGAGCGCAGAAACACCGTCTTTATCTGCAAGTTCTACGCATTTTTCTCCGTTGTATGTGACCGGAACGGATTTTTTTGCATATCCTGCCTGCATGGTAAGACCTGATGAACAGATTAACGAGAGAATATCTGTGTTGAGCTTTTCGGGGGATATTTTTACAACGATGAGATAGGGATCATTTATTCCGTATCCCAGAGCATACGGCTCGTTGAAAGCATCAAGTCGCTTTTTCAGGGATGAAACAGTATCGTGCCATTCTCCTTCAGTTGTGGAATCTGATGTTGAACCGCGGTAGCTGATACAGACTGTGTCTCCCTTTATTTCCTGATAGTTTTTCTGCAGTTCGCCGAAAACTGTACCTTCTGCGGAATTTTCCCAATCTGCAGCACCGTCAATTGTTACAAGCAGACTTTTTGCAGGATGTTCGGTTGTCATATTGTTGATAAGAAGTTCATTCAGTGTGGGAAGTCTGTCGTCGTTGAGAAGATAGAAAACGCCTTCTTTTTCACCTTTGAAAGTTTCATAATAATAGTATCCGTCAGGGATTTCAACCTTATCCTGTGCGAAAACAATTTTGTCTGCGAATCCGTCAATGGTAGTTTTATTTGCTTTGATGAAGTCCTGCCTGAGAACGACTTCTATGTATTCATAATTTTCAGGATCAAGAACATGTTTTTCGGTAACTTCAGGCTCTCCCGGAATTTTTCCCTTAAGAATCTGTATTGATTCAATGTCTTCAGGTGTAACCTCAACGACTGTAGGATCAGCAGTGAAGTTGACTATATTATTTGTTGTAAGATAAATTTTTGCAGCTCTTGAAATGTAACATTTGAGCATATCCGTAGCTGTAAGTTCACCGAACAGTTCAAAGGGAACAATCAGCTCGATTTCATCGCCGTTATTTTTTATTTTGTATTTCTGTCCGTCTGCAAGAATATCCATTCTTGATTCTATGATTTCATATGCTGTTTTGAATTCGGAAACAGACATATTTTCGGGAGCAGTGAGAGTGATGCGGTATTTGTATTCCAGATCTGTTGTCCACAGATAATTATCCAGCGCTGCCATGCCGACAGAAAGACCGATTGTTATAATCAATGCAATTGCGGAAATGATGTTTGCTGTTTTTTTGTTGATCATAAAACTTTTTATTGATTTATGTCTTATCAGCAGTAAAGGAACAAATCCTGCAGCAGCTGCCGCAATAATTGTAATTACAGATGCAGCAATACCGCAATCAGAAAAGAATAATACATAAGCTGCAACAACAGTGCAGATCCAGAGCCATGCACTGCAGAGGATGAGTTTGAGTTTAGGATTTGATTTTTTTGTGACCTTTTTTTCTTTTTTTGTTTTTTTTACTGTTTCGTCTTCATTGTTTTCAGGAATAGCTTTTGAAATATCATTTACAAGTTTCGCTATCATTGAAGCGTCATATTGAAACATGCAGTGGATTGTTGCAAGATAGTATTTATTTGTATCACTGTATTCAGTACCGTCAAGTTTTATGGGAATTATAGGTACCTGATTTTCAATTGCAAGCTGAATTTCACGACTGACCTGAGAGGATGAATTTGAATTACCGCTTGAAAGAAAAAGAAAAGCACAGGAATTTGCGATTGCTTTTGAAATTTCGCCTGCCCATTCCATTCCGTATGGAATATCTCTGGGGGCAATCCAGCATTTCATTCCGTTGCTTTCAAGGGCATTGCATATTGTCGTTGCAATTTCAGAATCCTTACTTGAATGACTGATAAAAATTCTTTGATCCATATTGTTAATCTCCGTGGAAACACTTTTTTGCTGTAGTATTGCATATCAGACAGCATTTTTTATGAATTTCTTAATTTTTCGATTGCCGCTTTTCTGTCAGCCGCTTTGAATACATAACTTCCGGCAACAAGCACATCAGCACCGTTTGAAGTGGCTTCTGTGACTGTTTTGTCGTCAATACCGCCGTCTACCTGAATTCTCAGGTCAAGACCGCGTTTTGTTGCTTCATCACGGATTGCTCTGACCTTAGGCATTGTCTCTCTCATAAAAGACTGACCGCCGAATCCCGGTTCAACAGTCATGACAAGCACCATGTAAAGCTCATCAATATAAGGAAAAACAACATCGGCAGGGGTGTCGGGTTTTATTGAAATTGCAGGTTTGCAGCCTGCTTCTTTTATTTTTTCAATGGTTGCTTTCACATCTTTTGCAGCTTCAATGTGGAATGTGATGATGTCTGCGCCTGCTTTTGCAAAATCATCTATATATCTTACGGGTTCTTCAATCATAAGATGAACATCAAAGGGAAGTGAAGTCTTGCCTTTAAGGCAACTGACAACAGGAGCACCAAGAGTGATATTCGGAACGAACATTCCGTCCATGACATCTATATGAACAAGGTCTGCACCTGCATTTTCTATGGATTTTACTTCTTCTGCAAGTCTTGAGAAATCACTTGCGAGAATTGATGGTGAAATAAGCATATCTGTGTATCCTTTCGTGTTGAAAATAGGATAAAATTCTTATATAATTATACTAGCATAAAAAAAAATGCAGGTCAAGTGAACCTTTTGTTGATTTTCGTCGTATATGTAAGTGAAAGGAGGCACAGGCGTTGATAAATTACTATATTGAACAATACGGAAAAAGACTTTACGGTCTTTGTATGACGTTGTGTGCTTCTGTGCCTGATGCGGACGACCTGTATCAGGAAACATGGCTCAAAGCTATGAAAAAACTGGATTCATACAATACCGACAAGCCTTTTGAACCATGGATTACAAAAATTGCCGTCAATACATACAGGGATATGGCAAGACGGAAAAAACGCAGTCCGGTTTTTGACTCGTTTGCAACAACAGCAGAAAAAGACAGCGTGCTTATGAATGTAGCTGTAAGCGATGATGAACGGAAAAACAAAGAAATCCGTGAAGCTGTTGATTCTCTTGACAAAAAACTGAGAATGACCGTGATTCTGTTTTATTTCAATGATCTTGGGGAAAAACGGACAGCAGAAGCTCTGGGAATTCCCGTCGGTACGGTAAAATCAAGACTTAACAAAGCGAAAAAAATATTAAAGGAGGTACTTCGGGATGAATACGGTTTATGACTTTGAACAGTTTCAGCCACCTGTTGTTACAGAATATAAACTTCAGAAAGAGCTTGAACGCAGAGAAATGAAAAAACAGATTACATTGCTTCGTATTGCATCTGTTATAATTGTTATTGCAATGATATTGCTTGCTTTTCTTGTAATAAAAGATTCTGTTATATTCGCAATTCTTCTCGTTGTTGCAACCTGTATTTCTGTTGTGGGTAACGGAATTATATCGGTGTTATTTTATTATAAAGGCAAAACTGATTCTTTAAGGAGTGATATATTATGATAACAAGCGTGATTCTTATAACGATAATAATAACAATTGCAATTTTATCGGTTATTCTGCCTGTTGCAATCGGTCTGTATGTTTACGATGATGCAAAAAAAAGAAACATGAACGGTATCCTGTGGACATTACTTGCTGTTTTTGCACCGGGATTCATAGGACTTATTATCTATCTGATTGTAAGATCAGAGCATTGTGTTCTTAATTGTCCCAAGTGCGGAAAAAACATCAGTGAAAACTTTTCTGTCTGTCCCGGATGCGGTTTTTCGTTAAAGAGCAGAGTTTGTCCGACCTGCGGAAGAACTGTGGAGCGTAACTGGAATGTATGTCCCACATGTGCGAATGAAATTCCCGAAGACATGAAACTGAAAAAGATTGCAAAACCTCAGAAAGATAAAGGCATGAAACGTATTCTTCTGCTTGTTATTCTTATTCCTGTTTTTCTTTGTCTGCTTATTATTGCAGGAATACTGATTTTTTCCGCAGAGGATGTGCATGTTGAATCTTTCTATGCAACACATGTTTCGCCTGAAGAAGTGTATTGTTCCGAAATTGATATAGATAAATGGATTTCGGACTGTGACAAAAAGGGTGAAGGCGTTTATGCTCTGAAAGAAGTTGAAGAAATATACGGTATCAGTGACGTTACTACAAGTCTGATCGTATACAGAAATGACGGAATGTATGATGCGGAAGATTCTGTTCTGAACGGTACGCATGTTGAAATTTCATATTATGATCAGGCAACTGAAAACGGCACGGGACTTTCATATTTTGAATTTTACTGTGACCGTGCTGTGGATGTGACAATTATCACAAACGGTGAAACAACAGATTATGAAATTCTTGAAGTTGCAGATGTTGAATATTCTGCAACAGAAACAGCAACTGAAACTGAAACAGAAATAAATTCAGATTCAGTACCTGAAGTTATTACGGAAGATATAACAGAAGAGATTGTTACTTTTTGATAAAAGGAGTGTTGAATTATGGAAGCTGTAGGTTTCGGTTTTTTGATTATGTTTATTGCGTTGGCAATTATATGTATTGCAATTCCTGTTGCAACGGGAATTTACGTATATAAAGACGCAACACACAGAGGAATGAATGCAGTGCTGTGGACTGCAGTGACAATTTTTATACCCGGTTTTATCGGATTGATCATTTATCTTATTCTCAGAAATGAAAACGGTGCAAATTGCTGTCCGAAATGCGGAAAAAAAGTTATGAATGAATTTCTGGTCTGTCCGGAATGTGCGTATCCGTTAAAACAGACATGCCCGAAATGTCTGCATCCGTTGGCTTATGACTGGAATCTTTGTCCTAATTGTTCCAATCCTGTGCCTGAATATATGAAACTGGAAAAGCCTGTGAAACAGAAAAAAGACAAAGGGCTCAGAGTTGTTCTTGCATTGGTGATTGCTGTGCCTGTATTGATTTTTGCAGTGCTTATTGCAACAGGATTCTTTATCTTTTCAAACGCTACAGCAGATACCGTAAGTAGTGAGGTCGTCAGTGTTGAAGCGGCAGAATTTGAAGACATCGCAAGTGTGATTATTTCCACAGACGGCCATACAGATAACGTCCGTGTTGCGGAAATCACGTTTTTCAAAGGTGACAATATGTGTTTCGGAGTTGAAGTGACCGCAGATGATGAGACGGAAACAGCACAGAATCCCATGATTGTCAATTATTCTTTCAGTGAAGTCTGGAATTGTGAGTGTGACAGCGTTGTGGTAACGCTTACTTCAAACGATTATAAGACGATTGCTGTTTCGGATAAAACAACAATCCGTGATAACAACGGTAATCTTGACGATTGTATGGAGTTTTCGATTCTTGACGGAAAACTTGTAAGGACTGATATATAAAAAAAGAGCAGGTAATCCTGCTCTTTGTTTTTTACTTGAATAACTGTGTGAAAAATTCAATGACCTGATTAAAGAATTCCGCAATCTTATTAAAGAAATTCTGAATTACGGATTTTACAGCGTCTTTCTTTTCCCACTGTGCATAAAGTGTGATGTTTTCTGAAACTGTTATTTCGCTGCCTGCAACATAAACATCACCTGTGCCGTCGGGATTTGTTGACCAGCCTATGAACATTCTGCTTGTTGATGTTGATGCGGGTGCAGAAAGCACTGTTGCCGTGTCTCCTGCATTGTAGATTGTTGTGTCATGTACAAGAGCTTTACCGTATTTGCCGATATCATATTTGACGAAATAAGTATCTTTTGAAAATACATTCTGAAGGAAAGGATGTCTTGCATTCACAAAGTTTGTGATGACATCAACCTGTCTGCCGTAATGTCCGATGATTTCTGCAGTATTTGTTGTACCGTATGTGTTCCATCTTATTGAGTTCATTACAGCGGAAGACTGTATTTCATCTTTGAAAAGCTCAATGTTTTCATAGAAAAACGGATAATATGATTCAAAATCATCTGCCCATATCTGCTGGACTTTTTCCTGGAAATCGCTGTGAGTGAAAGCCTGTGCAAGCAGAGCTTTTTTGTTTTCTGCATGGTTGCCGATGAAACAGGTCTGAACGTAGAGCAGATTCGGGTCAGCAACGTTTGCGACATGATTTATAAGGTCATTCGGCTGAATATGGCCGAGTGAAAGGTCAAAGTCCCACAACGGACCTGCAGTGAGTTTGCCGTCAACATCTTTCCAAAGATAGAAGCTTGAACTGCATCCGTCAAAGTTTGATGTGAATTCGTAGATGACATACATTCTTGCAAGGGAATCAACATCTATATAATCCGAATAATGTTTGCCTTTTGAGTTGTAACCTGTTGCGGAATAGAGCGCATCTTCAAACTCCTGATAGTATCTGCTGATGTATTCCACCTGTGCTTTACTTGCATATTCGGGAGTTTTTACAACAACAGCCTGTCCTATGTTTGTGATAAAACCTGATGCTTCATCAACATAGCGGTAAATTTTTTCAAGCTCAAGCAGGTATCCGCCTGTGATTTCCTTGGGATTATTGGGAATGTCTGCATATTTTATTGAACCGAATTCTCTTGAATTCTGTTTGCCTGCGAGTTTGTATTCATCAAGGTCTTTGTTGTTTACTTCTTCTGTTTCACCTTCAAGGTCATAGATATCCACACGGTTTTCACCGATATCCACTTTTTCAGTCAGCAGATAAAGGCCTGCATATTCTCCGTTGAGATAAAGGTTGACCTGGAAAGTGCCTGAAGTTGTGTAAATGCCGAGTTTGCTTGCAAGGTCATATGCAAGCTGATTCTTTATCATTGACCAGTCGCTTGCGTTAGCAAGAAGACACCAGCTTTTGTGTTTGCCCATTTCAAACAGATCCGCTTTTTTGTCAAGCTTGATATTGTAAGGCTTTTTCTCTAAAGTCCATGTAGAATTGCCTCTGCCTTTTATGTAATCAAGTGCTCCGTCATACTGTACATCACCGTCTTTATTGAGAATGAGAATATTTCCCGGTTCTTTATGTGATTTGTCGGCGTGAACAGCATTCATATTCCCGGATTCCGTATTTACATAGATGGAGCCGATGCTGCTTGACTGTAAAAATTTCAGATTATAGGCTGTTTCACCACAAGTGATCACAAATGTGTCACCGCTTGCAAAAACAGAAGTTGATTCTCCGCTTGTGAGCTTTGTTTCACCGCAGAAGACATCATCGTCTGCCGTAAACCATACTGTGATGTTGCTTTTGTCTGTGTTTGCGGGCAGAAACATGTAATAAACTCCGTCTGCACCTTTATACCAGTCGACAGCACCGAGGTCTGAACCGGTTTCTGCGTTTTCTGCATTCACGGTGAAAGATGTTATCTGATTCTCTGCTGCAGAAACGCTTATAAAAAGAGACACAGTAAGCAATATGACTGCAAATGCAGAAAAAATAAATTTAACTTTATTTTTCATAACTTCACTCCTTTGCTTTTCTGCATTATATCACAAAACTTTATCTGATTTCAATACTAATAAATATATGGCAGACACTTGACATCTTATTAAAAAAATTATATTATTATTATGTATAAGAATAAATATATATGCGGGAAGATGAAAATTCCGGAGGAAAAATAATGAAAATTAGAAAACTCACAGCAGTTTTTATGGCGGTTGTCATGCTGTTTACTGTTCTGTCGTGCAGTCTGAGTGCGTATGCGCTTGTGATGGCAGAAACACAGTATATGTATGATTCACCGAATCTCTCATGGCTGAAAGATCTGATAGTAAAGGAAAATATGTCTTCTGTCGACGGTCTTTCTCAGCGAAATACAATAGTTGCAAAGGCGCAGTATCCGTACAGTGCAACTGCAGAAACATTCAAGGAAGAAGTTGCATCTTATCAGGCGATATATACTCTTGATGAGGATATGGCAAATGTTCTTTATCTGTACATGCTTGAGCTTACAATGAGCTTTGCAAACGGCACCGATAAGAGTTATTCTGATGAATTTATACGTGCGTATCTTGAAAGTCTGGGCATTGTTTACCCGTCTGAAGATACTCAGGAAACAAAGCTTATCGCAAGAGCGTTGTTCACAATCGTAACAAAAGATGAAGATTTTGTTGTAAAAAGAGGAACAGGTCTTTATCAGGCTTTTACATCATACATTTCCCAGACTCTGGGGCTGAATGTTGATCTTGTGATAAGATTTGACAAGGATTCAGATGTGAATGACCTGAAGGATTATGTTCTTGCAGCAGGCAAATATATGCTTTACAGTGCGGGATACAATGTCACATCAGATACTCCCGAAGAAGAAGTTTACAGACTGATTGCAATAATGACAATCAGAGCACAGGGAATATCCATTGACTCTTCAACTGCAACATTTGAGGAAATCAAGAATAAATATCTTTGTGCGATCATGTGCAGGATTTATGAAGTCACAATTGATCCTGACGGATTTGACAAAGCCGTAAAGAAAGATAACCTTGCATTCTATCTGCTGCAGCTTATAGGCAAGGAGTACGGCGTTACTGTCAGAGATTCCGTGTCATACGAAACAGCATTTGATATTGTGAGTCAGAATACAACATACTTCAATCTTGAAGAAGGCGAATTTTACGCTGACGTATATGAATATGATGTTCAGCTCAATTACAAACGTGACACAATCTGGCTTTATCCCCAGACAATCGGTGTGACAAGCGAATCGGACGGCACAAAGGTTGATGTGTTTGTCAACGATAACGATGTCAGGGAAAACTATTATGTAAGCGTTGCTATTGACAAGGAAGCAGAGATGATTCCTCTGGTAATAACGGTTGAATATACAGATAAAACCGGTGCAAAAATATCATCTTCATATAAACTGAATGTATATCAGGGAAAAAAGGAATCTGTTCAGGGCAGCACAATTTCAGATGCATTCGGAAGTATGACAGATTTTGTCGATAAAGTTCTCGGCGATATGGGTATGGATTCATCTTTTGCCGATATTATCAGCAAAGTGCCTTTTGAAATTCCCCAGAGAATTCTCAGCATCACCACACTTCTGTTGCCTGAGTTTGACGGTAATTCTCTCGGCATAGGCGCATTTTTTTCTCAGTTGTTCGGCTATTCAAAAGATAATGATTCAAATGTAAACACAGAAAATATCGGTGGTGTTGGCGGACTTGATACTTTCGGGCAGTCAGGCAATTCAACACAGAGCATGGATTTCGGTAATCTCAACATCGGAAACATCGGTTTTAACACAGGTAACGGAATGCCTGATATGAAACCGGCAGATACCGTTATTCTTCCTGATGATGGAAATAAATATCCGACAGAAACACCTGTTACGGATACCGGTAACTGGTTTACAGATCTCTTCAGCAATACAACCAGTGTTATTCTGTTTTCGGTTTCGCTGGTAGTTATATTCGGCGCTTGTCTCGGACTGTTTATGAAGTTTTTCGGTGCAAAAAACAATAAACAGAAAAAAAAGTAAATTAAAAAATTGAACGGTAAAAAAGTGATTCCTTTTTTGATAACGGAAAAACTTTTACTGTTTATAAAACGGGAGAGGATAAAAATGGCAAACGAAACAATAATGATTGTTGATGATGATGTCAACATTTGCAAACTTCTCAGACTTTACCTTGAAAAAGAAAAATACGAAACCGTTATTATCAATGATGGTCTTGATGCAGTAAATGCTTTTGCTGAAATCAAGCCTGATCTCATTCTGCTTGATGTTATGCTTCCCGGACTCGACGGTTGGCAGGTCTGCAGAAAGATCAGAAATACATCAAATGTGCCTATAGTCATGCTTTCAGCTAAGGGTGAAACATTTGATAAAGTTCTCGGTCTTGAGCTTGGTGCGGATGATTATGTTGTAAAACCCTTTGAAACAAAGGAAGTTCTTGCACGTATAAAAGCTGTTCTCAGAAGATCAGTTTCTGCTGTTGCAGACCAGATAAAGGAAGTTCATTACGACAATCTTTCAATCAACCTTACAAATTATGAGCTTAAGGTAGGCGGAGTTCATGTTGATACACCTCCCAAAGAGCTTGAACTTATTTTCCATCTCGCAAGCAATCCCAACAGAGTTTTCACAAGAGATCAGTTGCTTGATGAAGTATGGGGCTTTGATTATTACGGAGACTCAAGAACAGTTGACGTTCATGTAAAAAGACTTCGTGAAAAACTTGAAGGCGTGTCCGATAAATGGGATCTGAAAACAGTCTGGAGTGTCGGATATAAGTTTGAAACAAAAGATTGATGAAAGGTCGACATCTTATGCATTTCTCTAAAGAAAAAGGTCGCAGAAGAGTCAGTCTTTTAACAAGATACATCATAATATTTTTATCTGTCGAAATTGTCAGTCTTATTGTTTTAGGAAGTGTCATGCCGTTTATTCTTAACGGTATGTGGGAAGATGAACAAAAACAAGGTCTGTATAGTTACACTCAGGATATAGCACAGGTCTATCAGGATTATATCCAAAAAAATTCTGCCGATGATAATGCTTTTTCAATGCTGTGCTATGCCATTGAAAGTGCGTCAAAAGCATCAAAGGCAGATTTTTTTATTGCTGATGTGTCGGGAAACGTTATATTCTGCGGACATCTGGCAAAGGCTAATGATATTCAGAATTTCGGAAGAGCATGTCAGGAGCATTCTGAAATGAAGATACCCGGTGAGATTGTGACCGGTATCATCGCTGACGGAATTATGGCAACAATCGGTAATCCCGGCGGATATTTTGATGAAGACTATTTCATTGCTGCATGTGTATCGCGTCGGCAATTCGGAGCTGAAACCGATGCTATCGTTTTTGCCACTCAGAATTACAGAGCAGGTATTGCACGTCATATAATGACTTTTGTAAGAGACTATACGTTTGTAGCAATCGGATTTATCATAATAACGGGATTGGTTGTTTATCTGTTGACATATAATCTCGGTAAAATTGTAAGCGACATGGGTGACGCAGCAAAAAAATATGCAAAGGGCGATTTTTCACACCGTATAAAAGTGCGTGAAAGAAGTTCTGTAAGAGAATTTGATGAACTTGCCGCAGAAATCAATTCAATGGCAGAAAGTCTGGAACAGCTTGAGAATTCAAGAGCAAATTTTGTTGCAAACGTATCACACGAATTAAAAACACCGATGACAACCATCGGCGGATTTATTGACGGAATTCTTGACGGAACAATCAAGGGTGATGACAGCAATTATTATCTGCAGATTGTTTCGGATGAAGTTAAAAGACTTTCACGACTTGTTGTTTCTATGCTCAATATGTCAAAAATGGAGGCCGGTGAACTGAAAATAAATCCGTCCCGGTTTGATCTTACCCGTCAGATAGTCAGTATTTTTATCGCATTTGAGCAGAAAATAAATATTAAGAAAATTAATGTAGAAGGCCTTGATTCTCTTTCAAAGGTTTATATTGAAGCTGATCCCGATATGATAAATCAGGTCTTTTACAATCTTATAGATAATGCAGTTAAATTCACTCAGCCCGGCGGTGATATAATTCTTTCAATGTATATTCAAGAAAATAATGTTATCGTTTGTATAAGAAACACCGGAAATGTTATAAAAGACGAAGATCTTGACCATGTCTTTGAACGATTCTATAAAGGTGACAAATCAAGAGGGCTTGATGCAAAAAGTGCAGGTCTCGGTTTGTTCATCGTTAAAAATATCGTTGAACTTCACGATGGAAAAATCTCTGTCAGTAATATTGAAAATAAGTACACACAGTTTTCGGTGTCGCTGAAAACAATCTTCAGCGATGATTGATTTAAATGAATATCTAACTTATTCGGAGGAAACAGAATGGATAATGAATTTTTTAGCGGTAACAATACACCTGAAAACAATCTGCCGTTGAATAATGAAAGTTCAGATAATGAAGTTGTCGAAAACAGCAATGAAAATAATACATCTGTGAACACAGAGGAGACTGCTGAAACAACTCCTGTAACAAATGATTATAATTACTCTTATAACGCTGATCAGAATAATCAGCAGACTGTGCAGCAGAACACAGATTATCAGCAGCCTTATGTAAATCAGTCACCGTATGCATGGCAGAATCAGGGTAATTATAATCAGCCCGCATACAATCAGCCTCAGTACAATCAGTATCAATATAATCAGCCTCAGTACAATCAGTCTCCGTACAATCAGCCGTTCGGTAACGGATATCAGCAGGAGCCTGATCAGTCAGATGAAAAAACTAAAAAACGCAATCCCGGCATGAAGGTTTTTATCGCATTGATTGCTGTAGTTGTTGTTCTTGCAGTGCTTCTTATTGTTGTGATTTTCAGCGGCGGCAATAACAGCAGCGCATCTGTGCAGAATCCTGACAACGGAATTGTTACAGAAAACGAAACATCAACCAAAATCAATACAGGCAATGTGGGTGAAGTTCAGGCTGTTGAAAGCTCAGATTCAGCAGGTGAGGCTGTAACTGTTGCAAATATAGCAAAAAAATATAATGTAGGCATTCTTGTTTATCAGAAAAATTCAATTTATACCGAAGGTTCGGGCGTTGTGATAAAAGAAGACAACGACGGCAAATTTACTTATATTGTCACTTGTGCACATGTTGTTGATCACAGCAATGTTTCGCTGTCGGTGCTTCTGGAAAACGGAACAGAATATCCTGCAGATCTTGTGGGAATGGATACAAGAACCGATCTTGCAGTTGTCAGAATTGAAGCATCAGGACTTGCAAAGGCAGAAATTGCATCTTCAGATGATCTTATTGTAGGGCAGACTGTCTATGCTGTAGGCAATCCCGGCGGCTCAGAGTTTTTCGGCTCAGTCACAAACGGAATTGTTTCTGCAATTGACAGACCTGTAAGCTCAAGCACAGGCTATGAGATGGAATGTATCCAGCATACAGCAGCAATCAACCCCGGTAACTCAGGTGGCGCTCTTGTTAACGGTGAAGGCAAACTTATCGGCATCAACTCAATGAAAATTGCTTCAACCGAATACGAAGGCATGGGATTTTCAGTGCCCTCTTCAGTTATGATTGAAGTTTTTAATTCAATTATCGCAAACGGTTATGTCGCAGGCAGAGCAAAACTCGGAATTTCTTATGCAACACCCTCAAGCTACAGTCAGACATATGCGATGTATGTCCAGATGAAGGGATTGCCCTCAGGCACTATCGTTATTGCCGAAATCGGTCAGGACAGTGATCTTGCAGATAAAGATGTCAAGGTCGGTGATATGATTATTGCTGTAAACGGTAAGGAAATGACTAATTCAGGTATGCTTGCGGATATGATTGAAGATATGTCAGCAGGTGACAGCCTTACACTCACAATAGTAAGAGTCGACACAGACGACTGGTCACAGACACAGCAGAATATTCAGGTTACTCTTGTTGAAGACAGAGGCACTTCTTCTTCATCAACAGGAAACAGCAGTGAGTCACAGCAGAATCCTTTCAGCGGTAACGATGAATATGAGGATTGGTTTGAATATTATAAGGATTACTTCGGCTATTGATAATTATAATAAGATATCCCGTTTCTTATGAAGCGGGATTTTTTTGTTTATAATATTCAAAATAAGCTTGTATTTTCTTTTATATTATGTTAATATACATACAAATAATATCTGCGGAGGTATTTATTATGGCAGACAATATTCTTGACCGTTTCAAAACAGACACTGAGGAGCAGGTGGTCGATGCTTCCAAAAAAGTTAAAGTAGGTATCATCGGTACAGGTTGGATTGCAGAAGCTCATGCAGCTTGTTACAAGAGATGTCCCGATGTTGAAATCGTGGCTCTTGCTGATATCGTTCCCGGTAAGGCAGAAAAGTTCGCAAAGGATAACGGCATTGAAGGTGCAAGAATCTATAACAGCGACCGTGAACTTATCGATAATGAAAAAGACATTGATGCAGTCAGCGTTTGTACATATAACAGACAGCATGCTCCCTGTACAATCTATGCTCTTGAAAACGGCGTAAACGTTCTTCTTGAAAAGCCTATGTGTGTTACAACAGAAGAAGCTGTTGCTATCTGCAGAGCAGAAAAGGCAAGCGGCAAGGTTCTTTCAATCGGCTTCCAGCCCAGATTTGATGAAAACATGAAGATGGTTAAAAAGGTTGTTGAATCAGGCGAACTCGGCCAGATTTATTACATCCAGACAGGTGGCGGCAGAAGAAAGGGTATTCCCACACCTTACGGAACATCTTTCATTGAAGATGAAACAGCAGGTATCGGTGCTCTTGCAGATATCGGTTGCTATTCACTTGATATGGTTCTCAATGCTGTCGGTTATCCCAAGCCCCTTACAGTTTCAGGCTACATGTCTGATTTCTTCGGCAAGAATCCTGCAACATATCCCAGCCATCCCGAATATGCTGAAAAGTTCAGCGTTGATGATTTCGGTGCAGGTTTTATCCGTCTTGAAGGCGGCATAATCCTCGACTTCAGAATTGCATGGGATATGCACCTCGATACTCCGGGTGACACAATCATCATGGGTACAAAGGGTTCACTCCGTATTCCTTCAACAGAGTGCTGGAACGGCTCAATCGGCGGTCCTCTCAAGATTTATCACGATGTTGCAGGCGAAAAGGTTGAAACAGTTATTCCTGAAAAGGATAATGATGTTGATAACTTCGACAAGAAGATCCGTTCATTTGTTGACGCTGTCAAGTACGGTCTTCCCGCACCCGTTCCTTCAAGCCAGATTATCTACAATCAGGCTATTATTGACGGTATTGTCCGTTCAGCAAGAGAAGGTAAAGAAGTTACAGTAGAAATTCCCGAAATCTGATAAAAAATTTCAGCTGCTGCAGAATTTTTCTGCGGCAGTTTTTTTATGCCGGAAAATGCTTGTATAAAAACAAGAAAAGGTGTATAATAATTGAAGAATGTTCAAAAGGAGCAGAAAAATGAAACATTATTCATCTGTTATAATCGGTCACATTACTATGGACAGAAATGTTGATCATCTTGATAATGAAATAAGAAGTCCCGGTGGTGCAGTTATTTTTTCATCTGCATCTGCTTATGCACTCGGTCACAATGTTCTTGCCGTAACAAAAGTTGCTAAGCCTGATCAGGAAAGACTTTCTGCATTCACTCTTCCCGAAGAAAATATTCTTTGCATTGACTGTGAAAGTTCTTCAAATATGTATAACCGCTATTTTACTCCCGATAAGGAGAGAAGAAAGTGTGTATGTACATCTGTCGGAACATCCTTTGAAGCAGAAGACATTCCTGAAGATGTAACTGCGGATATTTTCCATTTTGCAGGACTTGTTTACGGTGATTTTACAAATGATATGATCAAGGCTGCTTCAGAGCGCGGTAAAGTTGCTGTTGATGTCCAGACATGCCTTCGCCATGTTGACCTTGAAGACGGAGGCAGCATGTATTTTGAAGACTGGAAAGACAAAAAGGAAATGCTTCCGTATATTTATTATCTTAAAACTGATGCTGCTGAGGCAGAAATTCTCACAGGACTTGAGGACAGATACGAAGCTGCGAAACTTCTTCATTCCTGGGGTGCAAAAGAAGTTGTTATAACGCATAACACAGAAGTTATTGCATATGACGGTGAAAAATTCTGTTCATGTCCGATCAAGTCAAGAAATTTAAGCGGCAGAACAGGCAGGGGAGACACAACTTTTGCAGCATATATCAATGAAAGACTCAATCACAGCATGGAGGAGTCACTGCTTTATGCAACAGCTACCGTTTCCTTGAAAATGGAAACTCCCGGACCTTTCAGAGGCACGAGAGCAGATGTTGAAAACTATATTGCAGAATTTTATAAAGACTGAAATAAAAATCCCGAAGAGAAGTCTTCGGGATTTGTTTTATCTTGCAAATGAGCTGTCAGCGTATTTCAGAGCTGCCATATCGACTTTTGACTGGGTTAATGTGTCGTAAACAAAAATGTTCAATCCGTAAGATGCGATTGTGCTGTCTTTTTTGTTAGCATTGATGCTTGTTACAAAAAATGTTGTATCATCGTCATTCATCATTTCTGTTGATCTTATTTCAATTCCGCCGTATTTGCCGAGCTTTACTGCTTTTGTGAAATTCTTTGATGAACAGTCATTATAGTATGTTTTTTCACCGTTTTCAAAAATCCACACTCCGCTTTTTTTCTGTTCGGATGAGGAAATTCCGACGGCATTTCCGAATTTCTGTAATAAATATTTTGATGCTTGCGGAAGTTTTTCGTAATCAGGCATTGTTGATGTGACTACGATCACATATCTGTCGTTTTTGAAAAATTTTGCATACTCCATCAGATTATTTATCTTTGAAACCTTATGGTTTTCAAGCTGATTGTAATAAACTTCTGCATCTGCTTCCCATGATGAGAATTTTTCATCACCTCGTCTGTCGGGGATGTTATACTCATTTTTTATAAGATTTCCTATAAATGTTGTAAGCTTGGTGTTTCCCAGATGATTGAGATGCTGTTTGTCTGCAAAATCAGTATTGTAGTCAAGACCGACTGCTGTTTTATAATCAGTGAGGAAGTTGTAGAATTTTATTCCGTATTCCTCTTCTGCAATAAATTTTGCAGTGTTGAAGTATCCCTGATGATAAGCTTCTGCGTTGAAAGGAATTGCAACAGGGATAATGGGTATATTTTTGCTGTTTGCAAGTTCAAGAATCTTTCTGTAATAATAATCTGTTTTTTCTGTGAACGGAGTGTAATAATCGATCATGGAAAGATCTCTTTCAGTAACAGGATCACTCTGGAAGTAGCAGTAAAAACCTTTGTGATTTTTATACATCTCTTTGTTTGCCTGATAGGGGTAGAAATCTGCTTTATTAAGGTCTGAATATCTTGAATGATATTGCAGGATGCTGAAAAAATACTGCTTTCCTGAAAGTTCTGCGTTGAAACTTGCTTTTATTGCGTCCTTTTTAGTCTTTGACCATTTAAGACCGTATGTATTTTTGATAGCGGTACTTTCCTCTGAGTAATCATCAACCATGTGAAGGTAGTAAGTATCAAAGATAATAGCTTTCGGTGTCTGGGTTTTCAGTGCTTCTTCAAGATAATAATATGTATTCCAGAGAGGCTGTGCAGCACCGCAGAAGTTAAATGCAGAGATTCCGAATTTATCCCATAAAACTGCGGTATTTATACCTTGATATGCGTGACTTGATCCTATAACAAGTACATCAACAGTGTTGTCTTCAAGTTCGTAAAATGAATCAACCTTGAAAATGCTGTCAAGATATTTGAAATCAAGCACGCTGACTATTCCTGCAAAGGTAAGCACGAATGCCAGCAGGAATGATATGATTTTTAAAACATTCTTTTTCATTATTGCTGTCACCTTAGAATTGGAAATAAATAAACTGCTGTGCATCGAAACTGTAACCGTAGGCGCCGAAAATAATTACAGCAAAGATAAGAGCAAAAATAACAAGACCTCTTACCCAGAAATTCTGATTGTCTGTAATATTTTCGATGCGGATATTTTTTTTGCGTTTCATTATGTCAACAAACAGAAGTACACCGATGGAAATAAGAAGAATGTTCATTTCCTGTCGGTCAAGTCCGATGGAGTAAAGCAATCCTGTTGTGAGTGCCCACGGGTCGGGACAAGTGAATAGTCGGTCAATATAGGTGAGTGCAATAGAAATTGAATCTGCTCTGAAGAAAATCCATGCAAAACATGTGAGTGCGAAAGTAATAGCAACTTTTATGAGTTTGTATGATGTTGTCTGAGTGTTTACTTTAAGCTTTTCTTCAAGTTTTTTCTTTGCAGGTTTTGTTATGTCACCGATTATCTGATATGCTCCGTGAAGTCCGCCCCATATGATGAATGTCCAGTCTGCACCGTGCCAGAGTCCGCTGACAAGGAAAACAATCATCTGATTGAGATATTTTCTGAACTTTCCTTTTCTGTTACCGCCAAGGGGAATATAGAGATAATCCCTGAACCAGGTTGAAAGTGAAATGTGCCATCTGCTCCAGAATTCTTTTATCGACATTGCGAAATAAGGTGTGTTGAAGTTATCCATCAGATTGAATCCCATTATCTGTGATGCACCGATTGCGATGGTTGAATAACTTGCGAAGTCACAGTAAATCTGTACTGCAAAGAAAACAGCACCCATTATAAGAGACGATGTATTCATCATGTAGTAATAATCAAAGACATTGTTTACAACTGTTGCGGCTCTGTCTGCGATAACGACTTTCATGAAGAAACCCCACATCATTATCATAAAGCCTTTTACAATACGTTCATAGTTCCATAAATTGATTTTGTCTGCATTGTTGAGCTGTTTTATAAGATTTTCCGAACGCTCAATGGGGCCTGCCACAAGCTGCGGGAAGAATGATACGAAAAGTGCATATCTGAAAAGATTGTATTCTGCGTCAATATTTTTTCTGTATACATCGATAACATATCCCAATGCCTGGAAAGTGTAAAATGAAATACCAACAGGCAAAAGCAGGTCAAATTTCCGGTCTATAACACTTAAGCCAAAACTGCTGAGCAATGAATTGATGTTATCTGTTGCAAAATCGAGGTATTTGAACATGAAAAGCAGAGCAAGATTTGTGCTGATGCCAAGGAACAGCGTGAATTTCTTCAGCCTGCGCCATAGTTTTCCTTCTTCAAAGGATATCTGCTCAATCAGTATTCCCGTCAGATATGTCACTACGGTTGAAAAACCGATAAGAACTGCATATTTTGCATTCCAGCTCATGTAAAAATAGTAGCTTGCAGCAAGAAGCCATAAATAGCGAAGCTTCTTCGGTATAAAGAAATACACCGCAAGCACTACCGGGAAAAATATAAGAAAATGAATAGAATTAAACTGCATAATATAAAACCTTACATTCTGTAACTACTTTGTCACATTACATTATAACACAGCTTTTTGTCGAAATCAATAAAAAAAGAAAAGGCTGTCTCAATAAAAAAAGAAGACAGTGTATGAAATACACCGTCTTCCGTAAAAGTTTCTTTTATTATCGTACTTCTTCAATGAGTTCGTAGATAGCACCGTAGATGTTTGATGCTGCACGATCGCCGAGTGATGTAAGACCCCAGCTGCTGTCGATTGTGATGCCGCCGTCTTCATATCTGATTGTTGCATATGTGAAGAAACTGTCGGGCATGATGTAACCGAGAGCGTCGTTTACAAGGTCACAAACGATAACATCTTCTGTGCCGAGGATTTCATATGCGGGAGCATAGGGGAAGTCAGCCATGTTTTCGCCGCCCTTGAGAAGCTCTGCGTATGTTTCACCGGGACAAAGGATAATCTTGATGTCGCCGAGTTCCATGTAACCTACTTCTGTAACTGCATAGTAGTTATCTTCAGCGTCTGTTACCATTGTATTGTTAGCAAGTGAAAGCTTGCCGAAGAGTTCGTAAACACCGTTGTCAACTGAAGCAAGGTATTCGTTGTGAGCAACGTTGAGCATGGGAGCTACTTCTCTCTCTGTTACAGTTTCTCTTGTGTACCAGGGAGTGTAGTTTTCGTTATCAATTGCAACAGCTTCTCTTTCTTCGTCAACAAGAGTTGCAAGTCTTTCGTCTTCTGTCATTGTCATACCAAGAAGGATGTAACCGAGCTCTTCACCGTAACGGATTGTTGATTCAACTCTGTCGAGTTCAAGACCGTCACTTGATGCGCCCATATCTTCTGTGTATGTACCGACTGCACCCTGAAGGAACATGAAGTTGTAACCGCCTTCGTTAACAATTTTTTCTGTGTAGTAAACAAAGTCTGATGTACCTACTTTTGTACCGAAACCGATACATTCGGGATGCACACCGTAGTTTGAAATGATTGTGCCCATTGAACCGTCATCGGGAGTGAACATGAATCTGTAAAGATCTTCGATCATGATGTCGGGAGCTGTACGGTCACGTACATATTCAGCAGCATTTGTCTTTGCATATGTGAGAGTACCTTCTGTCATGCTTTCAAATGCACTCTTTACGCATTCTACTGATTTGTCGATGATAACCTGACGGAATTCATTGTCAATAGCGGGAGCAAGTTTATCAGACTTTGTGATAGCTGCTGCAAGGTTTGTGATGATTTTTGTGAAAAGGTCTGTGTAGATACCCTGTGTGTCGATACCGCTGTGAACGTGTGTTGCAGACACGTTGATACTTACGATGTTGTTTGCTTCTGCGTAATCAGCAAGAGCAGCTCTGATAAGTCTTACGTCGCTGTTTGCAAGACCGAGACAGTCGATAGCGATGATAGCTGTTGTGCCTCTGTCGCTGCCGTCGTTAAGAGTGACAACACGGACTTTGAGGTCGTCGATCATTTCTGTAAGCTTGAGGTTGAGGTCATAACCGCCTTTGTAGTATTTGACATCGTCAAAATCTTCGGGAACGATTGATGCCTGAGCATAACCGAGATTCCATTTTGCACCTTCAACGGGTTCATCAATGAAATCTTTTGTGCCTTCCATGAAGTTTTCGCTCTCATATTCGGAAACATCCTTGATAAGAACTGTCTTGGGGAAGAACTTTACGATTGTGTCAAGAAGAGTGTCAACAACTTTGTTGAATGCTGTGTTGAGAACGTTTGCAAAGCCTTCCATGAAAGCGTTGTCAGTTGATGCTGTTTCTTCTGCAACTGCTGCTGCGGAAACACCTGTTACAGATGTGAAAAGAAGAGTTACACAGAGCGCAAGTGCAAGAAAAACTTTTGATCTTTTTTTCATTTTTCATTACCTACCTGTCTGAAAAATTTTGTAATTTTTGTTTATTATATCATTGCATCTGCCAAAATGCAATAGAATACCAAGAAAATAAAAATAATTTATGTCTGTTCTGACGGGATTTCCTGCTTCTTTATCTTTTTAGCCTTCATCATATTGATTATCTGATAGAAAAGAATTACAAGGATAAACTGTGTTGCTGCAAGAGAAATAAGATTGTTTGCATTCTGAATATCTGTAATTCCCAATGATGTCATGAAGATAGAGAATCTGTTGATATCGTATCTGTACCATTCAGGGAAAGGTGTGATAAGAACAGCAAATGTGGCGAGATATGCCCAACTTGAAGCTTTGTGCTGTTTTTCTGCAAACAGGAAAATAACGGGGATAAATACAAACATCAGCGCAGATGCGTCTGAGAATGCAAAGACATTGAGTATGATGTATGTTGCAGCGGCTGTTTTCTGCCACATTTCAGGCAGCATTATCAGTGCAAGAACTGCGATAGCATCAGTGAGAAGAACTATTGCATAGATAATGACTGTATTTGAAATTCCGAAGAAATGAAGAAGATTTACAATGCTCATATTTCCCGGAATAAAACCTTCTGCCGAAACTGAAACAAACGCTTTTACGTATGTCAGAATGTTTCCGAATCCTGTGAAAACAGCAGGAGAAATAAACAGGATGAGGAAATATACAACAGTTCTTACGAATTTAAGAACTGACTGTCTGCTTTTATCTTTAAACAGAATCAGAGAGAATACAAGCGTGTAAGGTGTTATGGCTGCCGATGCAGCTATTGCAAGAAGTGATAATTCATTGAAAAGTTTTTTTTCTGAATTATGTAATGTCAAAAATATCATTACAAGAACAATACTGAAGCTTGTGATATTGCCTTTTTCTATGCAGAAAATCGCGGGATATGATACTGCAAAAAGAAATGCAACAACTTCGTCACGCATATTCAGACCGTTGTTTCTGAGCACAGAACGGTTCATTCTGTAAAGAAGAACAACGCAGAACATCACAAGAATCAGATAGAGATACATGAATGGCTGATCATGCAGAATTCTGGGATATGTGACGATAGGATTGTTGACAACCAGTTTTGTGGGCAGAAACTGTGCAAGTATAAAATAAATCAGATGCGCAAAAGGTGTGTTTGTGGTTGCAGTTGAGAAAAACTGCTGTGCACCTGCACTGTGGATGTTGAGAATATAGTCTTCAAACTGTGTATACAGTAATGCGGACTCTTTATTGATGTGCATCAGATTTGACCATGTCTCACCATCTGTTGCGAAAGCCATTGCCAGACATGCAATTCCGCTTACTGAGAAAAACAGAATGAATGCGTTGACAAGCTGTGATGCCTTTGACTTGTTCAGTTTTCTTTTCAGCTTTTTTCTGAAAATTATGAGCAACAGGAACAGAACAAAAACTGCAGATGCTGCGATGACAGCAGAAGTGCTGCCGAAAAAGCATTTCAACATGAATTCAAAGCTGAAACCGCTCTGCTCAGTCTGAGGATTTGCAGCGGATTCGGCAAATCCTGTTATTGCCGATGAAAAAATTGTTGCAGCGGTGATGACTAAAAACAATATTTTCTTTTTCATTAGATTTTTCACCTTTCCGGGTTTTCCGGGACTATAATGTTATAATCCGTAAAGAGTGTATAAATATTTATTCACTCAATAATTTACCATAAATATAAACTAAAATCAATAGTAAAAAAATAAATATAAAATATCTTTATTATTGACTAAAAGAGCCGATTGTGATATTCTTTATATGTATATTTATAACTATAACTTGTTCGGAGATGAAATTATTTGAAACTGGCGAAAAATAAAGTCAATATAATGAATATATTGCCGTATGTGATTGCAGCAGTTTCCACTGTTGCGGTAGTTATGGTAATATATGCCGTTAACGGAATATATCCGTTCGGTGCAGGAAGTGTAGTCTGTGATGACATGGTACAGCAGACAATTTCCAACTATACATATTTCTGGGATTACCTTCACTCCGGTGGAGATAAATCACTGCTTCTCAACTGGCAGACTGCAGCGGGTGCTCAGGTGCTGACCACAGGTTTTTATATCCTGAAACCGTGGGAGATAATCTTCACTCTGCTTTGCAGCCGTGACGGAATTGTAAACGGTATTCCGTTCCTGATTATTTTCAAGATGACAATGGCAACACTGTCTATGGTCTTCTTCCTGAGAAAAGAGTTCAAGATCGATCCTTTCTGGCAGGTTATTCTCGGACTTTCATACAGTTGCAGTTCATTCATTCTTATCTATTACACAAACATGGGCTGGATTGATGCAGCATTCATGTTCCCCATACTGATTGCGACTCTTCTGCACATGTTCAGAACAGGCAAATGGCTTCCGTATTTCCTGTTCCTGACATACACACTCCTGCTCTCCATTTATATTTCATACATGGTTTTCATGTTCCTTCTGTTTGCAGGTTTTCTTTATCTTGCAATCATTCATCCGAAAGAAACAAGAAAAATGTCAATCATCCGTTTCGGTGTCACATCTGTTCTTGCCATATTCGGCTCCGCTGTGATAAATCTCCCGTCAGTTTATTACATGTTCCGTTCAACAAGATATACTATCAAAGCTGAAGATACTGAAGTTGATTCAATACTGAAGATTTTCAACACATCAACGACTTATTCAACCACAAAGCTTACACTTATTCTTTTCTGCACAGCAATTTTCATGGCTTTCCTTGTAATGCTGTTTGTCAATTATAAGCAGCATAAGAAAGCGTTTGCATTTTTCGGAATAACAACACTTCTGCTTGTTCTTCCCGTATTCTTTGAAAACATAAATCTCATCTGGCATCTCGGTTCATATGTCGGATTCCCGCTGAGATATATGTACATGCTCATATTCATTCTTGTGTGCATGTCGGCATATGTACTGCAGAATCTGAAAGATGTGGTTTTCTCAATAAAAGGCAAGAAAGCTGTTGCGGTGATTATTCCCGCAGTTGCCAGTGCTGCAGCAGGTATTTACATTCTTATCACAAAGGTTTTTGTAAGAGTTTCCACTGTAAACGGTCTGAAATACAACAAGCTTGTTGTTGAAGATTGTGACGCATGGATGTTCGGTGCATTTATTCTGCTTGCATTGTTCTATGTCATGATTCTTTTTGCGGAATTCAAAAAGGTTGCATATGTTCTGATTGCAGGTGTTATGCTCACGGAAATCGGACTTCTTGCAAATGTTTCTTTCGGTATGAATTCAGATACATCAGACAGAACAAGTATGTACAGTCTTAATTTTGTTGATGATTCTCTTGAAATGGCAGAAGATCTGGGACTTGAAAATGATAATCTGTCAAGAATAAAGGATATGAATGTCCGTCTTAACAGTAATTTCCCCATGTTCTTCGGTTATCCGTCACTTGCAAACTTCACGCATCTTGTATCATCCGATATGACTTCCACAATGGAGGCATTGGGATATTCTCAGATTTATACACGAGTAATTGACAGTGTCGGCACACTTCTTTCTGATGCGCTGCTTAATATGAAATATACTTTCAGTGAGCGCGAGCTTGATGAGAGTGAATACACATATATGCACGAAATCGGTTCAGCACATCTTTATCAGAACAAGATGACACTTCCTGCAGGACTTCTTGTAGGACAGAATTTCATGGATATCGATATTGTCGAAAACAATGATGTGTTCAGGTCAAACAACGAGCTTTACACAGCATTGACAGGTGATGAAAGCGATCTTTGCACAACAGATGTATTTACAATGAACAGTAATGAAGATTTTTCTCAGAAGGTTCATGTGGACGGAACAAAACATGTTTATCTTCATGTTGATATTGAAAATACAACAAAAAACAGAGGTGCTGTCACAATACTCATAAACGGCAAAAAGGCAGATCTCCGTTATTTCGGCAGTGATATAAATTACAATTATCCGAATAATTTCCATAATGAACTTATTGACCTCGGTGTTGTTACGGATGAAGATATTGATATTTTCATTTTCGCCCTTAAAGACATAGGCGATGATGTAAAGGTCACTGTGGGATATTTTGATTATACAAAGCTTGCAACTCTGTGTGAAATGAACAAAGATAATCATGCAGATGTTTCAACAGGACCGAAAAGTGTAAGCGCAACTGTTACAAGCGATGATGATGAAACATATATGTTCCTTCCCGTTACATATGACGAAGGCTGGAGCTGTAAAGTCAACGGTGAAAAACAGGATATCGATATCGCTATGAGTTCGTTTATGGCTGTTAAACTTCAGAAGGGCGAAAATGTGATTGAACTGAATTATCTGCCTTACGGTATGAAACTCGGTGCTCTCATAACAGTAATAACTGCACTCATTGTTGCAGCTATCTATATAATAGAAAAGAAAAAAACCTTCAGTCAGGAAGCATCAAACACATTCCTGAGAATATTTGAAAAAATCTATTACGCAGGCATGTTCTGTGCCGGAGCGATAGTATATGTAGTACCCGTAATATTCACTATCTATAATAATATTGCCAAGTAAAGAAAGGACAGATAATATGAAAGTTGTAATTTTAGCAGGCGGATTCGGAACCAGAATCAGCGAAGAAAGCCATCTTATCCCCAAACCCATGATTCAGATCGGTGATATGCCCATTCTCTGGCACATTATGAAACAGTATTCACATTACGGCTTCAATGAGTTTGTTATCTGTTGCGGATACAAACAGCATGTTATCAAGGAATTTTTTGCAGATTACTATCTTCACAGAAGTGATATCACATTCGATTTCTCAGACAACGGTGAAATGACTGTTCACACAAATTTCTCTGAACCCTGGAAAGTTACTCTTGTTGACACAGGTCTGAACACAATGACAGGTGGCAGAGTAAAGAGAGTTAAGGAATATCTCGGCAATGAACCCTTCTTCCTGACATATGGTGACGGTGTTTCTGATGTTGATATCAACAAGCTTCTTGAGTTCCACAACGCACACGGCAAAATGGCAACTCTTACTGCAATCAAAATCACAGCCCGTTTCGGTGTGCTTGATATAAACGAAGAAGGCTGTATCCAGCAGTTCCGTGAAAAGACACAGCAGGACGGCGGTGTTATCAACGGCGGATTTATGGTGCTTCAGCCTGAAATTCTTGATCTTATCGAAGGTGATTCAACCGTATTTGAAAAGTATCCCCTTGAAGAAGCTGCAAGACGTGGTGAACTCATGGCATATCCCCACGACGGTTTCTGGCAGTGCATGGATACTCTCCGTGATAAGAATTATCTTGAAAAACTCTGGGCAGAAGACAAAGCACCCTGGAAAGTCTGGTAATTTTGCGTATCTTACGCACAGAGAACATTTTTTCTCGTCTTGCGTATCTTCATACGCGGCAACTCAAAGAAAATGCCCTCTGCACATAATCTACACAAAATTATCTGATTTGCAAATCTTACGCACAGAGAACATTTTTTCTCGTCTTGTGTATCTTCAAGACAGATAATTCGCAATTGTCAATTTGCAATTCGCAATTATCGGAACTGCGTTGGCATTATAAACAATTTATAAATTTTCAATAATTGTACATTGTACATTGTAAATTGTACATTGAAAGGGACATATTATGAATCTTGATTTTTATAAAGGCAAAAAAGTTCTTATAACAGGTCATACAGGCTTCAAAGGCTCATGGCTTTCAAAAATCCTTATTATGGCAGGTGCAGATGTTACAGGATATTCTCTTGTACCTCCCACAGACCCGAATCTTTTTGAAATTTCCGGTGCAGAAAGCAAAATGTATTCTATCATCGGAGATATCAGGGATTATGATAATCTCAAAGCTGTTTTTGATGAAGTTCAGCCTGAAATCGTGTTCCATCTTGCGGCACAGCCTATCGTTATCACATCATACGAACAGCCCAAGTACACATACGAAACAAATGTTATGGGTACTGTGAATCTGCTTGAATGTGTAAGACTCACACCCTCCGTAAAGTCTGTTCTCAATGTTACAACGGACAAGGTTTATAAGAATAACGAATGGTGCTGGGGTTACCGTGAAAACGAGCCTCTTGACGGTTTTGATCCTTATTCAAACTCAAAATCATGCTCCGAGCTTGTGACACACAGCTACAAAGCATCTTTCTTTGACAACACAGGTGTTGCTGTTTCAACAGCAAGAGCAGGTAACGTTATCGGCGGCGGTGACTTTGCAGATAACCGAATTATTCCTGACTGTGTACGTGCAGCGATGGATAAAAAGCCTGTTATCGTAAGAAATCCCAACTCCACAAGACCTTATCAGCATGTGCTTGAGCCTCTCAACGCATATCTTATGATAGCCCAGGCTCAGTATGAAGATACAAAATATCAGGGTTATTACAATGTAGGTCCCGATGAAAGAGACTGCCTCACAACCGGTCAGCTTGCAACAATTTTCTGCAATGCATGGGGTGACGGTCAGACATTTGAATGTCTGAAGAAAGACGGACCTCATGAAGCAAACTTCCTTAAACTCGACTGTTCACTTCTCAAGACAACATTCGGCTGGAAACCCACATGGTCTGCTGTCGAAGCTGTTGAAAAGACAGTTGAATGGACAAAGGTATATGCCGCAAACGGTAATGTGCCTGCAATTACAGAAAAACAAATCAAAGAATTTTTTAACATATAATCTGAAAGGAATGTAAACATGAGCAATCAGGAACTCGATAAACAAGCTATACTCTCTGCTGTTGCAGAGTATTTTGAAAAATACCACAATGTAAAGAAGGATTTCACTCCCGGACAGAGAATTCCTTACGCATCAAGAGTTTATGACAGCAGCGAAGCTGTGAATCTCGTTGACAGCGCACTTGAATTCTGGCTTACAGCAGGCAGATATACAGATGAATTTGAAAAGAAACTTGCAAAATATCTCGGTGTGCGTTCATGTGCACTTGTAAACTCAGGTTCAAGCGCAAATCTTCTTGCATTCATGACACTCACATCACCTCTTCTCGGCGATAAGAGAATTTTCCCCGGTGACGAAGTTATCACAGTTGCAGCAGGTTTCCCCACAACAGTAACTCCCATCATTCAGTACGGTGCAATCCCCGTATTTGTTGATGTTACAATTCCCCAGTACAATATTGATGTCACAAAGCTTGAAGAAGCTTATTCCGAAAAGACAAAGGCTGTCATGATTGCACACACACTCGGCAATCCCTTTGATCTTAAAGCTGTAAAAGACTTCTGCACAAAGCACGATATCTGGCTTATCGAAGATAACTGTGACGCACTCGGTTCACAGTACACAATCGACGGTGAAAAGAAATTCACAGGTACAATCGGTGATATCGGTACATCATCATTCTATCCTCCCCACCACATGACAATGGGTGAAGGCGGTGCTGTTTATACAGATAATGCACTTCTTGCAAGAATCAGCCGTTCAATCCGTGACTGGGGCAGAGACTGCGTATGTAACTCAGGTCAGGATAATCTCTGCGGTCATCGTTTTGACGGTCAGTATGGTGAACTTCCTTTCGGTTATGACCATAAATATGTATATTCACACTTCGGCTACAACCTTAAAGCAACAGACCTTCAGGCAGCTGTAGGCTGTGCTCAGCTCGAAAAATTCCCCACATTCGTTGAAAGAAGAAAACATAACTTCGCTCGTCTTAAAGCAGGTCTTGCTCCCATCGCAGACAAAGTTATCCTGCCCGAAGCAGTTGAAAACGGCGATCCCTCATGGTTCGGTTTCCTTATCACATGTAACGAAGGCATCAGCAGAACAGAAGTTGTGAAGTATGTTGAAGCAAAGGGTGTTCAGACAAGAATGCTCTTCGCGGGTAACCTTACAAAGCATCCCTGTTTCGATGAAATGAGAGCAAGCGGCAAGGGTTACAGAGTTGTAGGCGAACTCACAAACACAGACACAATCATGAACAACACATTCTGGGTAGGCGTTTATCCCGGAATGACAGACGAAATGATTGACTATATGGCAAAAACAATTATTGAGGCAGTTGAAGCTAAATGAAAATAAAAGTTTCCAATTATGTATCGCAGTTTCTTGTTGATTACGGTATCGACACCGCTTTTACCGTAACAGGCGGCGGTGCGATGCATCTCAACGATGCATTCGGTCATCAGGAAGGTATGCACTGTGTTTATAATCACCATGAACAGGCTTGTGCAATTGCTGCTGAAAGCTATGCGAGAATCCACAATAAAATAGCAGCATGTGTTGTTACAACAGGCCCCGGCGGAACAAATGCCATAACGGGTGTTGTTGGCGGCTGGCTTGATTCCATCCCGATGCTTGTCATTTCGGGACAGGTGCGTTATGACACAACTGCACGCTGGTCAGGACTCGGCATACGTGCCATGGGTGACCAGGAATTTGAAATCACAAAAGCCATTGACTGTATGACAAAATACTGCGAAATGGTTACTGACAAGAATAAAATCAGATACTGCCTTGAGAAAGCTCTCAAACTTTCTCAGCAGGGCAGACCCGGTCCTTGCTGGCTCGATATTCCTCTTGATATACAGGGTTCATATGTCGATACAGATGACCTTTATCCCTATGACGGTGAAGGTGACGAAACTCTTCCCGAAGTGCCTTCAGACGATGTGATTCTTGAGATTATCAATATGATAAAGAATGCCGAAAGACCTGTTTTCAATGCAGGTAACGGTATCAGAATCGCAGGAGCTTTTGATGAATTCAGAGCTGTTATCGAAAAACTCAATATCCCTGTTGTAACAGGCTGGGACAGTATCGACCTTATCGAAGATGAGCATCCGCTTTATGTGGGCAGAGCAGGTATCATGGGTGACAGACCCGGTAACTTTGCCGTTCAGAATTCAGATATTTTCTTCTCTGTCGGCAGCAGACTGAGCATCAGACAGGTCGGCTATAACTATAAGTCATGGACAAGAGCTGCAAAGAAAATTGTAGTTGATGTTGATGCAGAAGAGCTTAAAAAGCCCACAGTCAACCCCGACATGCCCATCTGTGCAGATGCAAAGGCATTCCTTAAGAGAATGAATGAGCTTCTCAGTGATGAAAAGCTTTTCAATAAAGAAAACTGGAACGAAACATGCAGAAGCTGGAAGAAAGACTATCCCGTTGTTCTTCCCAAACATTATGAACAGACTGAGCCCGTAAATGTTTACGCATTCATAAAAGAGCTCAGCTCACGCCTTAATGAAGGACAGATTACCGTTGTCGGCAACGGCTCGGCTTGTGTTGTGGGCAGTCACGGATATGTCATCAAAAAAGATCAGCGTTTTATCATAAATTCTGCTATCGCTTCCATGGGTTATGATCTGCCGGCAGCAATTGGTGCTTGCGTTTGTGACTCATCACAGGATATAATCAATGTGACAGGTGACGGAAGCATCCAGATGAATCTTCAGGAGCTTCAGACAATCGTTCAGAATAAATTACCCATCAAAATTTTCATGATAAACAACGGCGGTTATCATTCAATCAGACAGTCACAGATGAATTTCTTCGGTGAACCCCTTGTAGGTGTCGGTCAGGACAGCCATGACCTGAGTTTCCCCGATATGTCAAAGCTCATTCCCGCATACGGTATTCCTTATGTGAGAATTGAGAAGAATGCAGACCTTGGTGCAAAGATCGAAGAAACACTTGCCATCCCCGGATATGCATTCTGCGAAATTATGGTTGACCCCGATCAGAAGTTTGAACCCAAATCGGCAACAAAGAAATTGCCCGACGGTTCACTCGTTTCTGCTCCTCTTGAAGACCTGGCACCGTTCCTTCCCCGTGAAGAACTTGAAAAAATCATGTTTATCCCCCTTATTACTGAGTAAAACGGAGTATTTCAGATGAAAAGAGCCATTGTAACAGGCGCAACGGGCATGATTGCCTCTGCGCTTATCAGAAAATTAGTAAAAGAAAATGTTGAAGTCATTGCACTTTGCAGAAAAGAAGACAGCAAGGACGATGAATTCTTCTCAAGTCCACTTGTGACTGCAATTGATGCCGATATTTCGGAATATGCCGTTTTGTCGGAAAAAATTGACAAAAAATGCGATGTGCTTTATCATTTTGCATGGCTCGGAACATTCGGAAATGTCAGAAATGACACATATACTCAGACAGATAATATAAAATATACTCTTGATGCGGTGAAACTTGCCGCAGATACAGGCTGTGAATGTTTTGTCAGTGCAGGGTCACAGGCAGAATACGGCAGAACAACCGAAAAACTCACTGCAGAAACTCCATGTAATCCCGAAACAGGTTACGGAATTGCAAAATATACCGCAGGTAAATTCAGCCGTATGTATGCCGAACAGCTTGGTATCAGACATTGTTGGGTGCGTATTTTAAGCGTTTTCGGGCAGAAAGGTAATCCGAATTCGATTATTATGTCGAGCCTTGACAAAATGCTCAAAGGAGAGTATACTTCTTTCACGAAGGGTGAACAGCAGTGGGATTTCCTCCATTGCGATGATGCCGCAACAGCCTTTTATCTTATCGGTGAAAAAGGTAAGCACGGTGCGGTTTACCCGCTCGGCAGCGGTAAAACAAGACTTCTTGCCGATTATATAACTGCCATGCGTGATTGCATAAACCCCGATTTAAAGGTTGGTTTAGGTGATCTGCCTTATAATGAAGGTCAGGTTATGTACCTTTGTGCAGATATAACTCAGCTGACAGAAGATACAGGCTTTGTGCCTGAGCTCACATTTGAAGAGGCAATAAACCGTACAGCCGGATGGATGAAAGGAGTTCAGAAATGAAAAAGATAAGTATTCTTATTCCTTGTTATAATGAAAAAGAAAATGTCGGTCCCATGAGTGAAGCTATTGTCAATATGATGACACAGAATCTTCCTCAGTATGACTATGAACTCGTGTTTATTGATAACGATTCAAAGGACGGCACAAGAGATATTCTCCGTGCAATCTGTGCAGGAAATCCGAAGGTTAAGGCGATTTTCAACGCAAAGAATTTCGGTCAGTTCAATTCTCCTTATTACGGAGTGCTTCAGGTTACAGGTGACTGCGTTATCCAGATGTGCTGTGACTTCCAGGACCCCGTTGAGCTTATCCCTCAGTATGTAAAAGAGTGGGAAAACGGCTATAAAATTGTAATCGGTATCAAGACAAGCAGTAAGGAAAGCAAGGTTATGCGTGCTCTTCGTACATGCTATTATAAGGTTATCAAGAAGATGTCTGATGTTGAACAGATCGAGCATTTCACGGGCTCAGGACTTTATGACAGAGCGTTCATTGAAGTTCTCCGTGACCTTGATGATCCCATTCCCTTTATGCGTGGTATCGTTGCAGAGCTTGGCTTTGAAAGAAAGGAAATTCCTTACGAACAGCCCAAGAGAAGAGCAGGTAAGACACATAACAACTTCTATTCTCTTTATGATGCTGCAATGCTCTCAATCACATCATACACAAAAATCGGTCTCAGACTTGCAACATTTGCAGGTATCGGCATCGGCGGACTGAGCTTTGTTCTCGGTGTTATATATTTCATTCTTAAACTTATGTATTGGGAAAGATTCCCTGCAGGTACAGCCCCCATTCTCCTTGGTATGCTGTTCCTCGGTGCAGTTCAGCTGTTCTTTATCGGCTTTATCGGTGAATATGTTCTCAATATCAATAAACGAATAATGAAACGACCGCTTGTTATTGAATCCGAAAGACTCAATTTCGATACGGAAAAACAAAAAGAAGAAGCTAATGTATAAAACAAAAGCCTTGTCCAAAACGGACAAGGTTTTTTTACATATATGAAGGAAAAATTCCTTGCAAAATAGTATGCTGTGATGTAAAATGTAATTAATAACAAAATTAAGGAGTGATTGTTATGAAAAAACTTGTTTCGGTTATCATTGCCGTTCTGATGCTGGTTTCGGTGTGTCCTATGACAGCATTTGCGGCAGAATTCAACAAAGGAGACATTAACGGTGACGGTGTGTTGTCTTCGCGTGACGTATATGAATTCAGATTCGGCAATGACGGAAACAATAATTTTGACGTCAACGGCGACGGACGTGAGGATGAGAATGACAAAATGCTGTTTTCCTATCTTGCTGTTTCAAAAGATGACAGATACAGTGAAGTGTCCGCTCCCAGAGTTTATGACAGTGATGCAGAATTAAACGGCAATATTGACAGGGAGCTTGAGGCAAAATTCAGCTTCAAGCATGATTTGTCGGGTAATATATACAGCATAACTTCAGCTGCAACTGACCTTGACGGTTACAGAATTGAAAATTACATGCATATCATCAAGTTTGATCCTGCACAGCTGACATTTAAATTATCTTACGACATACCGCTGACAGATATGGAGTCATATAGTCTTATTGAAGATGGTATGCTTCTTTGTATAAATGTTCCGGGTGGTTACAGCTTTGATTGTGAATATGTAAGATATGATTTTGTGATAAATGACGGTGTGAAACCTGAAGATGTCAAAGCACCTGCAATATTCTTTGTTGAGATAAATGACGGCATGGTGTCAAGCCTCTGTAATCATACAGGCGGCACTGCAACATGCACTTCAAAGGCTGTCTGTGAAGCATGCGGTGAGTCGTACGGCGATACAGCACCACATACGGGCGGAACTGCAACATGTGACCGCAAAGCTGTATGCGAAATCTGTTCTCAGGAATACGGAAAAACTGCTCCTCACAGGGAAACTGATTTTGATGATGTGTGCGATACCTGCGGAATGATTTTCGATGTGGCAAAGGAAGGTATACAGCTCACTGCCATGAGAATGGATGACAAGCTTTATGTTTTCACCACCGCAAATATGTCAGCAGAGTTCAATTATATCTTTGTTCAGTATTCTTACAATAAGAATGACATAAAACTTGTTGTTGATGACAATGTCGAATCCGGTTATGTTCAGTTGGATCTGGGTGAACAGCTTGATGCTATAACAGAAGACGGTGTGTATATCATCGACCAGAAAGTATTTACCATACTGGAGGATGATTTTGAGTTGCCTGAAATCATACGCGCTTATGCCCATATCGGTGAAGATGAAAATACTCAGGCAGTCGAGTTCAATATTATGGAAACTCTGTGTGTCGACGCCAATCATAAGCATGTCGATGCAAACTCAGACAGTGTCTGCGACCTGTGTGCAAAGATTTCGGAAGATGCACTCAATCACGACCATGTTGACAGTGATTTCAGCTGTTCGTGTGACATCTGCGGATATCCCGTTTACTATTGGGGCGATATGAACATGGACGGAAAAGTAACTGCAGCTGATGCGAGAATGGCATTGCGAATATCTGCGAAATTGGATGAAATGACTGAATATGCACTTCTGGTTGGTGATATCAACCGGGACGGCAAACTCACTGCTGCAGATGCAAGAAAAATCCTTCGCATATCGGCAAAACTTGAATAAAAAAATTCCCCGATTCGCTGAATCGGGGATTGTTGTTTTTACTGCATTCCTGCAATATTTCTTTTTATTTCTGACATTCTTCTGTCAAGCTCAGCGTTTACTTCTGCGCAGTGTTTCAGTTCATTCTGAATCATTTCGGCGTTTGTGATATTTTTCTTGTAATTCAGCTGATGTTCAAGGCTTGCCCAGAAATCCATTGCAATTGTTCTCAGCTGTATTTCAACACGCATGAATCTTTTCTCTTCTGCAAGGAAAATCGGCACTTCGACTATAAGATGCAGACTTCTGTAACCGTTGGGCTTGGGATTTTCTATGTAGTCTTTTTTCTGAATGAGAGTTATGTCATCCTGACTGAGCAAAGCATCTGCAAGCATGTAAACATCATCGATAAATGTGCAGATAACACGGATGCCTGCCACATCGTTGAGATTTTTTTCAATCGCTTCGCACGTTACGGGAAGATTTTTTCTTGTCAGCTTGTCTTCAATGCTTTCAACAGATTTGAGTCTGCTTTTTATGTCAGCGATAGGATTTCTGTCGTGCTGAAGTGAAAATTCTTCGTTAAGAACATTGAATTTTGTTTCAATTTCCATTATGGCGCAACGAAAATATGCCATAAGTGTTCTGAATGAGTCTGAACGCAGTTCTAAAATATTATTCATAGTATCATTCCTTTTCAGTTTAATTATAGCTTTTCAGACTCGTTTTGTCAATGACCGGAGCAGAGTAAAACTCCGCTCCGTTTTTTATCTGAAAATTATTTCAACTGCATGGGCAATCCCCGGAATGGATTCATTCTGAAGTGATGAAACAGGGGAGAGAAGTGCACCTGTTGCAACAACGAGAATTTTTTTCAGCTCTCTTCGTTTCATTCTTTTGAAAATGTGAGAGCAAAGCACACTTGCACAGCATCCGCAGCCTGAACCGCCTGCATGAACATCCTGTTTTTCTCTGTCAAAAATCATCATGCCGCAGTCGTTGTGAACCTTTGAAATATCAATATTTTCCCTTGTTCGGAGCAGTTCAATAAGCAGCTGAGATCCGACATGACCCAGATCGCCTGTCAGAATCAGATCATAGTCATCGGGTGTTGTGTTTGTATCAGTCAGAAAATCCTTTATGGTTCTCGCTGCAGCAGGAGCCATTGCCGCGCCCATGTTATTTGCATCGGTTATGCCAAGATCCTGAATTTTTCCGATCATCACCTTGTCAATGATTATACCGTTCTGCTGTCCGTATTCAACCACTGCTGCACCTGCTGCAGTTGCTGTTCTTTGGGATGTGGGAGTCCGCTGACCGCCGTATTCAAGCGGAAAACGGAACTGCTTTTCCGCAGAGCAGAAATGCGATGATGTGGACGCAATAGCTGTGTTTGCTGCACCCGAATCTACAAAAACAGACGCAGTTGCGAGCGATAATATCATGGTTGAACAAGCTCCGTACATTCCTGCAAACGGAATATCCATCTCTCTTATTCCGAAAGTTGAGCCTGTGCATTGATTCAGCAGATCGCCTGCAAAAATCACATCAATATCGGCAGGAGTTTTTCCTGCGTTTTCCGTTGCAAGAGTAACGGCTTTTTTGTGGAGCTCACTCTCTGCTTTTTCCCATGTGGACTGACCTATACCGTCATCGGGATAAAGAAAATCAAAATCTTTTCCCAAAGGGCCTTCACCTTCGGTTTTTGAGCCGACTCCGGCGCTGCCGATAATGCCGGTCATGCCTGAAAGTTTTATAGTGTATCTTCCGATTCTCTGCATTTTAATCACCGTTTGTATTTTGTGAATGCTGCTATTAATTATTCATAAAGTCCTGTTACAACTATTGCAAAATTGTTTTATTTTTGATATAATTTTACAAATACTATCCGGAAAGGAGTATTTCCGAATGTTTGCGATTATGGCAGTTATTGCCGGTGTTGTTGTCGGTATTTTTGATGCTTTTGTTTTTCGGCGTCAGAAGAAATTCATAAAGCTTTTTTCTGTGATGCTTGCAGATGCATTTTGCAGCAATCTGACAGCGATAATTATTTCTGACATATATTTCAGGTGTGTCGGTGAAGGCAGTTTTTTCACAGATTATGCAAATTCTGAAAAATTTCCTTATATATATGCAGCAATCGTTCTTGGTTCAGGTCTGCTGTGGTCATATCTTTTTGCGGTGATAGACGGAAAACTGTTTTACACAAAGGATGAACAAAAACCTGTTAAAAAGAGTTATTATGTTCTGAAAATTGTTTCTGTGCTGCTGTTTGTTCTCGGTGTTGCAGCATTTACAGGCACAATCTGGGGAAAAGGAACATTCGGTGATGTTTCAACAGACCAGATGATTGTAAATCTCTTCACACCAAAAGAAGGCACAAGTGACGATGTAATGATCACTCTCTGGACAGGACCTGTTTTTCAGACAATTGTAGCAACTGTTGCATTCATTTTTTTTGTTTTTTCGCCACGTGTACTCAATTACCGTAAAGGTGAAAAGGAATGTTGCATTTTCTCTGTCAGGGCGAGAAGAATTGTAAGCATTGTGCTTGCTTCTGCGATTCTTGTCGGTGGTGCATCATACGGAATTGTAAAATTTGAACTTGTCAAGCTTTATAAGATGTATATAGTTGAAGGAAAGTTTATTGAGGAGAATTTTGCAGATCCGAGAGAAGTGAAGATGCAGTTCCCGAAAGAAAAACGAAACCTTATTCATATTTATCTTGAGTCCATGGAAAACTCTTATCTGTCAACTGATATGGGCGGTTATCTTGATGAAAATCTCATGCAGCCGCTTACAGATCTTGCAAAGGAAGGTATCAGTTTTTCACATCTTGATAAGGGATTCGGCGGTCCTGTTCCGACAACAGGCTGTACATGGTCTGTTGCCTCAATGGTCAATATGAATACAGGACTTCCTATGAAAGTTCCCGTTGACGGTAACAGCTACGGAACTCCCGGAAACTTTCTTCCCGGAGCTGTAACGATAGGTGATATTCTTGAAGCACAGGATTATGAACAGACTCTGATGTTCGGTGCAACGGCAAAATTCGGCGGACTTAATTATTTTTATGAAAGCCATGGTAATTTCAATATTTTCGATTATGACGCAGCAAAAGAAAAAGGTCTGATCCCTGAAGACTATTTTGAATGGTGGGGATATGAAGACGATAAACTTTTTGAATATGCAAAACATGAAATCATCCGTCTTTATAAAACAGGCAAACCGTTTAATTTTGTAATGGAAACAGCCGACACTCATTTTCCGGATGGTTATGTGAGTAAAAATACTCCCACTCCCCGTGACAATCAGTACGCAAATGTTATCGCATACAGTGCATCGGAAGTTGAAAAATTCGTACGATGGATACAGGAACAGCCGTTCTATGAAAATACAACAATTGTTATGATCGGTGACCATAACAGCATGGATAAAAAATTCTTTGAGAATTTTGATGAGGAATATATCAGAACAACATTCAATCTGATTCTGAATCCTGCTCCCGGACTTCTTGATATCCCTGCAGAAAGAACGCAGAACAGATGGTTCTATAATGGAGATATGTTCCCGACAATCCTTGCAAGTATCGGTGTTAAGATAGAAGGCGAAAGATTGGGACTCGGCACAAATCTGTTCTCTGACGTGCCCACTTTGTTTGAAGAACGTGGTGGTGAAGTGGGCTGGAAAGAAGTCTGCTCACAGTTTGAAGCAGGAAGTCTTTTCTATATTGAAAACATTCTTACTGGTGATAATGCTCCCTTTGAGAATACAAATATTACATATTATTAATATGATGAGGTGTTTTTTATGAGTAAATATGTTATCGGTGTTGACTACGGCACACTTTCAGGCAGAGCTGTTATTGCAGATGCAAAAACAGGTGAAGAAAAGGCAAGTGCTGTTTATGAATATCCCCATGCTGTAATGGATGAAACATTGCCCGACGGCACAAAGCTCGGCACAGACTGGGCATTGCAGCATCCTCAGGATTATCTTGATGTTCTTGCACACACAATTCCTGCTGTTCTCAAGGAAAGTGGAATCAGTGCAGATGATGTTATCGGTGTGGGTACAGACTTCACAGCCTGCACACTCATTCCCGTTAAGGCAGACGGCACTCCTTTGTGCTTCCTTCCCGAATATGAGCATGAGCCTCATGCATATGTAAAACTCTGGAAGCATCATGCTGCTCAGGATAAGGCAAACAAGCTCAATGAAATTGCAGAAGCAAGAAATGAAAAATGGCTCAATAACTACGGCGGAAAGATTTCATCTGAATGGGCTATTCCTAAAATCTGGCAGGTACTTGATGAAAAGGAAGAAATCTACAATGCCGCTGATATGTTCATCGAAGCAGCAGACTGGATTGTATGGCAGCTTTGCGGTAATGTGACAAGAAACTCATGTACAGCAGGTTATAAAGAGCTGTGGAATAAGACAACAGGCTATCCCTCAAAGGATTTCTTCAAAGCACTTGATGAAAGACTTGAAAATGTTGTTGAAGACAAGCTCGGCACAGAAATTATGCCTCTCGGTTCAAAAGCAGGTGAAATCAACGAAAAGGCAGCAGCTCTCACAGGTCTTAAAGTGGGCACAGCAGTTGCAGTGGGTAACGTTGACGCTCATGTCTGTGTTCCCGCAGTAGGTATTGACGGCCCCGGAAAAGTTCTTGCAATCATGGGTACATCAACATGCCACATGCTTATGGGTGAAGAAGAACTTCAGGTTCCCGGTATGTGCGGTGTCGTTGCAGACGGTATCATGCCCGGTTTCTACGGTTATGAAGCAGGTCAGAGCTGTGTAGGCGATCATTTTGCATGGTTTATTGATAACTGTCTTCCCAAAGAATATTATGATGCAGCTGAAAAGGCAGGCATGAACATTCATAAATATCTTCGTTCAAAGGCAGAAGTTCAGAAACCCGGTGAAAGCGGACTTGTTGCTCTTGACTGGTGGAACGGTAACAGAAGCGTTCTCGTTGACGTTGACCTTACAGGTATGATCGTCGGTATGACTCTTCTCACCAAGCCCGAAGAAATTTACAGGGCACTTATTGAAGCTACTGCTTACGGTACAAGAGAAATCATTGAAAACTACCGCAGAAACGGTGTTCCTGTTGAAGAATTCTATGCATCAGGCGGTATCAGCCAGAAAGACCCCATGACAATGCAGATTTATGCAGACGTTCTCGGTATTCCTGTTAAGATTGCAGGTTCAATGCAGGGTCCCGCACTGGGAAGTGCAATCTTCGGTGCAGTTGCAGCAGGTGCAGAAAAAGGCGGCTGGGACAATGTTTTCGATGCTGCAAGAGCAATGGGTCAGGTCAAGAATGTTGTTTATAATCCCATAAAGGAAAACACAGAAATTTACGATAAACTCTTTGCAGAGTATAAGATTCTTCATGATTATTTCGGTAAAGGCGAAAATGATGTTATGAAGAGACTTAAGAAAATCAAGATTGAGCAGAGAAGCAAAGCTTAAAAAAGTACAGGTACATTCTTTAAGGGTGTACCTGTATATTTAGGTTTTACGCATACTGATTTTAAAAAGTCACTTGTTATAAAAACGGAAGGAGAGCCGAAAATGAATTGCAGAAAATGCGGTGCAGAGATTATTGAAAAATGCAAAAACTGCCCTGAATGCGGAGCTGTGTTAAGTAATAATTCAGACCCGTCAAAAAACAAGCGTATGCATTGTTCAGTGAACAGGAATGTAATTGTGATCGTTGTTGTCATTTTGTTTGCTGCTGTTATTGCAGGTGTTCTGAGAAATAATGACAAGCATGAAAGTGAAAGTCTTGAAAAAGGTGCAGAGATAGTTGCAGATCATACTGTTGCTCAGGAAGTGGCTTACGATTATGCTGCGAATATTCTGCTTGCCGATATTCCTTCCGATTATGAAAATTTTAAGAATACCACGACAATTGACTGGGATGCGTTTTTCGGAAAACTGAACGAAAACGGAGTTTTCAGCGGTGATGCGCAGGTCGCTTACCTTGAATTTTTTTCTGAAAATGCAAGATTTGAAAGTGTGACTGACGGATATTCATATTTTAAAATAAATACAGTTTCTGTAACGGATTATCCTTATACTGAAATTCACAAGGAAATATCATTGTTCGGAAAAATGTTTCGTCCGTTATCGCTTTCTGCTGTGAATTACATACGTTTTTCTGATATCAGAACACTCACCAGCGTGATTTTGTCGGTTGAATTTTATGATGAGAATGATAATATCATTGCAACCGAGCAGATTGATATGATGGTTGTTGCAGAAAGTGATGAATATTATTCACAGCGTAATTACAGTATTTTATATGATAACTTTTTTATTGAAAAATTTATAACATCATTTTATTCTGAAGAAATATCAACAGGAATGTCGGAATGATTTCAGTTTATATCACACTCAGAAAAAAGGCGAAAATGATGTTATGAAGAGACTTAAGAAAATCAAGATTGAGCAGAGAAGTAAATAATAATTTATATTTTTGATGTTTCACTCTATATAATGTTTCTGATTCCCGGCAAAAAAAAGAGCTGTAAATCATTGCGATTTGCAGCTATATTTTTTGATAAACAATAATTTACCGAATAATCTGATATGTTCATGTAGGGGCGGTGTCCTCACCGCCCGATTGTGAGTAAAGCGAACAATAACGGCTATGCCGTTTTATTTTCCTACGGAAAATGCACATTCGTGCCGGGCGATGAGGACATCGCCCCTACGATATATCAATCAATTTCTGCATCGCTAAATTATTGTTTAAAATTCCGGCTCATCAACAGAGGCTAAATGACAATAGTCATTTGAAAATTCGATTTTTGTTTTTCCGTCGGGCATAAATTTTATACAGGTAAGTCCTGTATTTTCCTGACAGAAATTGAAATCATCACGTACAGGGAAGCCGATTGCAGCATTGATAAGATAGTTGTTAAAAGTACCGTGTGCAAAAATTATCACACGTTCATCATTGCTGAATCTGTTTTTTATTGTTTCAATAACTGTTTTTGCTCTTATGTATGCTTCATCTGTTGTTTCATTGTCAACTTCAAAAGCATCGGGCATTATTTCAACCTGTTTGTTTTGAAGTGTTGCAGTTTTTTCTGCTGTCTGAATTGCTCTTATCAGAGGACTTGACAGAATGCAGTCAAGCTGAATATTTTTCATTCTTTTGCCCAGAAGTTCAGCCTGAATATGTCCTTTTTCTGAAAGAGCAGGATTGATGCCCGCATCTTCGCCTGTATTTCCTAACGATTCACCGTGACGTGCAATATAAAGTATCATAAAATCACCGATTTATATTATAATTGTTTTTATATAATACGTCAAGAATGTGATATGCGGGAATTTTACGGAGTAAGTCCGTTTTTAATACAGAAGGTCTTGCACTTTTTTTCTTGTTATTTTGTCTTTTTTTTTGCAGATAAGGTATTGACAAATACATAATATGGGTATATACTATGGATAAATTTCTTCATCACTATGAAGTGATGATGTAATGATGTGATAAAGGAGAGATGGACGTGGCAATCAAAATTATTCTTTTAGTTGTATTTTTTGCAAGTATGATAGGTATCGGCATATATTGCCGTAAGAATGCCACTGATGTTAACGGATTTGTTCTCGGAGGAAGAAGTGTCGGCCCCTGGCTTACAGCTTTTGCTTTCGGTACTTCATATTTTTCAGCAGTTATTTTTATCGGTTATGCGGGACAGTTCGGTTGGAATTTTGGTCTTGCTTCAACATGGATAGGTCTGGGTAATGCGTTTATAGGTTCGCTTCTTGCATGGGTTGTACTCGGAAGAAGAACAAGAGTCATGACTCAGCATATAGATTCAAAAACAATGCCCGATTTCTTCGGAAAGCGTTTTAACTCTGAATCACTCAAAATTGCAGCTTCAATAATTGTTTTTATTTTCCTTATCCCTTACACAGCATCACTTTACAACGGACTTTCAAGTCTTTTTAATATGGCATTTGACATTCCGTATTATGTGTGTATAATAGTAATGGCTTTGCTGACATGTGTTTATGTTGTTTTCGGCGGATACATGGCAACTGCAATCAACGACTTTGTTCAGGGCATTATAATGCTTGTGGGAATTGTGGCAGTTATCGCAGCAGTTCTTAAATCAAACGGAGGTTTTGCCGAAGCTGTTGCTGCACTTTCTCAGATTGAAAATCCTGTTACTGAAATGAGTGGTTCATTCACTTCACTTTTCGGTGCAGACCCTCTTTCACTTCTGTTTGTTGTTGTTCTCACATCTCTCGGTACATGGGGACTTCCTCAGATGGTCGGCAAATTTTACGCTATCAAGAGTGAAGACTCAATCAAAAAAGGCACAATCATTTCAACAGTTTTTGCTCTTATTGTTGCAGGCGGATGCTACTTCCTTGGCGGTTTTGCAAGACTTTACGGCAATGTCCCCGGTATTGTTTCTGAATCAGGTGCAGTTGCATTTGATATGATTATTCCCTCAATGCTCGGAACTCTTTCACAGTTTGCATGGGGTGATATAGTTGTTGCAGTTGTAATCGTTCTTGTTCTTGCAGCATCAATGTCAACACTTTCATCTCTTGTTCTTACATCAAGCTCAACACTTACTCTTGATGTTATCAACAGAAAAGAAAAAATGACAGAGAAGAAAAAAATTTCAGTCATGAGAATTTTCATAGCATTCTTTGTTATTGTTTCAGCAGTGATTGCTATTGTCAAGGATATGTTCGGATTTACATTCATCGCACAGATGATGGGCGTTTCATGGGGTGCTCTTGCAGGTTCATTCCTTGCACCGTTCCTTTACGGTCTTTACTGGAAAGGCACAACAAGAGCTTCTGTATGGTCATGTTACGCATTCGGAATAATCGTTACAATCGTTCAGCTTCTTGTGTCTTTCGGTGTGATTACTTTCACAACTCCCGTTCTTTCATACCTCTTTGCATCATCAATCAGAAGCGGTGTTCTTGCAATGGTCGGCGGTCTTATCCTTGTGCCGATTGTCAGCCGTTTCACTCCCAGAATGTCAGATGCTGAGATTAACGAAAAGTTTGCTTGTTACGACAGAAAAGTCCTTGTTTCAGCAAAGGAATCACTTGAAGAAAAATAAAAACACAATACTCACCTCCCACTATCGGGAGGTTGAAGTGTTGTTCAGAATAAATAAAATGAAGGAGTTTTTAAATGCCTATTACAGAATTTCTTGAAAGAAATGCAAGGCTTTATCCCAACGATGTGAGCCTTGTTGAGATAAATCCCGCAAATCAGCCCGAAAGAAACATCACATGGAGAGAGTATAATCTTATTGAAGCTTCGGAGTCTGAAAAATACCGTCGTGAAATGACATGGCGTGAATTTGATGTGAAAGCAAACCGTTTTGCAAATTTCCTTTTCACAAGAGGAATCAAGAAAGGCGACAAGGTTGCAATTCTTCTTATGAACTGTCTTGAATGGCTTCCGATTTACTTCGGTATCCTTAAAACAGGTGCTCTTGCAGTGCCCATGAATTACCGTTATGCTGCAGATGAAATCAAATATTGCGCAGACCTTGCAGATGTCAGAATGCTCGTATTCGGTCCTGAATTCACAGAGCGAGTTACTGCTGTCAAGGATGAAATGAATATCGATGACTATTTCTTTGTCGGTAAGCATGATGAAACTCCCGATTATGCAGACAACTATGCTGAAATGACATATTACTGCTCAACAATCGTACCTCCCGTTGAAATCAGCGACGACGATTATGCGGCAATCTATTTCTCATCAGGTACAACAGGTTTCCCCAAGGCTATTTTACATACTCATGCAGCACTTGTTCATTCATGCAAGGCTGAACAGAATCACCATTCACAGACAAGAGATGACGTTTTCCTCTGCATTCCTCCGCTTTATCACACAGGCGCAAAAATGCACTGGTTCGGAAGTCTGCTTTCAGGCAGCAAGGCTGTTCTTCTCCGCGGTGTAAAACCCGAATGGGTTCTTCAGGCTGTTTCAGAAGAAAAAGCTACAATCGTGTGGCTTCTTGTGCCCTGGGCTCAGGATATTCTCGACTCAATTGACAGAGGCGAAATAAACCTCGATGATTACAGAATTTCTCAGTGGAGACTTATGCACGTAGGCGCACAGCCCGTTCCTCCCAGCCTTATCAAACGTTGGAAAGCGATATTCCCCAATCATCAGTACGATACAAACTACGGTCTTTCAGAGTCAATCGGACCCGGATGTGTGCATCTCGGTGTTGACAATATTCATAAGGTCGGTGCAATCGGTGTTGCAGGTTACGGCTGGCAGACAAAGATTGTTGATGAACACAGAAATGAAGTCGCTCAGGGTGAAGTCGGTGAACTTGCTGTTAAGGGCGAAGGCGTCATGAAGTGCTATTATAAGAATCCTGAAGCTTCTGCAGAAGTTCTTACAAGTGACGGATGGCTTCTTACAGGAGATATGGCAAAGATGGATGAAGACGGATTCATCTATCTTGTTGACCGTAAAAAAGACGTTATCATCAGCGGTGGTGAAAATCTTTACCCTGTTCAGATTGAAGATTATCTCAGAGCTTACGATAAAATCAAAGACGTTGCAGTCATCGGTCTTCCTGATAAGAGACTCGGCGAAATTGCAGCTGCAATCATCGAAATCAAGCCTGACATGACCTGTACAGAAGAAGAAATCTATGAATTCTGCAGTGATCTTCCCAGATATAAGAGACCCAAGAAGATTATCTTTGCGCAGGTGCCCAGAAATCTCACAGGTAAGATCGAAAAACCGAAACTCCGTGAAATTTACTGCGGCGAAAGACTTGTTGAAGCTCAGACAACGAACTAAACAATAATTTAGTGGCGTAAAGCCACATAAATTATTGTTTATCAAATCATTGACAAAAACCTCGGGAGATTATATAATTTTCCCGAGGTGTTTTTTTATGAATATTATATATGAAAAATTCAGAATAAATACAGACAAGGCAATTCTCGGCACAAGCAGATTTCTTTATGATGCCACAAAAGGTATACTCGGCAGAACAAGATTCACAAAAACTGTTGATGTGACAAAAGTCGGCACTGATGTCAGCATCATTTCAGAAGATGCGGAATCTGTTACAATTGCAAAAACAGATAAAGACGGAAATATTCTCAATAAGGGATTCAGAATCCTTTCCACGACTGACCTTCATCTCGGTGATGACCCGAAACTCCGTAAAAAGTGTATCGGAATGCTCATGAATCATATCAGAGCCACAACTCCTGACCTTGTTATTCTTACAGGTGACATAATTCTCGGCAAATTCCAGCACCTTGATGCAATTGAATTCGCTCAGTTTATGGAAGAAGTGGGCGTTTACTGGGCTTTTGTTTTCGGTAATCATGAAGCAAGAGAAGAAAAAGGACGCTTCAAAGAGCTTCTCATGAAGTGTCAGACAACATTTCCTCATTGTCTTGCAAGACAGGGCAGGGAAGACCTTTTCGGATACTGCAACTATTACATAAACATTCTGAAAAGTGAAAATGAGATACTCAAAACACTTTTCATGTTTGACTCAGGCAGAGATATTCTTGATGAATACCGTGCAGAGCAGAATGTACCTCCCGAAATCGGTTGTTATGATTACCTTAAAAAGAGTCAGATGAACTGGTATGAAACATCACTTGAAAATCTTCGCAAACAGTATGGTTATGTGAAATCATTTATGTATATGCACATTCCCATTAAAGAGTATGAATATGCAGTCTGTCAGGATGAAAACGGCAAATTCTGTTTCACAGACAAATGTGAAATTCTTTACGGCGGAGTTTATGAGTCAGTCGGTTCATCAGCAATCAACAGCGGTATGTTCAGTCTTATCAAAAAACACGGCAGCACTCAGGCTGTTTTCTCAGGTCATGACCATGTAAATGATTTCTGTGCTGTTTATGATGGTGTTTATCTTGTCTACAGCCAGTGCGGAGGCTATGAAACATATACTATTGAGGAAAAGACAGGCTGGGGTGAAAAGGACTGGATTCAGGGCGTTACAATCACTGATATTGAACCCTGCGGAAAATTTGATGTAAGTCCCCGTTATAACAGAATGTACTTATAAACAGAAAACGGTAGTTGAACACCAACTACCGTCTTTTTTTTATTATTTGTCTTTGCTGAGAACTTTTTTCTGCCATGATTTTTTGCCGCATTCAGGGCATTTCAACTTTCTTGTTCTGCCCATATGCTGAGCAAGAAAGACAGCTTTGAATGTGGGTACATATCTGTGTCCGCATTCCTTGCATTCATAATAGCCTGCAGTCTGCTCGATTTTCAGCATGAAAGGAGTTGCAATAAGTAACGGTACCAGACCAATCAGAATAAGAGTGATTCTGAGCCATTCTTCCATATTTACCAGTGAAGCTACTGCTGTCAGAACAAGCATTATGGTTATACATATCACACCCATAACAATTTCCGTGTTCAGAAGCCTTTTGTCTGCCTGTTCTTTTTGCTTCACCATTTCAATCAGGTTGTTTTCAAGTTCTTTGTTGTAATTATCCACTGTAATTACCTCCCCGCTCAATAAATCGTTTACCGTGATTTTAAGAATATCACAAAGGGCGAGCATGATGGAAGAATCGGGTAATGTTTTGCCTGTTTCCCATTTTGAAACAGCTCTGTCAGTGATATTCAGTTTTTCAGCCAACTGCATCTGAGTCAGATTGTTCTTTTTTCTGCATTCGGCAATGAACTTTCCGATTTTTATCAGGTCCATCCTATCGCTCCTTTCATCTTCATTATAAAAGATTTTTTCTTAAAAATACACATACCTGTGGTTGAGTTGCGGGGAATCAACCAAAGGTTGAGAGCTTTTTTGTTACTTTTCGAAATATATCGCACCGCTCTGTGCAAAAATCAACGGCGGTAAATCCATTCCTTTCTGCTCGGGAATTCTTGATGCGATTGCATAATCGTGGATTTTGCTGTATATGAATCCCGGTTGGAAAACAACATGAGCACACAGGAAACCTTCTTTTTTCACGGGAAGAGTAACAGAGTAGTCCTTTGTTTTCTTTGCGGTATATGTAAAACATTCACCGTCTGAATCAAAAACTATCAGTGTGTGATTCTTGTGTAATTTTTTTACATTTATTGTGACTTCTGTGTTTTCTTCAAGTTTTACGGTGTCACCGAGAATTGCATTGCCGCAATTTATATCAATAAATGTTGTGTTTGTTGTGAAACAGATTGTGGTGTGACCTTTTACAATGGCATCGAGTATGTCTTCAGGAGAATTGGATTTTGCGTAAACATAAGTAACGGGCCATGTGAGAAGATTTGTCACCACATAGTCTCTGTGGTAATCGCTTCCGCCGACAATGGGGAGTTTGTGACCGTTTTTCAGCTGTTCATGCCACCATTCGGTACATTCAAGGTTATCAAAATGAGTGGGAGCATTCCATACTTCAAGCACGTCAACATCTGCTGCATTCATTTCCCATCTCCACGGACACTGCTTGCAGTGGGGATGATTCATGCAGATAACTGCGCCTCTTTCTTCTGCCTTTGTTTTTACACGCAGAAAGTCCTCGTATGTTTCGCAGGTTTTATAATCTTCACTGTCAATAACATCCTTGACGCCCCACATGTTGCAATGACCGCCATGTTTTGTGAGCTCTGCACCGTAAATGAGTGTCAGACCGTCTACATCGGGAAATTCTTTGCAATTGACATTGTGATCGGTAATCATAAGAAAGTCGAGCTTGTTCTTTTTTGCCTTTTCAATAAGCTGGTCCATGGTCAGACCGCCGTCAGATGCTGTTGTATGACAATGAGGTACGCCTGCATACCATTTATAATCGTCATAATTCATAGTAATTCTCCTTATTTCCATGTTATTTTTTACGCTGATAATATTCTAACACAAAATTATTAAAAAATAAACAGGCAAAATAAAAAAACAGCTCCCACAAAAGTGAGAGCTGAAAAGGAAGGTGGTAGAGCTATATCTTGTGTTCTGTCAGGATATGACTTTAAATGTATCAATCATTTGACGGAATCTATTACCGTGTCCTTCTGATGCTTCACCAAAAAAGCGTGCAGTCAGACGAAAAACACCGTCATTTTCATCATCTATAAAGTAAATATATGCCATTGCTGAATCCCAATTATCACCATCGGATACAAAAAAATATACACCGTTATGATTAGGATCTTTTTCTGTTTCTGAAATTGCATTGAATTCCTGTATCAATTCTTTTTTGTGTATTTCTGCCGCATTTTCGGGGGTTGTTTCATTAATGCGGACGATTTCTATTTCGCATACGGGCAGATTGTTGTAAAACTTCTCATTTTCGTCAATCAGTCTTTGAATTTCAGCTTCTTTTTCTGATTCTTCAAGTCCATTAAGAAGATCGGAATTATTTTCTATTATTTCTTCTCTTGAAATGGGGGTATGTTTTGTACGAATGTAATAAATGCCGTCTTCGTTATGTAATTTATATCGTTCTGTATCATAATACATCGAGAATCCCGGAGAATTTGTTTCTTCATCAGGAATTTCACCCATTGCAACATGAGTTTCATATTCTGTAGTGCCTTCGTAATAAACAGGAATATCTTTATCAGGGAAAATGCTTTCAAAAATTTCAGTAGTTATGTTTTTTATGTAATCAACAGCTTTGACGCCAATTTCAGTATTAAAAAACATGACAGCAAGAAGAATTGCAGCAATAACGGCAACACTCTTCAAAAACTGAGAATGTTTTTTTGTTTTTTTATTTGCTTCATAAATATATTTTTTGTCTATATTGCCGATTGCATATATGAGTTTTTCTGTATTCATAATGACACCTCTGCTTTTTCAAGATATTTTCTGAATTTTTCTCGTGTACGGCTTAATGTCATTTTAACTTTACTTTCGCTTATGCCGTAAAATTCTGCTATCTCTTTAACGCTGTTGAAATACCAATATCGGCGGACAAAAATTCTGCATTTATCATCCGATAAAGTTTTCAGAAAGTTGTTGATTAATTCTGTCAATTCAATTTCATCAACAATACTCTTTGTTTCAGAAATGCAATTTTCAAGCTCTTCAAAAACAACATTGACTGTTGCGTTTCCTCGTTTCGTTGCGTATTTATGCCGATATTTATCAAGTGAGAGGTTTCTTGTGATTTTTCCGAGATATGCTGAGAATATGTTTGGATAATCAGGAGGTATTGATTGCCAAGCTTTCATGTATGTGTCATTTACACATTCTTCGCTGTCCTCAGCATTCGCAAGAATGTTGAATGAAATACTGTAACAATAGTTGCCGTATTTATCGGCAGTTTTACTGATTGCTTGTTGATTTCTTGCATTGAATAATTCAAGTATTTCTTTATCTTCCATTGGTTTTTGCTCCTTTCATATATAATGACGCAAAACAAAACCGCTTCGTCACATATGAGTAAAAAAACAGCTCCCACAAAAGTGAGAGCTGAGATTTTTGTGATAAAGAAATTATCTCTTTGAGAACTGGGGAGCACGACGTGCACCTTTGAGACCGTATTTCTTTCTTTCCTTCATTCTGGGGTCTCTTGTAAGGAAACCAGCCTTCTTGAGTGTGGGACGAAGGCTTTCGTCGAACTGAAGAAGAGCTCTTGAAAGACCGTGACGGATAGCACCAGCCTGACCTGTAACGCCGCCGCCTGCTACTCTTACAACGATGTCGAACTTCTCTGTTGTGCCTGTGAGAGCGAGAGGCTGACGAACGATGAGCTTGAGTGTTTCAAGACCGAAATAATCGTTGATATCTCTGTCGTTGATTGTGATTTTGCCTGTGCCGGGATATACACGAACACGAGCTACTGAACTTTTTCTTCTACCTGTACCGTAGTAGTAATTGCTTTCGTACATTTAAAACTGCCTCCCTTTCTTAAAATTCTCTTGCTACGGGCTGCTGAGCTGCATGCTTGTGCTCTGCACCTGCGTATACATGAAGTCTTGTGAATGCTTTTCTGCCAAGTGTGTTAGCGGGAAGCATACCTTTGATAGCCTTTTCAACAACGAAGCAGGGCTTTTCTCTCATAAGAGTTGAGTACTTAACTTCTTTCATGTTGCCGATGTAGCCTGTGTGATGATAATACATTTTCTGATCGAGTTTCTTACCTGTAAGAACAACCTTTTCAGCATTGATAACGATAACGTTGTCACCGCAATCTTCGTGATATGCGAAAGTGGGCTTGTGCTTACCTCTGAGAAGGACAGCAGCTTCAGCAGCAAGAGCGCCGAGTGTTTTGCCTTCTGCGTCAAGAACATACCAGTCACGCTTGATGTCTGCGACTTTGGGCATATAAGTTGACATAGTTTTTACCTCCAATATATTTTATACTTTAATATAAACAAAAATCAAGCACACCGTTTTCCCAGTGCGCTTGATTATAATATCACAAGTGTATTTACTTGTCAACACTTTTTTTGCGATTTTTTAAAGGAGATGATGAATACTTCGTTTTTCTCCGTTTTTCTCGTGTTTTTAATATGTTTTCTCACTTATTATTTTGCAAGAAATTCAAGAGAAATCTGTGCAAGAGTGTCGGGAGCTGTTTCGATAACGATGTGGCTGCCGTCAACATTGACTATTTCCTTATCTGCAAGAGCAGCAGAAATATTGTTTACCATGCCTGAACCGATAACATTATCGCTGTTTGCCCATACAAGGAGTGTGGGTGTATCGATTTCTGCAAGAGCATTCATGTCTGTGTTCTTTGCATTTACGCTTGAAAGGAGCATACCTGAACCTGTACCGGGGATCATGAGAGGATCTGCAAGGAGAGATGCGTCATAGCTCTTTGCATATTCCATATCGCCTGTTGTCATGTAAACAGCAGCTTTTACGATAAGTTCTGAGCTGAGAACCATCTTGAAAATGCTGTCCATCATCTTGCTGATCACGCTGTTTGTTGCAAGTGAAGCCATCATTGTGTTGCCTGCAGAGCTGATTTCGCTGGGACAGAAAAGCATGAGTGCTTCAAGTTCGTTTTCACAAGCGATGTTTATTGATACACCACCACCCATTGAATGACCTGCAAGGATCCATTCTTCTGTGGGAGCGATTGTTTCCATGAAGTTTACAACAAGAGTTTCTCTTGCGATAACCTGAGTTTCAGCGGTTTCTCTTGTGCTGTAACCGAAGTTGGGGAGATCAAGAAGATAGCAGTCATAGCCTTCTGCGCTCATGATTTCAGCCATGCCGTTCCATGTTGTGCCTGAGTAAAGGAAACCGTGAAGGAACATGATTCTGCCTTTGAATTCACCCTTAGCGGGTACAACTGTGTAGTGAATTGAGTATTCGCCTTCTTCATAGTAGCCGTCTGTTACAACTTCATTATCAGCTGAAACAGCGAATGTGAACATACCGAATACCATAACGAGTGACATAATGATTGCAAGGAGTTTTTTAGTGGTTGTCATAGGAATCTTCCTTTCATTATTATAATGTAATATTATTCTTCTGCCTTTTTGAGTTCAATACCGAGAACATCAAGCTGTTCCTTATCAACAGGTGAGGGACATTCTGTCATGGGCTCTGTTGCATCCTTGAGTTTGGGGAATGCAATAACGTCACGGAGTGATTCAGCTCCGACCATCTGCATTACAAGTCTGTCAAGGCCGATACCCATACCACCGTGAGGAGGAGCACCGTATTTGAATGCACCGAGAAGGAAGCCGAACTTTTCGTTTGCTTCTTCTTCAGAAAGACCGAGAAGACGGAACATTCTGTCCTGAAGTTCGGGATTTGTGATACGGATTGAACCTGATGAAAGTTCGATACCGTTAAGAACAAGGTCGTAAGCCTTTGCTTTTACTGCAGCCTTATCTGTTTCAAGGTATTCGAGGCATTCATCCATGGGAGATGTGAACGGATGATGCATTGCAACATACTGCTGTGCGTCTTCGTCCCAATCGAAGAAGGGGAATTCTGTGATCCACAGGAAGTTGTAGCCGGGTTTGATGATGTCGAGCTTCTTTGCAACTTCGCATCTGAGTGCACCGAGAACTGAAAGAACAAGTGACTTCTTTCTGTCTGCAACAACAAGAACAACGTCGCCTTTTTCTGCACCTGCTTTGTTAAGGATTGCAGTCATTTCGTCTTCTGTCATGAACTTTGCGAAAGATGAAGCGATGCCGTCATCTGTCATTCTGATCCATGCAAGACCCTTTGCGCCGAAGCCCTTTGCGGTTTCTGTGAGCTTATCGATTTCTTTTCTTGTGAGTTTGCTTACAGCATTCTTTGCGTTGATAGCTCTTACTGTGCCGCCTGCTTCAAGTGCTGACTTGAACACAACAAATTCACTGTTTGCAACTTCTTCTGAAAGATCGAAGAGTTCCATTTCGAAACGTGTGTCAGGCTTGTCTGAGCCGTATCTGTCCATTGCTTCGCTGTATGTGAGCCTGGGAAGCTTTTCGGGGATATCAACATTTATAGCTTCTTTGAAAACCTTGTGGATGTACTTTTCAATCATTTCAAGAACATCGTCAACATCAACGAATGACATTTCAAGGTCGATCTGTGTGAATTCAGGCTGTCTGTCAGCTCTGAGGTCTTCGTCTCGGAAACATCTTGCGATCTGGATGTATCTGTCGAAACCTGCAACCATTGAAATCTGCTTGTAAATCTGGGGTGACTGGGGGAGAGCATAGAAACTGCCGTTGTGAAGTCTTGAGGGAACAAGGAAGTCTCTTGCACCTTCGGGAGTTGACTTCATGAGCATTGGAGTTTCGATTTCAATGAATCCGTTGTCATAGAAATAGTCTCTTGTGATTTTTGTAACCTTGTTTCTGAGAAGAATGTTCTTCTGAAGATCAGGTCTTCTCAGGTCGAGATATCTGTATTTGAGTCTGTGAATTTCTGATGTGGGGCAGTTTTCAATGATTTCGAAGGGAGGTGTTTCACTCTTTGCAAGAATTCTGAGTTCTTCAACATCGATTTCGATTTCACCTGTGGGGATTTCAGTGTTTTTTGCACTTCTTTCCTTGACTGTACCGACAACTGCAAGTACATATTCGCTCTTTGCTGATGATGCTTTTTCAAAAACTGCTTTGTCTGTATTTTCGTCAAATGCAAGCTGAATGATACCTGTTCTGTCTCTTAAATCAATGAAGATAAGAGCACCCAGGTCTCTCTGACGCTGAACCCAACCGCAGAGAGTAACTTTTTTACCCGCATCGGTAAGTCTTAAATCGCCGCAGTAGTCTGTTCTCTTAAGACCCTGTAAAAAATCCATTATTTTAATCCTCCTAATAATGCTGACGGATCAACATCACCGACGTTGAAATCGTCAACTGCCTTGTTGATAGACATGTTTATAAAATTAACTGCAAAATTGTCAAGTTCAACGGGCAATTCTGAACCGTCTGCCATGCACTTGACATTCACAATACCGTTTGCAATTTCGTCTGAACCGAGAACTGCTGTGAAGAGAACGCCCATCTTGTTTGCAAATTTCATCTGAGCTTTGAGAGATCTGCCTACTGTGTCAAACAGACAGGCAACACCTTCTTCACGCACTTTTGCAGCAAGTTCAGCAGCCTTGATGTTTGCTTCTTCGTTCATTGATGCAATATAAAGGTCAACAGGATTTTCGGGGGGAAGTTCAATTCCTCTTGCTTCAAGAAGCATCATGAATCTTTCAAGACCGACAGCAAAACCGCATGCAGGTACAGCAGGACCGCCAAGCTGCTCAACAAGTCCGTCATATCTTCCGCCGCCGCATACTGTGCTCTGAGCGCCGATTGAACCTGTTACAAATTCAAAAACTGTTCTTGTGTAGTAGTCAAGACCTCTTACGATTGTGGGGTTGACTGTGTATTCAATACCCATTGCATCAAGATACTTTTTAACTGCATCGAAATGTGCCTGACAATCATCGCAGATGTAATCGAGAATCTTGGGAGCATTCTCTGCAATACCTGAGCAGACAGGGCTCTTACAGTCGAGAATTCTCATGGGGTTTCTGTCAAGTCTGCCTTTGCATGTTTCGCAAAGGTCATCAATATTTGAATTGAAATATTCTCTCAAAGCTGCCTGATAATTCTTTCTGCATTCGGGACAGCCGATTGAGTTGATTTCAAGTCTTAAATCATCAATTCCGAAGAAATCGAAGATGTGTTTGCCAAGAGCGATAACTTCAGCATCTGCAGCGGGAGCAGCAGCACCGAAACATTCAACACCGAACTGATGAAATTCACGCAGTCTGCCTGCCTGAGGCTTTTCGTAACGGTAGCAGGGTGTTACATATGCAAGTTTCATGGGCATGGGCTCATTGAAAAGACCGTGCTCAAGAAATGCTCTTACAGCACCTGCAGTGCCTTCGGGTTTAAGGGTGATTGAACGTCCGCCGTTGTCTTCGAATGTGTACATTTCTTTCTGAACAACGTCAGTTGTTTCACCGACTGAACGGTTAAAAAGCTCTGTGTGCTCAAAAACGGGAGTTCTGATTTCTTTGAAACCGAAATTATTGCCGATTTCAAGCATAGTGCTTTCGATAAATCTGTTTTTGTAGCTGACTGAGGGCAGAACATCTCCTGTGCCTCTTGCAGCTTTTGTAAGTAATGCCATAAAAATACCTCATATTTATATAAGGCGACTTAAAGCCGCCTTATGATTATTATTTAGTTTCAGGGATGTACAAGTTCACGCCAATCAAGGTCGCCTCTCTGAAGACCCATTATAAGTGATTCAGCTGTGGCAATGTTTGTTGCAACAGGAATGTTATGAACGTCACAAAGTCTTAAAATAGCAGCTTCATTAGGCTCATGAGGCTTTGCATTAAGCGGATCTCTGAAGAAAAGAAGCAGGTCGATCTCATTGCACTGAATTCTGGAAGCAATCTGCTGGTCACCGCCATGAGCTCCGCTCAGGAATTTTGTTATCTGAAGTCCTGTTGCTTCAGAAACAAGTCTGCCTGTTGTGCCGGTGGCGCACAGATTATGATGGCTCAATATTCCGCAGTATGCGATACAAAACTGGGTCATAAGTTCTTTTTTTGAGTCGTGAGCTATCAATGCTATATTCATTTATCTGCACCGTCTTTCTGTATAGAAATTTCGTTTTTATAATACTACACTCTAAATAATATCATAAAAAGACAAATTTTTCAATATTTTATATAATATTTTTATAATAAATTAAAGTTATTTTAATTCTTTAAGGCTCAGCGGAATATTTTTTCCGTCAATTCTGTCTGTGATACGTTTTATTGCTTTGCAGAAACTGCTTTTTTTTGCAGGAAGCACAGAAGTGACTGAGCTGTAAGGAATTTTTTTGTCTTCAGGGATGATTCCGAGAAGTCTTACGCCTGATTTATCAATAACTCCGTCCACATTCAGCAGCTTTGCTTTCATTGCAGCTTTTTTGACAAAACGGTTGATGACAAGACGCATATCTGCTCTGTCAATGCCGAATTTTTCTGCTTCTGCGGCAGCTGCAGCAGCACATTTGACGGATATTTCATCTGCTGTTGCGATGAAAATTGCACGGTCGCAGCTTTTTGCGGCTCTTTTTAAGTTTTCGTCGATACCCGCAGATGCATCAATGAGAATCATGTCAAAATCATTTTCGCATTCCTTTGTGATTTTCACAAAAACATCTTCATCTATCGAAGCAGGATAATTTGAAGGTGACGGAAGAAGATAGAGGTTTTCCGAAATCTGTATGATTGCATTTTCCATGTTGCAGTTACCGTCTGAAACATCGGTCCATGTGTTCATTTTTTTGTCTGCAACGGAAAGCATGATGTCAAGTGCACCAAGACCTGTATCTGAATCTATCAGAAGTACTTTTTTTCCTGAATCAGCAATTGTCTTTCCGAGAAAGGAAGTGATTGTTGATTTTCCGACTCCGCCTTTACCGGAGGCTATAAGAATTTTTTCTGCCATATTATTATCCTCCGTTTATCTGAGCAGTTCATTTGACGGCTGCTGAGAAGAAATCTGATTTTTTGTTGAGAAGTAGTAGTCATAGATATCTGCAGCAACGGTAGCTGTTGCAGTACCGCTGTCAACGTTTTCGATGATGACTGCAATTGCAATTTCAGGCTCATCAAAGGGTGCGAAAGATACGTTAAGACCGTTATTACCCTTGACAGTCTTTCCGTCAATTATTCGTTTGACCTGTGTTGTACCTGTTTTTGCGCCAACTTTTTCTGTAATTCCCAGAAAAGCAGATTTACATGAGCCTGTTGTTGTAACAGCAAGCATACCTTGTTTTACAATATCAATTGATTTCTGTGAAAAATCTGTTTTTTCCACAACTTCGGGCTGTGTTTCGGAAACAACATTGCTGTGGTCTGCATCCATGATATATTTTACATAGTGACATTTGTAACGGGTTCCGTTGTTTGCTATTGTTGCGCCGTAGTTTGCAAGCTGGATGATTGTGAAAAGGTTATCAGACTGACCGATACCTGCCTGGATCGTGTCACCCATCTGCCATGTTGAACCGATTGACTGTCTGTATGCTCGTCCTGCAAGAATACCCTTTGCTTCAGAGAGTTCGACACCTGTTTTTTCACCGAGACCGAGTTTTTTGCTGTATTCGTTCATGACGTCAATGCCCAGCAGATTGCTGACATTGTAGAAATAGATGTTACATGATTTTTCAATACCTGTAACAACATCAAGATTGCCGTGAGCATCAAGGCAGGAGAATCTGACATCGTAATACTGGAATTCACTGTTGCAGTAAAATTCAGATTCGGAATCAATTACATTTTCTTCAAGACCTGCAAGAGCTGTGGAAAGCTTCATTGTTGAACCGGGTTCATAGGTACTCTGCAGAACACGGTTGATAAGAGGAGAACCGTCTGCCTTGAGAAGTTCGTTGTATTTTTCAAAATATTCGGAAAGGTTGTATGACGGGTATGATGCACTTGCGAGAACTTCGCCTGTGTCAACATCGATAACAGCAACTGCACCTGCGGGAGGCAGACCTGATTCTGATGTGAGTTCAAGGATTCTGTTTTCAAGTGAATTCTGAGCCACACGCTGAAGACCTGAATCTATTGTGAGTGTGACTGTATTGCCTTGTTTCGGAATAACGGTGTATTGCGAAGAAATATTGCCGTCATTATCTATGCTTATTGTCTTGATACCTTTTTCGCCGCGGAGATCTTCTTCCAGTGCGCCTTCAATACCGAATTTGCCCACATGATCGATGAGTGAATATGCATTGAGATTGAGCAGATTTATCTCATTTTCTGTGTAATCACCGTTTTCGATTTTTTCGGTCAGTTTTTCTGAATAACTGTTGTATTCTTCGTTGCTGATTATTCCTGTTATGCCGATTATATGCGGAGCAATTGTGCCGTCTGTAAATTCACGGTATGTGTCAACTTCTGTTTCAACACCCTGAAAAAACTGATTTTTTTCTTTTATAATAGAAACTGTTTCGCTGGAAACATCTTCCGCAAAAGTGTAAGGAACGGAAATTGAATATCCTGTTCTCCACATTTCATAGCAGACGGAAGCGATTTTTCTTGCAGTCACCTTGTCGAATTCACCGAGTGAATACATGTCTATAAGTGCATCAAGGCAGTTTTCTGCTGTTGCGTATGAATTGAGATTGAGCATGTTTTTATGTTTGAGTGCTTTTATATCATTATCTCTGCCTTCTGAAAAAATAAGAACTCCGTTTTCGTTGTATTCGATGGGAAGATTATCGGTCCATTTTTCGTTTTTTGATTCGCAGAGTTCAATCAGTGATGCAATGATTCTGTTTCTGTCTGATTGTCTTGACGGGAAAATTGCAGCATTGAATTTTATACTGTTGCCCTGTCTGTTTGAAACAAGTGTCATACCGTTTCTGTCAAGGATTTCACCTCTTGGTGCATCGACGGTAATGTCGTATTTGCGCACAGCATTTTCACCGTTTTTTCCGTTGTCGGATAAAACAGTGTATGAAAGAACAGTGGAATATATAACGATTGTTGCAATGAAAAGAATCAACAGAATATTGGTTCTGGTATGATTCCTGTGTTTCAAATCATTTCACCACGCTTTGATTGATTTTTGCTTCCTTTTCCTGAAGCTTGTAACAGATTGTTCTGATAATATAATAAATGATAAATGATATTGCAGTTGTGATTACTGCTGACGGAAGATAGAAAGTCAGCAGTTTGCTGTAACCGTTGTCGCCCACGGGGATATAGACTGAAATCAGCCAGTAAAGGACGCAGTGAGTGAATGCGGAAACTGCGCAGATGCAGTACTGCGTCAGGAGCTTGTTTCTCATAAAGAAACGCACAAGAAGTCCGGATAAAACGCCGATGAGTGCCAGTAAAAATGTGTGGAATCCGTCAATTCCTCCGCTGCATACATCCCAGCAGCCACCTGCAAGAATTCCGTACAAAAGTCCTGCAATTTCGCCCTCACACATGCCGATTGCAACAATAAGAGGTATAAGAATAAAGAACCTTGCATCGAAAATGCAGGGCAGCAAACCGTCTGTATTCTGAAGTGCCGCAAAAATCAGCACAAACAGAAACAGCAATATTCTTTTGAAAATTACGGGTAAGCTTTCAAAACGGAACATGTTTTATCCTCGTTGATTTGTTTTATTAAACAATAATTTATCAAATAAATTAAATGGCATCTTGTAGGGGCGTTGTCCTCAACGCCCGGCACGACAGTGCATTTTCCACAGGAAAATTTAACGGCAAGCCGTTCTGCTTCGCAGCGGGCGTTGGGGACAACGCCCCTACGAGTTTAATTATAAATACTGCGAATATACCAATAAATTATTGTTTATCCTGTCACTTCTTCTGCGGTAAGTTCTGCAAATGATGTGATGATAAACACATCATTGAGAGTTCTTACATCAACTGCGGGTTCGATGATTCCGTAAACGGAAAAATCTGTGTCTTCATTTTTCATGGCTGTGATTGTGCCGACTGTAAGGTCACGGGGGAATATTCCGCCAAGACCTGAGGTGCAGACAATACCTCCTGGAGCAACTGCAGTATCTTTTGACAGACCTGAAATTTTGCACAGACCGTCATAGGAAAGTGCCGCAGTTGTGTTGGAATAGCCGTTTTCTCTTGATTTTATTTCGTAAACACTTATGTTGAGAGTCGGGTCAAGAATTGTTTTTACAACACACGTTGTGGCACCCGCTTCTTTTACAAGACCGACAATATTGTTTCCGTAAATTACGGGATCGTTGACGGAAACACCGTCTGCTGTACCCTTGTCAAGAGTGAAAGAATCGTATACATCTGCTGTGTTTCGTGTTATGATTGATGCTGCGCAGAATTCATAGTCAGGATTATCTTCTCTGACTTTCAGGAATTCTTCGTATGCGGCAAGTTTCTGCTTTGTTCTTTCGTAGTCAACGAGCTGTTCGTTGTATTCGATTGCTTCACTTTCCAGTTCTTCGATTTTATCTTTGTAGACAGATGATGAAACAAAAGAGCCTTTCCAGTCCTGTGTTTTGTTTGCAATGAAGTTTGCAACTTTCTGTACGGGAGTGTAAATAACACCTGCTATGCTTGTTACGGGAGAAACAGCATCACTTGTGAACGCCGCCAGGAAAACTCCTGCCAGCAACGCTGCAAGTATACAGATTATAACTTTGAATCTGATGCTTCTGAAAAAGTTTTTCATAACTGTTTTTCCTTAAAGACCGAGAATATTTTTTTCCAGACATCTGCCTGTACCCTGAGCAACACAGTCAAGGGGATCTTTGCAGATTCTGACGGGCATTTTTGTGACCTGAGAAATGAGTTTATCTATACCGCGGAGTAATGCACCGCCGCCTGTGAGAGTTATGCCTCTGTCAAGAATATCTGATGCAAGTTCGGGAGGTGTTTTTTCAAGAGTGTCACAGATCATATCCACAATCTGATTGACGCAGTCCGAAACTGCTTCACGAACTTCCGCAGATGTGATTTCAACATTCTTCGGCAGACCGTCAATAAGATTTCTGCCTTTGATATTTATTGCAGCTTCACCGTCATAAGGGAATGCAGATCCGATTTTTATTTTGATGTCTTCTGCAGTTCTTGCACCGATGAGAAGATTGTGTTTTCTTCTTATGTATGAAATGATGGCTTCATCCATATCATCTCCGCCCACACGGACAGAATTTGACGAAACGATGTCACCGAGTGAAACAACGGCAACTTCGCTTGTACCTGCTCCAAGATCGGCAATCATGCTGCCTACGGGTTCACTTACGGGAAGTCCTGCACCGATTGCAGCAGCCATGGGAACTTCTATAAGGCTTACGTATCTTGCACCTGCATTTCTTGCCGCATCATGAACAGCTCTTCTTTCAACTTCAGTAACACCTGACGGAATGCAGAGCATAACTCTTGCTCTGTTGAAAGGAGAATTGCCCTGAGCTTTTTTTATGAGTGCACGGAGCATATCAGCAGTCATTTCATAGTCGGCAATAACACCTTTCTTGAGCGGTTTTTCTGCAGTTATTGAACCGGGTGTTCTGCCTATCATTGTTTTTGCTTCCGAACCTACGGCAACAACTCTTGATGGTGTTTCTTTTACATCAAGAGCAACAACTGACGGCTCTCTTATGATGATTCCCTTGCCCTTTGCATATACTATGGTGTTTGATGTTCCGAGATCTATGCCTATGTCCTGTGAAAATAACATGATTATCACCTTGAAATTTCAGATTTTGAATAATAATTTATCGCTTCGCTCAAATGGAAAGTTGAGAATGGAAAATGGAAAGTTTCGGAAGTGCTTCGCACTTGTTCCGCTTCGCTCTATTCATTTTCAACTTTCAATTTTCAATTTTCCACTACAATAATTTAACACCGCTAAATTATTGTTTACCGAAACACTTAATCACTTTATTATAGCTTTTATTTCTAAATATTACAAGTGGATTTTATATTTTTTTGTAAGAAATTTTAACATAAAAATTGAAAAAAAGCTTGAAATAAACTGCGATTGGTGGTATAATAACTCACAGTGATAGTATGATTTTACTTGAGCGAGGCGAGCCTCGCTCTTTTGTTTTGCTATCAGGAAAAGATGAACGGAGGTCTTGTTTTGGCTGAAAAGAAAAACACAGTTGCAATAGTCCGTGACATTGCAAAACCGATCGCTGATTCTCTGGGACTCGTCCTTTGGGATGTACGTTTTCAGAAAGAAGGCGCAAACTGGTATCTCAGAATTTTCATTGACAAAGAAGGCGGAATTGAAATCGATGACTGCGTCAATATGAGTCATGCAATCGAAGAACCGCTTGACAGACTTGATCCCATTGAGCAGAGCTATAATCTGCAGGTTTCTTCACCCGGTATTGAACGTGATCTTGTTGCTGACGAACATTTCGTGAAATATGTGGGCGAAAAAATCATGCTCAAGCTCCCGAGAGCCGTTGACGGAATAAAAGAATTCCACGGCATACTCGAAAAATACGAAAACGGCGTACTTACCGTTTCATATGGCGACGGCAAATCTCTTGAAGTGAACAGAAAAGAAACTTCATGGGTAAGAGCCGATGATTTCCCCGGATTCAATTAAGTAAAATAAATCATTTTATACAGTACAGAAAGGATGACAGGAAAAAATGGATAGAGAGTTTTTTGAAGCAGTCTCTGCGCTTCAGAAAGAAAGAAATATTTCATCAAACGCAATTTACGATAAAATTGCAAATGCATTCGTTATTGCAGCAGGTCATAACTACGGAACAAAGGAAGGAATCTTCTGCGATATCAATCCCGAAGAATATTCAGTTCGTCTTTACATGAGAAAGACCGTTGTTCCCACAGAAGATGATGTTATGGATCCTGCAATTGAAATCAGTGTTGATGAAGCACAGCAATACAGAGCAGGTGCTGTTACTGATGATGTTGTTGAAATTGATCTTGAAATCAATGACTTCGGCAGAATTGCAGCTCAGACTGTAAAACACGTTCTTCGTCAGGGCATCAGAGAAATTGAGCATGAACAGGTTCTCCAGGAATTCCAGAGCCGTAATCAGGAAATTGTTACAGCAACAGTAAGAAACATTGACACAAAGACAGGTAATCTTACTCTTGATATCGGTAAATCAGAAGCTCTTCTTCCCAAAAATGAACAGATCCCCGGTGAAACATTTGAACTCGGTCAGCTCATCAAGGTTTACATCGTTGATGTAAAGGGCACAGAAAAAGGCCCCAAGGCTATGATTTCAAGAACACATCCCGGTCTTGTAAAGAGACTTTTCGAACAGGAAGTTCCCGAAATTTTTGACGGCACAATCGAAGTCAAGGGTGTTTCACGTGAGGCAGGCTCAAGAACAAAGCTTGCAGTTTACAGCAAGGATCCCGATATCGATCCCGTTGGTTCATGTATCGGTCAGAGAGGCGCTCGAGTAAGTAAGATTGTTTCAATTCTCGGCGGCGAAAAGATCGACATTGTAAAATACAGCGAAAATCCCGCGGAATTTATTGCAGCAGCACTTGCTCCCGCAGAAATTCTCAATGTTGAAATCATCAGTGATGTTGTAAAGTCATGCCAGGTAACAGTTCCCGATACACAGCTTTCACTTGCTATCGGTAACAAGGGTCAGAATGCACGTCTTGCAGCAAAACTCACAGGCTGGAAAATTGACATCAAGCCTGAAAGCGGCTTCTATCAGCCCATGATTCAGTTATAATTCTGAAATAAATTATCTACGGAGGTCTTTCGGTGCAGCAGAAAAAAGTTCCGATGCGCAAATGTATCGGTTGTAATGAATCGAAAACAAAAAAAGAGCTTGTAAGATTTGTCAGATCTCCAGAGGGAGATATCAGTCTTGATCTTGTGGGCAAAAAATCCGGCAGAGGCGCATATATATGCCCCGATACGGAATGTCTGAAAAAAGCTCGTAAATCAAGAAGACTTGAAAGAATTTTTGAAACAACCGTTCCCGACAGCGTTTATGAAGAAGCAGAAAGGTTGCTGGGCGAAAAATGACGGATAAATTTTTCAATGCAATGGGACTTTCAAGAAGAGCGAAAAAACTTTGCATCGGTCATGATGAAGTAAAGACTTCAATCAGAAACGGAAAAGCAATGCTTGTCATTCTTGCTTCAGACGCATCTGAGCGTCTTGAAAAGGAAATGACAAAACTCGCAGATGAAATTCCCGTAATAAGAACAGACGCTACAATGCAGGAAATGGGTTTTTATATCGGAAAAAAATCAGGAGTGTTTTCTGTAATTGACAGCGGACTGAAAGATCTCGTATTATCAACAATAAAATAAGGAGGACTCAATATATGGCACAGGTAAATAAGTACAGAGTTCATGAAGTTGCAAAGGACTTCAATGTCAAGAGCAACGGTGTTATTGAACTTCTCGGCAAATATTTTGAAGATCCGAAAAAGCATCAGACAGCTCTCACAGATGAAGAGCTTGATATAGTTTTTGAAACATTCACTCAGGACAAATCAGTTGAAAGCTTTGATGAATATTTCAGAGTTACAGCCGAAAAGAAAGAAGAACCCAAGAAGGAAGCTGTTGCAGAAGTAAAAGCTCCCGAAGAAGAAACAAAGGCAGAGGCAAAGAAGGAAGCAAAGCCCGAAGCAAAGAAACCTGCTCAGAAGGAAAAACAGCCTCAGAACAACAAGCCTGCTGAAAAGAAGGGTGAAGCAAAACCCTTTGAAAAGAAAGCAGAAAAGAAAAATAACGACACTCCCATTCAGGCAAGAACAAAGGGTGACAAGCGTACAATCGACACAAGAGGTTCAAATATTGACCTTGAAAAGTATAATGAAAAGTACGATGAAATTGCTCCCGAAAATGCAAGAATGAAGGACAGAGATACTGCAAAGAAGCAGAAGATCAACCAGAAGTCAAAGCAGTACCGCAAACAGGGTATGCGTTCAGGTAAGAAGGAAACAGAGCAGGAGAGACTTGCAAGAATTGCTGCTGAAAGAGCTAAGAAGCAGATCGTTATCAAGGTCGGTGACGAAATCACTGTAGGTGAACTCGCATCACGTCTTAAAGTAACTGCAGCAGAAGTTATCAAAAAGCTCTTCCTTTACGGCATCATGGCTTCAATCAACGAAGTAATCGACTTTGATACAGCAGAAATCGTTGCAACAGAACTCGGTGCAAAGGTTGAAAAGGAAGTTGTTGTCACAATCGAAGACAAAATCATCGACGATTCAGAAGACGATGAAGCAAACCTTCTTCCCAGAAGCCCTGTTGTATGTGTTATGGGTCACGTTGACCATGGTAAGACATCACTTCTTGATGCTATCAGACACACATCTGTCACAACAACAGAATCAGGCGGTATCACTCAGCATATCGGTGCTTACAGAGTAAATCTTGACGGCGAAGAAATCACATTCCTTGATACTCCCGGTCACGCAGCTTTCACATCAATGCGTGCAAGAGGTGCTATGGCTACAGACATCGCAATCCTTGTTGTTGCTGCTGACGACGGTATCATGCCTCAGACAATCGAAGCTATCAACCATGCAAAGGCTGCAGGTATCCAGGTTGTTGTTGCTATCAACAAGATGGATAAACCCGATGTCAACCCTGACAGAATTCTTCAGCAGCTCACAGAGCATGAAATCGTTCCCGAAGAATGGGGCGGTGACACAATCTGCGTTCCCGTATCTGCAAAGACAGGTATGAATATAGATAAGCTCCTTGAATCAGTTCTTCTTATTGCAGAAATGAAAGAACTCAAGGCTAACCCCAACAGAAAAGCAAAGGGTATTGTTATCGAAGCTAAGCTCGATAAGGGCAGAGGCCCCATCGCAACACTTCTTGTTCAGAACGGTACACTCAGATCAGGCGATATCATCGTTGCAGGTACAGCAGTAGGCCGTGTCCGTGTTATGACTGACTACAAGGGCAAGAAGATTGACGAAGCAGGTCCCTCAGTTCCTGTTGAAATCGCAGGTCTTGCAGAAGCTCCCAATGCAGGTGATGCATTTGACGCAGTTTCTGATGAAAGACTTGCAAGAGAACTTGTTGAACAGAGAAAGCAGAAGGAAAAAGAAGCTCAGTTCAATTCTGTTCAGAAAGTTACTCTTGATAACCTCTTCTCAACAATTGAAGCAGGTGAAATGAAAGAACTCAATATCATCGTCAAGGCTGACGTTCAGGGCAGCGTTGAAGCTGTCAAGCAGAGTCTTGAAAAACTTTCAAATGATGAAGTACGTGTTCGTGTTATCCACGGTGGTGTCGGTGCTGTCAATGAGTCAGACGTTATGCTCGCTCACGCATCAAATGCTATCATCATCGGTTTCCATGTAAGACCAGACCCCGTTGCTGCTGCAAACGCAGAGCGTGACAAGGTTGAAATGCGTATGTACATGGTTATTTACGACTGTATCGAAGACGTTGAAGCTGCTATCAAGGGTATGCTCGCTCCCAAGTACAGAGATGTTGAACTCGGAAGAATCGAAGTCAGAAGCACATTCAAGATTTCATCAGTCGGCACAATCGCAGGTTGTTACGTTCTTAACGGTAAGGTTCAGAGAAACGCAAAAATCCGTGTTGTACGTGACGGTATCGTTATCGCAGAAGATGAAATTGATTCACTCCGTCGTTTCAAGGACGATGTCAAGGAAGTCAACACCGGTTACGAATGCGGTATCGGTCTTGTCAAATTCAATGACATCAAGGAAGGCGACATCTTCGAAGCATATATCACAGAAGAATACAGAGATCAGTAAAATGGTAATTATGTAGGGCGGGATGCCCTCATCCCGCCGTGGGTTTTGATGAAACTTCAACGGCGGCTTGAGGGCAAGCCGCCCTACGCTGAATAATTATGAGTTATGTATTAAAAGGTGAAAAATAATGTCAATGTATAAAAACGACAGAACGGCTGAGGATATCAAAAGAGAAATCACCGCTGTCATAAGAGAACTGAAAGACCCCAGAGTCAAGGACAAGCTTCTTACAGTTGTAAGAATTGAACTTGCAGGTGACCTTTCATTCGGAAAAGTTTATATAAGTGCGCTTGAGGGTTATGAAACAGCAGTAGGTGCTGCAAAAGCTCTCACTCATGCGCAGGGACTTATCAGAAGAGAAGTTGCAAACAGACTCCGTCTGAGAAAATCTCCCGAACTCAAATTTATTGCAGACGATTCAGTGCGTAAGGGTATTGAACTCTGGCAGGAATATGAAAGCAAAACCCGAAAGGATACTAATGATGAGAATAACTAAAGAAGAAGCAGCATCAATGCTCCTTTCAATGGATAATATTCTTATTTTTGCTCACGAAAATCCCGACGGGGATGCTGTGGGAAGTGCCTGTGCATTGTGTCACGGGCTTCTTTCTTTGGGTAAAAAAGCGGCAGTGTGGCTTGACGGAATCCCCAAAAACGATATTTACCTTACAGAAGGGCTTATGTTTGATAATTCTTTCACACCTGAGCATATCGTTACAACAGACACAGCAGATGAACGCATTCTCGGTGCAGGTTGCGGTTATGACAAGAATGTGAAAGTTGAACTTGCAATTGACCACCATTTTTCAAACACCATGTATGCAGCGAAGACTTATCTTGATTCTGATTCTGCAGCAGCAGGCGAAGTTGTCTATGACCTGCTTCTTGAAATGGGTGTTGCAATCACAAAAGAAATTGCAGAATGTATTTATATTGCAATTTCAACCGATACAGGCTGTTTCCGTTACGGAAATACAAAAGCTCGAACACTGCGCACTGCAGCAGCTATGCTTGACTGCGGAATTGATGCGGGTGAAATCAACCGCATTCAGTTTGAAACAAAAACAAAGGAATACGTCGCACTTGAAAAACTTGCGATGAATTCTCTTGAAACTTATTTTGACGGCAAATGTGCCGTTATGATGCTCACTCTTGATATGTTTAAGGAAAGCGGAGCTCTTGAGTGTGAAACTCAGGCACTTTCTTCTTTACCCCGTCAGATTGAAGGTGTTTTCGTGGGTATCACCATGAAAGAAAAAGAAGAAGGCTTTTTCAGAATTTCAGTCAGGACAAATGCACCTGCAAATGCCGCAGAAATCGCATCGCATCTTAGCGGAGGCGGTCATCCGATGGCTGCAGGATGTGCATTCGCAGGCAATAAGGAAGATGCTCTGAAAGCAGTCCTTGAACACACTGAAAATCAGCTCAGAATTGCAGGATTGTTATGACAGGATTTATAATACTTGACAAACCCGCAGGTATAACATCATTTATCGGCGGTGCGATTGTCAGACGTGTCACAAGTGAAAAGAAAACAGGACATACAGGCACCCTTGACCCTATGGCAACGGGTGTTTTGCCTGTTGCTGTGGGAAATGCCACAAGATTCATCGAGCTTCTTCCCAGTCACGATAAAGGCTATCGTGCTTCATTCAGACCGGGCATAACAACCGATACTCTTGATATAACAGGCACGGTGCTTACAACAAACGACAATATCCCCGATGAAGAAACAGTTAAAAAAGCGATTGCTCATTTTACGGGTGAAATTGAGCAGTTGCCGCCTATGTATTCAGCCATAAAGAAAGACGGCAAAAGACTTTATGAACTTGCTCGGCAGGGGATTGAAGTTGAAAGAGAAAAACGCATTGTCACAATTTATAACTGTGATTTTGTATCATACGAAAACGGTGAATATACAATTGACGTCAAATGCTCTAAGGGTACTTATATCCGCTCACTCATATCCGATATCGGAGAAATGCTCGGTTGCGGAGCTGTTATGACAGCACTCAGAAGAACACTTTCAAACGGTTTTTCCATTGATGAAGCTCATACGGAAGATGAACTGAAAGCGGCAGAAGATGTTTCCGCTTTTCTGATTCCCGTTGATAAAGCACTTGAAGCATATCCCTCAATCAGGGTCAGTGAAGCTCAGGCAAAACGTTTCCGAAACGGCGGAGAGCTTGACTCTGCACGACTTCACACAAAGCTTGTGCCTTCGCTTTACAGAGTTTATTCTCCTGATGATAAATTTTTAGGTCTTGGCGAATTCAGGGAAAACGAAACAAATCTTTTTGTAAAAAGGGTTTTTGTAAATGATTGATCTGAACGGTAAAAAAACTGCTGTCGCACTTGGAAATTTCGACGGACTGCATAAAGGCCATGTTGCCGTGATTAATGAGGCTGTTAAGCAGAAGCATAACGGTCTTTTTCCTTGTATTCTGACATTTGACTCCCATCCGCAGAAAACTCTCAAAGGCTCTGCACCCAAGAAAATCATGACAAGAAGTCTTTGCGAAAAGACAACTGCCGAGCTTGGTTGCAGTACAATAAGATTATCATTTGAAGAAGTCAGAAACATGACTCCCGAAGAATTTTTTTATGAAATTCTTGTGAAAAAACTCAATGCAGGTTTTGTTTCATGCGGATTCAATTACAGTTTCGGAAAAAACGGTGCAGGCACTGCGGAAACACTTATGAATCTGTGCAAAAAAGAATCAATCGGATTTGAGTGTGCAGGTGAAGTCATGTATGGCGGAAATGCTGTCAGCTCAACAAGAATCAGACAGGCGATAGAAAACGGTGACACCGAAAATGCAAATGAAATGCTCGGCAGATATTTTGCTTATGATTTTGAAGTTGTGTACGGTGACAGAATCGGTGCAAAACTCCTCGGATTCCCCACAATAAATCAGCTTTTCCCCGATTGGCATGTCGTTCCGAAAAACGGTGTTTATGCTTCAGCAACAGAAGTTGACGGAAAACTTTATCCGTCTATGACAAATATCGGCAAAAGACCCACCGTAAACGGCGACCAGCTTCGCAGTGAAACCTGTATTATCGGTTTTTCGGGTGATCTTTACGGTGCACATCCCGAAGTAAAGCTTATAAAAATGATAAGAGACGAAAAAAAATTCCCCTCTCTCGAAGCACTTTCAGCACAGCTTAAAGATGACTCCGGGACAGCGGAAAATATATATAATGAGGTGTTCCGATGAAAACAATACTTGCCTCGGCATCACCGAGAAGAAAAGAACTGCTCACATTGGCAGGGATTGAATATGAAGTAGTTGTGTCGCAGTGTGAAGAAACTCTTCCCGACGGAATCACTCCCGACAAAGCAGTTGAAGAACTTGCAAGGCAGAAGGCTGAAGATGTTTTCTGCCGTCATGATGACGCAATGATTATTGCCGCAGATACTGTTGTTGCTCTTGGCAACACAATTCTCGGCAAACCAAAGGATGAAGACGATGCTTTCAGTATGCTTTCATCACTTTCAGGCAGAAGACACACAGTTTTTACAGGTGTCTGCATAAAAACTAAAGACAAGACAGACATTTTCCATGTTGCGACAGATGTTGAATTTTATGAGCTTTCCGAAAAAGAAATAAAAGATTACATCGCAACAGGTGAGCCTATGGATAAAGCGGGAGCTTACGGAATTCAGGGCAAGGGTTTTGTGCTTGTAAAGGGAATTCACGGTGATTATTTCAATGTTGTGGGTCTTCCTCTTTCGGAAACCGTAAGACACATCAGAATATTCTGATTGACAGCTTATTATATCTGTAATATAATAAAATCAAAAATATAGGAAAAGAGGTACTTTTATGAAAAAACTTCTTTGCGTTTTACTCACAGTTATTCTTGTGGCAACATCTGCAATCCCTGTTTTTGCTGCTGACAATGCTCAGTGGGATGCTATCTGGGAATCTGACGACACAAAAGCAGGTCTTATGATGTTTGTAGGCTCAGATGAAACAGAAAGAAACTTCACATGGTACACAGAAACTGAAAACACACCTGTTGTTTCTGTCAGCAAAAATGCTCTTCTGATTGATGCTGATGAATTCAAAGGCACAACAGAAAAAGCATCTGACGGTGACTTTGTAAACCATGTAACAGTTACAGGTCTTGAATACAGCACAACATACTATTATAAAGCAACAAGCGGTGATTATGAATCAGCTGTATATTCATTCACAACATCAGCTGCTGATGAATTCAAAGCAGTTTATATGACAGACATTCATATTTCTGACAATTCAGAAGAAAATCCCGATTCACTTTATAACACATCATTGGGTCTCAACAACGCACTTGAAGATGCTCTTGCAAGAGAAGAAGATATTGACCTTCTTATTTCTGCAGGTGACCAGGCAAGTGACGGTCTTGAAGCAGAATACAAGGCATTCACTGCTTCACCTTTGCTCAAAACAATGTCTGTTGCCACAACAATCGGCAATCACGACAGAAAAGGTGTTGAATATAAGACATTCACAAATCTTCCCAATGAATATGAAGAAGCAAAAGTTTCATCATATATCGGTGACAACTACTGGTATGTAAAGGGTGATGTGCTTTTCCTTATGGTTGACACAAACAACGCATCGGGCGAAGACCATGCAGCATTTGTTGCAAAGGCAGTCAGTGCAAATCCCGATGTAAAATGGAAAGTGCTTGTTGCTCACCATGACCTTTACAGCGGCAGAATTCCTCATCGTGAAAGCGAAAACAGACTTATCAGACTGATGTGGGCACCTATTGTTGATGAATACGGCATTGACCTTGTGCTTCTCGGTCACAGCCATTTCTATACAGTTTCAAATGTTCTTTACAACAGCAAAACTGTTGCACCTCTTGCTTCAGAAATGATTGACCCCGCAGGTACAATCTATATGGTTTCATGTTCAATCAACCGTCCCAGAGAGGAAGATGAACTCGGTCTTAACGAGAAACTCATCGGTTTTGATTACCTGACACTTGAACCCACATACAACATTCTCACCTGCAATGAAGATTCAATCACAGTTGAATCTTATGAAGTCGGTGCAGATGAAGCATTCAATTCATTCACAATCACAAAAACAACAAAAGACGGCGGTCACGAATACAAAGAATTTTCAATCGTTACAATGTTCAATAACCTTGTAAGAAAATTCGGCACAATCTATGCGATTTTCAATAACATCGGCAGATACAGTGACCTTAAAGAAGACGGCTTTGACGTAAACTTCTTTGATTGCCTTCTCGGCAAATAATTCAGGCAAAATAAAAGAACAACACAGATGTGTTGTTCTTTTTTTATGCGGTTATTTTGTAAACAATAATTTAGCTAAGCAGAAATTGATTGATATATCGTAGGGGCGATGATTCATCGCCCGGCACGAATGTGCATTTTCCGTAGGAAAATAAAACGGCAGAGCCGTTATTGTTCGCTTTGCTCACAATCGGGCGTTGGAGCAACGCCCCTACAGGCTCAATTTCAGTTTCTTCAAACATCCCGCTAAATTATTGTTTATATCTCAACTTTTGCACTTACACACTTATTGCCTGTAAGCTCTTCACTTCTTGCGTCGGGCTGGCTGAAACCTGCAAATACTGTGAAATTCTTTGCGAAGATATCTCTGTTGCCGTCTTCGTCAACTGAAGTGAATTCTCTCTTTTCGATTTTGAGAGTGACGGTCTTTTCTTCACCTGCATCGAGTTTCACTCTGCCGAAAGCACAAAGGCTGTAATTTCTTACTGCAAATGCACTGTCTTCGTCTTTGATGTAAACCTGAAGTGCATCTTCTGTTGCAGTATTACCGATATTCTTGACTTTGACAGTAACTTCCGCACCGTCAAAACCATTGTTATTCACAACATTAACATTGATATCTGTTGCAACGCAGTTGCCGTATGTGAGACCGTAACCGAAGGGATAAAGGGGAGTACCTTCAAAATAACGGTATGTTCTGTTCTTCATTGAATAATCGTGGATGTCGGGGAGTTCATCGATTGAGTTGTAGAATGTAACGGGAAGTTTGCCTGAGGGAGAAACTTCGCCGAAGATGATTTCTGCAATATCCTTACCGCCTCTTGCACCGGGATACCAGCACTGAAGGATAGCGGCTGCTTTATCCTGAGCAACACGAAGGTCGATTGAACTGCCTGCCATGTTAAGAACAATAACGGGTTTGCCCTGTGCAAGAACATGATCCATCAGCATTCTCTGAGGCTTGGGAAGTTCAAGTGTAACCTTATCGCCGGGGCCTGCATCGCCTTCTTCACCTTCAAGGATTTCATCAAGACCCACAACAAGAAGAACAACATCACTGCGTTCGCAGACTGCAGAACATTCAGCGAGAAGGTCTGGTTTGTCGTGCTTTGAAAGGAATTCAACTGTGTCCATCCACATGTGTGAACCCTCTGAATAGAGAACTCTTGCATCTTCGCCCATGTAGTCCTGAATTGCTTCAAGTACTGTGATGTATCTTGAAGATGTACCGTGGTAGTTACCGATGAGTGATGTTCTGTTGTTTGCGTTGGGGCCGATAACACCGATTGTCTTTATATCACTCTTTGTAAGGGGAAGAATACCGTTATTCTTGAGCATAACGATGCTTTCTTTTGCTGCTTTGTGCGAAAGATTGATGTGATCTTTGCACTCAACAACATCATAAGGAATTTCGTCAAGCTCTGACTTGTCAAAAAGACCTAAAAGGAATCTTGTTGTGAAAAGTCTTACGCATGACTGAGTGATGTATTTTTCATCAAGAATGCCGTCGTCATAAGCTTCCATGATTCTTTCGTATGTACATCCGCAGTTGACATCGCAACCCTTTTCGAGAGCAAGTTTTACTGAGTATTTGGGTTCTGTTGTAACCTTGTGATTTTCGTGGAAATCCTTGATTGCCCAGCAGTCAGAAACATAGTGACCCTTAAAGCCCCATTTGCCGCGAAGATATTCATTCATAAGAACTTCGTGCGCACAGCAGGGTTCGTCGTTTGTTCTGTTGTAAGCACCCATGATTGCTTCAACATCAGCTTCCTTTACACAAGCTTCAAAAGCGGGAAGATAAGTTTCTTCCATATCTTTTCTTGATGCGATTGCGTTGAAAGTGTGTCTTTCGGGTTCGGGACCTGAATGAACAGCAAAGTGCTTTGCACATGCTGCAGCTTTGAGATATTCACCGTCGCCCTGAATACCTTTTACGAAGTTCACACCCATTCTTGATGTAAGATAAGGGTCTTCGCCGTATGTTTCGTGACCTCTGCCCCAACGGGGATCACGGAAAATATTTACATTGGGTGACCAGAATGTGAGACCTTTGTAGATGTCTCTGTCACCTCTTGTGCTCTGCATATTGTATTTTGCTCTGCCTTCTGTTGAAATGACATCGCCGATTTCACGGAGCATGTCTGCATCAAATGTTGCCGCAAGACCGATTGCCTGGGGGAACATTGTTGCAACACCTGCTCTTGCAACTCCGTGGAGTGCTTCATTCCACCAGTTGTATTCAGGCACATTCAGTCTTTCGATTGCGGGTGAATCGAATCTGAGCTGAGATGCTTTTTCTGCTACTGTCATCTGACTGACGAGCTCTTCGGCACGTCTTCTTGCTTCTTCTCTTGTCATATCTGTAAGTCCTTTCTCTATGACTGTTATTTTATCTTTTCGGCATGGGTCTGTGTTTTGCAGTGTACTCACTGACATCAATTTTTATAACACTGACCACCTTAACAATTTTGTCATCAAATGTGAAATCCTTGTCGGTCTGAGTCTGCATAAGAACCACAAGACCGTGCTTCTTTTCTTCGGCATCTTCAACTATAGTTGCAGTGCCTTTGCCCATGATTGATGAATATGTAATACCGTAACGGCATGCAACATCGCCCTCAAAGGGAGTGATATCACAGTCCATTTCAAAAAACACCTTGGGATTCTGCTTCATAAGATCGATTTTTCTGCCCTGAGGTGCACCGTGAAGCCATATTGTCAGCTTGTCGCCATTCATTTCGTAGCCGTAATTCATAGGCACTACATAAGGTTCATCACCGTCAACAAGACCTAAGTGCAGAACCTTTGCCTTATCAAGAATTTTTATGATTTCATCCATATCCGTGACCTGTCGTTCACGTCTTGTCATTCCGTTCATGTTGGGTCTCCTTTAATTCCTGTAATTTTATCAAAACCAATACTTGTTCATTTCTGCTAAAAAATTTTTCGTAACGGGATAGCCTGAACTTTCACCGATTACGGAATCAACACCACAATAAGGACATACAGCAGTGCCTTTTGAATCTTCAATCCATTCGGTGATTTCATTTGGATTAAATATTTTAAGACAATAAAAACAACCGCAAGTGCTATCATTTGTTAATGATTTTTTATTGTTAGTACAAAAATCGTGAGCTTTAATGATTCTGTTATCGGTCATTCTTTGCCTTCTCCTTTACCACCTGTTTTCAACATATTCGCAGAAAGCAAATAAATCTTTTATTTCAATTTTTGTGCCGTCATCGAGAGTCACATCGCCGTTCCATATGCCGTAAATCTGATGACAGTTCATTCTGCCGACTTTGAAATCCACATCGCTGTGATTATCAAAAGTTGGTTTCATAGTCATATTGAATCTGCCGTCTTCGGAAATGATTTTCCATTCTTCCATAAAACGGTCTTTCGGGAATTTTTCCACATCGACAGCACCGAATTTATGCACTTTTCCGTCGTAGAAAATGCAGGTCTCCGTGGCATGGCTTTCGTTGCCGATTGCCCATGTGATTTCAAATCCGAGAAGATGCTTTTCACCCTTTTCGTCTGTGTGATACATGCTGCCGCTGCCCCAGTACCATACCATTTTGTGAATGGTGTTGACTCTGCCCCAGTCCATGGCACAGAAAGAAGTGTCTTTTGTGAATCTGTATTCATAATCACCGAAACGGAAGTAGCCTTCTGTGGGCATGCATGCCTGTTTTGTGGTCATGAAATAACGTGTGTTGTCTTCGTCAAAGGGAAGCACGGTTGTGATGTTTTCCATGTCGGACAGAATGTCCATTGTGATGTCACATTCAACGGTTTTTCCGTTAAGGGGTTTGCTGAAATACAGTTTTCTTTCGGTTTCCATGGTGTTGAAATCGAAAGTTGCCTTGCCGATTTTTCCTGTAAAGCGGTTGGGTACATCACCCTTTGCAGGTGGTATATGTTTGTTTCCGCCTGCAAAATATGAAACTGCATCTGCGATTATTTCGCCTGTGTGGAGGTCTGTGAGTTTGCAACCGACATATCCGCCGATATTTATGTTTGCAAAGCTTACAAGAAGCTGCATTCTGCCGTCGGTTATGGTGTAAAAATCCCACTCCTTGCGGCTTATAAGACCTTTTTTCACTTTGTTTCTGTCATATTCAAAAACATTGTGCCTTGCCCAGCCTTTTGCATTGAGTGTGCCGTCAGCTTTAAGCAGGGGAACAGATTTTGTGTATTCGGTCTGCTTTGATTTTTCTTTCCATTCACTGAATGGGATATATGTTCTTTTATGTTCGTTGTTCATAATCTATCCGTCCGTAAATGTTTATCTTTTTGATAATTTTACAACTGTTTCCACATGGCTTGTTTTCGGAAACATATCAACGGGGGTGACTTTCTGCACTTCGTAGCCTTTTTCTTTAAGGATTGCACAGTCACGTGCAAGAGTTGCCGGGTCACATGATATATATACAAGTCTTTTCGGATTCATATTGTCGATTGTGTCGAGCAGGTCTGCCGCACAGCCTTTTCTTGGCGGGTCAACGATGATAACATCGGGTCTGATGCCTCTTTCTGCAAGGATTTTTGCAGCTTCGGGAGCATCACCGCAGATGAATTCCGCATTGTTTATGCCGTTGATTTCTGCATTGATTTTTGCATCTTCAATGGCTTCGGGGATGATTTCCACACCGATGAGATTTTTGACTTTCTTTGCCATTGAAAGACCTATTGTGCCTGCACCGCAGTAAAGGTCAAGGAGTGTGTCGTTTTCTGTCAGCTCAGCGTATTCGGCAGCTTTGTAATAAAGCTTTTCTGCCTGGTCACGGTTTATCTGATAGAATGAAAGGGGAGAGATTCTTACTTTTACACCGCAGAGAATGTCTTCTATGAAATCACTGCCCCAGATTGTGTAACACTTTTTGCCGAGAATCACATTGTTGTCGTTTGTGTTTTCGTTGACGGTGATTGATGCGATATTGTCTGTGCATTTGAGCAGAGAAACAATAAGGTCATCCTTTTTCGGCAGATTGTGACCGTTGATGACAGCGCAGACCATAATCTGATTTGTTTCAAAAGCTTTTCTTATGTAAATATGTCTGAGAAGACCCTTGTGAGTCTCTTCGTTGTAGACTGAAATGTTGTTTTTCTCTATCCATTTTCTGAATGCAGAAACAATCTTGCCGAATTCTTTCGGCTGAAGCATACAGTCACCGCAGTCAATGACTCTGTGGGAATTCTGAGCAAAAAAACCTATGGAGAGTTTGCCGTTTTCGAGCCTTACGGGATACTGAGCCTTGTTTCGGTAACGGTTTTCCCTGCCTGATTTTATAATTTCTTCGGGAGAAATCTCAATGTGGCCGAGTCTTGCAAAAGCGTCAACTACTCTCTGCTTTTTCATTTCGCATTCGGCAGTGTAATTGATATGACGGAAAACACATCCGCCGCAACGTGAATAAACATCACAGTCGGGAATGATTCTTGATTCAGCAGCTCTGAGAATATGATTTATCTTGCCGATTGCATAATTCTTTTTGGTTTTTATGATGTGGCAATTGATGACATCGCCCGTGGCAGTATTAGGCACAAAGACAGCAATTCCGTCATAGTGACCGACTCCGCTGCCTTCGGTTGTGATGCCTGTTATTTCAATTTCGATGTCCTGATTTTTTTTGAGAGGATAGTTGTTCATGATAAACTCCGGAGAAAAACAATAATTTAGCGGAAATGTTTGAAGAAATTAAAATCGAGCTTGTAGGGGCGTTGATCCAACGCCCGATTGTGAGCAAAGCGAACAATAACGGCTCTGCCGTTTAATTTTCCTTCGGAAAATGCACATTCGTGCCGGGCGTTGAGGACAACGCCCCTACAAGATGCCATTTAATTTATTTGATAAATTATTGTTTAAAAGTATGTTGTCAGTGTTGAGAAAAATGTGTATAAAAGAATGGGAAGCAGGATATTTACAATGGACACATTGCCTTTCTGATGAAGATAATAATGGTAAGTCGTACTGTCGCCTGAAATGCGTCTGATTGTTCTGATATCTTTAATAACTTTCTTTTTGTAGAAATTGTTGCCGAAGAATCCCATTATGATGCTCATAAGAAGCACTGCAGTTGCTCTGATAATCAGCGATGTAATATTTATTGGTGATGCAAGGAGTTTAGCTGTGAGTGAATAATATCTTGTTGCCTCTTCCATTGTGGCAGTGCCGTCTTCTGCAACCTGCTGCATTATTTCGTTGATTTCTTCAACCAGCATTTCGTATTCTGCATAGACTTCGGGTTTGTATGTCCGGTAAACAGTTACGGGTACGATACTTGAAATGAGAGTTACTGAAAAGAAAATCGCAATCAATGCAACACCGAGACCGACCATTTTTCTGTAAAAACACCAGAATGCAGACAGAATACCTGCTGACCAGTTCCATGAGAGCTTTGTGTTCTTTTCCTGCATATCAAGAAATTTTCCGATGTACTTCATTGAATCTTTCTGTACGTATTCTGCAATTTCCGTAACGGGAATATCATCTATTTTTGCATCAGAGCCGAAAACAGTTCTTGCATCTGCTGCATAAACATTCTGATAAGGTGAGAAGTTGTTCGGATTCGGACCTTGCTGTCTGTTGCCGAAAGGCATATTCATGTTTCCGAAAGGAGGCATCTGATCGTCAATTGTCTGACGGTTTGCCTTGAGTCTTTCACCGCATTTTGTGCAGACAGGTTCATATTTTTCGTTATGTTCGCCGCATCTCGGACAGATTTTCATGTCTTCTGAATGTGCGGGAGCAGAGGTTTCCGGTTCATTATCCTGCATCTGCCAGATGAAACCTTCGCTGTGTTTTTCTTCGTTTATACATTTTCCGTTTTCGTTCCAGCAGTCTCTGTGCTGAGGTGTACCGCATACGGGACAAACGACAACATCATCTGTCTGTTCAAATTTTTTGCCGCATGAAGGGCATTCAATTCCTGTATAGTTCATTTATTTATCACTTCCGTTTAGTATTAAATTACAGTATACACTATTGTCATAATATTTTCAATAATAAAAATACTGTATAAAGAAAATAAATTATTTATTATTTACAGTGTTGACTATAAATAAATCCGTATGTTAAAATGTAAAAAAAGCCAAGGAGGCAGAATTATGAAAATAACATTTATGGGCGCGGGTAGTACCGTTTTCGCAAGAAATGTAATCGGTGACTGTATGTGTGCAGAGGCTCTTCGTGACAGTACTTTTGCACTTTATGATATAGATGCAAAGCGACTTGAAGAAAGCCGTGTTATTCTTGAAGCTATGCGTACAACAAAAGGCGGTTACGGTAAAATCGAATGCTATCTCGGTGTTGAACAGAGAAAAGATGCACTTCGCGGTGCAAATTTCGTAATCAATGCCATTCAGGTCGGTCTTTATGATCCTTGCACAATCATTGACTTTGAAGTACCCAAGAAATACGGTCTTCGTCAGACAATCGGTGATACGCTGGGTATCGGCGGTATCATGAGAGCACTCAGAACAATTCCTGTTATGCACGATTTTGCAACGGATATGGCAGAAGTGTGTCCCGATGCACTTTTCCTGAATTACACAAACCCCATGGCTATGCTTTCAGGCTATATGCAGAGATATACTCCTGTCAAGACTGTCGGTCTTTGCCACAGTGTTCAGACCTGCTCAAGAGATCTGCTGAAAGAACTTGGTATGGAAGATAAACTTGAAGGCAGAAAAGAACTCATTGCAGGTATCAACCACATGGCATGGCTTCTTGAAATTATGGATAAAGACGGCAATGACCTTTATCCTGAAATCAAATCAAGAATTGATGAAAAAATTGCAGATCCTGAATTCTATGATAAAGTCCGTCTTGAATACATCAAACATTTCGGTTATTACTGCACTGAGTCAAGTGAACACAATGCTGAATATAATATGTTCTACATCAAGGATAAATATCCCGAACTTATCAAAAAATATAATATTCCTCTTGATGAATATCCCAGACGCTGTGTAAAACAGATTGAAGGCTGGAAAAAGGAATATGAAGAAATGCTTGCAAACGGTGTTAAAGACCATGAACGTTCACACGAATATGCTTCAAGAATCATGGAGTCAATCGTTACGGGCGATCCTTATAAAATCGGCGGTAATGTTCTCAATACAGGACATCTTATCACAAATCTTCCCGAAAACGCATGTGTTGAAGTTCCTTGTCTTGTTGACGGTTACGGTGTGCATCCCTGTCATGTCGGTGCTCTTCCCGTTCAGTGTGCAGCAATGAACATGACAAACATCAATGTTCAGCTGCTTACAATCGAAGCTGCTGCAACACGCAAGAAAGAACATATTTATCAGGCTGCAATGCTTGATCCTCATACTGCAAGTGAGCTTGATATTGACACTATCAAGAAGATGGTTGATGACCTTATTGATGCTCACGGGGATTATCTGCCAAAATATAACTAAAATTTAACTCAGAAAAAATTAAAAAAAATATTGCAAAACGGGAAATGATATTGTATAATATCATGTCAGCAAAATTACGTATATTTTTTCTCTAAAAGGAGATGTTGAATATGAGCCGTACTATCGGCACAGTATCCCGCGGCGTAAGAGCACCTATCATCAGAAATGGTGACGATATTGTAGAAATCGTTACAAATTCCGTTCTTGAAGCATCTCAGGATGCAGGTTTTGAATTTCATGACCGTGACATCGTTGCTATGACAGAAGCAATTGTCGCAAGAGCACAGGGTAACTATGCTACTGTTGACGACATTGCAGAAGACGTAAAAGCAAAATTCGGCGGTGAAACAGTGGGCGTTATTTTCCCCATTCTCAGCCGTAACCGTTTTGCTATCTGTCTCAGAGGTATTGCAAAGGGTGCAAAGAAAATCGTTCTTATGCTTTCCTATCCTTCAGACGAAGTAGGTAATCATCTTATCAGCCTTGATGCTGTTGATGAAAAGGGAGTAAATCCTTATACAGACGTTCTTTCTCTTGAAAAATACCGTGAACTCTTCGGCTATGTTAAGCACAGATTCACAGGTATGGACTATGTTGCATATTATGAAGAACTCGTCCGTGAATGCGGTGCAGAGTGCGAAATCATTTTTGCAAACAACCCCAGAGCAATTCTCGACTATACAAAAAATGTTCTTTGCTGTGACATTCACACAAGACAGAGAACAAAGAGAATCCTCAAAGCTGCAGGCGGCGAAGTTATTCTCGGTCTTGATGATATTCTCAATGCTCCCGTAAACGGAAGCGGTTACAATGCGGATTACGGTCTTCTCGGTTCAAACAAGGCAACAGAAGATCAGGTAAAACTTTTCCCCAGAGATTGTCAGCCCGTTGTTGATGCAATCCATGACAAGCTTCTTGCAGCAACAGGCAAGAATATTGAAGTTATGGTTTACGGTGACGGTGCATTCAAGGATCCCGTAGGTAAGATCTGGGAACTTGCAGATCCCGTTGTTTCACCCGCTTATACAAAGGGACTTGAAGGTACTCCCAACGAGCTCAAACTCAAGTATCTTGCAGATAATGATTTTGCAGATCTTTCAGGTGATGCACTTAAAGAAGCTATCAAGGAAAAAATCACTGAAAAAGACGGTGATCTTTTCGGTCAGATGGCATCAGAGGGTACAACACCCCGTCAGCTCACAGACCTTATCGGTTCACTTTGTGACCTTACATCAGGTTCAGGCGATAAGGGTACACCCATCGTATTTATTCAGGGTTACTTCGATAACTACACAACTGAATAAAGGCCTGTCGCAATAAGCGAAGACAAAACAAACAATAATCGGATTGCAGATTGTCTTATATCTGTAATCCGTTTTTTTTATTGAGACAGTCCCAATTGGTTGATACAGTCCCGATTTAAATTTCAAAGCCCGTACTTTTCAGCACGGGCCTTCGGATACAAATGCAAACGCTTTGAAAATCTTTGTATCCGTCAGTTATAGTATTTATCGTATGCGATAATTTATTGCCGGTAAAAAAATGAAATTGAAAATATGACTTATTGGATAAAATTTCTGCAGACATTTTTATTTTTATGTTAAAATTTCACAAATATCAGACTGCTATTTATTAATGTTTGTCAATTGACAGTTTGCAGCATTTTTTGGTAAAATTATATTGTAAAATATAAAAGGAGGTAATATCTATGACAAAAAAATTAATTTCAATCACGCTTTCAATTCTTCTCGCATTTTCACTTCTTGTGCTTCCCGTAAGTGCTGAAGATTTATTCGATGATGCTGTTGAACTTGCTTTGGGTGAAAAAATCACATTTGATTTTACTTATGATGTTTTTGAAAAATACATCAAATTTGTTGCGGACAAAACAATGACTGTTTCTGTATCATCTGAAACAGCTGATGAAACAGACCCTTATTGTATGGTTTATGATGCTGACGGAGTAGATATTGCTTATGCTGATGACAGTTATACAGGATATGATTTTATATGCAAGTTCGAAGTAACTGAAGGTGAAACATATTATATTCTTGTTGGTTTATATAATTTTGAAACTGCAACTACTGTTGTTTCACTTGCTTGCGGTCATGCTTATACAGATGGTATCTGTGATTATTGCGGTAATGTTTGTGACCATACCGAACTCGGTTTTTTGAAAACCTGTGAGTGTGGATATGCATTTGAGGGCATAGATATTGACAGCGGCGACACAATTCATATATCAGGTTCGGATGCAGTAGTATTAAGATTTGTTCCCGAAGAGACAGGCGCATATATTCTGCGTTCTGATGCTGAAAACAATGACCCTGTGTGTGAAATTTTCTGCGGAACAGAATATATTGACTTTGCTGATGATTTCGGATATGATCTGAACTTTGTTTTTTTTGCAGAACTTGAAGCAGGAGTTTCTTACTATTATTATGTTCATGATTATTCCGATGAAGATGAAATTTCATTTAACGTGACGCTTTCAAAAGCTGTGCATACAGCAGAAGACGGTGCTGAACATCCGTTGGAATATCATGATTATTATTGGGGTAATTGTCAAGAAAACGCATATACTGAAGGTATTTACTGTACCGAATGCAGTGAATATATTGAAGGTCATCTTGAAGACGGCTACGGATGGCACAAAGATTATGACGATGATGCAAAATGTGATTTCTGCGGAGCAGAAATGATTTATGAGGATTATCCCGAAATGGAAATCAACGAGATTGTCAGTCTTGTTATCGAGATGATTCGTGAAATTATTTCCTTATTTGAAGATCTTATCAATCGTGGATTTGAGTTGTTTGTTGATATCATAAAATAATTAATTTGTTCTCAGAAAACAGCCGGGGAGAAATCCTCGGCTGTTTAAACAATAATTTAGCGGTGCTAAATTATTGTAGTGGAAAATTGAAAATTGAAAGTTGAAAATGAATAGAGCGAAGCGGAATCAAGTGCGAAGCACTTCCGAAACTTTCCATTTTCCATTCTCAACTTTCCATTTGAGCG
>JAGBSO010000015.1 GCA_017631795.1 Clostridia bacterium | reverse complement strand
TGCGTCGGGAATTTGCAGAGTAAACTTGAAGATATAAGCTTGTAAAAGTAATTGTCCTCGTTGTGGAGGTAGCAATAAAACCTGCGAATAATTTTGTTGGGTATTACGATTGATTTTTTGGTGCTTTTGTGGTATGATATATATGGATTTTTGTATATAAATACAGAAATTATGTGGGGGATTAGAACTTTCAAAGCATATAATACAATTTGGGAGGTGAAAAATGTGCTTAGAAATGACAGAAAGATTATAAACAGTTCTTTAATTGTTGCCTTTTTTCTTGTGATTGCCTATGTTTTAAGATGGCATATTAAAGTATACGACAATGCTTTTTTAAGCACATTTGCAATTACCTTACGTAATATGATACATATTATGCTTCTTGCAACATGGTTTAAGACGCTTATGCATCGAGTTGTAAAGCCGGGTATCCGAAAGCTTCTTGGCAGTGTTGCAATAATGATGCTTTTGTGGCTGTTTGTAAAAATTGTAAAATACGAGTTTTGCTTAACTAATACAGAAAGTCTTGTGCGATATTTGTGGTATGCTTTTTACATTCCCATGGTAATTATTCCCCTTCAGGGTGTTTTTATAATGAACTATATAGGAAAGCCTGACGGCTACCGCACCCCAAAGTGGATGCTGAGTTTGTATGTGGTTGCCACTGTTCTTATTGCAGGGGTTTTCACAAACGATATTCATAATCTGGCGTTTAATTTCCCCGATGGTGTGGAAAAATTCGACAGTAGTTATACCTATGGACCGTTATACTATATTATAATGGCGTGGTTTTGCCTGTTTGGTCTGATTTTTGTGTGCACTTTACTTAAAAAAAGCAGATTGCCCGTGAACAAACAGATGCAAAAATTTCCGCTCATAGTAATGCTTGGTGCAATTGTGTTCTGGACTCTTTATTGCATGAGGATTATCAAATGCGACCTTACGGTTATGGATTGCATTATAATAACATTGCTCCTTGAAAGTGCGATACGAATAGGTCTGATACCCTCTAATGACTATTACAGCGAGGTTTTCAACATAACTACTGTTCCGATGATAATTGTGGACGACTTTTACGCTCCGCATTATACCTCGGATGGGGCCAAGTTTGTAACCGAAGCAATAATGCGTGAAACGGAAAAGGGAGAACTTAACCGGGGAAACTTTATTCTTCGTTCTGCACCAATCAGTGCCGGTCGTGTTGTGTGGGAAGATGATGTAACACAGCTTAATGAGCTAAAGGATGAGCTCGAGGAGATAAAAGAACAGTTGGATGGCGAAAATGTTCTTCTTAAGGCAGAAGTGGACCTGAAAGAACAGCGGGCAAAGGTTGAAGAAAAGCACCGTCTTTATGACCGTATTGCCAGCGAAGTGGCATCACAGTTGACGAAAATTGCATTGCTTATTGAAACAGCAAGAAGTGATTCTGAAAAAATACGTGTATCCCTTTCAAAAATCAATGTTATAGGTTCTTATATCAAAAGACGAGGAAATCTCAGATTGCTTGGTGAGGATAACGAATATATATCAGCTAAAGAACTGGAATATTCAATGCGTGAATCGCTTGATAACCTAAAGCTTTACGAGGTTTATACATCGTTAAATTCTCAGTGCGAGGGAAATGTAAGCCTCGATAATACTATCAGCGTATATGATTTTTATGAAAAAGTAACTGAAAAGCTTTTGGAAACTATATCTGCAATGCTTGTTCATCTGTCCTGCAGGGATGGTGTTATAAAAATGCGTATGCAGATAGGTTGTACAGAAGAAATATCCGAAGATATTTTAAGCGAAATTTCCTTAAACTGCGGTGAGTTTTCCTGCAGTGTTCAGGACGAGGATATTATCATTGATGTTAATGTGCCGGACGGAGGTGATGCCGTATGATAAGCTATTGTAGCATTCCCTCTATATGTAAAGTATTTATAATGGCGTATATTTTTGCTCTTTTATGCGGTATTGTGCTTTCAATGAGTCCTGTTTTTAGTGCAAGAAAGCACAGAGGAAAAATAGCATGGGTATTTTGTGTTTTCGTAAGCAGCGCAATGCTTCTTATATATGCAGCAGATGTAAAAACAGCAAAACAAAATCTTTCAGTCAACTCTTTTGTCAGATGGTTTTGTGATTTGCCTGTTGTTTTCCCGCTTATACTTATTACACTTATGACTGTGTATGTTTTATATGTTATAATAAAGGAAAAGCACAAAAGACACAATATTGTTACGAGGTCGTCGGTAAAAGAAGGTATAGACAAGCTTGACTCGGGGTTATGCTTCGCTTATGAAAGCGGCAGAGTTATTCTTGCAAATTATATTATGAACGAGCTTTGTCATAGTATTTTAGGCAGAGACCTTCAGAATGCAAATGTATTCTGGGATGCATTAAGCTCGTGCAAAGTAAAAGAGGATGTTGTTTGCCTGCAGGCAGGTGAAAACCCGTCTTTCAGACTGCCTGACGGAAGAGTCTGGAGTTTTGCTCACAGTGTTATAGATAACATAATTCAGGTGTCGGCTGCAGATACTACATACCTGCAAAGGCTAACCGATGAACTTAAGGAGAAAAACAAGGAACTAAAGGCAATAAACGCAAGACTTGTAGCATACGGCGAAGAGGTGGATGAACTGACACGTTCGAAAGAACGCCTTGAAACAAAAATAAACATTCACAGAAGTCTTGGTCAGGCACTCCTTGTTACAAGGCATTACCTCATAGATTCCACACGAGATGAAAAAGTGCCTTTTGATATTTGGGAAAAGAATATTGCTATGCTTAGTATGGAAATTGAACAGCCGTCAGAGGAACCTTTTGAGATGTTCATTAAAGCTGCAAAAACAGCAGGTGTTGATATTGAAATAAACGGACAGCTTCCAAGTCGAGAGGAAACAAACAATCTGTTTGCACTTGCGGCGGCGGAATCCTTAGTCAATGCAGTTCGTCACGCAGATGCAAATGCTATGTATATAACCTTTACCGAAGAACACGATATGGATATGGTATCTTTTACAAACAATGGAACCCGTCCTGAAAGTGAAATTACAGAAGGCGGAGGTCTTGGTGCTCTCAGAAAGAAAACCGAACGCATTGGCGGCATTATGAAAGTCTGCCATAATCCTGAATTTGCACTTATTATTTCTATACCGAAGAAAGGAGAACCCCATGAAGCGAATAATGATTGTTGAAGATGATCCGATGGCGAGTCAGCTTTTAGAGATTTATATTAAAGAACATAAAGAATATGAGCTTGTATGCAATATCGAAAGTGCATCAATGGCAGAGGTTTATTGTTTGTCGCAGAATATTGACCTTATATTGATGGATGTGTGTACTGCTATGAACGCAAGCGGTCTTGATGCGGCAGAAAAAATCAAAAAGAATTTCCCTCATATTAAGATTGTTATTATTACCAGCCAGCCCGAATGCAGTTTTATTGACAGGGCACGTCAGGTAGGTGTGGACAGCTTTTGGTATAAAAGCTCCAAAGCGGAAGAAATTATTACTGTTATAGAAAAAACCTTTGCCGGTGAAAATATTTATCCGGACACAACGCCTACGCTTGTTTTCGGAGATGCACTCAGCGTTGACCTTTCAGACAGAGAACTCGAGGTTCTGCGTGAACTCGTTGCAGGTGAAACTGATGCGGATATTGCAGAACACTTATTTATGTCGGTCAGAACAGTTAAAAGCCACATAACAAATATGAAAAACAAAACAGGCTTTAAAAACCGCACCGAGCTTGCAGTCAGGGCAAGAGAATGTGGACTTATTATTAATGATAAACATCAGGAATAACTGAATATTAATCAGGTTACGCTATCTGTATTTTACAGGTAGCGTAATTTTTTTGTAAAAAAATGTACTTTAGTACGATGTTTCTGAAAAACTAAAATTATATAATTATATTGTAGAATTGCATGAATTGTATCTAAATACATATTTAGTTTACATATTAATTGTCCATATTCATCAGGTAAGGAGGTAATGTAATTGAAAAAGATAGTGGTGAGTATTCAGAACAGCTTGCTTGCAGAAATGCTGACATTTAATTTGCTTGAAAGCGGTGAATTTATGCCGCAACGTTGTTTATTTGAAAAAGCAGATGAAGAATACGATAATTGTCGGTTGCTGTCAGCAGATATTTTGCTTATGGAAGTTTCTTATACTCCGGAAACAACACTTGAAAATCGAATGCAGGATGTAAAGAGAGTAAGAAAAACTGTTCCCGGATGTAAAATAGTTCTTTTATGCGATGAAAATTCCGCACCTAATATCGCGCATGAGGTTGCCAAGGCAAAGCAGGATGGCATAATAGACGGATTCTTTTACTCGTCTGTAGGTGCAAAATATCTTATTGCGGCACTCAAGGCACTTTAAATATTATAAAAATAAAATTTGGTGACAATAAAAATTTACATAGCTTAAATAAGGAGGTAAGGATTTATGGAAACTATTAACAGTTACAAATGCCCATGTTGTGGAGCACCACTTGTGTTCAGCGGAAATGAGCTTCATTGTGACTCCTGTGATAACACGTTTCCGGTGGAAACAATGCAGCAAATGACCGAAGGTATGGCTGA
>JAGBSO010000014.1 GCA_017631795.1 Clostridia bacterium | reverse complement strand
CTTAGTGTAAAATAATTGTAGGAGAAATAAAAAAAGATACAAGGAACAACTCAAATATGGTTTAATGAAGCTGCTAAACACCAAAAACCAAAGGAGAGTTGTTCCCTGTGAATAAGATTATAGCAGTTGAAATCGAAAAGCTCAAGAGAGAAATTGAAAAATTTTTTGAAAAAGAAGAAATTAGTCTGGATAAAGCCGAGATTTACTTCACTCAGCAGATTGGAGAGACTGTCCGAAATCTTTTGACCGCTTGTTATGAGCAGAAAGATGCAGAGCTGTTGGCAAATAAAGCACATCGAAAAGAAGTTGGTTTGGTTGTCGAACGACGCAAAGAAACAAGACAGGTAGTTACACAGTTGGGTGTTGTTTCCTACCGAAGGACTTACTACGCTCGCCGTGATGGAGGCTACTGCTATCCCATAGACAGGGTCGTTGGCTTAGAAAGCTACCAGCGTGTAAGTAGCAGTGTCGGATTACAATTGGTTGAAACAGCTTGCGAAATGTCCTATGCAAAAGCCAGCCGAGTTGTTACCGGTGGGTTAGTTACAAAGCAGACAGTTATGCGGAAGATACGTCAAGCTACCCCCATAACAGAAACTGTATTAAGAAAGAAAGTCCCGGTGCTCCATGTAGATGCAGATGAAGACCATGTAAAACTCCAGACCGGAGACAGCCGTATTGTACCTCTGGTTAGTGTATACGAAGGAATAGAGAGAAAAGGCACCCGTGGCATCTGTAAAAATGTGTTCCATTGTTCTGAATTTGGCATAAAGACAGAGGATTTATGGGAAAAAGTTCTTGATGAAATAGAGCGCAGATATGACATTTCTGAAACAACGATATATCTCCACGGTGACGGAGCACCATGGATCAAAGCAGGTATGGAGTGGCTACCAAACTGCAAATTCGTTCTTGACCGTTATCATGCAAATAAAGCATTGAAGCATGCTGTTAGTGGTATTGAGAGGAAAAGCGGATGCCAATATGAATACCTTCTCCGACAAGCACTGAGCAAAGGTGACCGAAATTCCTTTAATAGAATTAGGAACACCTTGTTATCTCGATGGCCTGAAAGAGAAAAGATAATCGTAGAGGCAACCGATTACCTTTTAAGCAATTTTGATGCGATCCATATCTACAACATTGACTCTGAGGCGCAAAAGGGTGGCGCAACAGAGCCTCATGTCAGCCATGTACTTTCAAGTCGGTTGAGTAGCCGTCCTATGGGCTGGAGTGCGGCAACACTTAAAAAGTTTGTGCCGATCCTGGCAGTAGGTAATTGCTCGCTCCAATCCGAAGAATCTACGCAGCCAAATAAGGAACCAGAAAAAGTCAAACATATCCCTAAAAAAATAATCCCCGGGTCATTAGGGCTTCCTCATCCCGATATGATTGCTTCTCTTCCGGCTAAAAATGGGAAGATAACGCCCCTCAGACGATTTTTGAACATGATCTGTAGATAAACTTCGGCGATAGCCATCTTGTCATCCACATTGCACAGATGTCGGTGGGTGTCAAGGGCGGCTTGCCGTTCACTTTACCCTTGACACCCACCGGCAGCTGTGCTACCACTTTTTTGAGTTAAAAAAATCCTACAACAACTTGACACCGTCCTGTTATTCGAGGTTGATTGACAGTTACTACAAAGTGGGGTATAATGTAGATAATTATAGATAAGTGAGGGAGTATTATGCCTTTTGAAATTGTAAGAAATGATATCTCCAATATGCAGGTAGATGTGATTGTAAATGCAGCCAGCAGATTACCTCGTGTAAATGCAGGCGTGGACTCATCTATTCACAAGAAAGCCGGGCCTGCTTTGTTGGTAGCCCGAAAGAAAATCGGATATATTCAGCCGGGAGATGTTGCGATCACACCAGCCTTTGCGTTAGATGCAAAATATGTTATTCATGCAGTTACGCCTATCTGGAGAGATGGAACCCATCAAGAAAGCGCTCTTTTGCTAAATACATATCTCAAATGCTTGGACTTAGCTCAAAAGCAGGGATGTACATCTATTGCTTTTCCGCTATTGGCCTCCGGGAATCATGGTTTTCCTAAAAGCAAAGCACTGCAAATCGCCATTCAAGCATTCAGTGGTTTTTTGATGGAACACGACATGCTCATCTACCTTGTAGTGTTCAGCAAAGAAAGCGTTCAGCTATCCGAGAAGTTAGTTCATAACATATCTTGCTATATCGACGAAAACTACGTATCCAATTACACCCGGGAAAATTATGGTGGAGTTGAGGAAAGAGAGCGCATAGATCGATATCGCCTCGCCAGACTTATGTCGCAGAGAGAGGAGCGAAGTGCTAATTCCTGTATCGATGCTTCGCATTCAACTACAGTAGCCTCCCAAAGTTCTCAGAGCTTGTCTGATTTCATAAAGTCAAAAGATGCGGGCTTTACTGAAACGCTCAAAGCACTTATTGAGAAAAGCGGACAGAAAAATTCTTCCATTTATAATAAAGCGAATATGTCTAAACAGCATTTTTCTAAAATTATAAACGATCCGAATGCAAAGCCGTCAAAGCAGACTGCTTTAGCTTTGGCCCTTGCACTGGAGCTTAACTTGGATCAAACAGAAGATCTGATTGGTAGAGCAGGTTATGCACTAACAAAAAGCAGCACATTCGACTTGATCGTTCAATACTTTATCGAACATAAGCAGTTCAATATTATCGAAATTAATTTTGCTTTGTACGAATTTGATCAATCCTTATTGGGGAATTCATGCATATGAAGATATACAAACAAGAACACATAGACTGTCTGCGTAACGCAATTATAAGCAATGCAGATATTGCGTATACTGCTATACAGAAAAGCCTTTCTGCTATGTCTCCGTTGCAGTTCTTCGCCACCGTGAAATTCGAAAAAATCGGACGTGATCCTATCGAAGGTCAGGAGCAAAATTTGATAGAGCAAATAAACCAGATGTATTCTGATTTGGTCGTTCTTGCTGCTGCTGAAGACTTGCTAAAGCAGTTTCCCGGTATAACATTGGAATTACATCTCGGTGCCGCTTCCGGATATGATATAGAGTCTTTGGATGGATCTGTTGTAGCGGAATGCTTCTCTGTCACTTCGGTGTCCAGCAACAGAAAACTTTATAAGGATTGCCAAAAGTTACTGCAAACAACCGCTCCCATCAAATGTATCTATTTTTATTCCCATAATGACAGCGAGTCGAAATTATTATCACAATTCTCTAAATATCCAGACATACGATTCCACAGGGTTTCTTTTGACGCACTGCAAGCGTCCACTCTCAGTTGACCAAAAGCTATAAAAATCTCCTATAATGTTGGTGAAAGCAAACATCACCGACATCGTAGGAGATTTTTGTTGTAATTAGAGAGAATTATTTTCCCAAATTTGGACGATTGAAAAGGAGCGCTTCAAATGTATAGTTATAAAATCAACAACTCATATACAATCTATGTCAACTAGTGATACTTAAACGATTGCATCAAAGCAGGGAAAGCGGCGACATCCCGAAAGGGATGTAAGCCCACACCCTCCGGCGCGTTTTCCGGTGACTATTTCGATAAGATCCATATTGG
>JAGBSO010000013.1 GCA_017631795.1 Clostridia bacterium | reverse complement strand
CATTGAAAGCAGAGCAAGGAATTGATGATAATGAGTTTTACCATTACGACACCCCTCTTACAGTAAAACACGAAACAGACGCACTTATGGAAGCAGGATTTTCTTCTGCCCTGGTGCTGAAAAACTGGGGAGCGACCTATACTATAAAAGCAGTTAAGTAAATTCCAATTTGACTGTAAAATCCTTCTTACAAAGTGAGCTGATTTTATGAAAGATAAAAATTATTTTCTGAGTAAAGCGCAGGAAAATTACCCGGAGCTTATATACACCGATATCACGCCCGACATAACCGACTTTACTGCCGTCAGCGGTGACAGTATTATTCTCGATTTGGGACAGCACGCAGTCGGTCATTTTTCATTTTCCTTTGACAGAGTCAATGTCTTTGTTGATGCCCCCGTAAGGCTTTCAATAAAATTCGGTGAGGATATGCGGGAAATAAATGATGACTTTTCTCAATACAAGGGCGTGCTTTCTGAAACCTGGCTGCAGGAGGAAATAATCAATATTGATTTTCCTCAAAGAGTAACAATGAATCGGAGATTCGCCTGCAGATTCATCAAAATAACTGTTGAAAAAGCAAACAGACCGATAAAGCTTTTTGATTTTTCTTTCCGAGCATCAACAAGTGCTGACATATCGGCGCTTTCTCCTTCCGGTTCGAAGGATGATTTACTCAGAAAGATTGATAACGTTGCTGCAAACACTCTCAAAGAATGTATGCAGACATTCTTTGAAGATGGTCCGAAGCGTGACCGCCGTTTATGGATAGGTGACCTTCGTCTTGAAGCATTAACGGATTACTATACATTCAATAATCTTGAAATAGTCAGAAGATGTCTGTATCTGTTTGCCGCAGGGGAATGTAACAAGCTCGGATTTCTGCCGTCTTTTGTATACGAAACACCTTATTATCATTCAGGGGAAACATATATTGAAGATTATGCACTTCTTTATGTTGTTGCTGTATGTGATTATTATGAGCACAGCAAAGATACAGACACCTTGAATGACCTTATTGATATTTGTAAATCGCAGCTTGACAGTTTTTATGCTACACTCGATAAAAACCTGATTGCAACAAGACAGGACGGTTGGTTTGCATTTATTGACTGGTGTCCCGGACTGGAAATTATGACATCGTTGCAGGGTGTATATATCTATACTCTTGAACGCTTTGCTGACTTACTGAAAGCAATCGGTGATGATGATTTCGAGAAATACAAGTCTATTCTTCTGAAAGTTCGTTCAGCCTGCAGAAAATATCTCTATGATGAAAACAAAAAGGCATTTGTCAACAGTCTTGATAATAACCAACTTAGCGTGCATTCACAGATATGGATGATATTGGGAGGTGTAATTGATGGTGAAAAAGCGGTAAATCTGCTTTCTGAATGTCTTGAAGACAGAACTGCAAAGCAACCCTGCACTCCCTATATGCATCATTATGTTGTTGAAGCAATGCTGAAGCTTGGTTTGAATGAAACAGCGGTGCAATACATAAAAAATCTCTGGGGCGGTATGGTCGTACTCGGTGCAGACACATTCTGGGAAGCATATGTGCCCGACGACCCTGATTTTTCACCATACAACGACAGAATGATAAACAGTCTTTGTCATGCATGGAGCTGTACACCGTTATACTTCATACGGAAATACAGACTTTAATTCCGCAATTCAGACTGCTCTCTCACGAGGGCAGTTTTTTGATTGAATTGTGTGGTAGAAGTGTGATATAATTAAATTGATAAATAAGAATTTGATAAAACGGCACGGATATTTAGCCAAAATGTGTCCCGAACGTCAAGGAGGTAAACTCTAATGAATGTCAAAAACCTAACAAAGGTGTTTGAACACTATATTGAGAAATTCGAGTGGTTAAATCAGAAACCAGAGCCTGATGAGAGCTATAAATGGTTAGCTGTTCAGAAGTTCCAAAATGCTTTTGATTTGGATGTGCCTAAAGATGAGTTTGCAACTATGCTCTATAACGCATGGAAAGCCTCTGCAAATCTTATTGACAGTAACCAACAACAACCGTTCTACGCCTTAGTGGAGTATGCTCGTAGAGAGCCAGAACGTGTTCGGAGCATGTTTGAAAATCTGTATGCAGATGATGGAGGCAATCTAACCATTCGGCAGGAAAAAATCGAAAACTTTCTTAATGCTGCCGATGAACTCCTCAAAAAGTATTTCCCCTCCAGTCATCTCTATATCAACACCCAGCGCTCTGCAATGGCTCTGCTGTGGTTCTATAACCCCAACACTTATTACTACTACAAGGCAACTGAGGCAAAGTATCTGGCTGACTGCGTGGAGTTCTATAATGATTGGGGTACATATACAGACTTTAAGCTGGAAGTGTTCCATCGTTTTTGTGACGAGATTGTGGAGCAAATGAAGAACCACCCAGCTCTTATAAAAACGCACAATAGTCGTTTTGAAAGCAAAGAACCCATGCACAAGGACGAAAATCTTCATATCTTGCTTGTTGATATTATCTTTTGTGCTAAGCGTTATAATTTGTATAATGATATTCCTATCAAGGATTCGAGCGCTCCTGCAAAACGTCTGTATCTTGAGCGAAAGGCAAAAGCGGTAGAATTGTATGAAGCTGTTCAGTCCGCAGAGAAAAATGTGGATTTGTTGAATGAGGCCAGAACTGTATTCGTGAAGTTAATACAAAGTGGGGATGCTATCTACCATAAAGCCTATGGACCTGCTGAATTGGTTGAGTGCGCAGATGGAAATGTGATTTTATTCTTTCCTAACAAAAGCGAGCAAAAAAAGTTCAACCTTCTGCAATCCTTAGCAGGTGGATTTATCAAGATTGATACGCCTAATTTTGGTGAACTGCTTGAGAAATATCGTCAAGCCATGCGCACTGAAGCAAGTGCGGTGCGTGTGTACGAAAATGCTGTTAAAGCTTTGGAACCTTACAAAGAATATTTGGATTAAGGTAGCGAGCGACGAATCCCAATTTATCAAACAGAATACTTTCAACTGCTCTCCACTGAGGGCAGTTTTTTGATTGAATTGTGTGGTAGTGGTGTGGTATAATCAGGTTGATAAATAAGAATTTGACGGAGATAAGATATGCTTGAAAAAATGGCTGATTTCTTTGAAAACAGATTAGATGGATACGATGAACATATGTTGACAAACATAGAATCCGCAGACGAATTTTATCCATATACGGCAAAGCAGTTGCCGACTACAGAGAACTGCCATATACTTGATTTGGGATGTGGTACAGGATTGGAGTTAGAAGAATACTTTCTGCTCAATCCATCCGCAAGAATAACAGGTATTG
>JAGBSO010000012.1 GCA_017631795.1 Clostridia bacterium | reverse complement strand
TTCGCTCAAATGGAAAGTTGAGAATGGAAAATGGAAAGTTTCGGAAGTGCTTCGCACTTGATTCCGCTTCGCTCTATTCATTTTCAACTTTCAATTTTCAATTTTCCACTACAATAATTTAGCTCCGCTAAATTATTGTTTTCTGTATCTTACAAGTGCAACAACTGATGAAATTATTCCCGCAATCTGTGCAAAAATTGCCGTTGAGCCGAGAATTGCGTGATAGACCGTCCATGTTGCCATGTTACCCATAAGAAAAAGTCTGATATGCTGCTCTTTTTTCTGAAACATCGCAAACATATAAAGTGCTGCTGCGATAATTGTAAGCACATCGATCCATGTCTTGAATCCTAACAGACCGCCTGCAACATAAAGCACGAAAAATATTATCTTTTCCGCAAGATGCACTTCTGTCTGTTTCTTGTCGTGCAGGATTGCCAACACAATCTGAATATCTGCCACAAGGCAGATGATAACACCTGAGCTGAATCCGTCAAGTAGAAGAATATTCAGCGCAGAGAGAATATTAACAATTATGGAAAGAATATACATGTGCTGTTTTTTCTTCAGCTGAAGATTGACAATCGCACCGATGGTTACAAGTATTCCCACAATCTGTCCTATGTAATATATTGTATCTTTCATATCTCTTTTACAAAATCCTTATAAAAACATACGCACTGACCCACATTTTCTGTTTTGATGTGTTCATCTGCGCTGTGAATTGATGCAAACTGTGCCTTATCAAGGTCAATGGGTGCAAAACGGAGAATTGAATCTGCAACATCTGTGAATCTTCTTGCATCTGTACCCGCTGTGAGAAGATACGGTGCCACGATTACATCGGGGAAATTTCTGTTCATAACTTTTGTGAGCACTTTGAAAGGCTCTGCTGTGAAAGAAGACGGCTGACAATAATCACGCTCAATTTCTTCAATCTCAACACCGTATTTTTCTGCGATTTTTTTGATTTTTTCAAAGCCTTTGAGCATATCGTCTTCACGGATGCAACGGATGAACATTGTTGTTTCAGCTTCTTTTGCACCAATCTGCGGGTCTTCTTTTGTTCCTGCAAAAACTGTTGTGAATGTGATTGCAGTTGAAAGCATTGCATTCGCTGTGGGAATTGAAAGCATGATTTTTTTTATCAGCGGTGAAAAAACAGTAAGATTGCCGAAAAGCATATTCATCGGAAAAGACATATACGGTGCGTGGGTTTCAAATGTTGCACGCACTTCGGGATAAAATTTCCCTTTATATATTTTCGACTTGTTCACTTCCGTTATGAATCCGCAAAGGCGGTTTACGGCAGAATCGGTTGAGGGGTTGAGCCCTCCGTGACCTTTTGTGTTTTTCGTTGTCTTGCATCTGTACATATGACGGCTCTTTTCATGGACAGCCACCATTGCACTCTTTTCTTTTACGGTGGGAATCATACCTGTTGTGATTGCACCGCCTTCATCTAAAACAACATCAAAATGAATTTTGTTTTCTTTGAAATATTCTGTTGCAAGCACCATACCGTCACCGCAGACTTCTTCGTTGTCTGATGAACCGATGTAAAGATTTACGCCGTCAAAATCATAATTTTCGCTGAGCAATTCCTCTGCCGCCTGAAGCTCGGCAAACAGCGGTGTTTTTGTATCAATTGTGCCTCTGCCCCAGAGTGCACCGTCTTTTTCCACCGCATTGAAAGGGTCTGTTTTCCATTCGCTGTCACCGTCAACAACATCGTGATGTGACATGAGCATGACATTCTTTTCTGCGTTTCTGCCCTTTATGACAAACACAAAACAACCGCTGCCGAATATGAGCTTTTCTGCTTTTTCATGAAGAAGCGGAAAACATTCTTTCAGCACATCGTTGAATTTTTCATACTCTGCCCTGTTTGCACCGTCACGTGTGAAAACAGTTTTGCAGTCAACCATTTTTTTAAGCTTTGCGATATATGTTTCAAGGGTGTCGGCAGAAACATTCTTGCGGTCTGTTTCCTTACCGATTACATTTTTACTCATTGTTTTCACCCTTTGCTTTTCTGTATTTTTCAATTGTTGCAATAACCTTTTTGTCATTGTAGAAAATGAAGAAAATCAGTGAAAGAAGGCTGAATCCGCCTGCAAAAACACCTGTGAGTTTAACACCGAGAAGACCTACTGATTCTCCTGCACCTGCACCGATTGCAAGAATGCTTGAAACACCCATCATTGCAATTGCAGATGCGATTTTCTCGATAAATGTCTTTACGGCAGAGAAGATACCCTCTCTGTTGACACCGGTTACAAGGCTGTCACGCTGAATGATATCCGAAATAACTGACTGGGGAAGAATGTTGATTGCCGCAAAGGGGAATGCAACGATAACACCCACTGCAAGACCGACAAAAAGTTCATTACCGGGTGCAAGTGCAGCAAGTTTATCACCGAAATAGATGATGCCGAAGACTATTGTAAACACGATACTTGCAGCAACAAGGGGAATTTTCTTATTGAACTTTCTGCTGATTTTTATAATAATCGGGAACAATGCAATTGCCACAACAATTGCCGTGAGCATAACAAGGAACGACTGTGATTCGGGCACATTCAGAAGCATTGTTATATAATAAAGCATTGCTGTCTGGAAAAATGCCATTGAAACACCGCTGAAAAGGTCACCGAGTGTGAAAACAACAAATTCTCTGCTTCTGAAAACAAGCCCGAATGACTTGAATACGGATTCTTTCGGTTTTGTGTTTTCTTCAACATACTCTTTTTCGTTGAATGCATAAGCGCTCAGAAGAAGACATGTCATACCGATTGCTGCAAAAACAGTGAAAACTGTTCTCCATGACCAGAGAGGTGAAAGTCCTGCCTTTTTAAGAAGGTCAACAAAGAGAGTTGCAGCATACATGAATGAACTTGATCCCATAAAGAATGCTGTGCTGATTCCGTAGTAACCGACTCTTACCTTTGCATCGGGAATGATTTCAGGCACGAGTGCATTTTTGGGAATGAAATAGAATGTGTATGATGTGTAATATGTTATAAGGAAAAATCCTACCCATACAGCATTTGCTGCAGAGCCTTCCTTAAACGGTGCAAAGAATATGAGAAGAACGGAAAGTGCATAGGGAATTGCCGCATATCTAAGGAAAGGCATTCTTCTGCCTGCCTTGTGAGTGCATTTATCCGAAAGCGACGCCACAAGAGGGTCTGTAACAGCATCAACAATTTTACCGATTGCAGTGATAAGCGCCATTACTGTGATAAATCCCAGCAATTTATTTTCGGGAAGAAGTATGGGCAGACCGCTTTTCACCGTAGGCTGGAAAAAGTAAAGAAGATAGTTGCCTATCATACCGTTGAAAAGACCTTTTGCAATGTCAGCAAGGCAGTAACGGTACATTTTTCGTTTGGGGAGAATCTTTGACATAAAAACTGTCCTTTCACTATAATAATATAAAAAATATTTTATCACATCATGCCATTAAAAACAATAGAATTGATACAATAAAAAAATTCCGGATTGCTCCGAAATCTTTTATAATTATTCAGAATTATTTTTTGTCGCCTTTACCTTTAAGGAATGCACCGACTCCCATAATTACAGCAAAAACGATAAGATAGAAAATAACGGGACATCTGAATGTGCCTTCTGCCTGAGATGCTATAAACGGAGTATATCCGTGTGCATAACAAGCGGCAAATACCATGAATCCGCAGGCAAAAATCGCAAGTGCGGGAAGAACAAATCTCTTCATAACGCCGATGTCTTTTTCTTTTACCATCCACATAATCATCATGGGAATGTACATAGCATAAACAGTTACGATGGGAAGCTCTGATGAGTCAAAGTTGAAAGGACCGAACCAGCCTTTTTCTGTAAGGTTTGCACCGTAGAAGAAAAGGAACCAGAAACCACACACAAACAGACCCCAGATAGCAGAGTTGCCTGTCATGTTTGTTGTTTTGTCAACTTGTGAGAACATCTTGGGGTTGGGACCTTCGTTTCTTGCTGCAATTGCATACATACCGCGGCTTGCACCGACCATAAGTCCGTTAAGAGTACCGAGACATGAAACAACAATACAGATATTCAGGAACACACCGCCGACCTGACCGAATACATTTGAGAATGCAGTTGTTGCACCTTCGTCAATAAGAACCTGAGCTGATGCACCGCCTGCAACACCGATAAAGTAAAGAACATAAGCAGCAACTACGATTCCTGCGCCCACAACAAGAGCTATGGGAAGATTCTTCTTGGGATTTTTAAGTTCTGCGTTGATTGATGTTGTAACAATCCAGCCTTCGTAAGCAAAAACAGTTGCAACAACAGCAGCAAAAAGTCCGCCGCCGCCTGCACCGCCGACTACTTCGGTAACACCTGCGAAATTCTGAGGCAGAGTGCCGTTTCTCAGACCTGCAACAGTACCTACAACTGCCATAAGGAAAATGGGAATGAGCTTGATAACTGTTGCACTTACCTGGAATTTACCTGCAAGTTTGGGTGAAAGAGCATTCATTGTGTATGATGCGATAAGGAAGAAACCTGCAAGTGCCATAACTTCTGCACTGACAAGGCTCCAGCCGAACATAACACCGAAATATCTTGCAGAAACCCATGCAAGAACACCTGTCATGCTGGGATAATAGATGTTTACAAGGAACCATGCAAGGTAATAAGCATAACCTTTACCGCATGTTGCTTCCGCATAGTCAACAACACCGTTGACCTTTTCATATTTTGTAGCCATAACTGCAAACTGAGCAGAACAGATAATCATAATAAGACCTGTAATAACCCATGCTGCAATACCCATAGGCATGTTTCCTTCTGTTGCCGCAAGAACATTCTGCGCTTTGAAGAAAACACCTGAGCCGATAACAGTACCGACTACCATACAGATTGCCGTCATAAGACCGTACTTACGTGTCAATTTTTCCATTCAATCACAACCTCTTCTGTGTTAAATTACCATTTTTTGATAAAAATATACAGAATATATATCTAAAATGTAATTAATTATAACATATTGAAACTAACGTGTAAAGAGTTTTTGCTCAATTATAATAATTTTACATTTCCACCCTTTCAAAAAAATCACAGCCGATGCCTTCTGCATAAAGATGTGATGTATCCGAATAACAATAACATTTCGGAGCAGTGATGCCGTTTTCATAGTTTTCAAATTCCATGATTGTGACACCTGAATGCTCATAATCAAACCCTGCCCACATTATATGCACCGGAATATGAAGAAGTACCGACACCCATGCTCTTGAAAATGCCGAATGACAGAAAAGTGCAACTTTGTCGTCATTGGGATTTGTGATTCTGTAAACACCGTTTTCATATTTATAGCCGAGTTTTTCAAGGAATCTGTTTCCGTTTTCTTCTATGTATGAAACAGCTTTCTTCATTTCGGTATCTCTCATGTATTCACATTCATAACCTTTTTCGAAAGGCAGGTCAATGTTTCCGTTTTCACGGAAAAGTGAATTCTGAATAAGAGAAACAGAAGTCCTTTTTCCGTCAGGCATTGTAAGAAGTCTTTCGTCACCTATTTCGTGTGCCCATTCTTCAACCTGAGCTTCAAGACCGAGAAGTCTGCATGCAGGCTCACTTGTCTGCATTGCTCTGAGAATGGGAGATGTGAAAATCTTGTTCACACCGGCTTTTTTCATTCTTTTGCCCACAGCCTCTGCCTGTTTCCATCCTTTTTCAGTAAGAGCACCGCCGTGACCGGGCTCACCGTGTCTGATAATATACAAAATCATTCTTATCACTCCTTTTTAAACAAACACCCTGCAGAAAAACGCAGGGTGAAAATTCTTATTTGTCGGGGTATGAAATTGTTCTGCCTGTGAACATTGAAACAATTTCACGCCAGAGATTCTGGAAATATTTCTGGAACATTCCGTTGAAAGCCACGCTGAATGCAGTTTTGTTTGTGCCGAATTCAGAAATATTTTCAAATGTGACCATGTCATACCAATGCACAACCCTTGTGGCATATGTGCTTGTGTCGTTTTCATCCACAACAATCATTCTGTAACCGTACTGTGTTGAGAATGCGTCACCGTTGTAACGTGTGCTCAGAGAATTCATGATGTCGATACCCTGATTTCTTACACCGAAAGCATTTGTGTGGTCATGACCTGTGAACATTGCAAGAACATCGCCCTTTTCAACCATTGCGTCAAACTGACCGTCATTCTGCTTGCCTGAGCAGGGAGTTTCGTTGAGTGTGCCGTAGTTCACATTTTCGGGATCAAACATATAGTAATCACCTTTGTTGAAGATATGTTCAAAAGCAAAAAGTGTTGTTTTGTCTGCCTTTTTGAGTACATCATAAACTTCAGGTACTATAATATGCTGGAATGCAAGTGAACAGACCTTTTCACCGTCATTCTGAAGACGGAGTGCGTCTGAAGTTTCCTTATACCATTCAACCTGATCTTTTTTTACCCAACCGTATTCGCCTTCGTCATCATAGTCACCGGAGTCAAAAACCCAGATGTTGAATTTTACTTTTGTACCGTCAGAAGACATAACGGGCAGATTATATGTACCGCATCCTGAAAGATTTTCACCGTCATCAACTGAAACGGAGCATGAGAATGTGTTATAGAAAGCCATAAGCTCTTCTCTTGACATTGCGCCTCTTTCAGAATCATGATTGCCGAATGTAACAGCAACGGGAATGTTTCTTTCTTCAAAAGTGTTCATAAGTCTTGTGATATAACCCTTTGTGATTTCGGCATCATCATCGTTATAGACATTGTCGCCTGTGACAACAACAAGGTCGGGATTCTCTCTGTCAAGAGCCTGACCGATGAGCCACACGGATGCATCAATATTGTCGCTTTCAAGGTGTGTGTCAGTAACATGCATAACGGAGAATTTACCGTCTTCGCCGAATTTAAGAGTCTGCTCATCATCAGCAAACGCTGTAACAGAAATGCCGAAAACAAGCACAAAAGCCAATAATACAGAAATAATTTTTTTCATATCTTTCACTCCAAAACAATTTTTTGTTGGGAAATAAACAATAATTTATCGCTTCGCTCAAATGGAAAGTTGAGAATGGAAAATGGAAAGTTTCGGAAGTGCTTCGCACTTGATTCCGCTTCGCTCTATTCATTTTCAACTTTCAATTTTCAATTTTCCACTACAATAATTTA
>JAGBSO010000011.1 GCA_017631795.1 Clostridia bacterium | reverse complement strand
CGCTCAAATGGAAAGTTGAGAATGGAAAATGGAAAGTTTCGGAAGTGCTTCGCACTTGATTCCGCTTCGCTCTATTCATTTTCAACTTTCAATTTTCAATTTTCCACTACAATAATTTAGCACCGCTAAATTATTGTTTACTTGATAAAGGAGTAAAAATTTTGAATACATCAAAAACTGCATTTATTGCTATTGTAGGTTGTCCCAATGCGGGTAAATCAACAATCCTTAACCGTCTTCTCGGTCAGAAAATTGCGATTGTTTCGCCCAAACCCCAGACAACAAGAACAAGAATCATGGGTGTTCTCACAAAAGATAACACACAGCTTGTTTTCACAGACACTCCCGGTTACCACAGACCGAAAACAAAGCTCGGTCAGAATATGGTAAAGGCTGTTGACAACAGCATCAGCGACGTTGACGCATGTCTGCTTGTTGTTGAGCCCAAAGGTGAAATCAGACAGGCTGAAGAACAGCTTATCGAAAGATTTGTAAAGGAAAAAATCCCTGCTGTTCTTGCTATCAACAAAATTGATACAATCCCCGACAAAAAAGAGCTCATGGAAAGAATCATGACTTTCTCTCAGATGTATAATTTCGAAGCAATCGTGCCCGTTTCAGCAGTTGACGGAAACGGCATGAACGAGCTTCTTGACGAGCTTATGAATCTTGCATTTGAGTCAGAGCATTTCTTCCCTGATGACACACTCACAGACCAGCCCGAAAAAGTCATCGCATCAGAAATGATAAGAGAAAAGCTGCTTCGTCTTATCGACAAGGAAATCCCCCACGGCACTGCTGTTGCAATTGAGCGTTTCAGAGAGCGTGAAGATGCTGAGATAATCGACATCGAAGCTACAATCTACTGTGAAAGAGATTCTCACAAGGGCATCATAATCGGCAAAAACGGTGCGATGCTCAAAAAGGTTTCAACAAGAGCCAGAATCGAGCTTGAAAAATTCCTCGGCTGTAAAGTAAATCTCAAATGCTGGGTAAAGGTCAAAGAAGACTGGCGTAACCGTGAAGGTCTTATCCACAATTTCGGACTTGATACACAATGACATTCTCAACCGATGCAATTGTTCTGAAAATCACAAAAACAGGTGAATCAGACAGACTTCTGACTCTCCTGACACGTGACAGAGGAATTCTGAAAGCTTTTGCAAAAGCCGCAGACAGACCGAAAAACAAGCTCCACATGAGCACAAATCTCTTCTGTTACGGCAGATTCACATTTTATGAAGGCGTCAAATCCACAAAGGTGGAAGAATGTGACCTGAACGAAACATTCTTCGGTCTGCAGCAGGACATCACAAAACTTGCCCTTGCACAGTATTTCAACGAGCTGATGATTGAATCAGCACCGGTTGAAACGGAAGCAAACGAGTATTTGCGTCTGCTGCTGAATTCACTTTATTTCCTTGCAAACGACAAAAAGAACATGCATATCTTAAAAGCACTTTTCGAGTTGCGCCTTGCATCACTTATCGGTTACATGCCGTCGCTGATTGCTTGTGCAGGATGCGGTGAATTTGAAACAGACCCGATGTATTTCAACGAAATGACAGGCGAATTGTACTGTTGCAACTGCAAAGGCACAGGCGCAGGAGCTTATCCCCTTGAAGTTATAACAGCCATGCGACACTCTGTTTTCTCAGAGTTTGACAAAATGTTTTCACTGCAACTGAGCGCAGACAATATCCCCCGTTTTGCAAATGCTTCGGAAAAATATCTGATGTCAGTCATCAGACGCAAATTCAGAACACTTGATTTTTATAAAACAATGATAAATGAATAATAAATTCCTGACGGAGAAACAACTCTGTCAGGAATTTTTTTGAGTATCGGATACTCTGCACATTTTCAATTTTCAACTTTCAATTTTACATTAAAAAACCGCCCCGGAAAAACCGGAGCGGCATGTGAATTCAAATTAGCCACCTAAAACCTTGTCAAGTTTTGCGCTGAATCTGAGAATCTTACGAGCATCGGAAGCAGTAATTTTACCGTTACCGTCGATGTCTGCAATCTTTTCTTTTGCAGCATCAGCCTTATCAAGCTTAGCACTGATTCTGAGAACTGCACGGGCATCAGAAGCTGTGATCTTGCTGTCGCCATTCATATCACCCATCATAACGTCGGGATCAGCGGGATCTGAAGGCTGTGTTGAAGGATCTGAAGGCTGAGGCTGTGTTGAAGGTTCTGTGGGATCTGTGGGAAGGGGTTCTGTTTCGCCTGTTGCAGGAACAACTACAACGTCGAAATAGTGACCGTTTGCCTTACAGTATGTACCCTTGTAACCGTCATGAGTTGCAGTAGCTGCCTTTTCAAATGAACCTGCGCTGCCGCATTCATGATTGAAGATTGAGAAGAGAAGGTTATCAACTGTGCTGAGAACAGCAGAGATAACTGACTTGTTAAGAGGATTGTTCTTGTTGTTGTTTGCAGCAAAGATATCTGTAAGTTCTGCAAAATCACAATCAAATGCAGCGGGGATGATCTTGCCCATTACTGCTGTGTAAACATCGAATGTGAATGTTTCGTCACCGCAACCTGTGAAGAAGCCGAGAGGAAGAAGTTCGTTGAGAACAACATTGAGTTTGTACCATGCGCCGTTACCGTCGATAACGCCTCTTTCGAATTCGAGTTCGTCAGCAACTGCGGGGATACCCTTGATGTAATTAAGAGCCCAGTCTACGATTTCTTCAAGGAAGTTTTCCCATGTCCAACCGTCAGCTTTGAGAGCATCAACATCAGCCTGAGTCATGCCGAAGTTTGTAGCATCATTGAGCCAGTAGATAGCAACATCCATACCCATTTCACCGAGTACGTTGCTCCACTGTGTCTGAGACATGTCTCTTACTTTGCCGTTTGACATTACAAGGCTCTTGTAATCTTTTGTGAAGTCAATAGAATCATCCTTGACCATGAACTTGTCGATACATACATATGCTGTATAACCTGCAAGCTGTTCCATAGTCTTAACTTCTGCGGGAAGTTCCATCTGGAGAAGTGTGGGATAGAAGAGTGATACAACAGCAACAACCATATCTTCAAGGCTCTTGCCTGCGATCTTATCAGCTGTGAAACCGCTGAAATCGAATGAATATGCTACGTCGTTGATTGTGAATTCAAGCTTACCGCCGTTGTTTGCAGCGAGAGTCTTGAGAACGTATGCGAATACAGATGTAAGGTTTGCTGTAACGTTTTCATTACCGCCTGCCTTGAGACCGAGTTCTGTATAAACAGCGGGCTGAAGAATAACTTCTGCTATTTTGCATACAAAGTTGTTAAGGCTTTCAAAGATGCCCTTATTTGCCATCTGAGCAAAGTTGAAATCACTTGCCTTGAATTCATAGTTAAGGTTGATGATGTTCTTGAGAACTGCAAGCTGATCATCCATAGCGATGAGATCGTTGAGCGCAGCCTTTACATCTGTGTTGAGAGGTTCAACAAGGAAACCTGCGAATGCAGAATCAGCATACTTTGCAATGATCTCGTTTACTGTCATAGCAGCAAGCTGTTCAGCGTCTGCCTTTGAAACTTCTTCACCTGTAACAGCCTTGAGAAGAGCTGCTGCAAGAAGAGCATCGTTACCGAAATCTTTATAAACTGATGCTGCGAATTCGGGATCGCCTTCACCTGCGATAAGGCTTGAGTAGAGCATTTCCTTGATCATTACGCCAAGGTTGTCACCCATCATATCATTAACTGTTGCTTCAAGATCAAGATCAGCAAAAGTCTTGATTGTGCCGTTCATGTTACCGAGATCAAGTTTACCGTTGATAAGAGTCTGATAAATCTTGATGTTGTTCTTTGCTGCAAGGAAATCAAAAAGACCGTAAAGGATATCAAGGCCTGTTGAGTTCTTTGTTGAGATAGCTGTATTCTTCTTGCTGTCTTTTACAAGAGGAGATACGTCAAGAGATGCGAGAGTGCCCCACATTGCTGTCTTACCCTTAACGATCTTGCCTACGTCTGCAAGAACCTGAAGGATTGAATCAACTGAGCTGAGGTCAAGCTTCTTGATACCGATGATGGGAACAAGAGAAGCTATTTCTGAAGGAAGCTGAGAGTTGAGATCTGCTTCTTCAAGAACTTCGTCAACATAAACGATGAGAAGGTCAGCAAGTTCTTTTGTGCTTGCAGTGGCTACATCAACACCGTTTTCTTCTGCAGTTTCTCTGAGTGCAATAATAGCCTCAAAACAGATACTGAGAACAGAGGGAATGATTTCTTCCTTTCTGTCCTTAAGAGAAGTGAGAAGGTCTTCGACAACTTCGCTGAGGTTATCTGTTGACAGATATGCGTCGAGAGACTGTGTATCTCTTGCATATGATGTCATGGGGATACATGTGACAACCATGAGCATTGCCATGAAGACACTAAGGATTTTAGTGAACTTTTTCATGAAAAATCATGTCCTTTCTTTGTGGCTCCTGCCACGAGTTTTCAGCATTTTTATTATAATTTATGCCTATAAATAGAATAATATAATTTACATGAAATGTCAAGTTTCAATAAACTGTAAAATGATTCCTGACCATTTTTTGTCAAATAGTACAAAAGTTGTTTTGTTTTTTTGTTGTTTATACCGACTCATATTTCCGATAAAAAAATTTCATCAGCTATTGAATTCGGATTTTTTAAAAGGTATAATTACAGAATAAGCAAAAAAAATAATCCCCGCTGAAAAACGGGGAAAATCTGCAAATCTTACAAAAATATATCTGCTCAGGCTGATAAGCCGAGAAGCTGTCCCAGGTTTGAGAATATATTTATGATTGTCATAATAAAGTTGTAAAATGTGATGTACATCCTGAATACCTCCGACTGTCTGTTGATTTATTACAGCTTTATATTATCATACAGCATAGTCACAAATGTTAATAATATTTAAACAATATATTAATATTTAATTAACACCCCGTTTTTTATCATATACATTTCACCACAACTTTACAGTTTATGCCGATTATTTTATAATAGCAGATACACCAGTGCATAAGTTGTAAAACTGTCGTTACTTTCCGTTGCAAGCACTGCAATCAGCGATAGAATCAGCAGAGCATCCTTGTCACGGGTAAGAAAATCAAGAATCCCCGCTGACGGATTTTCTTTTTCCTGAATTTCTTCGGTTATGGCTTCATCATCCTGAGAATTCTCAATTTCAACAGGATACGATATATGTTTAACTTCGTCGGGAAGAGGAAGTTTTTTCTGAACAGGCTGAGTTTCTTCATCAAGAGCCAGCGTTGCTCTTTTTTTCATTTCTCTGACCCGATAAGCTGCTTCTTCCTGCATTCTGAGCATATCCTGATAAGAATAATCCCGCATATTTCCTCCTACAAAAGACCGCTGAGCAGTCCGCTTTCACGAAGAAGCGGAATAAGCCTGATAATTCTCAGAATTTTTATCGCTTCGTCTGCTTTCTTCTGTCTTTCTTCACTGAGCATCGGCCTGAGTGCTTTCAACAACGCGGTCCGATGATCATCACCTGACACGGCATTGCCTATTTTTCCGAGATTTCCCAGCATTTCGGGACTGAATATATCCGGTTGCGACTGTTCTTTTTTTGATTCATTCTGATCTGTTCCCATCAGAGACGATGCAACACTTTTCAGTTGCGCAATATCATCAGGAGTGAGCGATGAAAGGATCTCATTGATGTCCATTGCTGTCACCGCCGAATTTTTTCATAATTTTCTTCGCCTGATCGGAATTAAGAAGCTTTTTAACAAGCTCTTTGTCAGACAGAAGTTTCTGTAATGAAGCAGACTGACTTTCAGACAGACCTTTCTGCAAGTCTTCGGCAAGTTTTTTGTTTTCTTCATTGCTGTTGTTTTTTATCTTTTTTATGATATCGTCAATATTTTCTGCCATAAAAATTCCCTCCTTGATAAATATATTATTCACGAAAGGTGATTATAATGCGTATACTTGTACTTTCCGATTCCCACGGAGATATCCCGTCACTTGAACTTGCAATAAAAAACACTGCAGGTGTTGATGCAGTCATTTTTCTCGGTGACGGACTGGCTGACTTTGAATATGCATCACGTTGGCTGACAGGCAAAAAGATTGCCGCTGTGCGTGGCAATTGTGACGGTGGGTTCAATGAGTATCCCATCAGAACAATTGAAAATTTTGATAACAAAATCATATACTGCACACACGGTTTCAGTGAGCAGGTCAAATTCGGTCTCGACAAGCTGAAAACCGCTGCGTTGTATTCAGACGCAACAATTGCTCTTTTCGGCCACACTCATAATCCCTGTACATTGTATGAAGACGGTCTTTATATGATGAATCCGGGATCTGTAAGACAGAATTCATGCGGCGTTATCGATATAACTCCCCAGGGAATTATGTGTTTTACAAAAAAGATTGTAATGTAATATTGACATAATACATAAAATTATGTAAAATTTTAATATTAATATAAAAAGGTAGTGATACTATGGATTTCAAAAGTTCTGTTGCCTTGTATCTTATTGCAGGCGCAGTAATACTTTTTGTTCTCGGTCAATCAATTTTCTTCCTTGTGAAAGCATGGAAGCACGGCAAAGAATTGGGTATTGACAAATCAAAGCTCAAGAATGCCATCACTTCAAGTGCGCTTTTCACAATTCCCTCTGCACTTTCTGTTCTTGCAACAGTTATTGCGTTGGCACCCGCACTCGGTCTTGTTGTTCCGTGGGTAAGACTTTCTGTTCTCGGTAACATCACATACGAAACAGTTGCTGCAACAGAAGCTATCAACGCATTCGGCATCACAACAGGTATTTCAGAAGCTATTACTGATCCCGAAGCATTTGCAGGTGTTGCATGGGTTATGACAATCGGTATCTGTTTCTCACTTGTACTTCTTCCCTTTGTTGCAAAGCCTCTCCACAAGAAATTCCTTAACGCAGGTAAGGGCAAAAAGAAGGCTGAACCTGAAACAGCAGTAACTGAAGAAAATTCAACAGAGACTGCAGACAGCAAAAAGAAAAAGAGAAGCTTTGCAGGATTTATTGATCATGTAACTCCCGCACTTTTCATCGGTCTTATCGGTGCTTTCATTTCAAACTCAATCCTCGGTGCAGGTAAAAAAGATACACCCATCGACGGTGCAGGTGTTCTTTCTGTAATCACACTTGCAACAGCAGTCATTTCATCTGTTGTTATTGAACTTATCACAAAGAAATTCAAACTCACATGGCTTGAACCGTTCATTATGCCGATCGGTATGATTCTGGGTATGGTTGCTGCGATTGTAGCTTACAATGTGCTTCCGCCCGAAATTGCAACGCTTGAATGGAGGGGTTAATCATGGAAAAGAATACAACTAAATCTGCAAGATCATATTATGATAAAGTTCATTCATGGGGCAGAATCTCAACAGTTTCAGCTCTTTGTGTGCTTCTGATGTTCCCCATGGCAATCTGTCTTTACCTTGGTGTTTTCCCTTCTTTTGAAAAGGTTTTCATGGGACTTCTCAAGGTTATCCCCCTTTACTGGACTGTTGCTGTTGTTGAAGTTATCTTCTACACACCCATGCTCGGTGCAGGCGGCACATACCTTTCATTCGTAACAGGTAATATCGTTAACCTTAAACTTCCCTGTGCAATCAGTGCTATGGAAAGTGCAAAGGTTAAAGCAAATTCAGAAGAAGGCGAAGTTATTTCAACAATCGCAATTGCAACATCATCAATTGTCACAACAATTATTCTTGCAATCGGCGTTCTTGCATTCGCTCCCTTCCTTGAATCATTCACAAGCAGCAAACTTCTTATGCCTGCATTCAAACAGGTTATCCCCGCACTCTTCGGTGCTCTCGGTGCAGGATATTTCGTTAAGAACTGGAAAATCTCATTTGCACCCATTATTGTTATGCTTGCAATTCTTGTCTTTGTTCCCACAATCGGTGCTTCAACTCTTATCTTCCCCGGTATCGTTGCATCTGTTCTTTTTGCATTCCTCATGTACAAAGTCGGTTTCCTTGACAAGAAAGCAGATTAATTTCAGTTTTTCAGAAAAAACTGTTGATTTGTATGAATTAAAAGAGTATAATTTTTTTAACAAATAAAAAACAAAGGAGTCTGTTAATATGTCAAACGATAGCTTTGATTTTGTAGGATTTATTGCTTGGTTTGAAAACCTGATCGATTACATTGTTGCAATCATTTCAGGTAAAAGAGCACTTGATTTTGATAATCTTGAAAACGATCTCAAACTTGAAGACCTGGAAATCGAATAATTGTTTTCACGTCTGAATAATGACATGATTTTGTCATAAATATTAAAAAAATGTAACAATCTGCAAAAATACTTGAAGAAAACAAATTTCTGTGCTAAAATCTGCATATAATTTTCAAATTCAAGGAGGTAGCATAATGGAACAGTTTACAAAAATCATAAACGCCATAATGCAGATAATCGAAATGATTAAAAACTTCTTTGGCAAAATTAATGTTCAGGAATAAAGCATTAATTGCATTTTGCAAAAATCAAGGCAGTCGTAACAGACTGCCTTTTTTTATTTGCTCTGAAAAACATTCAGCTTATTATTCTGCCGATTTCTACAAAATAACCGTTCATGTATTATTTTTTCTTTATTATTGACAATAATACGGCTGTTATGTTATCATAAATAAGCAGCAAATTTAGAAACGGAATGAGGTTTAATTATGAAATCCACAGGTATTGTAAGAGCTGTTGACAGTGTGGGAAGATTTGTCATCCCTATGGAGCTCAGAAGAACACTCAATATTACAGAAAATGACGCTGATCTTGAAGTATTTGTAGATGACGACAAAATCATTCTCAGAAAATATTCACCTTCCTGCCTTTTCTGCAAAAGTCTTGATGATATCGTTATATATAATGACCAGAAAATCTGCAGAAGCTGTATCGAAAAGCTTTACGCATCAGCAAATGAAAACAACAACACATAACAAAGCACCACAGAGTCATGCATACTCTGTGGTATTTTTATTGCAATAACGCACAAGCAAAACGGTTTTCGCAACAATGCGATGACCGTTTTTTGTATCAATCTGCATCCGACACAGAACATACCGTTCATAGAAGCAAAAAACAGGGCACCCGAAGGTACCCTGTCATTAATTGAGTTAATTACTTAATTATTTGTAAGCAACATTGTTGATTGTCATCTTGTTTGTAAGTGTAGCGTAACCTGAAACGGGAACGAAAACAGCCTTAGCGTCAACTTCGATGAAGTAGTTCATGATCTGCTCAAGTGATTCAACCTTGCCTGAAGCTGTGTCGAATACGAGAGTAGCTGTACAATCCTTACCTGTAAGCTGGAACTTGTTCATTGTAACAACACCTGAGAATTCAGCGATGATGTTGTCGATTTCCTGCTGGTTAAGAGGATTCATCATTGAACCGACAGCACTGTCACATGATGTTGCACCGTCTGCTGCGGGAAGAGGACTCTTTTCGTCGTTAAGAACGATAACGATTGTTGTCTTGCCGCCTGATTCAGTCATTGTAGCTGACTTGATCTTGCTAACGTCTGTAAGAAGACAACCCTTCTTGTTTCTGATGATGGGGATCTGTTCCATATCTGATCTGTTCTGGAGTTCAGCTTCGTCTTCACTTGTCATAAGGTTCTGAGCGATGGGAAGAACGAGGTTACCAACTGTACCGAGATCGTAGTCATCAGCAAGTGTCTGGAATTCCTTCTTGTCGTATGTAGCTACGCCTGCTTTAAGCTGGTCCATAACTTCTGTGTACTTCTTAAGGATTTCTTCCTTTGAAGGACCTGATTCTTCAGCACCCTGATCTGCATTATCTGCAGGTGCCTGAGTATCTGCACTGCTGTCTGATGATGACTGTGAGCTGCTGCTTGATGACTGTGAGCTGCTGCTTGATGATGAAGATGATGACTGCTGTGAGCTGCCTGACTGCTGAGGAGCTGCAACAGTGCTTGTTGACATTGTTGAAACTTTTGATGCTGTTACGATGCAGCAAACTGAGCATACGCAGATAGCAAGAACAGTAACAACTGAAACGAGTTTGGAAAGTACGGGTGAATCGTACTCATGGCTTTTTTTCATTTTGGAGTTACCCCTTTCATGGATTACAACATAAATTAACCCAACATTATTCTTATTGGCGCAACATATATGCACCATTATAATAAATTTACATCAAACAGACAAAAATGTCAAGATGTAATTTTGTTTTTTATTAAGATTTTAAGAAATTTATCAAAATTCACATATAAAAATCTGTTCATGTCCTATTTTCCCGAAATATTGTCTGCAATATCCCTGAATACAGGCGCGCAATCGGTGGCGGATGAATTCCCGTCTTCCCTGAAAACAACAATAACATACTCAGGATTTTCCGACGGATAAAATCCGGCAAACCATGTGTTTACAATCTTCTTATTCCCGTCTGTGCGACCTGTTTCTGCGGTTGCTGTTTTCCCCGAAGCATTGCCGGTCATAGGAGATGCAAGTTTTCCGCTGCCGTTTTCCACTGTTTCCGCAAGCATCCCGACAATCTCACTGCAAATACTGTCGGGTATTACTTTATTATTTATTTCATTCTTATAATAAGCTGTGACCTGTCCTTCACCGTCAACCATATTCTTAAGCACATAAGGATCCCTGTAATAACCGCCGTTTGCAAAAGCACAATACGCTGCGGCAATCTGCAAGGGTGTTGCAAGTAATGAACCTTGCCCGAAGGACAGATTCGCAAGTGCAGGCAACGAATCAATTTCCTGTACAGACGGAAGATTTCCTGCATCAGAAATCATTGAATCGCACAGCTCGATTTCTTTTCCGAATCCGAGTGCAGAGGCAGATAAAATTATATTTTCAGCACCTGCCGACTGCCCGAGACTTATAAAATATGAATTGCATGAAACAGCCATTGCCGAAGACATATCATTCATTCCATGTCCCGATCTTTTATGACAATTGAAATTCACACCTGACACTTCCGAGCATCCGTCACAGTTAAAAACAACACCGGTATCTGTATCCTTTTCAAGTGCGGCGACTGCAACAACAGGTTTGAATACAGACCCCACCGCATAAGCTTCCAATGCCCTGTTGAGAAACGGTGAATCTTCATTTTCAAGCGCTGCCGACAGATTTTCCCTGTCATAAACAGGTGCACTTGCCATGGCAAGGATTTCCGAAGTCTTTACATCCAGAACAACCACTGCGCCTTTTTCAAGATTGTTCCATTTCATGGCATTTTCGCAGGCACGCTGAATTTCGCTGTCTATGGTAAGCACAATTCCGCCCTGTGAATCATAATTTTCATTCACCGTTTCAAGACCCATTCCGCCAAGAACTTTTCCCGAAGCATCTGCATTATAACGCACGGAAAATGTGCCGGAATATTCTTTCAGAAGACTGTCAAAAGCCTTTTCGATTCCGCTGACACCGTTTCCTGCCGAATCAAGATAGCCTATAAGGTGTACTGCCGTATCACTTTCCGAATACCTGTCATAAACAATAACCTCCTCGATATCAGCACATTCACCGTTATAATTGTCACACTGAAACAGAAACGGTCTGCCTGTTTCTGCATTTCCCTGAGCTGTGACATACTCATCTGCCGACAACTGTTCTTTTAGCGCTGTCATAGCATCTTCTGTGGGATTCACAATAAGAACCGTGTGCGTTTCACGATTCACAAGCGGTTTCATATTCCTGTCATAAATCATTCCCCTTGTCTGACCGACTGTCACAAGCCTTGAACTCTTCTGTGAATCAGCCTGCGAAGACAAAGTTCCCGATATATATGCAATTCTGAACAGCATCGATGAAAAAAGTAATGTTATAATAAAAAAAGAAACAACAGCCCTTTTTGACACAGTAATCACCAAAGGGTATTGTTTCCGAGATATATAAAAAAATGCAAACAATAATTTAACAGTTAGAAGTTACAAGGGAGAAGTTAGAAGTGAAGGAAAGGGCAAAGCCCTTTAACCCATTTATAAATCAAGCCGCTTTGCGGCTTCCGACACTTGTAACTTGTCACTTCTACCTTCTAACTCTTGTATCTGTTCATAAATGATGAAGTTTGCTGAATTATTGTTTCTTTCTTCTTTCCATCAGCATTTCAACAATTTTTATATCTTCGGGATATGTTACTTTGTAATTATCTGTATAACCGAAGTAACGGTATTCCTTTGTATCAAGAGGAAGCTGATGAGCAGGATGACAGAGATTTGAATTCTCGTCAAAATACTTATAAAGCAGAGGGAATCTGTATGCATCGGGAGCCTGAATAAGATAGAACTCCTCTCTGTCTGCAATTCTGTCTTTGTATGAGCCGAGAGCATCGGTGATTTTGTATGCAGTGTTGACAAAATCATACTCATCAAGAAGATTTATGAATTCATCTATAAGTTCCGGAGTAATCATCGGACAAGCTGCATTATTCTCGATTATTCTTTCGCAATCGGGATAATTTTCAGCTATGTAATCAAGAGCATTCTTGAATGATCCGTTACGGCTTGAACCGCCCTCAACAGTCTTCACACCGTATTCAGACGCAATTCTGCCCTTTTCCATTTCGGTTTTATCAACAATAACAATAAAATCATCAATTGTTTCCGCTTTTCTGAAAGCATCTATGGAGTACCATATCATTTCCTTACCGAAAACTGTGCAGTACTGTTTCGGTCTGTCTGCACCGAAACGGCTGCCTATTCCTCCCGCAAGGATTATTCCAATATTTTTACCCATAACATTCTCCTTATTTATATACAACGCAGTTGGAAGGTTTCTTATCATTGAGCCAGTCTGTAAGACTTGCAACGACCATATTTGTGCCCTGCACCTGAACATCATATGATGAACCTGCGATATGAGGTGTGATAATAAGATTCTTGGCATCAAGCAACGGACAATCGGATGCGATAGGCTCAACCGCCGTAACGTCAATTGCAGCACCTGCAATTTCATCATTGTTAAGAGCTTCAATAAGGTCTGCTTCGTTGACAAGCTCACCTCTTGCCGTATTGATGAAATAAGCTGTATTTTTCATTTTACTGAATTCTGCAGCCTTGAAAAGATGCTTTGTCTGAGGAGTGACAACACAGTGAAGACTTACGACATCAGACTCTGCAAGAAGTCTGTCAAACTTCACAAGCTCAATATCTTCAGGCACAGAATCGGGATCGATATAAGGGTCGTAAGCAATGACTTTCATGTCGAATGCCTGAGCCTTTTTTGCAACAAGTCTGCCTGCATGACCGAATCCCACAAGACCGAGTGTCATGTGATTCACACTCTGACCTCTGAAACGGATAAACGGTGAGTTGTTATCAAGACCCCATACAGTATCACGGTATTCATCGGGTTTTGACTTCACATCTGTTGTGATAACTCTGCCATGAATAAGATTATCCGTAAGTGTTATATTTCTTGTAAGGTCAAGGATATATGCCATTGTCATATCAGAAACCGCATTTGCATTTCTGCCACCGTTATTGCAGACAATAACGCCCTTTTCCATTGCTTTGTCAAGGTCAATAACAGTCTTGACACCGCCTCTGCAACAGACGATAAATTTGAGATTCTCTGCACAGTCAAAAATCTCCGCATCAATTGTGTCATATTCACACACAAGGATGTCAATATCACGCACACGCTGTTTAAGCTCTTCTCTGGGCATAACATCATGGTCGATATTATATCCCGCATATTCAAAATCAATTCTGTCATTTAAAGTTTCAAGAATAGGCTTTATAACTTCAGCTGTGACAAGCGCTTTGAGTTTTTCCATATATTTTTCCTCCGTATCAGAGTACATTCAGTTCTTTAAGATATTTTACTGTTCGTTTTGTTCCCTCAACATGGTTATACAATGATTTCCAGCCGAGACTTTCAAGTTTCTTTACACTGAGTACTGCTCTTGTGACTTTTGAATAACCTGCTTTTGCAAGATCTGTTGAAAGATCAAAAACAACCTCTCTTCCGCCTGCAGATGCTGCAGCAGAAGCAAAATCACGAAGCATTATACCGCCTTCGCAGTCTGCAACATTATATACACAGCCTTTTTCACCGTGAGAAAGCATTTTAAGCATACCCGTTGCACAGTCACCCACATATCCGAAAGAAAAGACCTGTGTACCGGGACTTTTAAGAACAATATCTTCGTCTCTGACTGCATTTGAGATAAACTGAGTGGGTGCTTTTGTATCTTCGGGAATTACCGTTGCACCGTAGATTCTGCCGATTCTTGCATTGACAAAATCAACACCGTATTCACTCATATATGCATTGCACATAGCTTCAGATGCTCTTTTTCCCGAGGGATAACCGGCTCTTACGGTATTGCAGTCAACATATCCGCTGTAAAGCTCGTCAAATTCGTCCACATCATCACTTCCAGTGCCGTATGCTTCAACTGAAGAGCAGAACATAAATCTTTTTGTGTTATATTTTCTCACGCATTCAAGAAGATTATGCGTTGCGATTATATTTGTGCAGATTGTGTCAACAGGCTTGTTTGCATAATCAAGCGGTGATGTGTTACTTGCCGCATGAATGACATAATCAGGCTTGTTTTCGCTGAAAATCTTTTCGCACAGCGCCATATCATTGACATCACCGATAACGGAAATAAAATTCTCCTTGTAATCACCGAAACGGATATTCATTCTTTCTTCATTTCTGTCAACGGCAACAACTTTTATATCTTCCTTCGCCATAAGCAGGTCAATGATATAATTACCGATAAGACCTGCAGCACCTGTTATAAGCACAGTGCTGTCTGCAAATTTTTCAAAGACATCCGAAAACTCTGAAAGATATATTTCAAGTTCTTTTTTGTATTCAGGTGATTTTATATACATAACTTTATTTCTCCCGTTTAAGTTTTGATTTGATAAGTTTTTTGATGTAAACATAAACTGCCGATGCAATTAACGCAAGCACAAAAATGATCACAGGCATAACAGCACTGAGCTTCTCACCGACAGAGGCAAGACCGCTGACTGAAAGAATTTTGTCACAGACATTCCTGACCATGATATGAAAAATATAGACATAAAGTGAATATTCAGCACCGTAAACAGCAAGTTTCCCTGTTTTTACAGATCCTTCTTTTTTCAGACAAAGAACAAACAGTGCACTTACCGCAAAGAATGTGCCGATATAAAGGCTTTTCTGAGTATGCATCAATTCAACCGCAACAGATTCGGCAGTCGCAACAAGCATAATCACTACAAGCGCTGCATCTGAAAATTTGTTTTTCAGTTTTTCTTCATTTGCTTTTATAAAATGACCGAGCATGAAAAACGGCAAACCGACAAACAGCCAGTTTCTGTAAAGATAAGCTTCTTTCATAATCTGCGGAGGATTCTCCGCAAATTCAAGAATTTCTCGAAAAACAACACCTGAAATAAACAGCACAGGGATAAGAAAATACATTTTTTTTGTGATGCCTTTTTTCTCAAAGAAAAAGAAAACAACTGTTGCATAAACAAGAGCAGGCAGAAACCATAAGGGTTCCATGACACGGGGATGATTAAAAACAACAAATTCTGCTATTGCATCAAAAGAAAACTTACCTGCAAGATAATTTTTCAACGATCCGTTCAGAATATGCCCAAGAGCGTCATATGCCAGATACATCAGAAAACTTCCTGCAAAAATGGTGCACAGGTGCCTGATTTTCCGTTTATATTTAGCATTTAGCACTTCTTTGTTTTCATAATAACTGAAAAATCCCGATAACATAAAAAAGAACGGCACTGCAAAACGGGCAACAGCAACAACAGCATTGCCGAAATCACCGGGAAAGCGGATATGTATACACACAACAAAAAATGCCGCCATTATTTTTATAGCATTCAGATTATTATACTGTTTTTTAACCTTTTCAGCCATTCTGATTTTCCTTTTCAAGCAACATACGAAGTGTTTTTTCAAAGTCTTTATCCTGTTCTTTTGTGCGTTTTGAAGGACCTTTAGTCCTTCCGCCTGCCATTCGGATTTTCTTTGAAACAAACCTTGTATAAAGCAGTTTTTCTATGTTTTCATTTGTAAAAATAAGTCCGTTCTGATTGATGGGAACAGCCTGTTTTACAAGGCACATAGCGGCAAGACCGTAATCCTGAGTAACGGCGATATCACCCTTTTCAACAAGATTGACAAGTCTGAAATCAACACTGTCCGCACCTTTTTCAGCTGTGATTGTTTCCGCATTTTCACGGACAATATAATGCGCTGTATCACATATGATAATGCACTTTCTGCCGAATTCTGAAGCGAGTTTCACCGTTATATCAACAACGGGACACGCATCGGCATCTATGAGAATTTTCATTTTTTCATCTCTCTGATATATATTCCGTTTTATTGTAACACACTTTAACAAAAAGGTCAATTGACAGAAATATTTTTTTGATGTAAAATAGATCAAACAATAATTTATATTAACTAACGTAGGGCGGCTTGCCCTCAAGCCGCCGTTGGAATTTGTG
>JAGBSO010000010.1 GCA_017631795.1 Clostridia bacterium | reverse complement strand
CTTTCGCAAGTGTTTTTTTCTGGCGGAGAGCAAGGGATGTGCATGCTTCGCATTCACCACTCTCGGCGACCGTTGCTCCGCAACAGTACCCGCCTCAAGCTTCGATGCTAAAAACAGTCCACCGGACTGTTTTCTTCACGCATCTCACCCTCTCAGGGTTCGAATCCCTTGTTTTTCATACAAAAAAAACAGCACCTTTACGGTACTGTTTTCTGGCGGAGAGCAAGGGATGTGCATGCTTCGCATTCACCACTCTCGGCAACCGTTGCTCCGCAACAGTACCCGCCTCAAGCTTCGACGCTAAAAACAGTCCACCGGACTGTTTTCTTCACGCGTCTCACCCTCTCAGGGTTCGAATCCCTTGTTTTTCATACAAAAAAACAGCACCTTTACGGTACTGTTTTCTGGCGGAGAGCAAGGGATTCGAACCCTCGAAACCGTTTTAGCAGTTTACACGATTTCCAATCAGCAAGTTTTGTCGGTTTATAGCCATTCTTAGCACCTGTAAGACAGGGTATGCGACAAAAAAATCATATCACATATTTCAGAACATCATATTTTATGAAATAAAAATAAATATTTCTAAGGATAATTGATTTACGATTCCTTATTTTTTTCATTCTCTTTTTCTTTTATTTGTAATTCAGCAGAAAGTTTATTTATGATGCGTTCTATCGCTTTATTAGCATTATTAATCAGTTGCTCATAATCTTCTTTATCAGATGGATCCGTATAAGGTGTTATACCTTTATCAATAAACGCACATTGCTGTAAAAAGAATGTCAAATTATTCATATCGCAATACCATTCCGACCATTCTGGACTTTTCCTTTTTCCCTGTGGCGGAATGTTATTTGATGCTGTTGAAATATACTGTAAAACTTCAGAACACAATGATGTGAACATTGTTTCAATATTTTTATGCGAAAACTGTGCAACGAATAATTCGTTTCTTACATTTGATGTAAACAAATTTTGGCATATTCGAGGATATTCTTTTAAAAACTTTTGAAGTCGTATCATATATATATAAATATTTATATAAAAGCCGAACTTTGCATCATTTCTTTTTGCTTTTATATAGTTAGCTCCTATTATTATCGTTATCACCCCTAGTATTATGTTAAAAAATGGTTCAATAAAATTCCAATTAAATATTTGTGCAGATTGAATCTCTTCCGATATTACCGAAAAATTTTCCGAAACAGGTTCAAACACTTGATATATTTTAATTATATTCATAAATATAACCTCTTTATTCATCTTCCTTAGAAAGAATATAACCTTCTATTATTTTACCATCAATTTCATAAGTAGAGTGTTTTAATCCAGAAAGTATATCATTATACTTATCTAAATATTGATCGATAGTATTACAAATATCTTTTCTTTCATCTTGACTTAACGAACCATCATAATTATGCAAATAGTTTTCACTTAAATATCTTTTATAGGAAGTAAGATATCTCTTATGTTGTTTTATCACCCTATATGGGTAAGATTGCATTTCGATTTTATTGCTTACGCTGATATTTCGGAAATGATAATCACAGCGATATCCCCTAGAAAAGTTACGCAAGTGTTCAAACTCAATTGCTATCGCAGAATCAATGTTTCTTTTTGCCGCATCAAAGACCAACTCAATTGTTTCTTTTATTTTATCAGCATTCTTCATCAAAACAACAGGAACATCATTTTTTGAATATCTACATGCAAAATATTCATAATCTTTCATATTTCGAACATAACAATATCCAGCTTCTGTAATCCTTATTCCATAACTACTACTATCAGATGAATGTTTATCAAACTCATCTTGCATTATTTTTGTCAGATTATCAACATTTAAGTGTTCATAAACATCATTATTAAATTTTAAAATAATAAGCTGACACCAGTGATTTGAATTTGCCTTAGAATTATTCGCTCCATTGAAACCTGACTGTTCAAAATGATATTCATCCAATCCTATAAGTATTTCAGCAAAGTCTCTAAGAACTTCAGTGCTTACTGTCTCATTTTCCAAAATCGGACTACACAACACACCACTTATTAAATCATAAAAACTACAATACTCTTCAGTAGTATAATTATTTTTATTGCTTAACCAAACAAGAATTCTTCTTGCATATGAACTTTTATCGCCTAATTTGTTATTACATATACGATTAAAATAATTTGTTCTTTCGATTTCATTATAAATTAATCGTATTGTTGCCTGACGACACAAATACTTTACCTGAGGAATTGTACATTTTTCCCATAATTTTTTATACTGTTTATATGATAATGTATCTTGACTATTCGAATACTTAGATTTTTGCTCAAACACACCTGACGCCATAGACAATATTCTGGTTGTTCTTCGATTGTTATGATTATACATCGAATTCACTTGATGCATAATATTATTTCCTAGAGTATTTTTACAATCGGTAAGAATGAGTTTAAAGAAATCAATAGCATCACATTCTGATACTTCTTGAATCGCACTTTGACCATATTCAATTTTACTTTCATATATTTTATCAAGAAGATACCACCCTGTTACATCTATCGTATTATCAACACGCATCGAAAAATACTCATGTACATCACTTGACAACATTTTATCTGTAGTATCTCTAATCGCTATAACGATCTTAAAGAATTCTTCAAAATTTAAACCTATTTTTCCATAGTAACTCCCCTCATTTTTTACAAAATTAATTATCGAATCTGCGATTGTACTAATATCACAATCATATATTCGAGTTTTGTTTTGTATGTAATGTTCTAGATTATCAAAGTACATGCAAACTTGTTGAGGCTGCTCCATATCGGATTTACAAACAATAATTCTTGTCATAAGTTCTAATATACGTTTTATATATTCACTTGCATCAGAATCAAAAGAATCATAAAAACAATATTTGAGCAAAGCTCTCATTAATTGAGTAGACAATTTTTCTTTATTCTTATATATCACACCACTACTCGCAATTAATTCAAAAATTTTGTTCGCTTTTATTAATTTATTAGCCCCATAAATCCTTTTTTTATTTTTTAATACAGTTATAATTGTTTTTTTTGATTGTAAAATAGAAAAAATTATATCAAATGTAGTTTCAAGTAACATTGTAAAAAAACACCAAGGGGCTGATAATGAATTCGCATTTCTAGAAACATTATATTCACTGGAAGGAAATTCTATATTACCTTTTTGAATTTTGCTCGGAGACAGCTCAACGTCAAAACTCAATTCATTAAAATCGTTAAGTTCTCCGTTAATGATCTCTGTATTTATCTTTGACGCATCTAATTTTAATCTACGCATCCACTTTAAATAGTTCAAATATATTGTTTTACCTGATCCTGCAGAAGCTCGAATTAAAAGCACTGCATTTGTATTTTCTGAAAAAAAATGATTTTCAAAAATACTTTTTTTTCGAACAAGCTCCCTTACAATAGCACCCGTTCTTGTAAAAGCAAAATCATCAAGTTGTCCATCCAAATCATCGACATTTTCTATATTATCTGATTGAACCAATCTCTCTATATTTTCTTCTTCAAAAAACGGATCAACATATATTTCTTTATAAAATTCATCAAATGTAACAATAGGTTGCTTTTTATAGATACGCTTTAAGGCATCTCGTCCTCTCTTTGATACCGGATCGCCTATTAAAACATCTTCAAATTTTATAATTGCATCCATATTCATACTCATTATTCACTACATTCCTTTCATGTTTTTATTATAACGTACAGTTACACAGTTTTTATAATAAACAATATTATATCCATGAATTGTCTTATCTATATAATATAAAAAACATCAAAAATGTAACACTTTTTTACTTATTTTTTTATTTTTCATCACAATATGCACAAAATGTCTTTCTATTTGTGCAAAATTACAACAAAAAAACTCCCCCACAGTTCACAATAAACGGTGAGGGAGTACGTTTTTATACCTGACTCTGGGACACATCAGTCGAATGGGACGAGAGGTGCGGACAGTCTTATTATTTAGTCTGCAAGTTACCGGCAAGTTAGCTAACGTGCATGTTTTGTGGTTTTATGTTCGTTAACATCGGAACAAGCATCATTTTTCATCTGTTTTTTCATCCTGTTTTTCTGCCCAGGCTAAGGCATATTCTTTCATACAATCAAATATTGTCTGAGCGAGTTTCTGCAGAATCTCAGGAGTGAACAACTGTCTGAGCATCGCAGGAACTTTTTTATATAATTCAGACACAACCATCTGCATTTTCTCAGATCCTGACAGTGCAGTTTTTTCTGCCTGAGCTATAAGATAAGACACCATGGATGTGATGCTTGATTTTGTGCCGAAGTAGGCCACAAGACCGCCTACAATGAATACGATTACAGATAAAACGATCTCTAACCAATCCATTATTATTCTCCCCTTTCTATTGCTGCATTGATTTCTTCATTGAGCTTCTGAACATCTGTGTCATTGTTCGGCTGATTGATTTCAGCTCTTTTTATTTTGCTCAGCACCCAGAACTGAACACCGAACACAGAGAAAAATCCGTATGTAAGAGCATCAGGCATTCCCGAACCGGACACTGCAAGAATCACAGCATTTATAATGACATAAATCCAGATTGATATAAGGCATACAACTATGACCTTTTTTGAAAATCGTGAAGTTCTTTTCTTTTTCTTCATAGTTATTCCTTTCAGTTGACAATTGCTGACATGATTATTGAAACAAGCCCTGATGCAACAGCACCGATAGCAGCATACATGAATTTATCCATGAATTTTGACGGTTTGCTTTTGACTGCATCAAGTTCGTCGTGCATCTTGTTGAGATCTTCACGCATATGCTTGACTTCAACAACCATATCAGAAACAGATTGTGTGAGCTTTTCAACAGCATCAATCCGGTGATGTGCTGATTTTATACTCTGTTCATTTGCCGTCAGTCGTTCCCAGACTTCCTTTTCGTTTTCTTCGTTCATCACTTCACCCCTGCTGATTTTTTCAGAATTTCCCTTGCATCAGATGCAGTGACTTTGCCGTCATTATTCATATCGGCAGCCTGTATTTCTCTGTCAGAGAGTTTTTCAAGCTTTGCTGAAGCTCTGAGTGCTTCTCTTGCATCGGCAGCGGTAACTTTACCGTCACCGTTAACATCACCCTTGATAACAGGTTCTTTCCACTCAGAACCGACAACAGAAAGCAAGGATTTTGCAAGAGCAAGAGCAATTGCATCAAGTTTTGCATCATAGACTTTGTTGTCAGATGCATTGGAAATAAAACCGAGTTCAATCAACGCAGAGTGCATGTTGGTATACTTATTTACACCGTAATCAGTATAAGACGGAGCACCTTTTTTAACTCCCCTGTTCTTCAGACCGTCAGCCTTGCAGACGGCATTCAGAATGTTTCTTGCTTTTGCTTCGGTGTATGTGTTGGCTTTGGAATATATCCATATTTCATCGCCTGTTGCCGATGCAGATGTTGACGCATTGCGGTGAACGGAAAGGAAATAATCTGCACCCCATTTGTTTGCATCTGCACAGCGGTCATCGATATCAATATCAACGTCGGTTGTTCGTGACATACGGACTTCACAGTCCTGCCCCTTCAGAAGTTCCTGAAGCTTGAGTGCAAGACGAAGAGCATCGTCGGACTCCTTGCGTTTGCCGTTCACTGCACCGGGCTGCACACCGCCGTGACCTGCATCTATGTAGATTTTCTTTGACATGTCATTCATCTCCTAAAATGATTTTATATTCATCCTGTGAGATAGCACCCACGGACAGAAGTTTATCAAGATGTGACTGTTTGTACAGTCCCATTTCATCACAGAGTTTTATTATGATTCTGCACCAATTTGTTCAAGCCTGTTTATTTCATCTCTGAAATGCTGTCTTTCGGCTTTAACAGGTGCATATTCTTCATCAGATATAAGCCCCTCAGCATATTTAATAGCTTTATAATCCGTGTCGGCAAGTTTCTTTTTTAATAAATCAATCTGAAACTGTTTGTTTAATTCAAGCATTTTGACACCACCTTAATTTATATCAGTTGTAGATACTACTCTTGCTTTCATGTCGCACTTATTATTCGACCACAAGTGTACGGTAAGTGAAATTAAAACAAGCGTACCGCCTACATTTGACTGAATGAAACCTGAGAACATCAACAACCCCTGCTCAGGTACATAAGCAGATAAGGGAATAAATCCTATATTTATTGGTGATGATACAATTGCATATGTGCCTCTACCAATAACATACTTTCCTGCCTGTACTTGTGTTTCTACCTCAGCATATGTTGTTGCAGTTGTTACAGTGTAATTGGATAGGTTAATACCAAAATCAACATAAAAGTTTTCTTGTACTGCTTCACCGTCTGAGCTGCCACCCACACGGGTATATTCAGTTGATATCGTATTATCTTCTGACAGTGTAACTTTATAATAATAGAGTTGTTTGCCGTCTCCTAAGTCAGCATCAATAATACCGCCGAACTCAAAAAAACCAAAGTCTGTTGAATACGATTCTAATGAAGCATACAGCTGGGTTCCGATCTCATCGTCTGTTTTATCAGGAAGCCAACACCTCAAATGTATAAACTGACCGAGATTCATAGCTTTTGTTATTCCGTCAAAAGTATAATCCAAATACTCAACCTGAAACGTTTCAGGGTCTATTCTCCCAAAAACTTCACACATCTGGTCAGTTGAATTAAACTCACGCTTGTAAGTACCCACAATATTTATTATGCAATATGCGGAACTATATTGATAGTCTCCACAAAATAGATAGGTGCCTGCTTCAGGAAATATCACTTCTGTACCAACATTTAGCTTTTCTCCTACATCTTCAGGACGCACACATACAAAGTATGCTTCCATAAAAAACGAACCGTTTTCACCTATGACACTAATACTGTCATGCGTAATTTCTTGCTCTCCCACTATAGCACCGTTAAGGAGCATCTTTATAGCTGTTTTTCCTGCAAAATCATCAACTCTATAAAGCGTATCTGCTGCTTTTCGCCATTCAAAGCCTGTTGCAGTAAGAGGTTTTGCAACAACACCTGTATAATTATACCGACCATTCAGTTCAGGTACCACTTCGGTGACAATTTTTTTCTGAGCAAATTCAGATCTTGCCCTGTTCATCACATGAGCAAGACCCCTGCCGTTGATTCCTTTATTATTGTCCATAAAACAACCCCCTTTTAGTTGGTTGCAAGACCTATAATTTCATCAATTTCATCGTTTGTCAGAAATTCGATTGTAACCTTTGTTGTTTCAAGAACCTGTGCAGAGCTTCCGTCCCACCAATAATCGGGAACATCTGCAGCACGGATAAGGAATACATCGCCTGCTTTCAGATTCTTTGTGTTTTCGGAATCTGAAAGCCATGCATTCATAGCTTCAGCGGTGTCAAAGACTTTTGACATGCTTTTGCCGTTTGCAATCTCTGTCAGAGTTGTGATTGTGCCTTCAAGACCGTTGATATCGCTCTGATCGTGATTGTGTTCACCGGGTGCAAGGTTTTCAAGGTCAGTCTGCTTGACATATTCCGATGCAGCCACACCACCGAGTTTGTCAGCATCATCTGCACTGTTGACCTTGCCGTCACCGTCAGTGTCATATGCAGATTTCATCATGTCACCGCCACCGAGATTACCCATGTTTGTATTGATTGCATTGATTTTTTCATCAAGCACTTTACCCTGATGTGCAGACAAAGCATCAGTTGTTGAAGGGTTAGACAGACTGTCTGAAACAACAGTCTTATTCGCACCTGTATCAACACCTGCAAGCTTTACTTTTTCATCGAGTGTATAGTCATTTGATGAAAGACCTTTGCCGTTTTCCTTTTTAACAAAAAGATTGGTTATCCACTGCATTATGTGTGAAAGACCGTTTGCATTAATACCTCTGTTTTCGTTTACAGCCATTATATATTGCCTCACTTTACATAAATTTGTTTAATATTTCATCAATTTCAATGTTGCTCAACGGAATGAATGCTTCATCCAGTCCGGTAAATACTGCCGCCGAAGTAACAGGTTTCTCGTTATCCTGCTCAACCTTATCAGTAATATCCACCGACAGTACATTGTTTTCCAGCTTCAGACCGTTGCCTATCTGAACAATCTTTCCGTTTGTCTGGACAACTTCTGCAAGCAATTCTGCTTCAAGAATTTCATCCTGTATGACTTCAGCTTCAAGAATCACCGATATCACCTCTTGTGTACAGTGTCTTTCTGTCTTTGTTTTCATCTTTCAGCATCTTGACAGGAACTGCGATACCGTCTTTTGTGACAGGTCTGATATCAATCCAGTAAGGCTGACCGTTCGGAAACTTTTCTGTTTCTTCGGGTGTGAAATGAAGCTCATATATATGATCACCTGCATATATAACATCTGCAGATTTTTCATTATAAGTCTTCATTTCAATCGTTCTCGAATGCCTGTTGTCAGATTCCTTGAAAAGAAAATCAATCTTTGCAATGTTATCAGGATCCAGCTTGCTGATTCTGATCCGCTTTATTCCATGTGTTAACGGTTTCATGTGTAATCACTTCCGTTCTTTAATTATTGCCGATTTTTTTGCCGTCAATAAACAACTCACCTTCGTCGTTTATATACATTCGGTCCGTTATCGCCCTTGCACTGCTGTCTTTCATCGGATATGTTGTTTCTTTTTTGGTAAGACCTGAAACTTCATTGTACATTTTAGGATAAAGGCCGTTGGTTGAAACATAAAATGATTTCGAATAATCAAAATCCTTATCTTTTTTTACTATCAAGGCTATTGCATTATAGGGTACTTCCGCATCCGGTGAAGTCGGAACAGTAACCATTGCATAAGTCAAGGCAGTAACTCCTGCGTTTTTTTCTTCATCAGTCAAAGAAGGAGTGCTTTTTGCGCTCCAATTCAATGTAGTTTCGGCATAGCTTTTCTTCTTCTCAAAATCATAATTAAGAACATATATGGGACCTAATCTGCTCGTTGCATATTGTTTTTCACCTACAAAAAGAATTGAAAGGTTAGCCCCTTGCTCAACCGGCATAACAACTGCTTTCAGGTCTGTTCCGATACCTTCTGTATATTCTTCATATTCCCTGATGATGTATTTTTCCATGCCCTTGTGTGTGATTGTTAATTTTGAATTTTCAGTCACAACTTCAGGAATATTGTTTGCTGTCTGAATCGCAAACAATGCACCACCGGTTATTGCAGCTTGAAGATTCTGCTTGGATTCAGCGCCATCATACGGATTCGACACCGGATATTCATCCGCTGAAAGCATTTCGCCTTCTGTCACAGTCGTTGATCCGCTGCCGGATGTATTCCATGTGCTCCATGTATCACCTGCACCGTAACGTGTTGCAATACAAGGACAGTCAGCACCTGCAACAGGAACTGCAATCTGCATGCTGACTTCATCACCTGCAAATGTAGCAACAAATGCACCTTCTGCTTCATTGCCGAAAGCTTCATCAAGTTCATCATCTTCACCTGCAGGAACATATGAAAATATTGCTTTTGATAAGAACTGCATCAGCCAGAGACTGTCTTTAAAGTTTTCTTTTTGAAAATAATTATGTTCCCGGACAAACTTACGGACTCCTTCTGCTGTCGGGACACAGATTTGACCGTCAGTTTCCATTTTTGATTCAGATGCATCTTTTGTAAACACAGGCATTTTCGGCAAAATTCGTTTAGCGTAAGTAACAAAGCCTGTTTCATCAACTGTAACAGCTGCAAACCTGACATCATATGTACCTGTTCCTGTTGAGATATCATCAGTATAAAATGTGCCGTTTTCGGGCACAAACAAAGCCCTAACTCTGTCAGAAGACTTTGATGCGGATGGCTGTATTCTGAAAACAAGTATATAATTTTTTGTTTTTCCAGAAGTCCCCGACGGAGCCTGTATTGTTTCAGAATCGGGGATTTCAATAATTCTGCCACAACCTAACATCACCGTTTTTTGAATAAAAACATTAACGCCCATCGGTGTGATATTTCCGCCGTACAGCAGATAATCAGCAAAGGCAGGAATATCTTCTTCCGATCCTGTTGGTGCTATCCTGGGCATAAGTGCCCTGTATAAAAAAGAATCAATTTCGGGTGTAACGTGCCCACCGTCCATTGTTATAAGTCTTATCGACATTTAAAAACCTCCCAGAATCAATTTGTCGGTCAGATTCAGGCGAATTGTACCGAAGATATATGTGGTCAGTCCTGCTTCTTTTGTGATCTGAGTCAGAAGTGCAGCGTATTCAACATTTTCATGACGAATAGTTGTTAAATCTCCGATTGAAAAACCTGAATAAAGATTGCTGTCTGAGTTTATAACAACAGCTATATAGTTCGAAGTTTCATCATATGCAAACAACTCATAGGACCTGTCTTTTACATTCTGTTGAAACTCATCCTCAGTTTCGCCGTCAAAATACTCAGTAATAGGTCTTGATACGTCCTGTGCATCGCTTTTCTTGACGGTATATGTCTTCGGTTCATGCTCTCTCCAGACGCCTACAAGCTTGTTTATGCCCTGATTGTTTGGCTGAATAAAAACTTCACTGTCGATAACAAAGGGCTGTTTTGCCTGGATGTAACGTTCATTCTGATTGATCTTCAGAGACACAACAATTCGTTTGTCTTCAGGCTGCAAATCAACGTCAACAACAAGCCTGTATTTATTAAAAGCCTTCACTGCAAGTTCATATATATTGTTGACATTATCAACGATATTCAGTGTTGCGTTGCTCACATCAACAACTGTTGAAAAGTTCAAAATCTCAAGTCCGGGAATATTCTGTGAATCATCGGCATTGCTCTTCAGAGTACTGTCAATCATATTACCGAAGAAATCAAGCAACGAACTGCCGAGTAATCCTCGGTCATAGAATGCGGTAACATCAAGAAGTGAAAGCATAGGCAGAAATACAATTATTGTTTTTCCGTCAATATAATCAACACTGTTCACAATGCCCTGTATACTGTCTGAATATATGTAGTCTTCAAATCCGACGTTGACGATCTTCGGAATGGTCATTATGCTCGGTGCAAGCGTAAGGTAATCAATTTTGTTTGCAACAGAATCACTGTCTACACTTGCTATATCTTTTTTGTTAAAATTTCGATCATAAATGCGGATTTCATGGGATGTATACAACTTCTCTCACCTCCACGCAAACTCTTATATCAGTACCGCCTGCAGATGAAAGAATTTCAAGCGTTGATGTTCCTTGAGGCAGATAAATAAAAGTGTCGAGTTTTCCGTCAATGTCTTTCCATGCGTTCAGAACAATTCCATCTGCTCTGTGCATAAAAACACCAAGATTTACAGGATTGCTTTCTATTAAAAGAAAATCATCCTTTGCAATATCACCGTTATATTTACCGTCAATCATTCCGGAAGGTGATATCAGAGTCCATGACGGATCTGATACAGCACCGAAGATCCTGATACTTGTAACTGCACCTGCAGGAGAATCAATATTAAAGTCAAAAACACTTGAAAAATTCTGTCGATACTGATATGGATACTGATAAGAATATGTTTTTGTATTACCTGTAACCTCAGGCAGATATTCAAATGTCTGCGATATTTTAAACCACGGAGAAAGAGCCATAAAATCAATATCACAAAAGCAGAAACAATCAACAAATCTGTCTTTATCGTTCCGCTTAAAACTGACAAGCTCCACATCAATATAGATGGTCTTTGTATCTGAGGTAATACGCTTGATATACAATGGTCCCGACTGAATAAAACGAATAAACTCGTTATACTTTTCTTCCGTCAGAAAAACCATTTCGCCTGTTATTGCATCTTGATTTTTCTCTTTGTAAGTTTCAGCAAAAAAGTCCTGAACTCTGCCGAACTGTGAAGTTTTTGAAAAACCTATACCGTCAATATTCTGCATCTGACCGTCAAAATTCTTCGGCTGACAGTCCCATTCAATGCCGTTTGACTTGTTGCCAATAAAATATTGTGTATATGCCACCGTATCACCTCTTTACACCAAAAGTCCGAGCTGTCTGTTGATTGACCTTGCAATCTTTGCACCGTCACGCTCTGTATAACCGCCGTAGAAGTTGTTTGTTATAGGAATGGTATTTCCTGTATAGCCTTTTGCTTCCTGTTCCGTAAGCACTCTCTCTCCCTTATGTAGCTCTGCTATATATCCGTCAAAAGGTACATAGTCCAAGCCTGTTCGGTGAGAGCCGTCAGGAACAGTTCTTTTGCGAACATCGACATTCACATCATTATTTCCGAAAAGGCTGTCCCAGGCGTTTGAGAACCATGATTTTACACTTTCCCATGCTCTTTTCAGGCCGTCAAGAACACCTTGAATTACATTGTCGCCTACTGCCGCCCAGTCGGTATTTTCAAACTGTTCATCAATGCTTGAAATCAAGGATAAAACAGATATAATCAGCTGCGGAATTGCCTGAATCAATCCTGTGCCTATTGCAATCACAAGGTCTATAGCCGTAGTAATCAGCTTTTCAAGGCTTTCAGGTTTCAGCAAAAACATAACGATACCGTCTATGATACTGAACACCGCATCAATAAGTTCGTCAATATTCTCCATCAAACCGAATGCAAGCTCTGCAATAAGTGTTAACGCCACATCAAGAAACTTTGCCAGGTTTTCTTCATTGGTCAGCACTTCGACAATCTTCATTATCGTTTGCATGAGTGCAGGAAGAATTGTGTCAAGGTTAGTTGTAATGCCTTCCGCAAGAGACAGAAGCAAATCAATGCCAAGCAGTAAAATCTGCGGTAACATATCAAGCATGCCGTTAGCAATTGTTGTAATTACCGTAAATGCTGTTTCCATGAGTGTTTCTTTGTTATCTTCAACACTGATCAGAATTGTTTCTACAATGCCTATTGCTGATTCTGCAAGATTTGGAAGAAAATCTGCAATTAATGTAGGCAGCTTTTCCATAATGATCGGCACAAGCTTTTCAACCAAAGAAGAAACTCCATTAAATGCAACCTCTACCCTCGGCAAGATGTTTTCTGCCACAGTTCCGATGCTGTCAACAAAGTTGGTAATAAGCATATCGAAATCTGCTTCATCGTCTGCAATACCGGTTACAAGATTGCTCCATGCTGATTTCATCATTCCGATTGATCCGCTGATTGTACTTGCCGCCTCTTTTGCAGTCGTACCTGTGATACCCATTTCAGTTTGGACAACATGAATCGCATCAACAATGTCTGCATAACTGTCAATTTGATAATCAGTTATAATTCCTTGTTGTTTATTTATTTCATTTGCCTTGTCAAGCAAACGCTGCATCTCATCCTTGGTACCGCCGTAACCGAGTTTGAGATTATCAAGCATGGTGTAATTCTGTTTTGCAAAACCATTGTACGCCGTCTGGATAGCTTCCATAGAAGTACCCATTTTGTTTGCATTGTCAGACATATCAATAACAGCCATATTTGCCATTTCTGCTGCTTCAAGTTCGCTTGCAGTGCTTTGCTTTAATGCTGCCGCAAAACTGGAAACTGTTTCCATATATGCATTTATAGACAACCCGGCTGTTTTATACGAATTTGATGCATTTTGCATAACAAGTGATTGTGCTTTTTGAAGCATTTCAAATTCTGCTGAAACATAATCAACATTTTTTCCAACAAGTTCGGCATATTCTTCAACCGTCTTTGCCCCCCTTGTTCCAAACAGCGTTTCAACACCACCGACAAGCTGTTCATATTCGGCATAGCTTTCAACAGATGCCTTCGTAAGAGCTGCTATACCTGTCGCGGCTGCTGTAAGTGCTGCTGTTCCGATTTTTGCGGCAGCTTTCAGTCCGGATCCGATTTTGCTGGCAAGTTCTCCAGCCTTGCTTTTGGCAGCATCAATCCCTTTTTCATACTGAGATGAATCAAAGGTAATTTTCGCCATCAAATCAAATAAATTCACTTCATATCACCTCGATGCCCACAGTTTTTATAACGTCTGCAACGATTTCTTCTCCTGTTCTGTTATCAACAGGCTGAGGATGAAGAATATCGCTCAATTTCGCTGTCATATATGTACCTTTGCTGAGTTTTGCCGTGTTTTCGCTCGTCATCCTTGCACATTCGGCAATGTACAGCGCAGATATTTCTTTTTGACTATTCTCTTTGATTTTTTCATGAATGGTCGAAAGAACAGCCTTGGCGGTTAAACTGCACGAATATGATAAAAGGGAACGAATTACTCGCTCCCTGCCGTATCCGTGCACGATTTGAAAAAATCAATGAGTTCCTTGTCCCTTACAATTTCGGCAATCTGCTTTGCTGTAACAAGAAAGTTCTGTTTTTCGATTTCTTCGGGACTTTTCTCATTCAGCACACCTAAAATGCCGAGAACATCAGCCTTTCTTTTCTTCAGAAGAATAGGAACAATTTTGTTCACCTTCTCAACACCGATTGTAAGCCATTCTGCACGGTTTGTCACAGTCCCGGCATCAACTTTTCTTTTGATTTCGGCAAGCAGTTCCTCATCGGATGCTATGTTGTTTATGTAAGGTGTCAGTTCACAAAGAACGCTGATGGCTTTGTCTGTTGTTATTTCAGATAATTTCATTATTCAGCCTCCTGAGTGCCTGCCTTGATGTACATTTCATAGGGAACTTTATCGGGATTTGCAATGCTGTAATGAGCAGTGTAACCGAAAGCAAACTGACCTTTTGACTTATCTCCGCTCTGAAGCGAGAAACCGTCTGTTGAAAGAGCATTTTTAAGATGAATTGCAATATATCCACCGTTCTGTTCGCCGTTTTTGTCGGAATAGTCACCTACCCACCAGAGGTCTTCAAAATCGGCATCCTTAAGAACATCACGGGGAGTGATTTTTGTTGTATCTGTGCTGTCGATATCAGCTGCAGCAACAAGAGATTTTGCACGGGCTGTGTTTACGGTCAGATAAGTACCGTTCATCTTGATTTCACGGCTCTCAATCCTTTTGAGTTCCTTTGTGTTCTTGGGACAGTTGTCGATATCTTCGCCAAAATCTTTGTATGTGGGCGTATCCTTGAAAGAAACACCGCCCGAAGTAGCGCCCAGAATGTCTTCATTCGATGTGGTTCCTGTTGCAGGGTCAAAACTCGAAAGAAGAACACCCGCATTGAGCTGAAGCTCTTCAAATGTGTTTGCAGGAATCTGTGTAAATTTCATTTATTTCATCCTTTCTTAACTTGCCGTGATAAACTCGGCTGTCAGATTTATATAGTTTCGTTTTATCATGTTGTCGGATGGGTCACCCATTGGCTGAGCAAAGGGACTTCCCTTTTTAAGCCATACAGCACCGTCATCACAGCGAAGCATTTTACCGCCCATGCCTATCCTGTCGGAAATATTCTTGAGAACGTCATTGGCTTCGGACCACGATGTTGAACGGGTCCATACGGAAGCATCAAGAGCCGTTTCAGCTCCGAATCCGTCAATTGCGAGACTGAATGTGATATATGGATATTCGGGAGCATTTTCGCCTGTGGGAACGCTGTTTTCCTCATAAGCAGGAACACCGAATGACTTAAAAAACTGTATAAGAGCCTGTTCACTTGTCATTTCGGCACACTCCATTCCTCTGCCGTGACCTGTTTCATATCAAGGAATGCACTGTCAGGCGTTTTTTTATCGTCACCGTTGCTTATTACTCTGAATGTCTTCCCGTCCGAATCCCGACGGAATACATCATGATAGTGCAGTGTAGTGTGTTTTCTTGTGGTAACAGTATAAAGACTGACATTTTCCGTCTTTTCGCCTTTTTCCTTTTCGGATGCAGAGGAAAGAACTATAGCGGCATCGAACTGAATGTCATCAGATACATTCTGCTTGTAACCGCCGTCAATGTCGTCTACGGTTTCAATTTTCAGAAGCGTACACGTTACCATTGCATTATCAAGTAAGCTCATAACTTCCTCCACTTCTTCAGCTTTGATGAAAACTCCGTCTGCCAGCTCTTTGTGGCACCGTTGCTGTCGGTGGCTTTGCTGTATGAGTAACCGCCGAAGCTCTCTGAATTATACGGTGAAGGCTTTGCAGCATCGCTGTTTTCGTACTCTTCGATCTGATCGCAGAGTTTCAGAAATGCAGGCGGTACATTCATCGCCCAGACTGCACCCGTAAAGATTTCATCCGTCAGCTCTGATGCAGAAGACGGATTTTTATAAACACCATCATTGAATGCCGAACCGACAATTCTGAAATACTGCCCGTCTTTAACGAAATCGAGCGGTTTAATGACACCGCCGCTGATTTCAAAAGTACCGAAGTTTTTTCCGTTTCTGTCAGTAAAAAAGTTCCGGATTTCTGTACAAACTTCCGTCAGCATAGACATTTAACCGCCCTCCTTTATTTTTGCTATAATATCTGCCTTTAGCATTGAGCTGCTTACACCCCCGATGCCGTTTGCTGTCGCATATTCAAGCAATTGTGCTTTCGTCATTTTTTCAAGTTCGACAGTTTCGGCATCAGAGGCAGGCTCATTAAGCAGCTGTGTTATTCCCCCGAAGGCTCCTCTGAAGCTGCTGCAGGCTCCTCTGAAGCCACATTAATGACAGCAATAGCATCAAGATATTCAGCCCACAGTTTGTGACCCATGATAGCCCATGTATTGCCTGTAGCTGTAGAATAATCACCCTCAACAGCAAAACCGAGCATGGGAGCCTCTTCATCAACTGTATAGCGAAGGCCCATACGAGCATATGCAGAATCGGAAGGATCAGCATAATAGTCAACCATGTTTGACTGAGGAATAGCAACGATAGTTCCTGAAGGGATATCATCATCACCAGCAAAAACCATGGTTTCTGCACCAAGGAAGTTCTTTACATAGTCAACACCGAAAGCATTCTGTACACTCAGCTGTGCAGCACCGAGATAACGGTATGCATCCATTGTGTTAACATAAACAGTAACCTTGGTTGCATCCTTTCTCATGGTCTTGAACTTGTTTTTAACAGAACCGACAGCAAGAGCAACGCCCATCTGAAAATCGGTTGCATTGTCGGTAAGTGTGCCGGTCAGAGCAAACTCATAGAACTCACTCAGAATGTTGCCAAGCAGTTCATTTCTGAAAGCTTCATCTGTCATTTCGATTGCAACATCTGCACCGTATTTGTCAACGTCTTCAATAGAAATACCCTTTCCGTATTTCTGAATTGTAAGATTAGCATGAGCAACTTCGTCAACTTTTGCCTTTGAAAGAGGAATCGCTGCACCTTCGGCAACATTGCCATCTTCAAGTACAAGAGAAGCCTTGTAAGATTTGAGCACTGTGCCGGGCTGTTTCTTGATGGGACGGGTAACACCCATAATCTCACGAAGAGCGTTCCAGTTCTGTGCAAATGATGTAACGAAGTCATTTTTTCTTGCTTCAACAGAAAAATCTGTAGTCATAGTAGTACCTGCCATAATTTTTAATCACCTTTCTCTGACTGATAGAGTTTTGTCAATTCTGCCTGTCTTTCACTTGCAGAAAGAACATATCTACCATTTTCCATTTTGTAAATTTCTTCTTTTGTTTTTACATCCTTGCCGTTATTGGCAGGAGGTGTTGCAGTATCTGCTCCCTTTGTGCTCGTCACAGGGATAAAATCTGCCCATTCTGTTTTTACGGTTTCTGTCAGTTTATCGGCATCTTTGGGCTTGTTGTCCTTGTCAAGCTCAATTTTGTCGACAACATCAGCCGAAGCCTTCAGAACAGTGTCAACACGCTTTTCGGGAATGCCGCTGTCAAGAAGAATCTGACGGTAAGCCGCTGTCTTGTTCGCTTTTATTGCTTTACCTTCAACATCGCTCTTGTAAGCTTCAAAGTCCGAATGTTCTTTTTCATACTTCTGCTGCCAGTCACCGCCGTCAGCTTTCAGATCGTCCAATTCCTTCTGAACATCTTTAAGCTTCTTTACATCTGCTTCGTACTGTTCTGCTTTGTCCTTCAAGCTGTCAACAGTTTCAGCATGAGCATCAATGATCTGTTCAATTTTGTCTTCTTCAATGCCCATTGCTTTGAGCATTTTTCTTGTAAGTGCCATTTATAAAAACTCCTTTTCTTCGGCGGCAGTGCTTTGCCGTTAGTTTTTTACTGAGAAACAAAAAAAGAGCCAACAAACGACAAATTAAAATCGTTCATTGGCTCAAAGGCTCTGTTTCAATATTCAGTTCAATTTCTTTTTTGCAGCTTTTACACCACAAATATATTTTTCCGTCACGCTGTTTTGCGATTATTTTTCCGCAGTCACAACAGACGTTTTCTTGTCTTTTATTATACATCTTTTCACCCGAAAAGTCAATATATATCACGCATTCTCAAGACTGTCTTTCATCAACGCCTTGTACTCGTCATTGTGCTTTGTTGACGCATCACGAAGATAATGAATAGGCTTTACACCCGAAGTAATATGGAACTTTCCGTATTCGTCCGTATATCCCCATGGATCTTTTCTGCCCTGACCGTCAGAAGCATGAATACCTGTGCCAACCTCATGCCAAAGAGCATACTCAACATTTGTACCGACATACACGGAATCATCATCGACTTTGTGAGATATACTGTTAAGCAATCTGCCGGTATCAATCCTGTCAGCCTGTCGAATACTTTTCTTTGCGTGTCCTTCAGCTGCCATGCCGATAGCTTTCAAACCTCTTTCAACTGCTGACTTCAAAATCCTTTTCACTTCGGCTGAATTATCCTTGAGTGTTACATCTGCTGCTATATCTGACATATCCTCACCTCTGAAATTGGGTATAAAAATACCGCCCTAACCTGTAGGACGGATGTAATTCGTTCGGCATTTTGGTGGGTGTGCCCCTTCCCACATTTCTTTTGACCCCAAGGGTGCGTAGCAGCACAATCTCTACTTCAAAAAAACCGCTTTGTTAGATTTCGATTTTCAGGCAATACGAAGACTGTTCCCCTTTTTTAAATCACAAGGTGTAATCAATACTGTAGTGCTTTTTGAAATATCTGACGGGTTATCATGTCTTGTCATTGCAACTGAAACTACACTGTAAATTTTATTGTTTTCATCTACTAATTTAGTTCCATTCTTCAATTCATCACAATTACCTTCAAGTGTAACTGAGAGCATATTTGCCACTTTGAATACATCAAGAACTTTGTACATATCAATTACCTCCTTTTTTAATATATGCAGCAAGTTCTGCTTCATACGATTCCAATGCTTTTTGAGTTTGAATTATTTCAGCATCGGTTAATTTGTATGCTTTCTGACATTTTAACAATTTTTTCTGAGCTTCGATTTCACAATTCAATCGAGCTAAATAACTACCGTCATTTTTGCCCGTTTTATATTGATGAGAATGTATCAGTTCCTCAAAAACACTTGCCCTGCCAGGCTTCTGCTTAAACAAAACTGTATTAGCATTATATGTAATTGCTTCAGCGTTTCTACTTTTTAGATATTCATCAGTTTCATCATTATATTGAAATGTTCCACCCTGCCTTTTAAAACATTTTTCAATTCTATGAAATTGTTTTGCAGGCATAGGTTCAATCTTATCTTTCGTGGACTTTCGATACATTGCTTCACTTCCTGCTTTTATTATACCACTTTCAGCCGTATTGTCAACATTTTCAGCGGTATTCTCACCGACTTTTTTAAACCCTTTAACAATCGAAACAAGCGTACAACGGCAGTTATAAACATTCTGCGGTTTTGCGTGAGGATCACCGGGATACATTATCTCACCGAATGAATTTTTAAAGGGTTCGTCAACTTCGGCTTCTGCTTCATCAAGTTCAAGATGCCAGCCTCTTGTTCTGCCGGGCTGATTTGCCGCAAGCCACTGTTTTTTGAGGATAACACCGTCTTTCTGAGCCTGTCTGTAACTGTCAATTCTGCCCTTGTTCTGAGCCGATGTAACAGAGGTCCTTGCATTTCTGATTGCAGACACTCTGTTCATATCTGTGATTTTTTCGAGCCTTTCTGCAATCTTCGGAATGCTTTCCCCCTGAATGATACCCTGCAGAACCTGTGCATTGACCTGTTTTGTGTTCCAACGAACATCTTTTTTGCCGTTGACCTGCTTATAAGGCAGTAAAGTCTTGTTTTCCGTGGCAAGATTCATAACGGTCTGTTCATCATAAAGCTGAAAAGAATATCCCGAAACTTTTCCCGCAATATCCTTTCCCGCATCGTTGTAATTGACCGTATAAACCGAGGGAAGCTGACTGTTGACATATGCAATTGCAGTCTGATTCACTTTCAGCAATTCATTTGCAACAGTATCGGTCATTGCCTGCATCTGCTGTCCCTGAAACAGCTGTGTCCGTCTCCAACGCTCATATTCTTCCTGACTGAGCTTACCGTCTTCAACAAGCTTCTTTTTCTTTTCGTCCATTTCTGCCATTTTCGCAAAATGGGCTTTTGTCTTTTCGTCAAGGTCTTTATAGGCCTGTGAATAAATTGTTTTCAGCCGTTTTTCCATAGCAGACAGCCTTTTCACTGTCCACCTATCCGAATTACTCATCGTCAATCACATCTTCGGTGTCTGTTTCAAATCTCGAATAATCCTCGGCAATTCTACGCTGCATTATAACTTCCTTCATTTCGGGAGTTATAAAGGGCAGAAGTTCAAGAATCGTTTCATCATCAAGGTAATTCGCACACTGCAGAATCATGTTTACATATTCTGTCTGATTGCTGATCTGTGATCTTGTGAATATCGGATCGTCTTCTATCTCAGCCACGGCAAAAATGCCCTGTATGAAGTCTATAACGCAGAATTCAAGTTCATCAGCCTTTTCATTGACAGGCTCATATGCTGCTTCTATCTGAGTTGCCGTAACATTGCCTGCAGAAATTGCTTCCACATCAAGAGCCATATAATCACGGTAAAGGTCTTTTTCAAGCCTGTTCAGGCACGCTTCTCTCCCCTGATACGGAACATCGAGCGTATGAGCTTCAACGGTTGCACCCTCACGGTCAACAGGTGCGACTTTCAATGTCTTCATCCGGTGTTTGAATTCTGCAAGGTCCACGTCATCCATACCGCCTGCATTGTGAATAATCCAGTAAATGATTGATGCTTCGTCAAGGTCGTTTGCAAAACCGTTCTTTATAAGGTCATAGCAGTCAATCTGTTCCCTGATACCAACAAGCTCAGATTGTTTTTCAGGATTACCATAGAGAGGAACAATGGGAAATGTGGGATAATTCTTACCATCATAAAAAACGGTGCCGTCAGCTTCTGACGTTTTGGTTGTGGTTATGTATGCCTGTTTTTCTTTGATTATCTCAATTTTTCCGTCATGTTTTTTGTACTCGGTGTAACCGTCATCCTCATAAAGAGTAGCACGGAGCGGTTTTCCTTTGTCAATTTGCCACCAACGCACACCTGCCTTCAGGGCTCCGTTTTCTTCATCGTAAAGTGGTGCGAACTCCGTCAGCTTGAACATTTCAACATGGTCATAGTTCCAGAAACCGAAACTGACCTTCTGAATAAGAGCAGATTTCACCATGTAGTACATTATCTGGTCAAAGTTCTTGCCGAGTTTCTGTTTTGTTCCTGCATCAATGTTCAGATACCACTTTTTATCGAATGTAACTTTTCCGTCTTTTACGGACACATTCTCAATGCGTTCTTTTGCTCCGTCAGTGCCTTCCGGAACTTCAATATCCTTCCCTGCGAATTTGACACCGTTTCCGAGCAGATATGTCGATTCCTGTGTTACAAAACGCTTAAAAAAGCCGCTTGCACACTTGTGATTTGCCGAATACACATCAGGCACTGCCTGTCCTGTGATTTCGTAAAGAATTTTCTGATACTTTCGTATCGTGCTGTTTTTGCCGGTTGCGTATTCTTCGGCAGTTACAGCAGTTTTATAATCATCACTTGACTTGTGGTCCTCAATGACTTTAAAAACAAAATCCTTTTTCTGCTCTTCATTATTTATGACCTCAAGTAAATCCTGGTACGTCTTAATTTTTATCCACCCCTTTGACCTTATATCTCAGAATCGTATTGACGAAATACCTGATATCGTCCATTGCATGGTCATTCTCTTTAATGACCGTATCGGTTGTTGCTTTTTCATCCCAACGGTACAAGCCGAATTCAGCAATACTGTCAACACAGCTTCTGTGTATTTTTATATTGCCGTTCTGAAGACAAACCGACGTTCTTCTGATACCGTCAAGAACGCTGTTGTTTGCCGTCAGCACACTGAATTTGTGCGTTCTTCGCAAAGCCTCAATAAATGAAGCCGCCGAAGGGTCAACAATGACTTTTCGTACATTGTACCCCTCGGCAAGTTTTAAGACCATGTTCACATATTCAGAATCTGTCCGCATCGAACCTTCTTTTCTGCTGTTATAATAAACCTCTTTAATTCGTGTTGCCTTGTCGCCTAAAACACACCACAGCCCCGCAGAGAACGGATTTATGGTACCGTAGTCGATACTTATGTAATATTCACCGTTTGCAGGTATTTCATCAGTAATGTTTGTCTCGCCGAAGCTGTAAACAAGACCTTCGGCAACACACCACTCACCGAGTATATAACGCTGATAGAATACGCCTGTATACATTGACTTGTAACGGTCGATTATCCGCTGCGCCAAAGACGGATTATCTTCAAGCATGAAATGCAGATGCAAAGCGTTGCGTTCCTTTGCTTTTTTTATCCATTCTTCATTAAACCAATGTTTCGGAGCATCAGGATTGCAGTTAAACCACAGCTTTGAACCGTCAACAGAACATCTTGAAAGAGCCTGTTCAACAAATGAACGTGGTTGCAGTGCAACTTCATCAATAAGTACACCTGCAAGTGTTCGTCCCTGTATCAGCATGAATGAGCTTTCATCCTTGCCACCGAAAACTTCAAAAATGTTTTCCTTTTTGCCGTCAGACACAATAAGTGTTTTGTCACTTCGTTTCCATTGCAGACGATATTTGCGTTTTGCATAGCTCAGCCCCAGATAGGGAGCAATGATATTCTTTACTGTGCTGTCAACGGTCTTTCCGCAGATGCCGAAACGCTGATTATTGTACCGCCTCATTGCATCATCAATAAATGCAAGCATCATAAATGATGTTTTTCCGCTTCTGATTGCTCCGTCGCATATAAGAGCATCGTATTTTGTGAACGGAAACGCCATAATCTGCTTTTGTTTTCTACTGATCGCCATTGTTAAGCCTCTCCGCCTCTTCCATAAGTGATGCCGTCAACGGGTCATCTTCCTGTGCATCCGAACCCGAAGCACTCTGAATTGCCGTAAACTTATCTATCAGAGTTCCGAGTGCGGTTGTAAGCTGTGAAGGGTTTGCACGGCTGATTATCACAGGACTAAGCAATTCATTAAGATATGTGTCAATGATTTCAATGACCTTATCTTTTTTCTTTTCCATGTGAGCAAGAATGTCTGCTGTATTTTCCTCTTTTTTTTGTTCTGCATTTCTCTGCATTTCTGCATCTGCATTCACAATTCTTTTAACAGTTGTATCTGCAACTCCATTTATTTTCGCAACAGCATTATAGCTACCCAGTTCTACATAATCAGCTATAATTTTTTTCTTTTGAAAATCGGTAAGCCTTGCAGCCATAACACCACCTTCTTTTAATAAAAAACAGCCCTTAAGTGTTGAAAAAATATAAAAAAACACAAAAACACCGTAATTGCGCTACGGTGCTTCTGCTAAGGAGGAAAATCCATGAAAGATTCGTTAAGTTTTTAATAATTCCAGTATATATTATATTCAGGATGCTACTGACATTCAATGACATCTACTGACATTTACTGACAACTTGACGGAATTTTAATATTTTTCAAGGCTTTTCCGTGAAGTCTGAAAACGTTTCTGAGTTCATAGTGCATTTTATCTGCAATATCATCCCATGACATAAATTCGATATACCTGTATCGCAGACATAGTTTTTCATCATTGTTTTCAACAGCTTCAATCACAGAATGGATTTCATTCTTGACTGACACATAGTTCTCAATCTCATTGTTGATTTTTGTTTCAAGATCAACAATACTGTCAACGATTCTCGTGAATCTTGCAGAATTATCCTTTGAAACACTGACGGAGTCTTTTGATGTATCCTGAGAACCTACAGAAAGAGAAAGTTCTTTAAGGGAAGCGAGTTCCCGTCGATAAGAGTTAATCAGATCATCGAGTCTGTAAGCCTGATATAGATATTCCTTTGCGGTCATTATCACGCCCCCTTTACTTTCTGATTCTGTGATACGGTTTTTTGTCCGAACGATCAATGCAATACCTGAATGGACATACCCAGATATCGCTGCCGGCATATACTTTCCATTCGCATCTGTCACGGCTGCATATGTATTTGGTCTTTAGCACATTATCCACTATGAAATCAATTCCTTTCCGTCAATGCAACTGACGATTTTAAAGTGAAAGTCTTTAGGAACATCATCATCTGTGCCCACAAGAGTATCAAAAAGCACTACGTATTTAAGGCTTTTATATATCTTCTGTTCAGCCCTTTTCAGAGTTCTTCGGACATGTTCCCGGTTCTGATTGAGCATTAAAGCTATCTGAGATATTTTCATTCTGCTGAACCAACGCAAACGGATAACGCATTTTTCTTCACAGTCAAGCTCGTGTTCAATTACTGCCGCAAGCACTTTATTCAATGCAAGCTTTGCAGCATCGCAAAGACAAGAAGCACATTCGCTGTCAATATGAAAAATGCTGTCTTTTTCGACAGAATAATATAACGCATTCGGCATTGTCATTCTCCTTTCGGCGGTGTGATGTCCATTTTTGCACCACATTCAGGACAATATTTAGACATTACACCATTCTCAGGTTCTGTCTTGCAATGAGTACAGTAGGGATAATAACCATTGCTACTGATTCCCCATTTTGCGTATACCACTTCCGCAACATCTGCGGTGGGTGTTATTACAGCAACAATATCTCTGATTGCATCAACAATCACTTTTCCGTCCTCTGTAACTGTATTTGCATAGTTATCAATAATTTTTAAAGCTGTTTCTCTTTCAATATAAGCCATCACTCAGCACCGCCTTTCTCTTTATCGCAAGGAATATATTCTGTGCATTCTTCGGTCGTTTTATCACCGCACACAACATTATCCATATACCAAGCACAACAAGCCATATCGGGCATTTCGTGAGCAATTTTACAAGTTCCGCATTTCTTCAAAGTTACGTTTTTCTTCATTCCTGCACCCCTCTTTTCTGCAATGCCTGTTCTGCTGCTTCTCTATTAAAATAAAAATCTGTATAAGGTCTGCAACAATACCATATTCCAAAACTTACACCTATCCAAATTTGGTTATCCATTTCCACTTGTATCTTATGAATTATACCTGCTCTTACTTTTTTAATAGGTGAACTATCTTTGTTTATGCCGATTATATGATGAAAATACACCGTATCCCCCACCTTACAAGGCAGGTCAAGGACAAGGGATTTGTCTTTGAAGTCATCACAGGATTCTTCAACATCGTTTCTGTCTTCATAACTGAAGTTCTGATAAGCAAAACGCCCCGTATCCGTTGCAGTATGGTAACAATCACACACATCATAGTGAATACAATCTCTACAAATTTTCATTCTTCGTCACCTCATTACATAAACTGTGTTTGACCCTTTTCTTATCTTCTGAACATCATATAGAAGGGTCAGAACACAGATGTCGTCATATATTGATTTTCGGTCTGCAGTAATATTAAACTGCAGTTCCAGATAGAACAGAATCTGCTTCACCGTCATACCTTTCGGATTATCACGAAGAAGCTTTTCAACAACGATAACTCTGATTTTTGTGTCGGATTTTTTCATTTCCAATCAACAGCCTGTCCACACCATTTGCAGAATTGCTTTTCTTTTCTGTACTTAGGCTTTTCAATCAGACTACCACATTCACATTTTCCAATATGTGGTTTTATCATTTCTAATTTCTTCGGAACCATCCTCTCTGCATCATCAGAAACAACCGTGCAAATCTCAGCAGAATATTCAGACTTATTGCCGCACCAACAATCTTTATTGGGATCATACAGCCAATCAGCTTCGATGTGTGCCACGGGAATCATTTTTGTTTTCGGTGTAATCTTCATCACACCGTGAAAAGCTTTGTAGCCTTCAACTTTAATCATGTCTATTTCCCCCTGAATTTCAATTCAAAGTCATATTCTTCTTTCAGAATCGCTTTGTAATCCTTTAAATCCATATCTTCTTCATCATCGAGCATAATCAAAGCATAATACTCAATGCGTTTGAGTATTGTCGTAACTCTCTGATTGCTCATTCCGAACTTATCAAACAGCACATAAGCAACTATTGTCAGAACAAACTCAAGTGCATTATTCACTGCATCAACTTTCAGTTTACGTGCTTCTGATTTGTTTTTCGATGCGATGCATTTCATTACGATTCACTCTCCAAATCTGAAATTCTGATATATATCCCCGGAACGTCTGCCCAGAACTTTTCTGTTATCTCTGATGCGACAAGTGCATCGTCTGTCCAGAAGTGCAGTTTTGTCATGCAATCTTTCAGAAGCTTCTGTAGATTATCCGTGTCGGGTTTTGTAGTTTTATACTGACCGTCAGAATGTCTGCCTTTCGGGAAACACCATTTCGTTACAAGTCTTACTGCTGATGTGTAAGGTTTGTCAGGTCGGTGTTTTGAAAGATATGCCGTCAGCTTGCTTCGAGCATCTTTCAGTTCAGGAGGGTCATAAAAAATCGGCTTACCGTTTTTTGTGTTGACCTTGTGTTCCTGATGTGTCACCGTAGGCGGTATCATCGGCATAAAAAATTCAGTCACATTCTCACTCCTTAAATTTTGCATTTGTCAACGTCAAGGGGAAGAAGTTGTTGTGCGTGAGCTTCGCACAACTTTTTTCCCTCGTTGACCGTCAGGGAAACTTACTATTTACCCCCTTTAGGGGGTAGTCGTTTCTTTCCCTCGGAAATTCTCGATAATTTATCGACTTTTTCCCTGTCAGGGAAATTCTCGAATTTTATCGAGTTTTTCCCTCTGTAGGGAAAGGGAAATTTATCGAGAATTTCCCTCAGTTTTTTGTCCCTACATTGCCTTCGTCTATCCAGAAACCACCGTGTTCTTTTATGCGATTTCTGACTGTTTTTTCACCCACTCCCATGTACTCAGCAAGGCCTTTCAGTGTCACCTGACTATCATCCATATTGCAAGCTGAATATGCTGTTTCAAGTGATTCCATACGATCTTGCTTCTGCTCTTCGGGAGTTTTTTTCTTGCTGAAATTCTTCTTATAGGGTGAATTTTTTACATTAAAACTGTTTGAAGCAAGGTCTTTAAGTGAGCCGATTTTATCAATCTCATGCACGGGATATCTGAACCATATATTAAGCGGAGGAAACTTCGGGAACTCTCGCAGTGTGCCTTCAATTCTCCATGCTGTATAGGCAGAAACTGTCTTTTTGACATTCTCAACATCATTCAGAAGCAGTCTGTAATGTGCGCCTGAAAGCAGTTTCTCGGCAGTTTTAAGACATACCGATGAAGAACACTTATCATCCTGTGAAAGCTCTTTATCGCTGTCGTAGCCGCTGTTTTCAAGCACTTCAATACACAAGTCACATATGGCCTTGTTTTCTTCCTGTTTTCTGAGATTATCCGTAATATCAAGCTCAATAAGGTCAAGCAGCGCATCGGGGTCACGGGCAAAAACACCGCTGCCCGAAGCTCTGTCCATACTGCGTTTGTCCCCTTGAGCACCCTTTGAATGATGATGACAGTAAATAACCGAACAACCAAGACGGGTACATATCTTGTCAAACTGATTACAGAAATTAGCCATCTGGTCTGCAGAGTTTTCATCACCCGTAATGACCTTGTATATCGGGTCAATGATTATTGCTGTAAAATGCTCTTTTTCTGCTCTGCGGATAAGCATCGGTGCAAGCTTGTCCATAGGCACGGACATTCCTCGCAGATTCCACATTTCTATATTCTTAATGTTCGTTCTCGGCAGTTTCATTGCCTTGTAAACATCAAAGAAACGGTGAATACAGCTTGCCTTGTCAAGCTCAAGATTGACATACAGAACTTTGCCTTTGGAGCACTGATTGCCGAGCCAACGGCCACCTTCTGCAATGCAGATACACAGTTCAATCAGAGCAAAGGATTTACCTGCCTTTGAGGGACCTGCAACGAGCATTTTATGTCCCTGTCGGAGAATACCGTCAATCAGAGGCGGTGACAGCTCCGGAAGGTTGTTTTCATACACTTCAAGTGATTCAAAATCGGGCAAATCGTCATTTATGCCGTTAACCCATTCCTGCCATTCTTCAAAGGTGCTTTTACCGATGTTTGTGTCAAGAAGATATTGCTTCTTGCCGTTTCTGACAACACCGGGCATTCTTGAAAGTCGTGACGGATTCTTGTTCTGTGTATCAATCTTAAGACCGTTTTTATTACATATTGCATAGAGGAAATCTACTCTTTTTCTGTATTCCTTGTAATCGGGAGCATCAATTTTAACAATTGCATGAAGACTTTTTCCGCCCGAATGAACAAGACAGGCAACAGGCAGTTCAAGTTCCCTGATAAGTGCATTTTGCTTCTCAATTTCCTGTTCATCAGATTCAACAAGAGCATATCTGTAATCGGTAACATTCTCATTTTTTACCCCTTTACCGTCAAGGGGATTAAACCTTATCCAGGCACCGACTTTCTCGTTATAATCACCCAAAACAGCACCGACATCATCATTACATTTCATAAGTTCATCAATGAGCTGTCCTGCTGTCCTATCCCAACATCCTTTTGTGGGAACGAACTTACCTTCCTGTGAAGGGTTTTCGTAACTTTTTGTGACATAGCCGACATTTTCATCGGAATTAAAAAGTGTTTCAAGGTATGTAATAAGCTGCCGTGCAGGTTTCCACTCGACCGGAATATGTAACTCTTTGGCTTCAACCCATGATGAATCAATAATTTTCATTTCATCGTTTATCACTGCATCGAAATCAAGTGATTCATTACCCGAATATACGGGGCTATAACCTCTGTCCTTTGCCATCTGAACAAGAGTACCTGCAGTCACGGGAGTGGAAGACCCCTGAAAGCTCTCCCACTTCTTCTGACATTCCCCCGAATGGTATCTTGCCGGGTCTGATGCGGACCAATCTTCCCATACTGCCACGGAATAACCTTCGTGTTTAAGAGCCATACCGATATTTACCCATTCCTGATAATTACAGCTTTCGGGCGGTATATATTTTAAAATTTCAATCAGATTATTCTCCATAGTGTCTCCTTACGGTGCGTATGTTGATGTATCAATCCCCTGTGGAACCCTCCAACCGTTACCGGCAATACGGTCAATAAGATTTTTTGCATCGTTGAATTGCCATGTACCGACATGTTTAAAACCTTTTCCTTCAAGAAATCGTATCTGTTTTGGTGTTGTCAGTCCCGATTCACGGCGTTTATCAAGTCTGTCAAGAATAAGCTTTGCTTTGCCTGCATTGTCGATTTCATCGGGGAAAATGCCGTATTTTTCAAGTGTCTGCTTCTGCTTATCGGAAGGCGGCATCATCTCCCAACCGAATGACGGTACATAGCCGGAAAGGTCTTCTGCCTGAATGGAAAGTTCAAACTGTAACGGGTCAACAAGCCTGCGTTTGCGTTTCTTCATTTCAGAGAGCACCTTTGCAAGAGCTTCCTCACGCTGTGCAACAACATCATTGCTTGCCTGAACTTCTGCTTCTTCAATATCAACGGGACAGCCTGCATTCTTTTCAAGAATTTCCGTCATTTTATCGGCAATCTCTTTACTCTCACATATAAGTGAAGCAGGACGGCACAGCTCGTGTCTTTCCGTATTCCATAGAAAATCAAGCAACAGCAGTTCTTTTTTACCCTCGCAAAGCCTTGTACCTCTGCCTACCATCTGTGAATAAAGACTTCTGACCTTTGTGGGACGAAGAACAACAACACAGTCAACGGAAGGACAGTCCCAACCCTCGGTAAGCAGCATTGAGTTACAAAGCACATTGTATCTGCCTGCATCAAAATCTGCTAAAATTTCGGCTCTGTCACGGCTCTCACCGTTGACTTCCGCCGCACGGAATCCTTTTTCGTTGAGAATATCCCTGAACTTCTGACTTGTTTTCACAAGGGGCAAAAATACAACAGTTTTTCTGTCAGAGCAATTTTTTATCATTTCATCGGCAATGGAATACAGATACGGATCAAGTGCCGTGTCAATGTCACTTGCCTTGAAGTCACCTGACTGCATCGCAACTCCCGAAAGGTCAAGAGTGAGAGGGATAGTAAGTGCCTTGATAGGTGAAAGATACCCCTCTTTAATAGCACGGGGAAGAGTGTACTCATATGCAAGTGAATCAAAGACCTGTCCAAGATTCTTCATATCTCCTCTGTCGGGAGTTGCCGTAACTCCCAATACTTTTGCTTCATCAAAATGGTTAAGTACATTCTGATAGCTGTCTGAAATACTGTGATGCGCTTCATCAATGATAATGGTGTCAAAATAGTATTTCGGAAACCGTGACAACCTTTTTTCACGCATCATTGTCTGCACTGAACCTACTGTTATTCTGAACCATGAGCCGATACAGGTTTCTTCGGCTTTTTCGGTTGCACATCCCAGATGTGTAGTTTTCATGATCTTGTCTGCTGCCTGTTCAAGCAATTCGCCACGGTGTGCAAGGATAAGCACCCTGTCACCGCTGCGAACACAATCCTCTGTAATTTTTGCAAAAACGATTGTTTTTCCGCACCCTGTCGGCAGCACAAGAAGAGTTTTCCTGTTACCCTGTTGCCATTCATTTTCAACAGCAACACGGGCTTCTTCCTGATAGGGTCTGAGCTGCATTATCAGAAACCTCCGTCACTGAAAGTTGTCTGTTTTGCATCTGCAGGTTCAAGGAACTTTTTAACTTCGTTATACTCATTGCCGTTGTATGTACGTTTTCCGATTTTACATCTGCCCTTTGAACCGATAACGGCATTCCAGTTCATACGAAGCGGTTCACCATGCTTTTTCTGACCGATACAGCAGAAGAACTGACTGAGCTGCCATTCATTCTTTCTGACCATGAAGAATGAATGTTTAATATCTACATCCTGCCCCTGATAATTTATACGAAGCGTAATGTTTGCTTTGTTACATGCAGGTGTTTTCTCGTTACCTGCAAAACGGTCTCTCTCAAAATTCACAACAGTAAAATCATAGTCACCGTCAGGAATCATCGGAAACCCGTCAGTAGTTATTTCATCGTCCCAACCTAAAAGTTCTTTTGCATTTTCAAAATCTGACATATTTATATTTCTCCTTTAAAATTATTTATTTGCACCGCTGAACGGTAATTGCTTGTAGTAAAGTACAGCTTTGTGAAAACTTTCCCAACCGGCTATAAGCTTGCCTTCAATGAAGGCCTTGTCATACTGTGCAACAGGCATATCTGCAGGATAATAACCGTTGTTCGCAACGGCAACCTGAATATCGTGTTCCGTTATACCGTGCTGCTGCATAAGTCTTAACAGTTCCTGCGGAATATCTGAATTCTGTGTACTTACTACGGTTTCAGGTTCTGCAGGCTTTTCAGGTGTATCGTCAATGATTTCATTGAGTCTGTTTTCTTTTTCCTGAACCATTGTTTCTTTCTGTTTTTCGGGAACAGTAACAGGAATAGCATCCAAAGGAATGCAATGTGCGATTGATGAATAATCAAACGGAACTTCTTCAGGTAATTCATGACGGTTTTTTGCATCCCAACAAACATGATGAGAAGTGTACATCACCCTCTGACCGCCTTTTGCCTTAACCTTATCATTATCGTCTTTTACGATATATGTTTTATAGTTGGCGAAGAGGACCATATCTGCCCATTCTTTGAGAAGCGGTGCAACACCCTTTGACAGTTTCAGTTCCCAACGGTCATAAGCTCCTGATTCATCGGGCTGTTCAAACTTACGCATCTTTGCATGAGCTGTAACAACCACATTCAGACCTGCATCAATAAATTGTTCAAGGAAATTGAGCAATTTTCCGAACTCTTCCTGCACATAAACATAGCCTTTGCCGTAACCGAAATCTTCAACACCTTTTTTCTGATATTTTGAACATACATACTGTGTGCAGAGCATTTCCGCCCAATCTGCTGTATCAATTACAAGCGTTTTATATGAACCATGGTCATTGATAAAATCCTTTACTATAGAACCGAATTCAGACCATGATAAAGGCTTTTCAAAACGGTCAACATCCATTTCTTTTGTACTGCCTTCCGTATCAATGAATACAGGTGAAGGAAACTTTGATGCGAAGGTTGATTTACCGATACCTTCAGGACCGTAAATTACAACTTTCTGCGGTTTTTTTATTTTACCTGATATGATTTTCATCAGAATACACCTCCCGTTGTTACCACATCATCTTTTTTGGAATAACCATCCTCTATAATTATGGAGCATTCATCCCCGGTGGAAACTCTTGTTGCAATTGCCTGTAAGCCTTCCTGTTCAAGCCATTCACCGAATGAATTGAGAGTGTCAATATCCATCTGCTCAAGCTTGTCCAGGAGCACAAAGCCACAATCGGGATTGAGTTTCCTGACGATTGCAGCAGCAACCCTCAACTGGTCTGAACCGCTCATATTGTCCCATTTAAAACCGTTGTATGTAAGTTCACCGTCTTCAACGGAAAGATTATCAAGAGGTAATTCTACATTGTGAAGCAGGTCATATTTCTGCTTACGGATGTCATTAAGTGATGCTGTAAGTTCATCGTACTTATTGTTGTAATCCTTTGCATCTTCTTCAGCTTTTTCTTTTTCAAGATTGGTGCGGATTTTATTGTTGATAAGCTCAATATCAGCAATATTCTTTTCAAGTTCTGCAGTAGATTCATCAAGAAGATTTTCTGCAGAGGTTCTTGCAATTACAGCATTCTGTTCAGCTTCACGAAGTCTTGTCTGAGCCGCATCAAATGCTATCTGAGCTTCGGCAAGTTCCCGGTTGTAACGGTCACATTCAAGCCTTTTTCTCGCATTCTCACCGTTACGGGCAAGAATATCCTGCTGCTGTTTAATAAGTTCAGATGCCGAAATGAGTTCATCGGGAACATCATTATAAAAGGGCATTTCAGATGCATGCTTTCTCTTACTATCTGCGATCTGACCGATTGCATGACGATTGTTGTACACTTCCCTTTCAATGCGTTCAAGCTCATAGAGCCTGTCACCGACACCGATTATCTGAAGAAGTGTATCGGCTTTTTCATGATTATTTGCGTTCATGAATTTCGGCAAATCAAGAGCAAAAGCAGAGATGAACTCATTAAGAAGCTGCTGACCGCTTTTATTACCGGCAGGGTCAATGACCTTTAAGTCACTGTTTTTGCCTTTGCGTTCAACAATAAGACCGTTTGAAAGTTCGATGCGAAGATAAGGCGGAATAACCGAACCTTCACGAACAGCAGATGACGGTCTGAACCTGTCACCGCCCAATGCCCATGCAATGGAATCAAGCACCGATGTTTTCCCCTGATTATTTTTACCGCCGATAACCGTAAGTCCGGAGGCAGACGGCTCTATCTTTACAGCTCTGATCCGCTTGACATTTTCGAGCTCAAGAGAATTAATTTTAACTGACATTTGACAAATCATCCTTTCTGTGATAAACTAAAATTATGATATTTTTTATCTGCCGCTGATGAAATTGCCGTTTCACAGCGGTCTTTTTCTTTTTATCGGACATTTTTCATCCGACACGGTTGCTCAACTCCTTTCTGAGTGAATTTATAAGAGAACGAAGACCTTTGTTCTGAACCTTAATTTTTATTACTTCCGCAGGCTCTGTCTCCGACTGTTCGTACTGCCTGAGCTTCTTATACATCTCCATTGCTGCTGTCGGATTCAGAACCGCATCAACAAGGCTGTATTGTTCAGTCAGCTTCTGCATCAGGCTCGTCCTCTTTATACTGCTTATAGCTGTCATAAGCTATTAAAGCACCGCCGACAACAACAAAGTCGATTATTCCGAAGAATATCATATTGGCAATAAACATTGCTGCATTCTGAATGAATTCCATAGTTTCACTTCCTTTCAATTTGGTAAATTCAGGCTTTTCCTTGCAAAAAGTTTTGCAAGGTCGTGTTTGGGTATAAGTTTAAGCGGTTTCAGTTCCGGGAAATGCTTCATCAGAGTGTTATAGCATTTACCTGCAGCTTTGCATGCATCTCGTTTTGAAAGAAACTCCTTATCAGGGAATTTCTCATTCAGTGTGACAAGCCACTCACGGGTTCCCGTTATCTCGCGTGCCATTTATATCACCTCATTATTTGACATAATTTTCTTTTTCTGTTACACTCCTTGCGAAAGGATGAAACGCTATGATTTTTTACATAATTGCCGCAATCTTTGTTATTCGAGTTTTAATTAATGTCTGCAGACTTATTGCAACAAAATATTATTTCTATCTTTTCAAAAGAAAAGACAAAAATATCAACAGATATACCCGACCGATAGAAAATTTATTTAATGCCGCAGGTACTCAATATATCGTTTTGGTAACCAAGCGATTTTCTTTGAATCAGATGTCAGACTCATATATTTCAGATTGTTTAAGTGATTCAAAATATACCAATGAGCTAACTAAAATTTTTGATAAAACGATTGGTGTTTTCGCTTTTCGCATTCGTCAAACTTTTTATCCTACATATTGGCTTAATTTGCCTGTAAACATATTAAGTCAATTCAATATTGCGCCTAATGCGATATTATCGGTTATTATCAATATTCTTGGTTGGGCATTAAGTTTTGTTGCTACATACTTTTTAGAAAAATACTTTGACTTAATCATTCCGTCTGACTTCTTTCAAAGCCTTATACCCTGATAAAATAAAATTTCTTATTTTCTGACGTTCTTTTTTACTTCTACAATTTGCAAGTCTGTCAAGTTCTTTGTAAATTGCAGAGTAAAGAAGAGCGTCAATTTCATTTTCCGTACATTCAAGTCGTATCGGAGAGCCTATGTTTGGTTTCATCTTCTCACCTCACTTTGACAAACTTACGTGGTGCGTAAGTTAAAAGGTAAAAAAAATTTTGCCCGCTCTTGTTGGAGAAAGCTTCAGTCCTGCAACGATTTTAAACATAGTTTCAGAACCTGGCTTTGCTTTGCCACGATAGACCTTTGCCGCAATATTTCTATCAATATCGCAAACTTCAGCAAACTCTTTTATCGTATCAATATTCTGTTCAGCTAAAACTTTTTTTAACTCAACCGTATTAATTGCATCCATGTTATACCTCCTTTCAATCTTACTTGTCAAGTAAGTTTAGTTTAACATACAAAGGCTGAGTTGTCAATACTTTTTGCGTAAGTTTTTTAGCAAAATGCAGAAAAATACTTGCAAACTACGAAAGTTTATGTTAATATGATTTTGAGGTGAGAACAATGAGCTCAATCTTAAATATTAGAATTAAAGAACAGCGATTAAAAAACAAGCTTACTCTTCTTGAGGTGGCAAACAGATTAGGAATAAAAGAAGCAACAATGCAACGATATGAAAGCGGTGTAATTAAAAATATTAGTCATGATACAATATTAAAATTATCACAAATATTCGGTTGTACTCCTAATTACTTAATGGGATGGGATGAAGAAGGCTCAAACATAGACTATTTATCAATCCCTGGCATAATGCCTTTACCTAAAACAGTTAAACGTCCCCGATTGGGACAGATTGCTTGCGGAGAACCTATTATGACTGAGGAAAATTTTGACGGTTATGATGATGTACCTGATAATATCGCCTGTGATTTTACTCTTATTTGTAAGGGTGACAGCATGATAAATGCCCGCATTCACGATGGCGATATTGTTTACATAAAACAACAGCCTACAGTCGAAAACGGACAGATAGCAGCAATAATGATTGATGGTGAAACTACCCTCAAACGTATTTATATTGACGGAGACAGACTTACTATAATGCCCGAGAACCCTGCTTATAAACCACATGTCTATATCGGTGAAGAGCTTAACAAAATTCGCATCATCGGCAGAGCTACAGGCTTCACAAGTTATCTTGACTAAAAAATTAAAAAGTGTGTTACATTTTGTAGGTTTTAGACTTTATATTATAGGAAGTTTTATACTTTACTATAAATAAACAAAAAAAAGAGGTAATTACAAATGTATTGTAAAAACTGTGGATCCAATATTCCTGATAATGTAACATTTTGCCCGAACTGTGGTTGCAGTTCTATGCAAAATACCACAACGCAAAGTAAAGAGAACAAAGTATTAAAAATTATAGGAATCATTTGTGCTTGTGTTTTTCTGTTGATTAGTTTTGCCTTCGGTGCAGGAAGCGTAGTTTTAGCCGTGGGACTAATTCCTATTGCGATTTTCTTTATAAAAGAAAACAAGCGACTGAAAGATGTATGTGACGCATCAGAAGCAGAAATAACTCGAATCAAAAGTACGTTTACCCCCGAAATGTATGAAGCTGATAATCTTCAAAAGATGAAAATACAGCTCGAAAATGATATTGCTTCCGCAAGAAATACAATTGCATCTTTAAACAACGAAATAAACGGCTTGAATAATTCTAAAAAACAGATTGAATCACAGATAATCAATCTCAACGAAGAAGCAATGCTTCAGGAGTTCGGTCTTTACAAGCCAAAATATGATTTTGCTGATTCAGATGCTTATAAACTCAAGCTTCAACAAATTCGTGACACACAAAAGACTCTTGTCAAAAACGGAAATGCTGTTACGGGCAATATGGGTTGGACAGTAAACGGAAGCAAGACTGAAGGCAACAAAATGGTTAAGGATATGCAAAAGTTGCTGCTCAGGGCATTTAACAGTGACTGCGATGAACTTATAAATAACGTAAAATTCAACTCTTTTGATGCAGCTGTAAAACGAATGCAGAAATCCTTTGAAATCATCTCAAAATGCGGCAGAGTAATGAACATTGCAATAACAAACACATATTACAATGCTAAATATGAAGAACTTTGCCTTGCTCTTGAATACCGTCAGAAAAAACAAGACGAGAAGGAAGAGCAAAAGGAAATCAGGGCAAGACTCCGTGAAGAAGCAAAGCTCCAAAAAGAAATTGAAGAGGCACGCAAAAAGATTCAGAAAGAGCAGACACATTATGAAAATGCTCTTGACAAAATACAGGAACAGATAAATAATGCATCTGAATCTGAATTGCCGGCACTTCTTGAAAAGAAAAAAGAAATTGAAGCTCAGCTCGCTGAAATTGACAAGTCAATAAAAGATATTGATTACAGAGAAGCAAATGCACGTGCAGGATATGTTTACATCATTTCGAATATCGGTGCTTTCGGTGAAAATGTTTATAAAATAGGTATGACAAGAAGACTTGAGCCTATGGAACGAATTGATGAATTGGGAGATGCTTCCGTTCCGTTCAATTTCGATGTTCATGCAATGATATTCTCTGATAATGCTCCTGCTCTTGAAGCAGCACTCCATACTGCTTTCGAAAACAAAAAGCTGAATATGATAAATAAACGCCGTGAATTCTTTAATGTAACGCTTGATGAAATTGAAGAAGTCATAAAGAAAAGCTATGACAAAACAGTGGAATTTACCCGCCTTCCTCAGGCTGAACAGTACAGAGAATCAATGAAAATTAAAGCAGAATTGACAGTATAAACAAAGGAGAGGCATAATGGGATTCAGATTCAGAAAAAGTTTTAAAATTGCACCCGGTGTAAAAGTGAACTTCAATAAGAAGTCTGCAGGTGTAACCTTAGGTGGTAAAGGTTTTCACTACACTATCAATTCAAAGGGAAAAAGAACAACAAGCGTAGGAATGCCCGGAACAGGACTGTCATACTCAACCACAAGTGGTGGTAACTCAACAACGAAAACAAAAAATTCACAAGGAAGTACAGAAACAATGAGCTCATCAAATAAGAAATGGTATCAGAAAACTGGCTACATAATTTTATTATTAGTTTTATTCTTTCCTGTAGGTCTTTTCCTTATGTGGAAATATACAAATTGGGGCAAAAAAGTAAAAATTGCAATATCCGTAATATTCGCATTGCTTTTTATAATCGCTGTTGCATCACCTTCAGATTCAGGTGAGCCTGTAAACACAGATAATATTGTCGGTTCATCTACAATCGAATCAACAACAGATGAACATGTTCCTGAAGTTGAAGAAAGCGGCATTATAATTGCTGTTCCCACAACACAGGAAACAACTACCAAGGAAACAACCACTGCTGCACCTGAAACCACAACGGCAGAAACGACTACAGTTACCGAAACAACTACTGTTGCAGAAAAAACAACAGTAAAACAGACAACAACTACTGAAAGAGAAACCACTACAGTAAAACCTGCAGGACGTACTGTCTATATTACCCCAAGTGGAAAAAGATATCATTATGACCCCGATTGTGGCGGTAAAAACAGCTATGCAGTATCTATTGATAATGTCGGTAGCAGAACTCCATGTCAAAAATGTGCACAGTAAATCAGTTATGAAACAAAAAATCCGCCGCTCTGACTGGTCCTCAGAGTGACGGAAGATATAGGGAGTGTGAATACTCGCCCATAGCAAAATCAGTATATCACACTCCCCTTGTGAAAATCAAGGGGTATTTTTATACCCTTTTGAGGAGTGTGTTCAAAATGGCAAAGAAAAAACAAAGAATCGAGAAGAAGGTCAAGATAGGCGATAAGCGTGTATCGGTCTACGGTTATACTGCCTTTGAGATTCAACAGAAGATTGAAAATTTACAGGCAGCGGCAGAAAGAAAAGCAAACCCCACATTCAGGGATATTGCGGACAATTGGCAAGAGGAGCACGACAAAAACATCGAGTATTACACTGCAGACTGTTACAAAGCACCTCTTAAAGATGTGAACGCTGAGTTCGGCGATGTCAGGATAACGGAAATCACACCAATTGACATTCAGAATTTCATCAATGCGTATTCCCTGAAAGGTTACAAAAGGCAAACGGTGAAGCTTCGCCTGTCGGTTATAAAGCAGGTGCTTGATTATGCCATTCTGCACGGCTTAATTCAAACGAATCCGACTATGACGGTAACAATACCCCGAACAGTAAAAAACGGCGTGCGTGAGCTCCCATCCGCTGATGACATCGAAAAAATAAAAGCTGTTGTAAGCAATGGCTTTGAATTGTTTCCGTTCTTTGTTTTGTACACAGGACTCAGAAAAGAAGAAGCTCTGGCAATCAGATATGAAGACATTGATTTTGAAACAGACAGTATTGCTGTTAATAAAGTTGTAATCTTCACAGGTGGTGGAAAACCCACAATCAGGGCACACACAAAATCTGCTGCCGGAATGAGAACAGCTCCCCTTCTTGCTCCCCTGAAACGGATGCTTGAACAATCCGAACGCAGAACAGGTTATGTTTTTTCTGCGAAAGCTGACGGCTCTGAACCGTATGCAAAAGGCACCTTTGATTATTCGTTTTCCAAATATCGTAAGCAATACGACATAAAATGCGGTATACATCAGTTGCGACATGAATATGCGACATTCTGTTATGATGCAGGGCTTGATGCAAAGGAAGCTCAGAAATTGCTCGGACATTCAAAAGAATCCGTAACAAGGGATATTTATACGCATATCAGGGAGTCCAGACAGCAGGAAGCAATAAGAAAACTCAATGCTTTTATAACGTAAAATGTACGACAAAAATACGACACCTTCCAAAAATACGACACGAATACGACACTTTTTTGAAAGATTTTGAAAAGAATTGAAAACAAAATATCCGCAATAAATAAAAAAACAAAACACCTCAGAATGACCGTAAATAGCCATTTTAAGGTGTTTCCTGGCGGAGAGCAAGGGATTCGAACCCTCGAAACCGTTTTAGCAGTTTACACGATTTCCAATCGTGCTCCTTCGACCAACTCGGACAACTCTCCGTATTCAAATAAAATGCTTGTTTATTATATATTAAGTATTAGAAAAAATCAAGTCCTAAATTGAAATTTATTTTTCCGTCACAGGGAAAAAGTATTCAGACAAATTGACAGGCATAGCTATTCGTGATAAACTGATTATATTGTTTTGGAGGTTTTATTATGAATATTATTCTTAAAAGTTTTCTTACAGGTTTTTCTCTTCCCTGCCTTTCTGCAATGGGAATGCCGCGCAAATGGAAAACCGATAAATTCAAAAAAGATGCTCCCGCTGAACTTAAATTCGGCGAAGACGGTAAATTCAGAATTTTACATATCACAGATATTCATGAAGTTGAGCCTGAAATGGACGACGATGAAAACAGAGACAATCCCATCTGCTGTGAAAAAGAGACTCTGAATGTCATTGAAAGACTCGTTGAAAAAACAAATCCCGACCTTGTTGTTTTCGGCGGTGATAATATCGGCGGTTACTGGGAAGAATTCACTTATGACCTGATTGAAAAAACAATCAGCAAAATCACAAAACCGCTTCGTGACAGAAACATTCCCCTCTGCGTTGTTTTCGGCAATCACGACGGTGAATGCGGTTATCATACCGAATTTCAGATGATGATGTACCATGAATATGCAGACTGCCGTTCAAGTTTCAACGATGCTGATGTTTACGGATGCGGTAACTGCTGTGTGACAATAAAAAGCAGCAAATCCGACAAGGATGCATTTGCTGTATGGCTTATTGACTCAAACGATTATCAGCAAACAGCTGACGGAAAATCAGGTTATGACTGCGTACATGATGATCAGATTGCATGGTATGAAAAAAGAGCTGAAGAGCTGAAAAATGCAAACGGCGGCAATCCCCTGCCTGCAATTCTTTTTCAGCATATGCCTGTCCAGCAGGAGCTTGACGGTTACAAGGAAGTAACCGCTGATGATGATTATACCTTTGAGCGTGACGGAAAATATTATTATTTCGGTCATGATATAATTGAAGGCAGAATCAGAGAAACTCCTTGTCCGCCTTACATGGAAAATGACCACAGAAATCAGTTTGAAAGCTGGAAAAAGACGGGCGATATCGTGGCTGCATTCTTCGGTCATGATCATATAAACGATTTCCATATCAAAGTTGACGGCATCAGCCTTTATCAGACTCTCGGAGCAGGTTATTTCACCTACGGAAAAGACAGAGGCGGAAGACTTATCGTTCTTGACGAAAATAACCCGAACGATATTCATACTGAATCAATTGTGATTGAAAGAATCACAACAGCAGATATATAAAAAATCAGCAGTACCGTAAAGGTACTGTTTTTTGGACACTTTATTTTTAAAGTCCGTTTTATGGTACATATTGTTGTATATACTGAAGGTGTAAAGAAAACCATCAGGAGGACAACAAAATGACAAAAAATACATATTCCGTTAAAACAACAAAAGAAACAAAAACAGCAAACAGATTTCAGTTTATTCTGATTTCCGCAATGTGCATAGCAATTCTGATTGTATCATTTATGGCATTTTTCAGAATCGAAAACAATCTTCACGCTTTTATGGTACTGGCTGTGGGCACAGCGCTGAATGCTTTTGTTTTCATAAACGGTATAAGAACGAGCTGAAAAAATTCAGCACCTTGAAAAAGGTGCTGATATTTTTTTTATTTACTTTTCGATCTTAACTGTATAAACATACTGTGAGTCAATGTCATCGGGACTGATAAATCCGAAGTTTACTCTGAGTTTACCGTTATCGTTTTCTGCAGTAATTTCTCCGTCATAGCCAAGAAGTGAAACTTTCATGTTTTCGCTGTAATCAACATCTTCGAGAGTAACGCTGCCCATGGGGTACTTCATGAAGAAAGCGTATATTTTACTGCTGTCCTTGCTTCTTGTGTACTTGACGTTTTCTGTTTTTGATTCTCTTACATATCTGCGGCTTGCGTAAACAGCTTCGCCGTTGACTTTAAGCCACTTACCCATCTGACGGAGTCTTTCTTCCATGATAACAGGGATTCTGCCGTCGTCTGTGGGTCCTATATTAAGAAGGAAGTTCTGTCCCTTTGAAATAAGGTCAACAAACATATCAATAAGAGCTTTGGGTGACAGATAATCGTCAACTGTTTCATATCTGTTCCAGCCGAATGAAGCACCGATGCCTCTGCATTCTTCACTTACTCTGTCAAGCTCCTGAATGTTTTCAACATCTGTATCGGGTGAACCTACGAAACCATATTCTGTTGTAAGATTACCGCCGAGTCTGCCACGTGTTTCTCTGCCCCAACGGTCATTGGGTACGATATAATCCTTTACGCTTGACTCGTTGTAAAGCCACTGCAGGAATTCTGTTGAATGCCAGACTGAACTGGGATGATCCCATTCACCGTCTGTGAAAAGTGTATGGGGTTTGTAGTTTTCAATAAGCTCCTTGAGCATGGGGATAAGATGCTCTGTTGCATATTCTTCGGGATTCTTGAGATAAAGCGGATGGAACCATTCATATACTGAATGATAAACACCGAATTTGACCTTTGTGCCTTCGCAAGCTTCGCTGAGTTCTTTACAGAAATCTCTGTGAGGACCAACATCAACGCTGTTCCAGTTCCATGCGTATTTTGACTTATAAAGACAGAAACCGTCATGATGCTTTGAAACAAGGTTCATATATCTTGCACCTGCATCTTCAAAAAGAGAAATCCAGTCCTTTGCGTTGAAATTCTCAGCCTTGAACATATTCACAAAGTCTGTGTATTTGAAATCGGGACCGTATGTTTTCTGATGATATTCAAAATACTGCTTATCTACGGGAGATTCCTTTTCTGTATCACAATGGCAACCGTACCACTCTGAATAATGACCTTTGGGTGCGTATGCAGGTACGCTGTAAAGACCCCAGTGAATGAAAATACCGAATTTTGCATCTTCGAACCATTCAGGTACAGGTCTTGAATTTATTGATTCCCAGTTATTCTCGTACTTCATATCAATTCTCCTTTATGTAAGCTTCAAGTCTGTAAATAGGCTGACCTAAATCTGTGAAGCGTTTTTCATATTCTGTCATGATATTGCCCTCGAAATCACTTTTGTGCAGATCGAGTGACACATTTTTCATTGCAAAACCATTCTGAGAAAACTGCTCAATTGAGTATTCAAACAAAATAGTGTTGTCAGTTTTCTGATGTATCTCAGCACCTGACTTCATCATCTGACGATAGATAGCAAGGAATCTGCCGTCTGTGAGTCTGTGGTGTGCATATTTCTTCTTTGGAAACGGACAGGAGAAGTTGAGATAAATTCTCTCTATGCTGTCATCGGGTATGTATTTGGGCAGATACTCTGCACGGCACTGCATGAAATACACGTTTTTCAAGCCCTCATCCTTTACCTTTTTTGCAGCCATGTAAATTACATTGGGATTTACTTCAACTGCAATATAGTTTATCTCGGGATTGCGCTTTGCCAATTCACACACAAACTGTCCTTTACCGCAACCGATTTCAATCTGCATGGGGTTATCGTTACCGAAAATCCCTTTGAAATCAATATATTCTTTTTTTAATGCAGAAGTCACATAATTCGGGTCATCTGAATGAAGCACTGCAAGAATATCAGATACCGACTCCATTTTTTCTGCAAGATTTTTCTTTTTTCTCATTCTCATAAGTCTGTCTCCATATATGAAAGCTCATAATTACCCGTTACGGGATTTTTCTTTTTATAATCACAGTAAACAACTCTGTTTTCGCTGTAAAGTATTGCACAGCCGACTTTGCCTTTTATCTGCATATTCTCGGAAAGATATTTTTTTATCTTTCTCAGACGAGCATCTTTAACTTTAAGACATCCGGGCAAAACACCTGAAGAATTTGATGAAAGTCTGTCACAGACAAGAGCATCACGGAGTTTTTCAGCATCTGTTTTACTGCCGAAAAAATTATAAACCAATCCGAGATATTCGTCAAGAGGAATGTTCTTTTTATCGGCTGTAAATTCACCGAAAGATGCAAACATATCAAAAGGTGAAAAACCGCAGTCATTCACAAGATAATCAAGTGTTTTTCTGAATCTTCCGCTGTTGTAAAGTCTGTCTGCAGCATCTTCCGCATTGTGGATTGTCTGCATATCACTTTCCGAAAGCCATGATGTGGAAATAACCGTGTACGGGGCTTTTGCAGAGAAAACACAGCCGAAATCATCGTGCTTTTCCCTGAGTTCACTGCCGTGAAGAAGTTTCAGGAAACCAAGCTGAAGCATATCGGGTTTAAGGGAATAAAGTTTATTGAAACTATGTCTGAAAGACTCAAGATTCTCATAAGGCAGGCCTGCAATAAGGTCAGCATGTATATGAATATTCCCGGCACGAAGCAGATTTGTTATTGTATTTTCAAGTTTTGTTGTATCAGGATTTCGGTGCACTGCTCTGAGAGTATCGGGATTAAAACTCTGCAATCCGATTTCAAGCTGCAAAAGTCCCGTCGGTGCTTTTCTCAGAATATCAAGGGTGCTTTCATGAAGCGTACCGCCGTCAATTTCGAAATGGAAACACACATCATGCGGAATTTTTTTGCCGTAATTGTCAATAATAAATCGGAGGATTTCATTTGCTCTGTCTTTCTTTGCATTGAATGTACGGTCAATGAATTTGACGGTTTTTGCACGGCTGCCGGCAAGAAGAAGTATCTCTTCTTTTACCCTGTCCATATCATAAAGCACAAGTCCGCCGCATCTGCCCGAAAGACAGAATGCACAGGAAAAAGGACATCCCCTTGAAGCTTCAATATATGCGATTCTGCCACCCAGAGAAGCAAAATATTCCTCGCAATAAGGTGATACAGGCTCTTTTTCGGAAACAACGGGAATGTTTATGATAATCTTTCCGTTTTCCCTGTAACAAAGACCGCCCACAGAAGAATAATCCGTGTTTTCAGCAAGACAGGTACAAAGCGAAGCAAAACTTTCTTCACCCTCACCTGACAGCACAAAATCAACCGTTTCATTTTCAGAAAGAATCTCCTGAGCATTATAACTGACTTCAGGACCGCCGAAAACAATCACGGCTCCCGTTTTTGCTTTGACTTCGGTTGCAATTTTTTTTACAGAATCAATATTCCAGATGTAACATGAAAAACCGTAAACATCTGCATTTTCACTCACAAGTCTCAACACAATTTTTTCATGGTCTTCATTGATTGTACCTTCGACAACTTTTGCGCTGATTTTTTCATCACAATAAGCCCTTACACCGGCAAGAAGACACCAGGGTGCAAGGGATGAGTGAATATATTTGGAGTTGAGCATTGAAATTACGGCTTTCATAAATTCACCTGTCGATCAATTTATTTAATTTTATACTTTTTTATTATACATTGCAACACTTTTTATGGAGGAATTAACATGTCACTGAAAAATGAATATCTGTCATCACTTATGCAACGGGTAATAGAGCGAAATCAGGGTGAAAAAGAGTTCCATCAGGCTGTCAGAGAAGTGCTTGAATCGCTTGAGCCTGTTGTTGAAAAACACCCTGAATACATCAGAAGAGGTGTACTTGAATGTATTATTGAACCTGAAAGAATTATAAAATTCAGAGTACCCTGGGTTGATGACAACGGCTATATACGGGTCAACAGAGGGTTCAGAGTTCAGTTCAGCAGTTCAATCGGTCCTTACAAAGGCGGTCTGCGTTTTCATCCGTCTGTTTATGAAGGAATCATCAAATTTTTAGGTTTTGAACAGATTTTCAAAAACTCACTTACAGGTCTTCCCATAGGCGGTGGTAAAGGCGGTTCGGACTTTGATCCGAAAGGCAAATCAGACATGGAAGTCATGCGTTTCTGTCAGAGTTTCATGAGTGAACTCGCAAAGCACATCGGTTCATACACCGATATTCCCGCAGGTGACATCGGTGTCGGTTCAAGGGAAATAGGGTATCTTTTCGGGCAATATAAAAGGGTCACGAACACATTCACAGGTGTGCTGACGGGCAAAAGCATTGAATACGGCGGTTCACTTGCACGGAAAGAAGCAACGGGATACGGACTTTGCTATTTTACAGAAGCAATGCTTCGTGATAACGGAAACACATTCAGCGACAAGACGGTTGTAATTTCAGGCTCGGGAAATGTTGCAATTTATGCCGCAGAAAAAGCAACTCAGCTTGGCGGAAAAGTTGTTGCACTTTCTGATTCGGAGGGATACATTTACCACAAAAACGGAATCGATCTCAGAACTGTAAAAATAATCAAGGAAATCAACCGTCAGAGACTGATTGAATATATAAAAGTTCATCCTGATGCAGAATATCACGACAACTGCAAGGATATATGGAGCATAAAATGTGACATTGCACTTCCCTGTGCCACAGAAAATGAACTTGATGAAAATGATGCAAAAATGCTTATAAAAAACGGCTGTATCGCAGTTGCAGAGGGTGCAAATATGCCGTCAACCCCCGAAGCAATTCAATTATTTCTTGATAACAATATTCTTTTCGGACCGGCAAAAGCTGCAAATGCAGGCGGTGTTGCAACTTCTGCACTGGAAATGAGTCAGAATGCTATCCGTCACACATGGGGTTTTGCAACCGTTGACGCAAGACTCAAAGAGATCATGGAAAGCATTTACAGAAAGTCTTCCGCTGCTGCCGAAAAATACGGCATGAAAGGAAATCTTGTTGCAGGTGCAAATATCGCAGGTTTCCTGAAAGTTGCAAATGCAATGATGGAACAGGGAGTTGTGTAAAAAAAGACTGCTTTCGGGCAGTCTTTTACATTTTTATGACATCACAAACCGTGAGCGTTTTTTCTTTTACTTTAAAACGGATATCGTATCCTGCATATTCCACTCCGAAAACACGTTCTTCGTCGGTTATATATGACGGTCTCGGATCAAGGGAAAGCATCTGCTTTGCTCCCTCTCTTTTTTCTTCAGGCAGAATGCAAAGCAGGTCATCACTGAAATTCACATCAAGACAATAGGCTTTTGTATACTGAGTAAAACCGTCAGTTGCATCAGATTTACAATCGGCAACGGGTACATAGGGTTTTATGTCAACAACCGGAGTTCCGTTCATCATGTCAATTCCCGAAACATGAAGCACAGGTGCATCGGGACAATCATAATCAATCTTTTCAAGCTTTACACATGAAAGTCCGATATTATTCGGTCGGAATGGTGAACGTGTTGCAAAAACACCGACTCTTTTATTTCCGCCGAGTCTTGGAGGTCTGACTGTGGGCGACCATTCTTCCCTTTCAGCCTCGGAAAATTTCCACAGCACCCAGATATGAGAAAAGCCTTCAAGTCCCCTGAAGGCTTCTTCTCTTCTGTATTCAGATTCAAAAACAATCCTGCCTTTCAACTCTTCACAAAGACCGCTTTGCCTTGGCAGACCGAATTTTGTGTTAAAATCAGTTTCTATGTGTGCGATTATATCCATTTACACACCGTACATTCTTGCGACTTTAAGAATTGCAGCCATTGTCTTTGAATCCTGAATCTGACCGTCCATTACCATCTGAACAAAATCTTTAAGCGGAATTTTCACGACATTCAGGAATTCGTCATCGTCCGTGTGAGCTTCGCCGTAAACAAGATTTTTTGCCACATACATATGAATTATCTCATCCGTATATGCAACAGACGGATAAAGTCCGCCCATATATTCAATATCAGCGCTTTCCACACCTGTTTCTTCGCTCAGCTCTCTTTTTGCAGCATCAAGGATATTCTCACCTGCATCAAGTTTACCTGCAGGAATCTCAATTGTGACTCTGCCTATGGGATAACGGTACTGCTTTACCGCAACAACTTCCATTTCATCTGTCACAGGCACAACACACACAGCCCCCTGATGCTTTATATATTCCCTTACAGCTTCATTTCCGTTGGGAAGTTCGATTTTATCTTTATAAACATGAAGTAAAACTCCGTCAAAAACATTTTCGGATGATACTTTTTTTTCAATAAGATTTTCGTCTTTCATATCAAATCATATCCTTAAATTCAGTTTTTTTAATCATATCATATTTTTTTGGTTTATTCAATCATAATTATTCCAAACAGAAAAAAGATATTTTTAAATCATTTACAATTCAGTATCAATGTGATAAAATCAAGAAAAAACAATTTCTGACATTAACAGAGGTAATATGATGAATTTTTTTAGAAGAAAGAATCATGAAAGACGGTATTGTAAAACCGGGTAATGTATTAAAAGTTGACAGTTTTCTGAATCATCAGATAGATATAGCATTGATTGAAGAAATCGGACGTGAATTCAAGCGTCGTTTTGCAGACAAAAACATCACAAAAATACTGACCATTGAAGCTTCGGGAATCGGCATTGCAGCCTTTGTTGCAAAAGAATTCGGAGTACCGATGGTATTTGCAAAAAAATCAAAATCAGTCAACATCGACGGTGATATGTATACCGCAGAAGTTGAGTCTTTTACTCATAAAAACACAACCAGAATCATCGTGTCAAAAAATTCATACACAGTAATGAACACATTCTGATTATTGATTATTTCCTTGCCAACGACTGTGCATTAAAAGGACTGATTGAAATTGTTGAGTCTGCAGGAGCAACAGTTGACGGATGCGGAATCGTTATTGAAAAGGATTCCAGTCTTGCGGACAATTTATCCGTGGAATGGGTTATCATCTGGAATCGTTGGCAATTGTCGAAGGCATGGATGCAGAATACGGCACGATAATATTCAGAAATCAGGACTGACAAATTTTCTGTTAACAAATCAATATGCGAATACATATGAAAACCGTACCCCGCAAGGTGCGGTTTTTTCAACAAAAAAATTCTATGTGATTCAAAATTACTTTCACAATAACTCATGTAATTCTCGCGCATATCAACTATAACACCAATTTTGAATTCTATCGAGCACTTTTTTGTTCTTTTCCTTGCTTTGCCATAAAAATATGCACCACCAAAAGTGTCTAACTTTTGACGGTGCATATCAAGAATATGGCTTTTTGTTGTATCATGTTGACTACATAAAAAAAAAAATGTAAAATAATATATATTCACAAAAAAAAGAGGTATCGATATGTCACAGAATCAGCCATATATTTTCATAAGTTACGCACACAAAGATGATGCGGTTGTAATGAATATTATCAGCCAGATGAAAGAATACGGTCTTAACTTATGGTTTGACAACGGCATCGAAGCTGGCACGGAATGGCCCACATTCATCGCGAATCAACTTAAAGGCAGTTCGTGTTTTCTTGCGCTGATGTCAAAGAATTATATTGATTCAAAAAATTGCCGCAGAGAGTTCAACTTTGCAGATATGAATAATATTCCCACTCTTGTTGCATTTATCGAAAATTTTACAATAGCAGACAACGGTATGGCAATGCAAGTAGCACTGAATCAGTGTGTTTTCAGACATAAATTTACTTCTGAGATTGATTTTGCAGCCGCAATCTGCAGAGCTGATATGCTTCAGTGCTGTAATATCGGTGCTGATGCTGCGAAAGCTGCCCCGATGTTTCCAAAAGCGGAAATTAATAACATCAGTGAAAAAAATGGTGCTGTTCCTATTAACAATGCAAATACTTTAAACTTTGATCATTATTCGAACGGCAGATACGTGTGGCCGAACGGCGCAGTGTATGAAGGAGAATGGAAGAATACACAACGACACGGATACGGAAAATATACATGGACAAACGGTTCCGTATACGAAGGAATGTGGCAGAATGATAAGCGACACGGGGATGGCAAATATACATGGCCGAACGGTGAAGTATATGAAGGCACCTGGGTGCATGATGAACGTAACGGACAAGGTAAGATGCTGTTTTCAAACGGCGATACATACGAAGGTGAATGGGTTGACGGCAAACGAAACGGAAAAGGCAAAGTCAGCTATCAGAATGGTGAAATATATGAAGGTGTCTTCAAGGACGGAAAATGCCACGGTTTCGGGAAATATACCTATCCAGACGGTTCATCCTGGGAAGGCGAATGGCGTGCTGATAAGAGATATTCGGGTAATGGTACCATCATATACGATAATGATGACATATACGAAGGTGAATTTCGTAACGGCAAACGAAACGGTCACGGTAAATACACTTGGATAAATGGAGATGTATATGAAGGTGAATGGCGTGACGGCTACTACACCGGTCATGGTAAATACACATACGAAGACGGTGCTGTCTGGGAAGGTGAATGGCTGAACAACAAAGAATATACTGGCAAGGGCACTAAAGAATACCCTAATTATGACATATACGAAGGTGAATGGCGTGACGGAAAACGAGTCGGTCATGGTAAATACACATACCAAAACGGTGCAGTCTGGGAAGGTGAATGGCGGGACGACAAAGAATATACCGGCAATGGTACTAAAAAGTACGATAATGGCACCTATACCGGTGAACTTATTGACGGCAAAATAAACGGTCACGGTAAATACATGTGGTCCAGTGGAAATAGTTACGAAGGTGAATATCGTGACGGCAAACGAAACGGTCACGGTAAATTAACATATAAAGACGGTGCTGTCTGGGAAGGTGAATGGCGAGACGACAATGCATATACAGGCAATGGTACTAAAAAGTACGATAATGGCACCTATACCGGTAAATTTATTGACGGCAAACGAAACGGTCACGGTAAATACATGTGGACAAACGGTTCCGTATACGAAGGTGAATATCGTGACGGCAAACGAAACGGTCACGGTAAATACACATGGTCCAGCGGAAATAGTTACGAAGGTGAATATCGCGATGATAAAGAAAACGGTTACGGTAAATTCACATGGTCCAACGGAAATAGTTACGAAGGTGAATTTCGTGACGGCAAACGAACCGGTCACGGAAAATTCACATATAAAGACGGTGCAGTCTGGGAAGGTGAATGGCGGGACAACAAAGAATATACCGGTAAGGGCACAATCAAAAATTCTGACGGCAGCGTTGTAACCGGCAAATGGCGTAACGGAAAAAAATCACTTTTCTGATAAACAACACACACACTTTAAAAACCGGCAAATCACGAAAAAGCCGTGGATATCATTATTGCGAAAGCTATTTTTACACGATGAAGTGTGATGTCAAACATGCACAAAAAAAAGGAGACAATTTTATGAGCAAAATATGCCCTAATTGCAGAATTATAGGAAATCCGTCTGATACTTTTTGCGGACAATGTGGCGGTCTTTTACAAGAATCAGCAACACTGATTGCACCACAAGTAACATCTGCTCCGCAGCAGAACACTCCTACATACCCACCCATACACACTAATAATCCACCTGTTACTACGGGATACAATCCGCAACAACCATACCCACCTGCTGACAATAAAAAAACAAAGCAACCGAAACAAAAAAAAGTAAAACAAAAAGTAAGAAAGGAAAAGAATCGCAAAAAGACTTTGATAAAACTTGTTATTTTTATTTGTTCTGTTATCCTGCTTTTTGGCATTTGGTTTGCTGTAGGCAATCAGGTAACACTGACTCTTCACACAAATAAAGACCTTGAAACCCTTAATTCGGGAAGTTTGGATGTACCGGGTGCTCATTACAATAAATATGCAGAGCTTCCGGATTATGTTGTAGAGATGTTGGGCGAAGACCCAGACACGGCTGGTTACGGCCCGTTGATGTCTGAAATTATTCCACACATCAGAGTTGAAAGAAACAAGGTTAACGGTTGGTTTGGGCAGAAAAGTGTTGAATATACAATTACAGCACCTGATATGGAATCCTGGCTCATAAACCTTGATGAAAATAAGGAATATACAGAAGAAACACTCCTTGCAGATATGATAGCATATATTCCTGATGCGCCTGAGAGAACACAGGTTGTAATAATTGATTACGCTCATGATGGTTTGTTCAGCTGGACAGGAAACTATATGGCACTTGATTTTGCAAACGCAGTAAGCGGTGGTATCAACTCAGCCTATAACACTATTTATGACGAAATATCAGAAGATCTGGAGGCTGCATTAAAATGAAAAAAAGAATAATTTCTGTATTGCTTGCGTTAATTATAATATTTTCATCAACAGTAACAGCTTTTGCTGATGAAGCAACTTCCGCACGTGATACATATTATGAACTGGATTTGCCATTCACTTATGCAGAAACAGGATTAAAAAATATACTTCCGGCAACATTAATGATCCCCGGAGACAGTTCCACTGTCTATATCAAGGCTGAAGATCTCAAGTTATTTCTTGAACTTAATTATTTTGAGTATAGTTATGCTCAGACAACCACACAATGTTCAATAATAAATAAACACTTTGGTTATGTTGTTATTTTTGAACTCAACACAAACAGGGTTCTGGTATATGCCGGTGGGTCAATGCTTGAATATGAAGCACCTGTTCCGTCATTGTTCAAAAATAATGTTACGTGGCTTCCGTTGGAATTCACTTTCAGACTTTTTAACATTTCATATCACACTGATAAGTCCGGTCAACTTATTATTGAAACTCCTGCTGTTTCCCAGCTTATGGTTCTTTCAAGTTTAAGCATGATTGACAACTATGCTTTTGACTGGGTAACAGAATTGGGATATTCTGAATCTCAACGTCTGTTTCAGCATGAACGTTCGAAACTCATCAATACCGTTGCCGGTCTTCTCACCTTAAACGGAAACCAATGGCTTAGTTTATTAACACGGTCAGATGCCCCTGTCAACAATGAATATGCCCGGGAAATTGCAACATTATTTACCTCTCCTTCTGCAACTGAAATTGATCATATAAGCAATTCTATTCCATATACTGCTATTGATTCTATTGTGGGCTCCAGTGATACCATAAGTAAGAATTTATCATCTGACGGAAGCAAATTTTTGTCATATGACCGCTTAATTAAATTTCTTAAGGATACTTCAGAAACAGCTCTTTTCAAAAATTGTAAAAAATTAAAATCTTGCATTAGCAGTCTGGAGAAAAATAAAACGCGGGCAAGTTCTTTCATAACCAGTTTTGGTAAAAAAGTTAATTCCATAAGTAATATTACTGATTATGTTTTACCGATACTTGAGTATATCAGTTATTATGTAGCTGTTTGCAACAAAGGTGAATATGCAGCAAAAAGCTTAGAATCTTATGCCGCTTCATGTACTTTAACAACCGACAGAACTCTTCATGACTTTGCTACAGCTGAATATGATAGTGTTACAGATAGCCTTGGAATGTATTTAGAGGATCATTTTTTAGAATTAGTAGCAAAGGGTGCTTTAACAAGAGTGCCATTAGTTGCTATTGCTATGTTACCGGCAAATCTGTTCTGGTCTTTACTTTCTAAGAATATTGCTGAGTCATACACTCTTTCAGAACACGCTATAGGCTACCAGAATGATGCAAAGGAAACTATGAAAAAATATATCAACTCTGTTTTTGGCGAAGATAGTGTTAGTGTAAACCAGATAAAAGCTACTTCCCAATACGCTTATGCATATTTAAAGTTTTCAAGCATTGCCAGAGAATATGCTATGTCATCCGTAAACTCCGCTCCTAAAATTGAAGAAGCAAGCAAACAAGAAATGTTAACTAAGATGAAAGAGAAAAATGATAAAATAGCAAATCTGCTTATAGCTCTTGAGTCCGGTATTGATGGCTATTTACCTGATGAAGTAAGCAAAAATGCAAATGATTGGAATACAGATCTTTTAATTAAAGTCATCAGACAAAAAGGAACAAGAATCGGTACTGTTACACAAGGTATAGAAATTATAGAAAAATTCACTCCTACCCCCGGTGACGGCACAATAACAGCGAATGCAGCTGTTTCAATTGTAGTAGAAATCATGGGTGGCAAAACATACATGTTGCTTGCCGACTATATTTTACAACATTCTTTAGGTGAAGGAATTTCATATGATTTCGTTGCTTTAGAAGAACCGCTTTATATTGAAGAAATATCAACATTTGCATATCTTGTGCGTATGGGAATCGGTCAGGAGTATGACCAATACTGCGTTTTTGTGCCGGTTGATGGCTCTGCAGCCTGGCTTGGTATCGACAACGGTAATAATACGTACTATTGTTATTTGAATGTTGACTTGAAAAACTTTAAAATGTCCGAGCTGATATCGGCAATGGAAGAAATGTATATTTATGGTGAAGGCAATGGTTTAGTCTTTGTTGAGGATAAACTAAACAATTAAAACGGCAATAACCTCTTGCTTGTTTTCATATCTATGTTGAGCTCAGTTATTCAACAAAATCTTTCTTATATTTATTTGGCAAAATTGAAATTCATCTTAATTTTATAGTTTTGCAAACAATCAAAGCTTAAGATTGGATAAAAAAAAGAAGCAAGTCATCGACTTGCTTCTTTTTTTGGTGGAGACGGAGAGGATCGAACTCTTGACCTCTTGAATGCCATTCAAGCGCTCTCCCAGCTGAGCTACGCCCCCGTATTCAGATTTATTTTATTATAATTCAACACCATATAAATGTCAACAGTTATTTAATGAGTTTTTTGTCTGTGAACTGTTGAAAACCGTTGTTTCTGATGTTATAATGTACATAAAATTTACCGCAAAGGGATGTTTTATTATGATATTTGACTTAAAAGACTATACAAAAAAAATCATCTGCGATAATGAATGCACTGATACCGTTGTTGAAACAGTCATCGACGGTGACAGAATTGATTTGTATGTCACAGCTGATTCAGACAAGGTAAAATTCATTGAACTTGAGTGGAAATTCAGCAGCAATGACGATATTTTTGTTCTCGGAGACGCATGGGAAAGAAGTTACAGAGACCTTGAATTCCTGAAACTCAAAAATAATGACCGATGGATGCCCTGGTATTTCATCGCTACGGACAAGGAAAAGTGTATGTGTTTCGGGGTAAAAACAGGTACAAATTCATTTGTAAGCTTCCGATACACAAAAGACGGTATTTTTGCTCTCATTGACTGCCGTAACGGCGGTAACGGTGTGCATCTTAACGGCAGAAAACTTCATGCTGCAACATTCGTTTATAAAAAATATGATTCAGCAGATGTCTATGAATGTCTGAATGACTACTGCAAAACATTGTGCGACAATCCATTTCTGCCGAAAGAACTTATTTACGGCGGAAACAACTGGTATTACGCATACGGCAAGAGCAGTTATGAAGAAATTATCTCCGACACAAAACTTCAGGTTGAACTTGCAGAAGGCATTGAAAACAGACCGTTTGAAGTTATTGACGACTGCTGGCAGATCAATTCAACAGAAGGTCCCTGGATTGCCAACGAAAAATTCGGTGACATGAAAAAACTTGCCGATGAAATCAGAGAAATGGGTGCAAGACCCGGTATATGGGTAAGACTTCTGCACAACAGAGATGAATCCATCACCGACGAAATGAGAATTTTCAGAAGCGGAAAAAGAAGATATCTCGACCCCACACATCCCGACACGCAGGCATTTATCAGAGAAGACATTGAACGCATAAAAGGCTGGGGTTATGAACTTCTGAAGCATGATTTCTCAACGGTTGACCTTTTCGGAGATTACGGTGCAAATCTTGATTCCGTTATCACAAAAGTTGATGACTGGCACTTCTATGACAAAACAAAAACCAATGCTGAAATCACTCTTGATTTTTACAGATTGGTAAAAGACGTTTGCGGTGACATGATTATAATCGGCTGTAACACAGTTTCACATCTTTCTGCAGGAATGGTTCAGCTTTACAGAACAGGTGACGACACAAGCGGCAGAGAATGGGACAGAACAAGAGAAAACGGTGTAAACACACTCGCTTTCCGTCTTGCACAGAACGAAAACTTCTATATGTGCGATGCAGACTGTGTCGGCATTCTTGGTGAAATCATTCCCTGGGAACTGAATAAACAGTGGCTTCATCTTCTTTCTTACAGCAACACCCCCCTTTTCATCTCTGCACCCTATGACATCAGCGATGACAAGAAAAAGGACCTTGCAGAAGCTTACAGAGTTTTCCACAAGAGACACACTATAAGACCTGTTGATATCTTTGAAAACAGAGTTCCCGAAATCTGGAAAATTGACGGAGAAGAAGTCAGATATAATTGGTGATTTTTGGCTCACTTTGTAAACAGACTGTAAAAATATAAAGAAGAAACAATCTGTTTTATTGACGCAAAAACTGCTCATCAATATAATTAAAATGTGATATCCGTAAATTAACCGTAAAAGGAGAAATCATATGAAATTTGCAGACTTTGATAAAAAAATCATAAAAGATAATGTTCAGTATGCAGTTGATAAAATCACTGAAATCATCAAGGAAGTAGGTCCCAGAGAATCGGCAAGTCCCGAAGCTTTTGCAGCTATGGAGCTTCTTCGCAAGGACCTTGACAAATATGCAGATGAAACTCATTACGAAACATACAGAATGGCTCCGAGAGCATTCCAGCATTTCACAAAATCAATCAGTGTTGCCACAATCGGTGCAATCGTTACGGGCAGTGTGCTGAAATATACAAATCCCGAAAAGCTCGGTAAACTCGGAAAACTGGCAAAAAACAAGGCAATGCCTCATGCTGTTGTCAGCGGTGTTTCATTAGCAAGTCTTGGTGTTACTGCACTTGAATTTCTTCTTTACAAACAGTTTACAGATGTTCTTTACAAAAAAGTTACAGGCAGAAATCTTATAGCCACAAGAAAAGCCACAGAAGAAACAAAGAAGAGAATTGTTATCAACGGTCATATTGATTCAGCCTTTGAATGCCGTCATACATACTACGGAAAAGGTTGGGGCATGACTCCCCTTATGGCAGGTACAATTGTTTCATTGATAGCATCTGCTGTTATGTCTACGATTTCAACAATCACTGAACTGGCAGGTAAAAAGAACGCTTTCACAGATTTTATTTCAGACAAGGGATATCTGTTCCATTTCTTCACACTGCTGAACATGATAACGCTTTATCTGTTCATTGATTTCAAGAGAGTTGTACCCGGTGCCAACGATAATCTGACAGGTACAATGGCTGCTGCAACAGCTCTTAAAATGCTTGACGAAGCAGGCATAAAATTCAGAAATACAGAAGTTGTTGCAATGATCACAGACGGTGAAGAAGCAGGTCTTCGTGGTGCAAAACAGTTTGCAAAAGATCATTACAAAGACTATGTTGAATCAGGTGTTGAAACATCGGTTCTCTGCGTTGATACTCTCACAGATTTTGACTTCCTGAATGTTTACAACAGAGATATGTCTGGCACTGTAAAACATGATCCGAAATTCTGTAAACTTGTTATGGATTCAGCTAAGGAAGCAGGCTATGACGGACTTAAATTTGCAAATGTTTTCTTCGGCTCATCAGACGCTGCTGCATTCTCTCAGGAAGGTATTTCTGCAACATGTCTTGCAGCTATGGATCCCGCTCCTGCAGATTATTATCATAACAGACTTGACAGCTATGACAGGCTTGAACCGAAGACAATCGAAGCAGGTTTTGACATCATTATGGCATCAATTCTCAACTTTGCAGATGAAGATATCAAGCCTGAAGAAAATGATTAAACATGTGGATTTTAATAACCATTTGTTAATACTTTGTAAACATAATGTTAAAATAAAATGAAGCTTTTGACCGGATTATTGACTAATCATTAAGTCTAATATAATCTAAAATAAATAACTATGTAAGGAGATATATAACGACATGAAGTTTGCAGATTTTGATAAAAAAATCATCAAAGACAACGTAAAATATTCTGTTGACAAAATCACTGAAATCATTCAGAAAGTCGGCGGCAGAGAACCCGGCAGCAAAGAATGTTTCGAAGCTCAGGAAATGCTCCGTAAGGATCTTGAAAAATATTGTGACGAAACACATTATGAAGACTACAAGATGGCTCCCAAGGCTTTCCTTGCATTCACAAAAGGCGTAAGTGCATCAATCATCGGTGCTATTGCAGCAGGCGGTGTGCTTAAATATGCAAAACCCGAAAAGCTCGGTAAACTCGGAAAACTTGCAAACTGCAAGTCTCTTCCCCATGCTATTGTCGGTACAACTGCAATTGCAGGTCTTACAGTTACAGCTATGGAGTTCCTGCTTTACAAAGAATTCTGTGATCCTCTCTTCAAGAAAGTTACAGGTAAAAATCTTATTGCTACAAGAAAAGCTACAGAAGAAACAAAGAAGAGAATCGTTATCAACGGTCATATCGACTCAGCTTACGAATGGAGACATACTTACTACGGTAAGGGCAAGGGCATGACTCCCATCATGGCAGGCTCAATCGTAACAGGTATTGCTTCTGCTGTTCTCAGCACAGTTACAGCTATCCTTACAGCATCAGGCAACAAATCCAAGTTCACTCAGATTATGGACAAGTATTCATATCCGTTCCACTTCTTCACAATTCTCAACATGCTCACACTGTTTGCATTCGTAAACTTCAAGAATCTTGTTCCCGGTGCAAACGACAACCTTACAGGTACACTTGCTGCTGCCACAGCACTCAAGATGCTTGACGAAGCAGGTATCAGCTTCAAGAACACAGAAGTTGTTGCAATGATCACAGACGGTGAAGAAGCAGGTCTCCGCGGTGCTAAGCAGTTTGCTAAGGATCACTACAAAGAATATGTGGAATCAGGTGTTGAAACAGCAGTTCTTTGCGTTGATACACTTACAGACCTTGAATACCTCAACGTTTACTCAAGAGATATGACAGGCACAGTAAAACATGACCAGGATTTCTGTAATCTTGTTATGGATGCTGCTATTGAAGCAGGTCATACAGACCTTGAATTTGCGAACGTATTCTTCGGTTCATCAGACGCTGCTGCATTCACACAGGCAGGTATCACAGCAACTTGTCTTGCTGCTATGGATCCCGCTCCCGCTGATTACTATCACAACAGACGTGACAGCTACGACAGACTCGTTCCCGAAGCAATCGAAGCAAGTTACGACATCATCATGTCAACAATCCTTAAGTTTGCTGACGAAGATGTAACTCCCGAAAAGAAATAAAACTTAACGATAAACGCAGACACAGAAATGTGCCTGCGTTTTTTGTAAACAATAATTTATCGCTTCGCTCAAATGGAAAGTTGAGAATGGAAAATGGAAAGTTTCGGAAGTGCTTCGCACTTGATTCCGCTTCGCTCTATTCATTTTCAACTTTCAATTTTCAATTTTCCACTACAATAATTTAG
>JAGBSO010000001.1 GCA_017631795.1 Clostridia bacterium | reverse complement strand
TAGGCAGCTAAACTTTCATCACTGTCTAACCATGTATCAATATATCCTGCATATCTCGCACTATCAAGCAATAACGGTGCCAAATAATACCATGTGTTATCAGGCGCACCACTTTCAGGAGCTTCATATTTGTCAAGTTTTTCTTTTATTTTTGTGCTGATTTCCGCTTCGATTTCCTTTAGGGATAAACCTCTGTTCAGGCAATCTACAGGATTGTAGCAATCAGCCAAAAACTGTGAAGGATACAGCAAACAAAACAGATTCATTGCTCTCGGCTTTTTATCAAGACCGACAGAAAAGTTCAAACGAGCAACAGGATAACGTTTTTCGCCTTTATGAAAATAATGAGCATCTGTATCCTTGCTCATACTTGCAAGTTTACCCGTTGTTCTTCGTTCCGATTCATACGAAAGAAGACTTGCTATCATTCGGGGTACCATTTCCCAAGAAGAAAAAACTAATGTTTTTGAAAAGTTTTCCGCATTCTTATAAACACCTTGCGGTTTATAGTAAGGGAATGAAGGTGGAACCCATAGCAACTGTTCTGCATTTTCTTTAAAGACATGAGACATAACTCGATTAAGCCTTGCATTATTACAAGGTATTTTTTCATACTTATCGACATTTTGTCTTTTCAGCCAAAAAGTATCCTTATTCATTTTTGATACTTCATCAGGATGGTCTTTGAAATGTTTTTCTATATGTTTTTTTAACTGATAGTCTTTCATAAAAGACATAATGTAAGGAGTAGATTTTATGTAGTCTATCGGTACATTAAAAGGTGCCGCAATTTCTTCGAGCAGAGCTTGTGCTTGCATATATGATTTAATATCCTGCTCTAAAACCTCAAGAGAATCTTTTATGTCACTATCGTTAATCATATCAGCACTTTCTGTTGCAGATATTCTCTCGGTTCTGCATATATGCTGATACATAGCACCTTCTGCGGCATTTTTTGCTTCAATTACTGTTGTTAAACCTTTCGTGATTTCTTTTAATTTTACTGAGTAATCACTCCATACAGTTTTGAAATTACTTTTTTCTTCCTGAGTAACATTAAGAAAGTCCATAACATCGAGAAATTCTTTATAGTGCTCATCAACCTGAGTTTCATCTATTTCTTCAAGTGTTGAATACATTTTGTATGGAGTGGCAGAAAGCAGAAGCATTCTGACCTTATCAGAATTGAAAAATTTGTTTGTGAGCATATTAATTTCAGAGTTGTTTTCTGAGTTTATCAGATATTTGAATCTCTGAAATTCATCCATAATAACAAGGTCAGGTTCAAGTTTATCAAGGCTGATTTGAGCAAATACATTTCTTAGTTTTCCAATTAGCTCATTGCTGGGAATCCTTTGATTTTTATTTGCTTTTATTTTTTCACAATGCTCTAACAGCTCTTTAAGTATTGTCTTTTTGTTTTCCTGCCTCTTTTTGAGCAGAGTTTTAGTGCTCTTGAGCATATAGTTAAGGTATTTCTTGTGAGATTTTATATCACAAGAAACTACTTCTTCCTCATAGTACGGTTTTACCCAACGCCAGGCAGAAGGAGCATCATTTATCATTAACACTTCAAGTTGAGGCAAAACATCTTGAAGTTCGGGAAGTCTTCTCAAAATAGCGAACATAAGAGCTCTTTCCGAATATGTTCCGGCACCTTGGGTCATTCTGAAAGATGTGTCAGGAGTTAAAGGAATAAGCTGAATAAAACCATTAAGCAAATCAGTGTCATTTTCCTGATTGAAAATATTTAAATGTTGCATAGAAAGACGAGAATAACTCGCATTTTCTTTTCGCACCTCGGAGGATATTCTGAGTTTATTAAGGTTTTGGTCTGCAATGGCAATATTTGAACATATATAAACGACTTTCACCAATTTGTCGCCTTCAGCTTTTCTGATTTTCGCAAGCTTAGCAACTGTTCCTCTTGCGATGAGGGTTTTTCCGAGACCTACTTCATCAGATACCAAGATTCTTTTTTGTCCGTCAACATATAATTGAGCAATTCTGTTTACCGTTGCTTTTTGAAAATCTTTTAAGCCGGACATTATATTCTTTTCAATTTGGTCTAATTTATCAGAAACTTTTTCCGTTGCCATTACATTTTCACCACTTTTCTGAATGTGTTGTATAATTCTTCAAAGCCTTCGGGGATTACTCCGTCAGCTGAAACGGATTTTATAAGATATTCTATTTCCTTAAATCTTTCAGGTGCTGTTGCGGCTGTACGAAGCATTTTTTCATAAAGTGCAGGAAGCTGAATCGGTTTGTTTACTTTTGTTGTGCCGGTTACTTCATCTGTAGAGTCATTAGATTCTAATGCGCTGATTACCATATTATCACCTAAAAGGAAAGCAATATATCTGTAGAAACAGCTTTTATCGTTCACAACACTTGAAACCACAGCCTTTTCTCTGTCCGTGGGCATATTTTCAGTAGGTATCATAATTACTCTGCTGACGTTTTGTTTTCCGTCAGAAACAGAAATCTTATAAAACTCTGAAAGCTGTGTTAACTCCATTGAAAAGAAAAATATATTTTCACTTAAATGAGCCGATTTATTTGATAACAAAGGAGAAACTATTATATCGTATTCACTTTCAAAAGGGTCAAAAGACAGATTGATATCAAACAATTCACCGTTTTCTTTAATTACTGCAGATGCATTAAGCCTGTTGACAGCTTTAATAACACTGTCAAGCATTTGCGTTTTTTCGTCTGCAGTATCCTCTTGTGCATTGTTCAAGCTTGCAATTTGAAACGGACATTCTGCTTCATCAGTTCCGAACAGACTATCTTTGAGCTTTGACAAATTGAGGTAACGGTTTTTAGTATGGAGCTTAACCATAAACTCAATGTTGCCATTAAGTGCATTATGAGATGCGTTTAATGAACCAAGATATAAATAAGTGTTAGGATATTTCATTATCATATAAATTTTCGCATGAATATCCTGCTTTTGTACAGATACATTTTCTTCTGAAATCAGGCTTTCGCCGTCGATTACGGCATCTTTCATTGTGTAGATTTCAAAGTTAGAACAATCAGTCGGTTTTAGTTTTCCGAGCTCGGAAGCACGGGTAACAAGAACATGTTCTGAATGTTCAATATACTTGTTTCTGTCATTGAAGTCCTTGATTACACCTTTGCTTAAAAACGGAGACATAATCAGCACTTCGTGAAAACTGTCTTCGAGAAGGTTATATAATGATTCTTGTTTGCTGTTGTACTTATTGCTGATACCTACCGGAATAAAATCAAAATCATAGAATTCTTTTGAATCAAGGGAGAATTCAACATATTTTAATTCTCGCAGCAAGGAACGCATTTTCTGCTTCTTTTCAGATGCATTTTCAGTGTCGGGAAGCTGTTTTATCAGATATGAAACAAAATCAGAAACAGGATTGTTTTTGTCAGTTTCAGAGCTTGTTTTTTTACCGTCTATGCAAAACGAAACATCCCAGCTTCTGTCAAAAGTAAGATTTCTGCTTAAAACAACAACTCTGTATAAAGCTTCACCTTTATTGTTTACATATTTTATCAACCAAAATTTCGGGTGAAATGACGGATACTTAGCAAGTCCTCTTTTAGCACCTGTTGTAACAGGAAACACCATTTTTTCTAAGAGGATATATAACGATGTTACACTGTTGGGTAAATGAATTTGTCCGCCTTCGCAGAATAATGCTATTTTATCCCCGGTTGCTCTTAAGGCTTCTAACAAACAAATGGGATTTTTCATTAAATCACTGTCAGTTTCTTCGGCTAAGCCAAGAGCTATACAAGCACCTACAAGTGCATCCAAATCAAGCGAATATGTAGTACCGATCGCGAAATCAAGATTATAATCTGCCGGAGGAGCAATAATCTGTCCGTAATCTAATCTGTCGTTATTAGGATTCAGCATCAATTAACCCCTCACTTTCAAAAATATCTCTTATGATTGTTTTTGCGTTATTAAAACGATAATCAAGCTCACCGCCGCCAATCCAATCATTCGGATCAAATTCTCCGGGATGTGCAGTCTTGGCGCGACTTTGACCTTTTAACATTATTTCACGAGCTTTAATAGCTTTTTTCATTTCTTCAACATCGTTATTGCGCATACAATCTTGAAGCTTCTTGATGAAGTTTTTAAGATCAACTTTATATATATAAAGCTTTGCAAAAATAAGGTCAATATCAATCTCTGCAAGTTCAGCCATTACTTCTTTCAGTTCTTCAAAAGTATCGTTAGCTTGTACATTCTGACCGTCAGATATGATTATGTTATACAAAGTCCTTGCAACAAACAGAAAATCGGAAAAAGATAATGCGAGCGTATATTCATCCTGCATTTGTTTAGGAAATTTTTGTATTATAGCTCCTAAATCTGAAAAGTATTCTAAATCAAGAACTTCTGTCATTTTGTTTTCAAGAATATAAGAAATCATTGAGTCAGGACAGGTAGAAACAATTTGCTCTCTGAGAAATGCACCTTCCTCTGTGGTAAGATCCATATGTATATTTTCTCGCCATTCTTTTGTATAAAGGGGCATCTTCCAAAACTGCATTTTAAAGATATTTCCTGCGTTTTTATCATCAGTTTCATTTTCTTCTGCAGAATCATTACGATTACCAAGCTTGGTTAAATTTGACTTTTGATTTTTTATAGCGCAAGAAGCTCTTGCATACTCACTGAGAGAAATATTGCCACCGGTAAAAATTCCGTATTTTCTAAGTCCTGCCCAATATATATCTGCAGGAGTTCGCTTGACCCATTTGCCGCTTTGTAATGAACGTTTGCCGATGATTCCGTTCTCGTTAGGATTTATCTCTAACAATGTTTCACCACACATTTTTTCGGTTTCATTAAGTGCTCGCAAAAATCTGTTGGGATTGGTTTCGTTTGATAATTCAAGTTCTTTGAGTGCATAGGGAACCAAAAAGAAATACTTTGCCCTTGTTTGGATAGTAGATGTGCCGGGAAAAAATAAATTAGCAAACCCATCACGAATGGGAGCAATACCTAACTCGTCAAGAGTTCCGCTTTCTGATAATAAATCTAAAACGCTCAAAATCTTATTGCGTTCCGTTTTTGAAAAATCAATCCATCCTAATTGCATTTCTTATCCCTCTTTTTCATATTCAATACAATCCTTGCCGTCTAAAACTTCATTTGGCTTTCTTGCAAACGCTTCACACTTACTTGTGTTACACGGCAGTTCAGTATCATCATATCTTTTCTTGCAGTCTTTACAGACAAGATTCTTGTTTTTTATCGGTTCAAATTTTAATCTGTCATTTCTGAATTTTTCATCGAGAGGATTCAATCTTCTGTCCATATAAATCGCTCCTTTTACAATAAAACAATTATATCACGATTAATATATATGCTTCAACATATTACGCTAAAAACTTCCCTATAAACCACAACGCCCAACCAATAACAGCTAATACAATCAGCACAGTAGAACAGCCCGTTCCACCAACTAAGCTATTGTTTTCACCACCACCTGAGCCGCTGCTGGAAGTTGTCGTCTTGAATGCATAAAAATCATTTAGGTCGGGCATGGTTTCAGCTCCTTTTCTTAAAAATCATAGCCCGTTTCAATCAGCATTTTCTTCATTTTATTAAGTGCTTTTCTGTAGTTTGAATCTGCTGTTGCGGGGGATGAAACTCTGTGGTCGAAGGCCAATTCTTCAAAGGTTTTAGGTTTTCGTGGTTTATTTGTCGGATTGCCCTTACAGTCAAGATTTTCATAATCGGGAACCTCGGTTGAGTAACATTCTCTGCAGAATGCAAGGTGTTCTGACACCAAGGCACGTTCACGGTAGTTGAGTGCATTTTCAAATACATCCATTACAAGATTTGCACGCTCGAATTTAACACACAGAATATCGGGGCGGGATGTATCATCAGAAGCAACCTCTTCACGACTTTCTTCACCGTCTTCGTCAGCGTACTGCCTGTAAAACTCAACAAACTGTGTGTTCTGTAAGCCTGAACGAATAATTTCTTCTGCCTTGTCTTTTGTAACACCGATTTCCTCCGCTATTTTCTGCAATGTTTCATCATCGGTTTTATCTTCATTTTCATAGAACAGACGCATTGCTTTTCGAAGCCTTAAATCCTCATCAAAGCTCTGTACCGTAAAGCCTCGTCTCATTTTACGGATGTACTCGTGAACCTCACGCTTTGCCGTGTTTTCCTTGAATTTCACAAAAGGTATATCCCGTGAAAGGTCATATTCCTGCAAGGCTTTCCACATACCTATAATGAAGGCTTGCTTCATATCCTGAAAATGACCGGGCATCGCATAATTCTGTACCCAACCCATAACCTTCATATTAAGCGTGTTTTCATAATAATGAAGAAACCACAAGAAGTAATTTTCATCCTTCTCTTTGCAATAAAGCTCAATATACTCCTGAAGCTCCATTTTCGGTGGAACAGGTATTATTCTGTACATCACAAGATCCTGTTGCCATTCTCTCACGGGTGACACCTCCTTACTTCATTGATTTTGCCGTATCCGCATACAGCTTTTTCTTTTCCATATCCTTCGGATATTGGGTGAGCTCATATTCCGTTTCTTCCACTGCACGGTACATTCTGTCTTCGGCAAGTCTTGTTGCCAGCTCTGCAAATTCAGGTGTGATTTTGCCTCTGCTTTTATCTACTCGTATCGAACCGCAACGATTTCTGTATATCCTCAGAGCAGGGTCATTTTCGCATCTTTCTTTTAGGTTTATATATGCCGCATATCTTCTGCAGGTAACTTTCTTTCCGTTGTGCTTGAAGGGTGCATATCCGTTACAGTACTTCTGATGTCTTGCAGTCAGCATAAGAAAATGATTTTTACAGATTTCACATTGCCTCGGATAATGTCCGTTCTGAATTCCCTCAAACAAATCAGTAATGATAAAGCTGTAGAAACTGTTGAAATACAGTCTTCGTGCGACAAGACTTTCTGAAGTGTATTCCGTGTTTATGGGAATGACCTTTTTGCCGAAAATATCGGTGGCAAGTTGAGACAGATTTTCTTTGCTGAATTTCTCCAGCTCATCAAGTCTTGATACAAACCTTCTGAGCTTATTGAATGCAAGAGTAATATCATCACCAAGGTTATCGTAAAAGCCGAGAGTTGTGTTTACCTCGTTCAGTAGCTTTTCAGCCTTTGTGAAAAAGTCTTTATCGTATTCGGGCGGCAGTATGCCGAGGATGATATATTCCTCTTTGATATTCTGTACCTTGCCCTTGCGACGGAAATATTCACTTAATATTTCTGCATTTTCATAAGTGAAAAGCCTTGCGATTCGTTCCTTTTCTTTGTCAATATCAATCAGATTAAAGGGCTTCAGCTTTGGCAGGGCAGTAAATATATTGTTGATTACGGTTACGGCTTCAACAAAAAGTCGAGGATTTAAATAGCCTTTGGAGAGCGCATCTTCAAGCTCCCAGTTTCCGGCTCTGAAAACGGATATTCTTGTGGCAGTATCATCCTTGTAATACTGATTGAGCAGTTCGACCGTATATTGTCCCGCATCAAAGGTTTTTGATGCAACAGTTACTTTGCCGACACTGTAATCGGCATAAAAGAAGCCTTTGTCATTCATCCTTTACCACCTCCTGACAAAAATTATATCATAGTCCATAGTCATTATACAAATTTTACTGTCCAATAAAACGGACTTTGCTTTTTGGAAATATGAGAATATCGTTATAATTGCAAACTACCTCGCAAGGAATAATCATCCTGCGAGGTAGTTTTTTTGTTTTATGGGATTTTGAGATAATTTTAAAAAATTTTTGTTTCGATTATTTCTATAAAAATTATGTATCTGCCGAAAAGCCTTGATATATAAGGCTTTAGGCATTGTTTCGCACATCGTTTTTTACTGTTTCGTGATTCTGTATGATTTTCGATTTTTTCTACATTAAATAATCAGAGGAGGGAAAACACAAGGTTATTCGTCTTTCGGCAAGCAACTTGAAGAGATTAACACAGTAGTTTCCCAAATCACTAAACTATCAATAAAGGAGAATATAGAAATGGCACGTGCTGAATATGAATACGAAAATCAGGAAGATCTTAAACACACTTGGTATCTACAGACTATAGGCAGAGCAACAGAATATGCACCCGTCAGGAGGATTAAATGCAAAGGGTGTGAACGGGTATATTTCACTCAGGTTCACTGTGTAAAGTTTTGCTATGAGTGTAGGTTTGATAATATTGGTGCTATGTATGTAAAGCGGAGAAAAAGTCTTGAAAAGCGTGAAAACACAGTATGCAAAAATTGTGGGAACACCTTTACGCCAAGGAGGTCGGGTGCAGTATATTGCAGTAATGCCTGCAGACAAAAAGCCTACCGTGAGCGTGTTACGGATGAGGCAAGTCATCAGGATGATGAATCACCATAAATGTAACGATAAATTATCAATACGGTGTTACGGATGTGGTACTTGATAAAAAGTATCATGTACCATAACTGTAACGATATGGTGTTACGCAAACAGTAAGTGGTATTTTAAACCACTTATAGCAACCGTAACGGAAGGTGTTTTGTGAGTGAAGTGTTATAGAAAAATCAACGGATAAAAAGCATCCGTTGATTTCCAAATCGGTCTTATTTTTTATTTTTCGGCTCGCAATAAAAATTCAGGGAACAAAATGACTGTGAATAAGTACAATTTGTTCCCTAAAATTGCACTTTATATTTTTTCAAAAGTGCAAAATTTGCACCTCGTATGTTTTTAGTGTGCAATTGTTTCTTATTTAGGTTCGGATTTAATGCTCGCAAATATAAATATTCATATTACCGAAAATTATTTCAGTTTCCATTCTTTTTTCAGTATTGCATACTGATAAGTATTTTCATATATGGGATTACCGTCTGCATCGTTCACAAAAGAAACAAATTCTTTGAATAATCCTTCACGGCGCATACCAAGCTTTTCACAAAGCTTCTGACTCGGAACGTTGTAATCTTCCGTGTAAGCGTAAATTCTTCTTGCACCTTTTTCGCCGAAAAGATAATCAAAGAAAGCATACGCGGCTTCGTAGGCGTATCCTTTTCCGTGATAGTCTTTATTCAGCATCCAACAAGGACTGAAATTATCAAGAACGGCATTTTCATCCTGATGAGGTTCTCCGCTTTCGGGGTAAGCATCAATTTCACCGATAACCTTACCGTTCTCCTTCAGGACAATTGCAAAATAATATTCTGTTTCTTTAACACGATTTAAGACTTCTGCTTTTGCATCGTCAAGTGTGTTCAGTTTCATACAGGCAAAGCAATGTACCAACGGCTCTTTTAAGTATTCAAAAACATCTTCTGTATCCGCTTCTTTAAACGGACGAAGAATCAATCTTTCTGTTTCAATCATATATTCACCTACGAATTCTTATTTAATAAGATAATTATACCATACCCACACTGCAGCTTTCAACACATCCCGATTATATAATAACTGCCCCCACCAATGCAGATTCAGGTATATGAATACTGCGGTAGATTTTTCCGTTTCAATATTTTTTACATAGCACTCGTCAGGTTGTGACGGGTGTATTTTTATATCTAAATTTTATAAGAAAGGAGGCTCGCTCATGCAAAAATTAAAACTCAACCCTCAGTTATTTGAGAAGGTATCAACGCTAATCAAAACGGAGTGTTGTAACTCTTATGAAGAAAACTGTCTGTTACTTGATGACGGAGATACGCACATCTGCCCTCAACTCATAACATCGAGTCACATTATCTGCAGATATTTTCTCGAGTTTGTACTGCCGGGTGACAAAACTTTGCAGAAACGAATAACCGAACTTTAAGACCGACTGTTTTTCAGTTGGTCTTTTTTATCGGAAATTGCATTCAGTCGATAGAAATTTTTCTTTGAACAAATCATCGTTCACGGAAAATCTATTCGATGAAGTACAAAAAACACGGAAGGTATTCCGATGAAAAATGCTGAAAAAGTACACCTTAAAAAATTTTGAAAGAAGGGAAGTAAAATGTCAAAGGCTAAAGAAACACATCTGTGGTTTGACAAAGGTGATGATGAAATTCAGGTTGAAAGTTACACTAAGAAGCTTAACGATGCAATTCTTGAGCTGAACGAAAAAGTTCCGGGTGCAGTATATATCATTGATGATGAAGAACCGGGTTTTCTTCGAGCAGCGGTGAAGCTTAAAAATATTACCTTTATGATACTGACACCTGAATCCGAGGAAGCAAAGATGGCTAAGTCAGAAAACGGAAAACGAAACATTAGGAACCTTAAAAATCAGAAACACACTTAATACGGTCGTTAATCTTATTTCCGGTCGGTATTAAAACGAGGACAAACCAATGTTTGAGTTTCCTATGTCCGAAGTTTAGCAAGCATTGGATTTGTATCCTCAAATCCGTAAAAACAGAAAGTTTTTACCACCACACCCCAATACAAAAATTATGAAAGGAGAATTCCTATGAGCAAAAGAACAAGAGATATAGACTTTCATGTGTATCTCAATAAAGAAGAAAATCAGATATTAGAAAACCTTTGCAGTAGGTTAAGGGTAAACAGAAGCGTGCTCATTCGCGCTTTAATTCTCGGTAAAAGGTTGGTTGAGGCTCCGACCGTTGACTATAAGCAGTTTATTATTGAGCTTCGCAGAGTCGGTACCAACCTTAATCAGTTAACTGCAAAGGCTAACTCAATCGGTTATATTGACGGTGATGAATGCAAAGCAGTTCTGAATGAAGTCAGAAATCTTGAAGCTGATATCTCGAAATATTTCAAACCCGGTAGGGATGAAAACCGAGAATGGCTGTAACAAGAATATGGCCTGTAAAAAATAACATTCATCAGGTTATTGATTATGCTTCAAATAAAAGCAAAACCGACTTATCAAAATATTCTGACCTGATTGATGCGCTTCATTATGCAGGCGATAAAGATAAAACAAATCTCGAAAACGAGCAGAAATTGCTTGTTGAAGGTATCAACTGTGACCCTGATATTGCCGCACGACAGATGATTGATACCAAAGAGATTTACAGTAAGACCGATGGTGTAGTTGCATATCACGCATATATTTCTTTTAAGCCCGGTGAAGTTTCACCCGAAGAAGCACAGCAGGTTGCAATGGAAGTTGCGACTAAGATGTGGGGTAAAGATTATGAAGTGATTGTTGCAACTCACTTAAATGCTAACTGTGTTCATTGTCATATCGTAATAAATTCCGTTTCTTTAACTGACGGAAGGAAGATGAATGAAAACAAAGCTATGTATCAGCTTTTCAGAAAAACAAGTGATGAGGTTTGTCTTGAACACGGTTTGTCCGTTATTAAAAAGCCGAAAGGCAGACGCATACCCTATAACATTTACAAGGCGATGCAGAAAGGTATCAAAACAAAATACGATTATATGCGTGATGATATTGATTACGCAGTAGTGAGAAGTGCAAACGAAAAACAGTTTTTCAGAATAATGACACAGAAAGGTTATTGGTTTGATAACGGAAGGATAGCTTACCGAAACGATAAGCACGCAGTAAATCTCACAACACTCGGTGACGAATACACCTATGAGAAAATCAGAGAACGGATTTACTCTCAGGATAAATTTACGGCAAACAACAATTTCAGAAATTATTTATACGCTAATGATTTCTTGCAGAGGCAGATATTCGTTTTCAATTACAAGGGTTATGAGTTCAAGGAATCAAGAGAGTGTTACAGACACCCTGAGTATTTCAGCAGAAAGGTTTCTGATTTTACAAAGCTGATTGTGGGCGGTGCCGTGCTTAATGCACCTGTTATTTCACTTTTGTTTCTTGCATTGCTTTTCGCAGGAGCAATAGCCGAGAAAAATAACTGTAACCCGCATCCGTTTACACCTAAGATGAAATATTCAATACCGAGAATTGAATTTATGCAGGATCAGATTGACCTTGCAATAAATGAAAAGCTTTATGATTTTGCAGAGGTTGAAAAATTTATTCTCAAAACGGATACCCGTATTGAGGAGCTTAAAAGTCAGCGTAGCAGAATTTACAATCAGATAAGAAGATGCAATGACCCGACGGACAAGGAAAACCTTGTGGAACGTCGGGATTTTTTTACGGCTGAAATAGGCGAGCTTCGTGAAAAGCTGAAGCTTGCAAAAAGAATTATTAAAGATAGTCCCAATCTTTTGGAAAGTCTTGAAACGGAAAAACAGCTTATCCGTGAATGGTATTTCCCTGAGAGAACACGTGACAAAGAAAAACATTATGAAGAGAGGTGATAAGTATGCATCCTGAGGAATTATGTAGGATGATTAAATGCAATGAAGATAACAATGCTGGTGAGATAGAGTATGAACGTGAAATGTCATCGCACGAGTATCTTGATAAGTATTTCGGTACTAAACAGTTTTCTATGAAAAAGTATTTAAGACTTGCAGAAGATGAACGTAGACAGAGAAATGAAAGTAAAAGATTATATTATTACGGAGGAAAATAAATGAATAACAAGTTGAAATCACCGGTAAACATCCCGGTAGAAAAAATTCGTCCCTTTGAGGGACATCCTTACAAGGTCTTGGACAATGAGGAGATGAATACACTTATTGAAAGTATTCAGGAGCAGGGCATTCTGTCTCCCGTTCTGTTAAGACCTATTGAAAATACAGATGAATATGAAGTGATAAGCGGACATCGTCGCTTACACGCAACAGTCAAAGCAGGAATGAAAGAAGTTCCTGCTTTTATTTATGCCGTCACCCGTGATGAAGCGGCAATCATGCTCGTTGACAGCAATCTTCACCGACAGCATATTCTGCCGTCGGAGAAGGCATTTGCCTATAAGCTAAAGCTTGAAGCCTTAAATCATCAGGGTAAAAATTTTGGCCAACTCGGCCAAAAGTACAGCAGAGATTTAATGGCGGAATCGGTTAATGAAAGTTCAAGGCAGATTCACCGTTATATTCGTCTGACTTATCTTATCCCTGACCTGCTCGATATGATGGACGAGGAGAAAATCGCTTTCTCCGTCGGTGTTGAGCTTTCGTTCCTTGATGAGCAAATGCAGTATGACTTGCTTCGTGTAATTGAGGAACAAGACTGTACTCCGTCATACTCTCAGGCGTGGCATATGCACAAGGATTTCAATTCAGGCACACTTACTGTCGAGGGTATTGAAAATATGCTTATGACTGAAAAGCCGAATCAGAAACTGATGTGCAAGGTACCTGTTGAAAAGCTTCAGAAAATCGCACCCAAGGTTCGGGATAAGGATTATGAAGAATTTGTGCTGAAGGCCTGTGAGCATTACTACAAGTTTCTTCAGCGTCAGAGAAACAAAGACCGTGATGCACGATAAGAAAGGGGGAATTCAATGTCAGACAACAAGGTAAATTGTATTTGTGTCGGTTTTGACGATAAGGCAAAGGTAAGCGCCCGCAGTAATATTGATTACAATCAGGTTGAGGTATCAAAGGAAATGCTTGATTCTTTTGCATCGGCAGTGGCTTCTGAAATAAAGGCATTTTATGAAAGTGAAGAAGGCAGAAATTACTATAATAAATGGATAGAACAGCATCCCCAGTATGCTTAAAATACAGTTCCCCGATATCATTACGGTATCGGGGAAATTCGCACATTGGACAATAAATATAAAAAGAAATAAAATGAAAACATCAATTAAGGAGGACTAAAATGAATGTTGTAATATACGCCCGTTTCTCTTGCAAAAGACAGACGGAGCAATCAATCGAAGGACAGCTGAAAATCTGTTACGATTATGCGGCGGCTCATAAGTATAATGTTGTGGGTGAATATATAGACCGAGCGCAAAGCGGTACTTCCGATAACCGTACGGACTTTCAGCGAATGATTGCCGACAGTGAAAAACGCACCTTTGAGGGTGTGCTTGTTTATCAGCTTGACCGTTTTGCCCGTAACAGATACGACAGCGCAATTTATAAGGCAAAGCTGAAAAAGAACGGTGTAAGGGTGTTCTCAGCTAAAGAAAACATTACCGAAGATGCATCAGGTATTCTTGTCGAAGGCTTGCTTGAAAGTATGGCTGAGTATTATTCCGTTGAGCTGGCACAGAAGATAAACCGAGGTCTTGCACTCAATGCTGAAAAATGCCTCTCAAACGGAAGCAATCCGGGGCTCGGCTACAAGGTAAACAAAAAGGACCGAACCTTTTATATTGACGAGGCTGAGGCAGAAATCGTAAGAGAAATCTATGAACGCTATGCGCGGGGTGAGCCTAAAACTGAAATAATCAGGGACCTTAACAGAAGGCAGGTCAAAACCTCAATCGGAAACCCATTCAGCTTAACAAGCCTTACAAGGCTTCTCAGTAACAAACGCTATATCGGCTATTATTTATACAGCGGAAAGGAGACTCCCGGCGGTATGCCGAGAATCATCGAGGATGATTTATACTATCGGGTACAGGAAATTTTGGAAAGAAACAAACATGCTCAGGCAAAAACAACAGGTGATGATGCCTATATTTTAACCACCAAGCTTTTCTGCGGTCATTGCAAGGAAATGATGATTGGTGTCAGCGGAACGGGAAAATCAGGTATGATGTATTACTATTATGCCTGCAAGGGTGCACGTAAAAAGAACTGCAATAAGAAGTCAATCAATAAGCAGTTTATTGAAAACCTTGTTATCGACGAGTGTCTTAAGCTCCTGACAGACGAAAGGATGCAGTATATTGCTAAAAAGGTTTCCGATGAGTGCAGCAGAAACCCCGACAATATGTCAATTAAATATCTCAAGAGCTCAATCAAGGAAATTGATGATGCTATCGAAAATATGTGGATATCTATTGAAAAGGGAGGAGATGCGATATCACTTACGGAACGAATCAACCGCCGTCAGGAGGAAAAGGAAAGGCTCGAGGCTCAGCTTGCAGAAGAGCAGAACAAAAGAGTTATCCTCACCGAGGCTCAGGTATTAGCCTTTCTCAACTATGTCTGTGAGCTGCCCGGTAATGATATGATGAAAAGAAGAGCCATCATAAATATCTTTGTTCACTCCATATATCTTTATGATGACCACCTGACTCTGATAATCAACGGAAGCAATAAGCCCGTCACCGTGGATGATATTCCGTTTGATGATATTGAAGCCGCCTTTAACGGTGAAAAGGCCGCTATGGAGCAATGTTCGCACTCTTCGGACATTGTTCCACCAAAAAAGAGTCAGTCGAACACTGACTCGCTCACACGGAACGTTGTTCCGCAAAAACAAACAACACCCATTAAGGGTGTTGTTGTTTTTTATGCTGCAAAGGTATTCAAAACCGTATAGTCCGTCTCGTGTCGGTATCCCCACAGGCCGAGACACGATGGGCATATGATCAAATCAGCCATCTTTGTTATCAAAAATTATTTGTTTTATGTAAACAAAAAATCTTTTCTCTTCACAATTTTGCAAAATTTGTTGACTATGGAAAAAAAATGTGCTACTATAAAATCAGTTAGTTAAACTAATAATTTCTTAATCAACGGAGGTAGCTAACAATGAAAAAAATTATGAAAAAGTCTCTTGCAGTTATTCTTGCTCTTGTTATGATTTCAAGCACATTTATATGCTGTTTTGCAACAGAGCTTAATCAGGAAGCAGCAGATCTTCACAGAGGCCAGTACAAGAATTATGTTCTTCTCGGCGACAGCGTTGCAAGTGGTTATCGTGATCAGATTACAGAGAACGATGAGCTTTACAACGAAGCATACCAGGATTCAACATATTTCAGATATGCGGGTTCTTATGCAGATGTTCTTACAAAGGCAATTATTGAAGATGATACAATGATTGCGTTTGCAGGTCCCGGTTTCAGAACACTCGAAGTCCGTTACATGCTTGAAGATGATTTCGATGAATGCGATGATTATATGTTCCATCCCAGCCATCTTTATATAGTTGGTGATCCCGCCAGTCAGGAAATCAGAGCAGCTTACAAAAAGGCTGTTGCAGAAGCTGACCTTATCACTCTTGGTGTAGGCGGTAACGACTGGGGCGCATATCTCGGTTGGGTAGTCAATGACATATTTGAAGAAGAACACGTTCCCGCAGAATACAAGGCAAAATTGGCAGAAGTTCTTGAAAACAGCAATTTGGACATCGGTTCAATCGAAAAGATTCTTGAAGTTGCTGATATGGCAGGTATGATCCCCGTACTTCTTGAAAAAGTTCCCGAAGCTCTTAAACACGGTCTGGGCGGTTTCTTTAAGAATTGGGATATCATGATTCAGGATATCTATGATCTCAATCCCGATGTAACTCTTATGGTTGTCGGTATGAGTGACAACAGCGTTAAGGGCAAATATTATGACTATGACGGTGTTGTAGGTGGCCCCGTAAACGGTGAAGCAACAGAAGAAGATGCAGCAAAGAATCAGCTCATGTCAATTATCATTGGCTTTATTATGGGTATCGGCAATAAGCCCATGATCGACGGCGCAAAGAAGTTCGGCTATATCTATGTTGATACTACAGGCACAACATACGTAGACAGTCATCCCGATGCTGCCGGTCATATTCACATTGCTAACAAGATCATCGAAGCACTTCCCGATCCCGAATATTCACACAAATTCACAGATGCAAATCCCGGTCATAAGAACTACAAGGAAATCATGTACGTTACAGCAAACGGCATTATGAGCGGTACATCTGACACAACATTCAGCCCCGATGATGCTCTTACAAAGGGTCAGCTCGCAGAAGCTATGAATGCTATTCTCGGTTCAAATGATGCAACTGACAGCACAGACGAAGTAACTGTTTTCGAGTTTGCTGTTTCAGTTTTCATCAACAGTGTAAGAAAAGGTATCATGGGCATGCTCAAGGGAATCGAACTCCTTTATGATCTTATCAACAACAACATCATGAACCTTGGTGCAACAGTGACAAGAGGTCAGGCAGCATACTACTTCAAGGCTCTTGACGAAGCATAATCAGACATAAAAATTAAGAACGGCATCGAAAGATGCCGTTCATTTTTTATGTATCAAGAAGTTTATCAAACACACGGGCACACTCAATAGTAGCACTTGCGGGCATGATATCCGATTCAGATTTACCGTTTCTGATGCAATTGACCATTTCTTCAAGCTCATAGACGAAACCATTCCCGCCTCTGAATTCTTCTTTGAAATGCTCCACAAGATTTCTGTCCGCATCATAAAGATAATATTCGTTGCCGACATGCGACCTGGGAATCTCGATATACCCGTTGTCACCGTTTATTATCATATATTCCTTTGCATTTGATGTCATGAAACATTGCAGACACGCATCAAATGTTTCAAACCGTAAAACATAACTTACCCTTGAATCAACACCTGTGCGTTCATCACGTCTGACATTGCCGTAAACATCAACAATTTTCTCACCTGCAAGGAAAGATGCGATTTCCGTAACATAAACACCGATATCATAAAGTGCACCGCCTGCAAGTTTCGGATTCAGAAGTCGACCTTCGATATCATCCTTTCCCTTGAATCCGATAACACCCGAAATGCCCTGAATTGCACCTATTCTGCCCTGAACTATACATTGTTTAGCTTTCTGCATTGACGGAAGAAAACGTGTCCACATGGCTTCCATAAGAAACAGTCCACGGCTTTTTGCCATATTAAAAAGCTCTGCGGCATCTTTTTCTGTCAGTACCATTGCTTTTTCACACAGCACATGTTTGCCGTTTTCAAGACAAGCTTTTATGTTTTCATAATGGAAATTGTGAGTTGTCGCAACATAAACAGCATCAATATCGTCACGGGATAAAAGCTCATCGTAAGTGCAGAATGAAGCGACACTGTTTTCCTTTGCAAAGTTTTCAGCTTTTTCAGGGCTTTTACTTGCAACAGCCAGAACTTCTGCACAGTCTGTAAGTCGTGTTGCGCGCACAAACTGCCCTGCAATTCTGCCCGCACCGATTATTCCGAATCTCAACTTTGACATTTTCATCTCTCTCCTGTCTTTCTGTAATAAGTATAACACACAGGAAGAAAAAAACAACCCACAAATGTGAGTTGAGATTTTTCACCTATTATTTTTTCTGTTTCCGAGAATTCCGAAAATGATTATGTTCGGAATAACAAAAACACAGCTTATGATAAATTCCAAAGGAAACAAAAGCGTCATGATAACTGCTGCAACTGCAGGCAGACGAGCAATACCTTTTGCATCTTTTATGACTTTTACGGTAAGGAAAAAATTAAAAAGACCGCTTATAAACAATGATGAAATGAATGACCTGAGCAGATATGTTGCCATATCCTGTTTTGCAAGATCCAATCCGATAATTTCAATTTCACTGATGGGATGTCCTGTTGCGGTACATATAAATTCAAATATAAATGCAATCAGAAAAACCGCCAACAAACAGAAAAAAGAAAGTTTCATTGTTGATGTAGCTTTCATTTTTATCACCTCTTTTTACACTGATAAAATTATATAATATATTTTATACAAAGTCAACAGATACAAAGAAGAACACCACCTGACGGTGATGTTCTCTTTTTTTGGCCCGCTCGAAGGGATTCGAACCCCCGATCTTCAGAATCGGAATCTGCTGCGTTATCCGGCTGCGCCACGAGCGGAAATATACGGACGCCCCGATGGGCGCCCATACGATGTTTTATTATACATTGAATCTGAACAGAACGATATCGCCGTCCTGCATGACATATTCCTTACCTTCTGAACGGACAAGACCTTTTTCTTTTGCGACAGCCATTGTTCCGCAAGCCATAAGGTCATCGAAAGAAACAACTTCTGCTCTGATGAAGCCTCTTTCAAAGTCAGAGTGAATCTTACCTGCTGCCTGAGGTGCTTTTGTGCCCTTTTTGATTGTCCATGCTCTGACTTCAGGCTGACCTGCTGTCAGGTATGACATAAGACCGAGAAGGTCATAGCTCTTCTGGATAAGAAGGTCAAGACCTGCCTTTTCGATGCCGAGCTCTGAAAGGAACATTTCCTTTTCTTCTGCACCGAGTTCAGCAATCTGGGATTCAAGCTCTGCACAGATGGGAAGAACTTCTGCACCTTCTGTTGCTGCAAGCTCTTTGACTTTCTGATAGCCGACGTTTGCTTCAATATCTGATGCGAAATCCTCTTCGCTCATGTTACAAGCATAGATAACAGGTTTTGCTGTGAGAAGTGCAACAGTGTCGAGAAGTGCCTTTTCGTCATCGTCAACTTCAACTGCTCTTGCGCACTGACCTTCTTCGAAAGCACTGCGGACTCTCTTGAAAAACTCAACATCCTTTGCGAATGACTTGTCGCCCTTCATAGCCTTTGTATCCTTGTCGATTCTTCTGTCAAGGATTTCCATGTCTGAAAGAATAAGCTCATAGTTGATTGTTTCAATATCTCTTACGGGGTCAATGCTTCCGTCAACATGAACGATATCGCTGTTTTCGAAACATCTTACAACGTGAATGACTGCATCAACCTCACGGATGTGTGAAAGGAACTTGTTTCCAAGACCTTCACCGTTTGCCGCACCTTTTACAAGACCTGCAATATCAACGAACTCGATTACTGCGGGTGTGAACTTGTCGGGATTGTACATCTCTGCAAGTTTATCAAGTCTGTAATCGGGAACAGCAACAACACCTACGTTGGGTTCGATTGTGCAGAACGGATAGTTTGCTGACTGTGCACCTGCATTTGTGAGTGCGTTGAAAAGTGTGCTTTTGCCGACATTGGGAAGTCCTACTATACCTAATTTCATATCTAAATCTCCACTTCCTGAAAAGTTTTACATCCTTTTTATTTTAACATATTATTCTTTATATTGCAACCGATTTATATAAAGCGATTTGCAAAACAGGTTATTCTGAGGGATATTTATTGCCATATCCGCCCGTAATGCAGTGACACCGCCGGTTGTATCACTACATTATATGCAACAGCGGACAAAGAGTTAAACAATAATTTATGTGGCTTTACGCCACTAAATTATTGTTTCAATTCGTAATTCTTAATTCGTAATGCGTAATTTAGGAAAAGGCTTCGCCTTTTGAACCATTGTAATGGGGTAAGGGGTGTAACCCCTTCATCAATTACGAATTACGCATTATGAATTACGCATTAAATAATTTAGC
>JAGBSO010000009.1 GCA_017631795.1 Clostridia bacterium | reverse complement strand
TTCTTTATCCAACACTTTTGGTTATTTGCTCTTTTACAAATTTATCAAAACTCATAATTATACAACCTCACAATGATTATTCTACATAATTAAATTATATATTCGGTAATGTATAATTGTAACTTGACACTTGAATACAATTTTAGGTAATTCTACAAATAGGTAATAATTTCTGTTTATTTTTCTATATATGTGTGGTATAATATGTGATAATATTACTTTTATGATGAATTTGAGGTAACAAACTATGGCTGCTGATAAAGCGTGTTGTTTTTTCGGACATAGAAAGATAAACAAAACACCCGAACTGATTGAAAGACTTACAAGGGAGATTGAAATTTTAATCACAGAAAAAGATGTTAATGTTTTTTATTTCGGCAGCAAAAGCGAATTTGATGATTTATGCCATAAAGTCGTAACAGAGTTAAAAGAAAAATATCCCCACATAAAGCGTGTTTATGTGAGGTCGGCATTTCAGCATATTCCGGATTGGTATAAGGATAGTCTGCTGAAGCATTATGAAGATACATACTTCCCTGAACATATGGAAAACGCAGGCAAAGCTTCCTATGTGGAACGCAATCAGGAAATGATAAACAAATCTGATTTCTGTGTGGTGTACTACGACGAAAACTATGCACCGCCGAGAAGAAGAAACAGCAAACGGGATTTATTGGATTATCAACCTAAAAGCGGAACAAAAGTTGCTTTAGACTATGCTATGAAAAAGGGGATTTGTATAAAAAATGTATTTTATAACAGATAAATCATAGTACTCAATTGTAAACTGAAATGCAATACTTGTTTGTTTGATTTATAATTTGAAGTATATAAATCGTAGATTAAGATAGGTGTTGCATTTTGTTTTGCAAAAAATATGAGGAATGAATTAAAAAAGCGGAATCGAGAAATCATTTTGAAATCTCAGTTCCGCTATTTGTAAAAAAGATTAAATTATTTCAACAACATCTTTAAATCCTGTTCAGGTGTTGTTATCGGTGAAATTCCATAATTCTCTACCAAGAATGATAAAACATTCGGAGAAACAAATGCTGGAAGTGATGGACCGAGAATAATATTCTTTATGCCAAGATGTAAAAGTGTGAGTAAAATACATACTGCTTTTTGTTCATACCACGAAAGTACCATCGAAAGCGGCAAATCATTTACATTACATTCAAATGCTTCCGCAAGAGCAACTGCAACTTTGATTGCACTATACGCATCGTTGCATTGTCCCATATCCATAATGCGAGGAAGTCCGCCTATTGTTCCAATGTCAAGATCATTAAAACGATATTTTCCGCAAGCAAGTGTTAAAACAATACTATCTTCAGGTGTTTGCTTAACGAATTCTGTGTAGTAATTTCTGCCGGGTTTTGCACCATCACAACCACCAACAAGGAAGAAATGTTTGATTGTTCCTGATTTTACTGCATCAATAACTGTATCAGCAACAGATAATACAGCATTGTGAGAAAAGCCAGTCATAACCTTTTCTCCGCCGTTAATTCCTGTAAAGTGCATATCGGTAGGATAACCGCCGAGAGCAAGAGCTTTTTCAATTACGGGAGTGAAGTCCTTATCTTCTCCAATGTGTATGATTTCAGGGTAAGATACCACTTCCGTAGTAAACACTCTGTCTGCATAACTTGATTTAGGTGGCATCAGACAGTTAGTGGTAAATATAATCGGTGCAGGAATGTTAGCAAATTCTTTTTGCTGATTCTGCCAGGCTGTACCGAAATTACCTTTCAAATGAGAGTATTTTTTCAATTCAGGGTATGCATGAGCTGGTAGCATTTCACCATGGGTATAGATGTTGATACCTTTATCTTTTGTTTGTTCAAGCAACTGCTTAAGGTCGTAAAGGTCATGGCCCGAAATGACTATGAAAGGACCTTTCTCAACGGTCAGGCTAACCTCTGTCGGAACAGGGTTGCCAAAGCTTTCTGTATTGGCTTTATCAAGAAGTTCCATACATTTCAAGTTAATTTCGCCAACCTCCATTACAATCGGCAAAAGCTCATTCATACCCCAATCTTTCATACCGATTGCAAATAATGCTTTATAAAAGAACTTGTTTACATCCTTAGCCTGATAACCCAAAACAAAAGCATGATATGCGTAAGCAGCTATTCCTCTGATACCGAATAATATCAAAGACTTAAGAGAACGAATGTCCTCGTCTGAATCCCACAACTCATTCATATCGTAATTGTCATTTCTTCCGCAAGAAGATGAACAGCATAGACAATTTGGAACAAGTCTGTTCTTTTCTGCTTCTATACGCTGTATAAGTTTGTTTATTGTAGCATTATTGAAATTTACATTAGTCACCGTTGTAAAAAGACTTTCTATAACAAGTTTATCGGTAGCATCGGTTACAAGTTCTTCATTCCCTTCGGTTGCTCTTGCAAGACCGATAAGGGCACCTGTTAATTTGTCCTGAAGCTCGGCAGTATCAGATTTCTTTCCGCATACACCCGAAGCTCCGGTGCAAGCCTTACAGCCTGCTGTCTGTTCGCATTGAAAACAAAACATTTGATTATCCATTTATAGTTACCTCCATAAAATTATTCAATGATATTTCCGTCTGTTGAAACCACAACAACTCTCCACGGAATAAACTTACCACTTGCCTGAAGTGCATTTTTTACTGCAATTTCTATTCCGCCGCAGCAAGGTACTTCCATTCTGACAACTGTTACACTCTTTATATCGTTGTTTGCAATAATAGCAGTAAGTTTTTCGGTGTAATCGCCTTCATCAAGTTTAGGACAACCGATAAGTGTAATATGATTACGGATAAATTCATTATGAAAATTTCCGTATGCGTAAGCGGTACAATCGGCGGTTACCAATAGGTTTGCTCCATTAAAATACGGAGCATTTACTGGCACGAGTTTAATCTGAACAGGCCATTGTGAAAGCAGACTTACATTATCTGTATTTGACGGTGCAGTACAAGAACAGCTTTCTCGGCTGATAGATTTTGATTGAGTTCCGGGACAACCGCAAGGAAGTGGTGCAGATGCCTTTTGCTCTTTTGCTTTTTGGACAGCTTTTTCATCATAAGCAGGTGCTTCTCTTTCTTCAAATGTAATTGCACCGGTAGGACAAGCAGGCAGACAATCTCC
>JAGBSO010000054.1 GCA_017631795.1 Clostridia bacterium | reverse complement strand
CGGTGCTAAATTATTGTAGTGGAAAATTGAAAATTGAAAGTTGAAAATGAATAGAGCGAAGCGGAATCAAGTGCGAAGCACTTCCGAAACTTTCCATTTTCCATTCTCAACTTTCCATTTGAGCGAAGCGATAAATTATTTTTCTTGTGCATTTTGCATTCTGTAAAGCCGATTGGCAGGCGTTCTTTATAAGAAATGCACTCTTGACATATTGTGCTATAAATGATATAATTTCTTCGCCGCATATGGCAGGCAGGGCTTTTTGCGCCCTGAAAGTGGTTTTTACCCGCCCGTCGTAGCGAGACTTTATAAGGAAGGTAAATCTGATGTACGCAATTATCGAAACAGGCGGCAAGCAGTACAAAGTAGAAGAAGGCTCAATCGTTTTCATCGAAAAGCTTGACGTTGAAGCTGACAGCGAAGTAGTTTTTGATAAGGTTATTGCTGTAGGTGCAGATGACGGCATCAAAGTCGGCGCTCCCTATGTTGCAGGTGCAACTGTTGTTGCTAAGGCTGTTAAGAACGGCAAGGGCAAGAAGATCACTGTTGCTACTTACAAAGCAAAGAAGAACGAAAAGCGCAAGATGGGCCACAGACAGCCCTACACAAAGATTGAAGTTGCTTCAATCAACGCTTAATGATCAGAGCTAAGTTTAATATCCGCAAAGGTAGTTTTACTATCGACGGACATTCAGGTTCGGCAGAATCGGGGCAGGACATTGTCTGTGCCGCAGTTTCATCGGCAGCTTATATGGCGGTGAACACGATAACCGAAATTCTCGGTGAAGATGTTGAAGCAGATGTCAGTGACGGATACATGAAAATCAGGCTCTGCAGCGGCAATCAAGCCGCAACGGATATTCTCAGAGGTCTGGAACTTCATATTTCAGAACTTTCAAAGGACTATCCCGACTTTATCAAAATAATTACGGAGGTATAAGCTATGCTCAAGATAAACATTCAGCTTTTTGCGCATAAAAAAGGTATGGGTTCAACCCGTAACGGCCGTGATTCTGAATCAAAGAGACTCGGCGTAAAGCGTGCAGACGGCCAGACTGTTAATGCAGGAACAATTCTTGTTCGTCAGAGAGGCACAAAGATCCACCCCGGCAACAACGTTGGTAAGGGTTCTGATGACACACTTTTCGCTCTTGTTAACGGTACTGTTAAGTTTGAGAGAATGGGCAAAGACCGCAAAAAGGTCAGCGTTTACGAAAACTAAGATTTTATTCCATAAAGTCCGTACTTTTTGTACGGGCTTTTTTTCTTGCTTTCATATTGATTTTTCCGCACGGAAGGAGTAAAATATCATTAACACAGACGGAGGTAATATTATGGATAACATATGGCATTCAATAAATCCCGACAGAATAAAACCCGATGATTTCATGGCTGTTATAGAAATTCCCAAGGGAAGCAAGAAAAAGTATGAGCTGGATAAAGAAACAGGCCTTATCATGCTTGACAGAATTCTTCACACCTCCACTCACTACCCTGCAAACTACGGTTTCATCCCCCTTACATACGGTGATGACCTTGACCCGCTTGATGTTCTCGTTCTTTGTTCAGAGCCACTTGACCCACTGACTCTTGTAAGATGCTACCCCATCGGTGTCATCAAGATGATGGATAACGGCAGAGGCGACGAAAAAATCATCGCTGTGCCTTTCGGTGACCCCACATACAACGTTTACAGAAGCATTTTTGCACTTCCCAAACACGTTTATGACGAAATGTCACACTTCTTCAAAGTATACAAAGCTCTTGAACACAAAGAAACAGCAGTTGATGAAGTCAATGATTCAGATGAAGCTGTAAAAATCATCACAGAATGTATCGAAAACTACAAGCGTCACTTCAGCACGGAAAACAAAGAATAATTCACATAAAAGAATCCCCTTTCCGGGGATTTTTTATTTTCTGCTCTCAATCACCGTGCCGGGATAATAGTGAGCTATGATTTCTTCATATGTATATCCGTCCTGAGCCATACTGTTTGCACCATTCTGACTCATCCCCACACCGTGACCGTAACCGCTGACGGTAAAGATGTATTCTCCGTCTGTATACTCTGCCTCAAAAACAGGACTTCTCAGAGACAGAAGATTTCTCAGCTCCATGCCTGTCATTTTCACACCGCAGACTTCAGCTTCAAGCACAGTTCCAGCATCGGAGGTGCTTTTTATTTTTATCCGGTCCGATTTATCACCACTGAAATCCACGCCTGAAACATTGCCGAGCAATTCTCTGAGTTCTTCTTCAGAGTAAATCACTTCCGACGAATACCGTGAAGAATCTTTGTCCCATCTGCTGTCAACAGTCTGCAGATATGCAACATCTTCACCCCATATATTTTCTGCAGATTCCGTTTTACCCGAACTTATCGCATGATAGGCTGCCATAATCGGTTCACCGTCATAAATTATGATTTTATCAATCACTTCGTCAACAGCATCAGCAATTTTCTGATAATAGGTATCAAAGGCATCGCCCCATGTTTCCTTCATCTGAGATTTTGTCATATATCCCTGATGCACACTGCTGTCATCGGAAATATCTGCACCGCCGATGTTTTCATTGCTGCCGTTTTTCTTTCTGTATTCTGCAAAAGTAACAGCAGCCAGAGCCTGTGCTTTTATTGCTTCTTCATCATAAGATGCAGGCACTTCCGCACTGACAGCGCCTATGATATAGTCACGCATATCCATAACTTCCGTTTCGTTATCAGCCGTCATAAAAACGCTGATAGTATCAGCATCGGGATTGTCCGTTTTTACCGTTTCATCTGTAACTGTCTGCACTTCGGTTTCTTTTTCTGCTGTCTCTTTTTCAAAAGAAATTGATGCAATGGGAGCCAGCAGCATTATAATCGCAACAACAACGCACAAAACACCGTATATTTTCATATTTATTCTTCCTTTACATAAATTTTATGTTTAGCAGTTCTTGACTATGAAGTTAAAACATTATATAATAGAGTGTATTTCTATATGGTGACACAATAAGGAGATGAAAAAATGAGCAAAACCATAATCAAGGATGAAGCTATTTCAATATTATGCAACGGACTTGCAGATAATAACTATATAAATATTACTGATTTCGAAAAATATGGTGTAAAAAGAGGTCTTCGCAATGCCGACGGCACAGGCGTCATGGCAGGTCTTACAAAGATCTGCAGCGTTGAAGGCTATTACATGAATGACGGTGAAAAGGTACCCAAGGAAGGTCATCTTTTCTATCGCGGAATTGACATAAATGATATCGTAAACGGATGCTCAAAAGATAACCGTTTCGGTTTTGAAGAAGTAATCTGGCTGCTTCTTTTCGGCACTCTTCCCACTCAGAATCAGCTTGATCGTTTCAACGAAGCTCTTGCACAGATGCGCGAACTTCCCGACAACTTCACAGAAGATATGATCATGAAAGCACCGTCACCCAACATCATGAACAAACTTGCACGAGGTGTTCTTGCGCTCTATTCATACGATGAAAATCCCGATGACACTTCAATTGAGAATGTACTCAATCAGTCACTTCAGCTGATTGCACAGCTCCCCTCAATCATGTCATATGCTTATCAGGTAAAGAGAAGACATTATTACCACAAGAGCATGTACATTCATCCGCCCAAGCCTCACCACCACACAGCAGAGGTAATACTCAATTCTATCCGTTCAGACAAGGCTTTCACAGATGCAGAAGCAAAACTTCTTGACACATGCCTTATTCTTCATGCTGAACACGGCGGCGGTAATAACTCAACATTCGCAACAAGAGTGCTTTCATCATCAGGCACAGATACATATTCCGCTATCGCTGCGGGTATCGGCTCTCTCAAAGGCCCCAAACACGGCGGCGCAAACCACAAAGTTTCATGCATGATCGACAGCTTCAAAGAAAACTGCAGCAACATTGCAGATGAAGGTCAGGTTGCAGATTATCTTACAAAGATAATGAAAAAAGAAGGCGGAGACGGCAGCGGTCTTGTTTACGGTATGGGCCATGCTGTTTACACACTTTCTGACCCCAGAGCAACAATTCTCCGTTCAAAAGCAGAAGAATTTGCAATGGGAACAGAATTTGAAGCCGAATTCAGACTTCTCAGAAATATCGAAACTCTCACTCCCGAGCTTTTTGCAAAGGTAACAGGCAAATCAAAGACTGTCTGTGCAAACGTAGACCTGTATTCAGGACTTGTTTACAAGATGCTCCGTATTCCTGAAGATCTTTACACACCTCTTTTTGCAACAGCAAGAATGGCAGGTTGGTGTGCACACAGAATGGAAGAACTCTACACAGGAAGCAGAATCATCCGTCCTGCATACAAGAGCCTTTCTTCTCATACAGATTATGTTCCCCTTTCAGAAAGAAACGAAAAATAATCCAAAGGAGTAATTTCAATTGAAAATCAAAAACAGCGTTCAGTCCATATCACCTGACATTTCCGTTATTCTTATGTGTTTCGGAATACTCATTGCCTGTCCCATAAGAATTTTCCAGATGCTCAAGAATATCGATCCCGTAACAGGTTTCTTTGATGATTATTCAAACTTCACAATAATCATTCTCTATGCAGTTCTTGGTTTAGGTTCAATCCTTATTCTTCTTCTCTCATTTTTAAGCGGAAGAGTACCTGCGGCAATTGCACCTAAAGGCAGAAGAATTCCCTTGGGAATAACATCAATTATTTTTGCGGCAACACTTTTCTATGACGCAATCTACAACTACATCCCCCGCTCACAGGAAACTGCAACAATCATTCAGAATGCGCAGTCTCTTTCAACAATTCATCACTTCCATGCTCTTTTTGCATTCCTGTCATGCTGTTACCTTATCGTTTTCAGTATTTCTTACATGACAGGCAAGACTTTCCACAAAAAGCTGAAAATTCTTTCTCTTGCACCGCTTGTATGGTCAATCATGCGTGTACTTGAAAAAATTACGGTTATAATAAGCATTGTCAGAGTTTCAGAGCTTCTTCTTGAGCTTTGTGCATTTGTTTTCCTTATGATTTTCTTCCTGACTTTCGCAAGAGTTGTATCAGATGTAAACAGCAAAGGCTCAATGTGGAGTGTTATTTCATGCGGTGCAGTTTCATCACTGTTCATGCTCACTTACTCCATCCCCAGACTCATGCTCATGGTAACAGGCAATTCCGAAAACCTTGTAAGCGGTTATCCCGTTAATTTTGCAGACATCGGATGCGCACTCTTCATTATCACATTCATCGTGACAACACTGCGCTGCGGTTACTCCGTAGAAGATGTTGAAAAAATGAATGAAGAAATCGCTGCCGCACAGGCAGAAACTGAAAATGCAGCAACAATCACAGAAGATGAGATTCCTGTTGCTCCGATCGAAAACACAGTAAACGAAACTACAGAAGAATAATCACGGGAGGTTCGGAATATGACGCTTTTTCTGCAGAATATGGGCACAGCCGCAATACAGGTATTCATACTGTATATCATTGTTGCGGCAGGATTCACCGCAGATAAGCTTCGTATTTTTACCGAAAAAACAGCCAGGGCGTCCAATGATTTATTGTTTTACATCGTAACGCCCTGTGTTATTATAAACTCCTTCCTTACAACTTCTTTTTCAAAGGATACTGCAAGCGGTTTTGCAGTGGCAATAGCTTTTTCTGTTGTGGCACATGCAGCAGGTATTCTCTTTGCTGCACCGCTTTTCAACAAAAAAGACAACAGTGCGGTTTTTAAATTCGCTTGTGTATACGGAAATCTCGGCTATATGGCACTTCCCCTTGCAAAGGCTGTGCTTGGTGAAACAGGCGTTTTCTATTGTGCAGGCGGTGTTATTGTTTTCAATACACTTGCATTCACCCACGGAATATGGCTGATGAACAAAGGAAAGAAAGACGTAAAATTCAGTCTGAAATCACTCATACTCAATCCCGGTGTGATTTCCGTTGCAATCGGTCTGCCCTTATTCCTGTTTTCAGTCAAACTCCCGTCAGTCATACAGCAGCCCATCTCATTCATATCAGGAATGAACACACCCCTTGCGATGCTATTTTTCGGCACATATCTTGCAAACACCGATTTAAAAACGATGTTCAGGGTAAAAGAGCAGTATCTTATCATGCTCGTAAGACTTATCGGTGTGCCTGTTGTTATTATGGGATTATCCCGCATTTTTTCACTGAGCGAAACACTCACAACTGCCTGCATGATTTCAGCGGCAGCACCCAGCGCAAACAACACAGTCATGTTCTCTGCAAAATACGGCAAAGACACGGCACTTGCATCAAAAATCGTTGCGCTGAACAGTTTTGTATCTATCATCACTTTGCCGGTAATGATTGCATTATCGCAAATTTAAGGAAATACTATGAATTTCGGAAAATTACAGCTTAACGAAGAAGTAAAGAAAAAGCTTTCCTCGGCAGTTGATTCGGGAACACTTTCCCATGCAATACTGCTGACAGGAGGTACCGAAAAAGAGCGGAAAGAGCTTTCTCTGCTCTTATCCCAGGCTCTTCTTTGCGAAAATTCGCCTACACCATGCCTTAAATGCAATATCTGTAAAAAAATCAAATCGGGTATACACCCCGACGTGATAATAACAGAAGGCGAAGCAGGCAAACAAAGAAGCATTAAAATCGACACAATCCGTGACATTCGTTCAAGAGCATACATAATGCCGAATGAAGCTCCGTTTCAGATATTCATAATTCTCGAAGCATCGGGAATGGGTGAAGAAGCCCAGAATGCGCTTCTTAAAATCCTTGAAGAACCACCCGCAACAGCAAGATTCATTCTTGCGTCACGTTCACGTGATGACTTCCGTCAGACCATTCTTTCCCGTGTGACACCCTTTGCAATCAGCGAAGACAGCGGTCAGGCTGCAGGTGAAAAAGAAAATTCAAAAGCTTCAAAAGCTGCTGAAGACATTTTCTCTGCACTCATCACAAAAAACGAAGCAAAAATCATGCTCAGCACAGGTGCACTTGAAAAAGACAAGAAAAATTACAAGCTTGCACTTGAAAGAATGATACTCATGTTCAGAAACAGTATCGTTTCAAAATACAGAACAGATTCCGAAGTGAGCATCACAGAAAAAAAATTCTCTGATGTCTTTTCGGAAAAAGAAATTATAAACATGCAGAATGTGCTGAAAACTCTTCTGAGTGATGCAGACAAAAATGCAAATGACAATCTTCTTGTCACAAGACTTGCAATTGAACTTGTGGCATGTATTGACAGATAGGAGTTACTTATGATAGAAGTAATCGGTATAAAATTCAAACAGACGGGTAAAATATACTACTTTGATCCCGGTGAAATAAAAGCAAGTAAGGACGAAAGCATTATCGTGGAGACTGCACGCGGTCTTGAATGCGGTACAGTTGCACTGGAAAACCGCATGGTTGAGGATGAAGCTGTGATTCAGCCTCTGAAAAAAGCTGTCAGAAAAGCGACTGCGGAAGACCTTGAAATTGCAAAGAAAAACAAGGAAAAGGAATCAAAGGCGGCCGGCATATTCAATGAAAAAGTTGCATACCGCAAACTTGACATGAAGCTTGTTGATGTTGAATACACTTTTGACGGCAGCAAAATCCTTTTTTATTACACAGCACCTTCACGAGTTGACTTCCGTGAGCTTGTAAAAGACCTTGCAAGTGTTTTCAGAGCAAGAATTGAGCTCAGACAGATTGGTGTCAGAGACGAATCAAAGATGCTCGGCGGTCTTGGCATCTGCGGCAGACCCTTCTGCTGTAAGGAATTCCTGAGCGACTTTCAGCCCGTTTCCATCAAAATGGCAAAAGAACAGGGGCTTTCGCTCAATACTCTTAAAATAAGCGGTTCATGCGGCAGACTTATGTGCTGTCTTAAATATGAGCAGGATGCTTATGAGCATCTTCTTAAAATCACTCCCAAAGTAGGTGCGATTGTTGACACAAAACACGGTAAGGGCGAAGTTATAGACATGAATCTGCTTACAGGCAAACTCACAGTCAGACTTGAGAGAAATCCCGATGCTGCACCTGTTGTTGTAAACAGACGTGATGTCAAGCTCATAAAAGATGCAAAAATTGTTGTTGAAAAAGCAGAACTTGATGCACTCAAAAATATTGCAGATGACTGATTCTTGTATTTTTGTATAAATTTTTATAAATAAAATACTTATTATCTATTGCATTTTAAAAAAAGTATGATACAATAAAGTAAATCAACTAAAGGGAGGTTTGACGATGGCTTACAAAATCACAGATGCTTGCATCTCTTGTGGTGCTTGTGAAGCAGATTGCCCCGTAGAGGCTATTTCTGAAGGCGATGGCATTTATGTTATCGACGCTGACGCTTGCATCGACTGTGGTGCTTGTGCAAGTAGTTGCCCCGTAGAGGCTCCTGTTGCAGAATAATCAGATTTGCTAATGACATTAAAAGAACTGCTTTGCGGCAGTTCTTTTTTGTTTGCATAAAAAAACAGCCTCAGGAGAGGCTGCTTTGATTTTACTTGTTTGTCTTATTTACTGTTTCTGCCAATGTGAAATAGAAATCTTCAAAGCTTGTGGGGTAATCAATTGTGCCGCAGTAATCGAAATGGTCGAAACCTACTGACGGTGTCATGTAATACCATCTGCCACACTCGATTTCTTCACCTGCTGCAACAGCTTCTTCATAGCTCTTTGCTGTGTCTGCACAGTCTGAGGGATAAAGCGCGCTTGCAAGAGGCACGATACCATCATTTATTGCCCAGTTTTTGTCCATATATACGCCGTCAATTGTCTTTCCTTCAAGAGCGCCGATATAGATTGATGTCATATAGAAAAGAGCAAAGTTTGAGCTGATGGGCAACTGTGTGCCTACTGCTGTCTCTTCTGTGGAGATTGTTGAATATGAATAGTAATATGTATAGGGAGAAAGCTTGATTCTCGCATTGAGCTCCTGAGCACCTCTGAGAGTCATATCATAACCACAGATATCCTTTGTTGTTGCGAAATTTTTTATTCTTTCCCAGCTGAATACTGCCTTTTCCTGATTTTCTTTAGCAGTGATGCCGAAATGACCGAGCTGTACATCGTCATACATCATGATGCTTTTGCCGAAAACAACGCCTAAAACATTTGCAAAAAAGCCGATAAGTGTCATGATTGCGCTGTTGTCATAAATGAGATTTGCGATGGGTGAACCGTTATGAACACCTGAGAAAGTGATGAGTGCGTTAATGCACTTCTCATTGCCACCCACAAAAAGCGGAGATGTTTCGTCACCTGTTGCAGCAACTTCTGCTTCATCACCGTAAGCCATAAGTGACGCAAAAAGTCTGACTGTGGGACCGCCGAAGCTGTGTCCGACAAGATTTACGGGGTTTGCGCAATCCCAGGGCTCACCCATGATTGCCTTTGATGTAAAATCACGGCCGTAACGCTCGTGATTATGCTCTTTTGAATGTGCTTCACCGTAGTCAACAACTGTTCCCATGAGCTGGGCATAGAGTTCGCATGCTCTGTCCCATGCACTGTTGAAAGGACCTACAGATGCTGCATAAGCCTCAATACCGTTGCTGTTATACTGTTCCAGAACATCACCTTCTGAATCTGCCCAGCCACCCCAGTAAGGCATTTCTTCATAATGAGGACCCCAGCCACCCATACCGTGAACGAAAACATAAGGGTAACTGCCGTCGATGTCATAAGTTTTTTGGGTTGTCACATCTGCATCTTCTGCATAAACAGAAACAGCGCAAACTGACATAATCATGGCGATACTTAAAATAATGCTGATAATTTTCTTCATAAGTAACCTCCTGCGATCAGAAATATTTAGCAATTTTATTTTAACAGACATTTTTTATCATGTCAATAAAACAGAAAAAAATTCCGACCTTGTAAAAGATCGGAATTGATTTTTATCGCCAGATTATTGTCATTGTAAGACCGAGACGCTGATAATTGACACCTTCCTTGAAACCGAGGTCTTCGAGAGACTTTTCAAGAGCATCTGCCATGCCGGGGTCTTCCATAAAGAATGTTGCATGAAGAGTCAGCTCTTTGGGTGATATCATCTTGAACAGTTTGAAGCCTGTAAGCCACCAATGAGGCTCAGGTCCTCTTGTCATAAAGAGTTCATCGCCGTGGTAAAGAGCAAATGACATTGTAATTCTTTCTTCATCCTCTGCACATGCATAGAATTCAACACTTGCAGCGGGATCTTTGGTGTAAACACCCATTTCCGCACCTGTTGTGATGCCGTATCTGCCTTTCCAGATCTGGAACATCCAGTCAAGATTTTCGTAGTTGAACTTTATACGCATTGTATCGTAATACATGCCTGTGAATGCAGCGGCCGCATCATAAATCGGTGTGAAACCGAAATTTCTCTGCCATGACTGAGTTTCAGAATAGAAAATACCCTGTTCCTTGTCATATCTGAAACCTGCCGCAAGAATAACTTGTCCGACTGTCTTGAGTGTATCGTCAAGACCTTCCAGTGAAGCATCGTCAGTAACCGTACCGTCTGTTACAATGTGGAAAAACGGTTTCTGACCTGCGGGAGTAGTTGTTACTTCAACTGTCTGTGAATATGTATTTGCCTCTGCCATGAATTGTTCGACATAGCTTTCAACTTCTGTTGTCGGGCGTTCAGTTGTAATTTCAGGTGTAAGCACTGAGCTTCCGGGCTCTGTAGTAGCGACATCTGTTGAAGGTAACTCATATGTAATCTCTTCAATTCCACCACTGTTTCCTGTCGGCAAAACTTCAGGATTGTTTATCAGAAACCAAACCGCACCGCCCACAGCCACCAATAAAATTACGGCAACAACACTCCAGATTGCTATTTTCTTTTTCTTGGAATCCATTACCTTTCCTCCACAATGTGACTATGTGTGAGATCGCATAACTGCATTTCTCACATAAATAATGTTACAGCTGTTCGTAAGCTGAAATTACATATTTTACCCAATCTGCAAAATTTTCATAAGGAATATCTTCCTTGCCGAAACCGAGTGAATATGCGATTCTTGCGGGAATATCGATGTTGTAAACAACTTCGTCTTTTGCAAGGAATGTGTCTGAGCCATAAACAAAGATGGGTACATTTGCACCTGAGTGTGAACCCTGAGTGAATGAATATGTGCCGTCATCATTCTGCTTGATACCGCCTGTTTCGTGGTCAGCAGTTACAACAACGAGAGTGTTGCCGTCTTTTTCTGCATATTCAAGTGCAGCAGCAACTGTTCTGTCAAACTCTTCAAGAGCTTCTGCCATTTCAGCATCTTTGTTACTGTGTGAGTGCTTGTCGATATGAGCACCTTCGATCATGATGAAGAAGCCTTCATCTGTATCGTCAAGAAGATCGATAGCCTTCTCTGTCATCTGAGAAAGAGTGGGAGTTTCAGGATTTGACTGTTCAACACCCCATGTCTGATGATCAAACTGAGCAAAGCTGCGGCTGCCTTCTTCAAGAGCCATCATTTCTGAATATGTCTTGACAAAAGTGAAACCGTTCTCTTCACAGCCTTCTTTTGTTACATAGCCTGATGTGCAACCCCAGATAAGATCGATATCTGAAGCCATCTGCTGAGTATCAATATCTTCTGTGTTGTTTCTTGAATCAGTATGAACAGAGAAACCGCTGGGAGTTGCACCTGATGTGCTGTCTGTTGTAACGATACCTGTCATCATACCCTTTTCAATGCAAAGTTCTGTAATACTTTTGGGAGTGCTTTCCACACGAAGAGGATCATAATAGAAAACACCGACATAACCGTTGATTGTTCTGACACCGCAAGCAAGAGCAGTTGCACCCGCAGCACTGTCTGTTATAAGGTTGAACTGTGAACGTGTCATTGAACGGCCTGAGTATTCAAAAGTATCCATCGCAAGAGAAATATTTCTTTCCTGCTTAGCCTTTTCAAGATGAAGAGGACCCATACCGTCACCTACAAGGTAGATAACATTCTGTACCTGATCCATTTCTTCGGGAACTCTGTCTTCTGTTACGGGGAATATCATCATGTTGATTGACATAATGATCGCAAGTAAAGGCTGTAAAATCTGTCTGATAATGTAAAGCATACTTACACCTCTGTTTAGTTAATTAATATAATAATATCACTTTTTGTAAAATAAATCAATAGATACCACTCATTTAATTTGCGCTGAACGCAGAAAGATCGAGCTTTTCAAAAGTTTTTATAAATTCATAAAACTCGCTGATTATTTTTTCAACTCCGCCTTCGGAATCACTTTCGGCATTGAAAGGCAGAATCGGGTCATGGACACTCAGACGAAGCAGCATCCATCCGTCACCGTGTTTTTTATCAAGGGAAATTCTGATTCCCTCACGGTTGTCATCCGCAATTTTCCATCCGTCACGCATTTTTGCGTATTCTTCAAGTTTATTTATAACGTCTTCGCCGTAGCTTCTGAAATCTTCTGCAAGGATTTTGAAACGCATTTCCCTTTCTTCTTCAGGCTGTCTGAGAGAAGAAATGATATCGCCGATCTTCTTTCCTTCTTTTCTCAGAGAAGCAAGAAGAATGATTATTTTTGTGATAAGATAAGCTCCGTCATCAAGGAAATAATTTTCACGAAGCGCAGCATGTCCCGAAGTTTCTATGGCAAGGGGGCAATTGATACCCTCATTATTGAGTCTTATTGCTTCGTTGATAACATTCTTATAGCCTCTTCTGAAGCGGTGATGTTTTCCGCCAAGATGCTCTTCAATAAAAATTTTAAGTCCGTCACTTGTTACGGAATCTGTAACGATTGTGCCGCCGTCATTTCCTTCAAGGGCAATGGCAGATGCAAGAGCCACAAGTGAATTTCTGTTGATTTCCTTTCCGTTTGCATCAACACAGGCTGCTCTGTCCACATCTGTATCAAAAATCACACCGAAATCAGCACCTGATGAAACAACTGCGTCTGAAATGAATTTCATTGCAGTTTTATCTTCGGGATTGGGTGCATGATTCGGAAAACTTCCGTCGGGGTCAAGGAATAAACTGCCCGAAATGTCTGCACCGAGTTTTTTAAGGACTTTTTCGGCATAGAAACCGCCTACGCCGTTACCTGCATCAGTAACAATGTGAAATCCTTCAAGCGGTTTTTCGAAATTCTGAGCATTTACACCGTCGCATATCATTTTGCAAAGAATGTCTGCATACTGACTCATAAAATCAACTTTTTCACTGTTATCGGAATCTGAAACTCCCGAAACATCGGCTTTTTCGGCATACTGCAGGATTTTTGTGATATCACTGCTTTCAAATCCGCCGTCTTTTGTGAAGAATTTGAGTCCGTTTTTATCAAAGGGATGATGACTTGCTGTTATCTGCACAGATGCAGTGCATCCGAGAGTGACGGTTGTCATAAACATTGCGGGGGTTGAAGCAAGAGAGCAATCGAGCACTTTTACGCCTTCTGCACAAAGCACTGCAATCACATTTTGCTTTATACGCTCTGCAGAAAGTCTTGAATCGTGACCGACTGCAACAGTCATTTCTTCAGGCTCAACCGAACATTTTTCGGAAACAACTTTCACAAAGCCCTTTGTGATTTTTCTTATTGCTTCATCTGTAAGGTCTGTTTTTTCGCCGATTGCAGTACCTCTGATATCTGTTCCGCTTTTAAGACTCATAAGTGACATATCTCATTCTCCTTTAAAACAAACCGATTTCTTCTTCACCTGCAACAGGTTCATCTCCGTCAGGTTCAGGTTGCTGAACATCGGCTGTTGTGGTTTCGGTTGTTGTCTGAGTTGTGGTTTCAGTTGTTGTTTCAGTGGTAGTTTCTGTCGTTGTTTCTGTTGTGGTTTCTTTTGTTGTGGGTACAATTATGGGATTTGTTGTTATTTCAATGGTTGTTGATTGTGTTGTACTTTCAACATTTGAAACAGTGCCTTTACCGTTTCTGCTCTGAACGGCAAGTACAACAGCAACCGTACCGCCTATTATGATAAGAATAGCAACAAGCGCCATAATAACTTTCACAGAGGGTGACATCTCTTCGGCAGCACTCTTCTTCCGTGGCTGAGGTGCAAGCACTCCGTATTTGGTGGGTTCATAATTACTGGTCTGCACAGGTGTTTGCTGTTTTATTTTTATCGCCATTGTGGGACTGTCTGCATCAGGCTTCTTCATTTCTGCATCAGTACAGCCGATACCTGTTCTTGCTGTCACACCTGCTGCGATATTTGCAGCGGTAACAATGCTTTGTGCCATTGTTGAAAGTATATCAGGAAGAAAAACAACAAGACCTCTGCAATCAACCCCGAGCTCTGTAAACTTATGCTCTTCCGTTTTCATTCTGATTCTTGCCTTAAGCAGACGATTTCTGACTGCCATGAGTGAAATCTGTTCTGCAGCTGCGATTTCTGAAATTTCAAAACCGCAGAAATAATACTGAAGCACAGCCACACGTAATTTATGTGGTAATTCATTCAGCACAACATCAACTGTTCTCATCATATCAACAGTTATATCTATACCGTCGGGGTAAGAGAACATTTCGTCAGCGTCCTGAGCAAGAAGCACGTCAACATCTTCACCTTGGGGAGAATCAGTATCAGCATAGTCACCGAAAGATTCAGGGTTATTTGAAATCAGATACTGTCTTGCTCTTGAAAACAGCATTTTATAAAGCCATTTTTCAAACGCTATGGGATCTGCCATATCATGAATTTTAATATAACATTTATCAAAAAGCTCAATCGTCATTGTGCTTGCAAGAGTCTTGCTTCCGAGAAGTTTGCAGAAAAGAAAATATACCTTCTTCTCATATATTTTAAAGACTGACGCAAATGAATCTCTTGCTCCGCCTTTGATCTGAGCAAGCAATGCGGACATTTTTCTGTAATCTGAACTTGTCATAAAATCAACTCCGTTACGATTATATATCTAATAGAATAAAATATCAATAATCACTCTCTGAGCCCTGAATGATTTTCTCGTCTCTGAGCATTTTTGCAAGAGAATTGAGCACTTCTTTTTTATTTGCACTCCACATAGGTGCTATGAGTTTTCGTTTGTCACCATCACCTGTGAGTCTGTGAATAACAACTCCCGCAGGGATAATTTTCAACAGACGGCAGACTGTGCCAAGGTATTCAGCTTCTTCCATGCAACTGAATCTGCCCTTTTCGTATTCCGATGCAAGCCCGGCGCCTCTGAGTACATGAAGAAGATGGAGTTTAATGCCCCATATTCCGTTGCCGCACACAAATTTCACGCTGTTTGCCATGTCTTCATAAGTTTCATCCGGCAGACCGAGAATGATATGCGCAACTGTTTTTATGCCGATTAAAGAAAGGTCTTTTACGGCTTTTTCAAAAACGGAATTATCATAACCTCTGCCGATGTAAAGCGCTGATTTTTCATTTGAAGTCTGAAATCCCAGCTCAACCCAGACGGGTTTTATACTGTTGAGTTTCGCAAGAAGACTCAGCACATCATCTCCCAGGCAATCGGGTCTTGTGGCAACAGACAAAACTTCCACATCGGGATGATTTATGGCTTCGGTGAAAATCTTTTCAAGATAAGACACAGGAGCATAAGTATTCGTAAAACTCTGGAAATATGCAATATATTTTCCGCCTTTGTTTTTATGCTCAACACGCTTTTTTGCGTTTTCAATCTGCTGCGTGATATCTCCGCACAAACACTCGGCAAATTCACCTGAGCCGTCTTCAGAGCAGAAGATACATCCGCCCGTGCCGATTTTTCCGTCACGGTTAGGACATGTCATACCGCCGTCAAGGGACAGTTTATAGAGTTTGTGTCCGAAAGTCTGACGGCAATAATCATTAAGAGAATAGTAATGTGTCATAACAATTCACGATAGTAAAGTCCGCCTGTTTTCTTCATTGCAGGGGATTTTTTATTATAGAAATATTCAAAGATTTTTCTGCATTTTTCCTGTTTTTCGAATGTGAAATACAGTGTCACAAAATCGGCATTTTCATGGGGTTTATCACCGATATAAAGGGGCACTGAATTGAGCAGTGATGAATATTTTCTGCCTGAGCAAAGAATGTAGAAATCGATTCCCAGTCTGTCTTTTATCAGTGTCAGCCCTTTGCATTCACCGCAGCCTTTGTTTCCCTGTGCGGGACATGCTCTGAATCGCATTAGAGGCAGGAAACCGTAACCGATAATTCCTTTTCTGCGTTTACTTCTGATTTTGCCCACGGCATTCATCATAAGCTCGGGAGAAAGAGTGATATCTTCTGCTCCCATTTTTTCATATTCTGAAAATGAAATTGAATTGAGCACATTCAATCCGTGACCGCCATGCACGACAAAGCCCATTTCTTTTGCAACTGCAAAAGTACCTATATTATCTGCAAGGACTTCACGCACACCTGCGTCCTTTATTTTTCTGAGTGCTGAAATAAATCTTTCTTCATCCTGTGCAAAAACAAGAAACGGCACTTCGCAGACAAGTTTTCTGCCGTATTGCTGCACACTTTCGGGGTATTTCAGAATTTCACTCATGGGAAGAATTATTTTTTCTGTCTTTTCATCATCAAAACTCTGTGAAAATCTTTCAAAACGGAGTCTGTATGTCTTTTCACCGTAATGAGCAGAGCTTACAGATTCGTTTTCATCGGGCACAACAATCTCTTTTTCCTTGATTTCACATCGCTTTTCATAAAGCTTTTCGGTGGCTTCCCTTCTCATATTGTTAAGGCTTGATGCGGAAAGTGACAGGTTTTCACCGATGTCAAACATGAATGAATCAGCATAGAAAATTGTTCCGCCGAGCTTTGAAAAACATTTTTTTGCAAACTCTTCGTCAAGGGGTTTTGATTTGGCAGTTTCCGGCACATCTCCGTAAACATTTACACTGTTTTCACCGTCAGAAACAGTGAGTGATGAACCGTTCACATCTGCCGAAAACTCTATTTTCAGCGGGATTTTTCTGATTTCATCTTTATATAAATTGGCAAGCTCTTTTAAAACTCCCGTTGCGGCGGTTACATCCTCATGTCTGCGGTAACCGAACATTTCAAGGTTTCTCTGACCTTCAAAATATCCCTTTGTGAAACCGCTTCTTGAGAAAACAGCTTTAAGAGTTTCAGCATCGTAAGGTTTGTTTTCCTTAGCATTTTTCACTGCTGTCACAGATGCCGCAACATATTCTGGACGTTTCATTCTGCCTTCGATTTTAAGCGAAGTAACACCTGCCTGCGCAAGTTCATTTATTTTATCAATAAGCGACAAGTCTTTGAGAGACAGCGCATATTCTCTGTCATTACATTTAAAATTGAGACGGCAGGGCTGAGCGCATCTGCCCCTGTTTCCGCTTCTTGAACCGATCATTGAAGAAAGCAGACAAGCACCCGAAACACTCATACAAAGTGCTCCGTGAATAAAAACTTCGATCTCGGCGGTTGTGTTTTCTGCAATTGTCTTTATTTCGTCAACTGTCAGCTCACGTGCAAGAACAATTCTGTCAAAACCGAGCTTTTCAGCCTGTTTTGCACCTGCAACATTATGAATTGTCATCTGGGTTGAAGCATGAAGCTTCATTGTCGGACAATATTTTCTCCAGAGCGCAGCAACAGCAAGGTCCTGAATTATAACAGCATCAACACCGCTCTTTGCAATCATTTTTATTTCATTTATAACATCAGACGTTTCCTTGTCTGTCACAAGTGTATTCATCGTGACATAGACACTGACATTTCTTGCGTGGCAATATTTCACCGCTTCCGCAAGTGCTTCTGAATCAAAATTTGCCGCACTATTTCTGGCATTGAAATTCTTTGTGCCCAGATACACAGCATCTGCACCGCATCTCACAGCAGCAATAAGTTGCTCCATACCGCCTGCAGGTGCCAATATTTCAGTTTTAATCATAACTTTATTCCTTATTTATATGTTTGATATTTTTTTCGGCTTTTGCACGGGGCACCATAACTTCTCTGCCGCAACCGCAACATTTTATTTTGAAATCCATGCCAATGCGAAGAATCTCAAAATCCTTGCTTCCGCAGGGATGTTGCTTTTTCATTTCAACTTTATCTCCGACTTTTATATCCATACGACATTCCTCCAAAATATATTTTAACATATTTTTCCGTAAGATGGAACATTTTTATTCTAAAAATCTTAAAATTACATATCTATTTAAGGTAGATACAATAATTCAAATTGAAAGGAAGGTCGGTATGCCTGATTACAGACCTGAAGGCAGAATAATATATAACAAATCCACAGGAAATTCTGTTTTCTCCGAAGCTGCACTTCACGAAGCGATGACACGAGGTACAATACTTGAAGCAAGAGCATTACTCTGCGATAACGACCACAATCTGCATGTGAATCTGGGATGCATGAGAGGTATTATTCCGAGAAATGAATGCGCAGTAGGAATTGAAGAGGGCGCAGTGCGTGACATTGCTATAATTTCAAGAGTCAACAAAGCTGTGTGCTTCAGGATTCTTGAAATTGAAACAGGACCTGACGGCACACCCTTTGCAATTCTGAGCCGACGTGTTGCACAGCAGGATTGCATACTCAACTACATATCAACTCTGAAATGCGGCGATGTTATTGATGCGGTTGTCACACATCTTGAGCCTTTCGGTGCTTTCTGCGACATCGGTTGCGGTATCAGTGCACTTCTTCCAATAGACGGAATCTCGGTTTCAAGAATCCCTCATCCCGCTGCAAGACTTTCTGTAAATGACAGCATAAAAACCATCGTCAGAAACATTGATGAGCAGGGCAGAATCACTCTTACATCAAAAGAACTTCTTGGTACATGGGAAGAAAATGCGTCCATGTTTTCAATCGGTGAAACTGTGCCGGGAATTGTCCGTTCAATCGAAAACTACGGAATTTTTGTGGAGTTGACACCGAATCTTGCAGGTCTTGCGGAATTGACAGACGATATTTCAGTGGGTCAGCATTGCAGTGTTTTCATAAAAAATATCATTCCCGAAAAAATGAAGCTGAAACTGATAATTGTGGACAGTTTTAATGCTTCATACCCCGACCCTGAAACGAAATACTTCTTCAAAGGCTCACACATGGACAGATTTGTCTATTCACCCGATTGCTGCGAAAAAACAATTGAAAGCATATTCTGAAAACAAAGAGAGGCAGGAAAATTCCTGCCTCTCTTTGATATGGGATAATGTCTTGCAAAGAACGAATAAGTTGTTTTAGCCGAGAAGATCGGGGAGTGTGATATTAAGACCGAAGCTGTTAAGAAGCTTTACAACAAGGTTAACAAGTCTGAGAAGGTAACCGAGCATGGGTTCAATATCAACTGTGCTAAGATCGATACTGTCAAGATTCATAAGGTCGAAATCAGCTAAGAATTCGCCGAGCATTGAAATATTGTAAGTTACAGTGTTTGCAATTTTGATTTCTGAATCTTCGGGAATGTTGGTAGCTGCATAAATGTCTACCCACTCTGTCTCTGTCTCGTAGTGACCAATTTTTTTATCAATTTCTTCTGTGCCATCCTTTTCAGATGCAGGTCTCTTGAGATAGATTTTTTCTGCAAGCAATGAATTGCCGTCTGTGTAATAAACATGATATGTGTCTCTGTTATATTTGGTCTTACCGTCTTCAAGAGGAAGTCTGACTTCAAAGAAAACAGTTTCATTCATGTAGATAACTTCTGTGTTATCTCTGTCAGAATATGAAAATCTGTCTTCAATATTTGTTGCATCAGGATCTGTAAGGAAAAGTCTGTTAGCTGTGTAGTATTCAGAAGTGGGGAATTCATAAAGGAATGCCTTATTGTAAAGGTGGAATTCTGAAAGGCATACAGTCATATCTTCTCTGGGAGCAACACCGTATGTACCGATTGAAGTGCTCTTTACATAGTAACGTCCGTCAGGTTCACCTGAAACTGTGTTATAGAAATCATCCTTGTTTTCTGAACCCTTGGGGAAAGCCATAACTTTTACTGATGTGGGTTCAATATATTCTGCAAGAGAAACAACGAATTCAACAACCTTGCCTGCATCAACCTGCATTGAATAGGGGAAACCCTTAATGTCTGTTGTTGTACCGTCTTCATTTGTTATTGTGAACCAATAATCAACACCGTATTCATAACCTTCGTATTTTCCTACGTAGTCGTTTCTGTAAGGAGCGATATCATAGGGAAATTCAGTAAACACAACTTCATATGTTTCTGCAGCAAATGCCGCAACAGAACCGATTGAGAAAATCATTACAACTGCAAGAAGTACAGATATGAATTTTTTCATTTCGAATTCCTCCTTAAAAAATATATAAAAAGATGTTTATATTATACATTAGAAGAAGTCAATTGTCAATAGAGAATTCCGTGTTTTACAGCCGATATTTATGTTTATTTTTCCGTTTTTTCCTATATTTTCTTACGCTGCTGTCTGATGTCACATACCTTGGAATTTTTGGTTAAATTATATCACTTTTTCGTTTATATGACTGTTTTTTTATAAAATAATATAATATTTAAAACAAAAGTACTTGACTTTATTCTTATTTAGTTATAAAATAACATAGATAATGCAAAAGTGTTTGTCAACGGGCATTATTTTCTGAATTATCCTCTGACTTATGTCAGTTATTTCAGTACAAAAATCAAAAACACGGAGGTGTAAAGTAATGAACATCGGTTTAGCAATAGGCCTTATTGTTGCGGCTGCAGTTGTTTTCGGCATCGTAGGTTTCGTCCTCGGCGGAATTCACAGAAAAAGAGTGGCAGAAGCTGCTATCGGCTCAGCAACAGAAGAGGCAAACCGAATTGTAAGCCAGGCTGTTTCAGAGGCTGAATCCAAGAAAAAAGAAGCTATCCTCGAAGCTAAGGACGAGATACATAAACAGCGTAACGATCTCGAAAGAGAAATCAAAGAACGCCGTAACGAAGTTCAGAAGCAGGAAAGACGTCTTGTTCAGAAAGAAGAAAATCTTGACAAAAAAGCTGACAACCTTGAAAAGAAGGACGAAACTCTCAGCAAGAAAATCAAAGAAGCTGAAGACAAGCTCCAGGAAGTTGAAGCTCTCAAGAAAAGTCAGTTTGATATGCTTGAAAAAATCTCAGGCTTCACAAAAGAACAGGCTAAGGATCACCTTATCAAGCTCCTTGAAGGCGAATTGACACACGAAAAAGCTCTCAAGATCCTTGAAATCGAACAGCAGACAAGAGACGATGCAGAAAACCTCGCAAGAGAAATCATAACATCGGCAATCCAGAGATGTGCAGCAGACCACGCTGCAGAAGCAACAGTTTCTGTTGTTGCTCTTCCCAACGACGAAATGAAGGGAAGAATCATCGGCCGTGAAGGCAGAAACATCAGAACACTTGAAACAATCACGGGTGTTGATCTTATCATCGACGACACTCCCGAAGCAATCACGGTATCAAGCTTTGATCCCGTAAGACGTGAAATCGCAAGACTCACTCTTGAAAAACTCATTACTGACGGAAGAATCCATCCCACAAGAATTGAGGAGATGTACGAAAAGTCAAAGAAGGAAGTTGAACACAGCATCAAACAGGCAGGCGACAGAGCTGTTATCGATGCAGGCGTAAACGGTCTTCACGGCGAACTTGTAAAACTCCTCGGCAGACTCAAGTACAGAACAAGTTACGGACAGAATGTTCTTAACCATTCACTTGAAGTTTCATACATCGCAGGTCTTATGGCTGCTGAAATCGGTGCAGACGTGAAACTCGCAAAGAGAGCAGGTCTTCTTCACGATATCGGTAAAGCTCTTGACCATCAGTTTGACGGTTCACATATCGAACTCGGTGTGGAATACGCAAAGAAATACAAAGAAAACGATTCTGTTGTTCATGCTATCCATGCTCACCACGGTGACGTTGAAGCAAAAACAATCGTTGCATGTCTTGTTCAGGCTGCTGACGCAATTTCAGCTGCAAGACCCGGCGCAAGACGTGAAAATGTTCAGAATTACATCAAGCGTCTTGAAAAGCTTGAGGAAATCGCAACTTCATTTGAAGGTGTTGAAAAATCCTTTGCTATCCAGGCAGGTCGTGAAGTCAGAATCATGGTCAAGCCCGATGTTATTTCAGATGATCAGATGATTCTCGTTGCAAGAGACATCGTCAAGAAAATTGAGGATGAACTGGAATACCCCGGACAGATCAAGGTCAATCTCATCAGAGAAAGCCGTGCTTGCGACTACGCAAAATAAACAAATTTTACCGGAGATTTTTTTCTCCGGTATTTTTATATTATCCATTTAGCGGGTGGTAATATAAAGCACAATATATCGACTTAAATCTTAAAAAGAAAAGCATAGATACAACGTTTAGTGTTGTCTATGCTTTTTTATTGTTTTTCTGGATGAGAATTTATAAGTTATAATTTATGTCTGTGCTTCTGTATATAGTGTTGAATCTTTAAACAATCAGGAAATTTATCCTTATACAGTGATTGTTGTCTATATATTGTGTTTTATATTCACAACCATAAAATTTGTTATTTTGTATTTTTATTAAGGAAAATGGCTATTTTTAGGGTTTTTTAGACACCACCCGATTATTGGATAATATAATGTCACTAATTTTAGTCTTGTCTTTTGCAGGATGTAGTGGTAAAATAATAGAAGAAGAAGAGACAACAGATGTTGTGGAGACAACTTCTGTTACTCTTCAAGAAGACATCAGAAATCCAGATGGAACATATAAATTTATAATTACTCTTGAAGATGCAAGTTCAGAAGAAGCACAAAATATTATTGAAACATTCAGTTTAAACGAAGATGACTTTGTTTATGAAAGACTTGACGAAAATGGCGACCGACTTATTGTATATGATAAGTATACAGGTCAAGGCTATGATGCCGAAGGAAGAGAATATAATGATATTGCACATTTGACTGGTGAGTGTATTCACTGTGGTTTATTACAAGGAATCGGAGAAAATATGTGTAATGGAACCTGTAATATAAGTTTTGAGGATATCCCGGCAGGGTCAATTTCCTCCCCGGAAAATCCGAATTTCGTAACATCAAAATAAAAAACAAAAGGAGTAGTATATTATGAAAAAGATTTTATCAATTATACTTGCAATTATCGCAGTATTCACAATCAGTATTTCTGCATTCGCAGAAACAAAACCCTATGATGCCCGTATGGGCGATGTAAACGGTGACGGTAAAGTTACAGCATCTGATGCAAGACTCGTTCTTAGAGTATCAGCAAACCTTTCCGAAAAAACAGATGATATCAAGGCTTACGGTGATATTAACGGTGATAACAAAATTACAGCATCTGATGCAAGAATAATTCTTCGTGTTGCAGCAAGCCTTGAAAACTTGGAATGTGTTATGACAGGGCACAATATGGCTGAAACAGTAATTGAACCCACTTGTACAAATGAAGGCTATACAACCAATGCCTGTACAAGATGTAATTATACAGACGGCGCAAAAACAAACATTATGCCAAAGCTTATGCATGGTTATCGTTTTGACCGCTCTGTAAAAGCTACTTGTGCCGCTGAAGGTTATGACCTTTATAAATGTATGGACTGCGGAAGTCCTACAAAAACGAAAATTCAGCCGGCAACAGGACATTCTTTCAAGAAAGGCAATGCAGTAAAAGCTACTTGCATTTCTGACGGCTATACTGAATATAAGTGTTCTGCCTGTGGCATAGTTGAAAAGCGAGATATTATAAAAGCCGGCGGACACAACTATGAATATGTGTCAAAAGAAACTGTTTTTGTAAAAGATATTGGAAATTTTATAAAAGCAACAAAAAAATGCTCTTATTGTAATAAGGTAATTGAGGTTTATGACAATGACAGTAGCAATATACAAGTTCCAACAACCTTAATCCATTCAGAAGAAGCATATGCAATCAAGGAAAAATATGATGTCCCTTATTATATTGAAGGTTGTGATGTAACTGGAAAGAAACTTGTTATATATGGTAGCATGTACGGAATTGATGCAAATGGTTATTATTATAATCTTGACGGCACATTACATGCCCCCTGTCCTAACTGTGGAAAAGTTTTTGGTTTAGGCAAAGGTATGTGCGACGGCGGATGTCGTTTAAGCTGGGGTTAATTTTAAGACACTCTTTTGAGTGTCTTTTTTTGTTCGCATAAGCCTTAATGTAAATTATTTATATTATCCATTTAGCGGGTGGTAATATAAAGCACAATATATCGACTTAAATCTTAAAAAGAAAAGCATAGATACAACGTTTAGTGTTGTCTATGCTTTTTTATTGTTTTTCTGGATGAGAATTTACAAGTTATAATTTATGCCTGTGCTTCTGTATATAGTGTTGAATCTTTAAACAATCAGGAAATTTATCCTTATACAGTGATTGTTATCTATATATTGCGTTTTATATTCACAACCATAAAATTATGTTATTTTGTATTTTTATTAAGGAAAATGGCTATTTTTAGGGTTTTTTAGACACCACCCGATTATTGGATAATATAACGGTATTTTTTATGCGTTGACATTTATAAGAATATTTTGTATTATTAATTGTATATTATGTTTTGAGGTTGGCTTTATGAATATTCTTGTTATCGGCGATGTTGTGGGTACAAACGGCTGTGATTTTCTGCGCCGCACACTCCCCTCATTCAAAAAACTCAACGGAATAGACATCTGCATCGTAAACGGTGAAAATTCTGCTCAGGGCAACGGCATTCTGCCTCAGTCCGCAGAGCATATTCTGACAAGCGGTGCAGACGTAATAACAACGGGCAATCATGCGCTCAGACGTTTTGAAATATACAACAGATTTGATGAAGAGGACTATCCCCTTATCCGTCCTGCTAATTTTTACAGGACAGCTCCGGGAAAAGGCTATTACATCATCGATAAAGGGTTTATAAAAATTGCCGTTATCAATCTTATGGGTGTTGTTTACCTTGAAAACAACGAAAATCCCTTTGACTGCATCGACAGGGTCCTTGAAGAAGTCAGGGATTGCCGTATAAAGATTGTTGACTTCCATGCGGAAGCAACCGCAGAAAAAAGAGCAATGGGATTTTATCTTGACGGCAGAGTTTCTGCTGTTTTCGGCACACACACTCATGTGCAGACAAACGACGCACAGGTGTTGCCAAACGGTACGGGTTACATTACCGATATCGGCATGACAGGTCCGATTCAGTCTGTGCTTGGCGTTACACCGTCTCTTGCAATTGAAAAAATGAAAACAGGTCTTCCCGTCAGATTTGATAATCCCGACGGTGAATGCAGAATGGAGGGTTGCATCTTTGAAATCGACAATAAAACAGGAAAAACTCTTTCCGCACGGATTGTGTCAATTGAGTAAATCTCTTTCAGTCCTGATTGTTTTTATACTTATTCTTACGGTGTTTTCAGGATGCAATGACACTGTAATTTCAACAAACTCAGGAACATCGCCTGACCCCGATAATTTCACATCGCATACTGTCGGTTCAACATTGAATATCGGCATGTCTGAAAACGATTCGCTCAATCCGTATTTTATAAAAACGGATCTCAATTCCGATATCACAGACCTTGTTTTTGAGCCTTTGTTTTATATTGACGATTCTTTCTGCGCAAGAAATGCCCTTGCAAAATCATACACACAAAACGACATGACACTTACCGTAAAACTTGACACATCTGTTGCTTTTTCAGACGGCGTTCAGTTTTCATCATCGGATGTTGTGTATTCATTCAACCTCGCAAAGCAATCAGAATATTACAGAAATGAACTCAGCAGCATAGCATCTGCGGCTGCAACCGCCTCAGATACAGTCACGTTTACACTTAATACAAAAAGCATAAATACTGCCGATTCACTGTCTTTCCCGATTGTGAAAACATCCACAGCGGCAGACAAGGATTCAATTCCCGTCGGCACAGGTCTTTATAAATTCAACATAACGGGCGACAATGCTCAGATGCAGTATAACCCCTATTGCAAAAAACCCCGTCCGAATATCACAACAATAAACCTTGTCAAAATTCCGTCATCATCAACGATGATTCACACTCTTGAACTCGGTACAATTGACGCATTCTTTGACGATTTGTCATCTGGCAGTTATTCACAGGCAAATGCCCAGACAGCAAAAACAAATCTCACAAACCTTGTTTTTCTGGGAATGAACAGCAATTCATACGGTTTGTCAACATCTGCTGTAAGACAGGCTGTTTACTATTCAATCAACAGACAGTCAATAGCAAAAAATTCATTCAAGAATTATGCAAAGGAAAGTGCTGTGCCGTATCACCCCGAATGGCACGTGATTTCCGAGTCGGAATACAGCATTTCTGATCTTACTCTCAACTACTCCGAAGCTCAGAAACTCATGAAAAACGCAGGATTCAACGAAAGAATCAATTACACCCTGATTGTGTATTCAGGCAACAACTTCAAGATTGCGGCAGCAAGAGAATTGCAGGAAAATCTTGCAAACATCGGAATCAATCTGACAATAAATGAGCTTACATGGGAAAATTATCAGCTTGCACTTTCAGGCGGTAACTATGATTTCTATATAGGCGAAATCAGACTGCCGATGAATATGAATCTTTCTGCACTTTTCGGTGATAACCGTGCGATTTACGGCATTTCTGCCACAGACACAACTGCAACCGCTTACAGCGAATATCTGAGCGGAAACATTTCACTGGAAGCTTTCACAAACTCTTTCCTGCAGAATATGCCCTTTGCTCCTATCTGTTTCAGAATGGGCGCTCTCATTTACTCTAACAACATCACACCCGCAGCAGACAGCGACATGAGCAACGCATACAAAAACATCTATGAGTGGACAATTATAAACTGATGAGAAAGCCAACTTCGGTTGGTTTTCTTTTTTTTGCTGAATATTTTTTACAATATTTTCCGATAATCCGTATAGCACATTACGGAGGTCAGAAAATGAAAATCAGAAATTTATGCGACAGAATGTTCACCGAATGCAGAGTGTCAATGCCCTACGAAAATTCATATTCGGCATTTTCATTTGCAATAAATGAAGCTGAAAGAAAACTCAGACAGTATGATTTTGAGCATATCAGGATAAAAAGCCACGACGGACTCACACTGAGAGGCTATTTAAAACACGCAGAAAATCCGAAACGAATCATTATTGCATTTCACGGCTACAAAAGCTCTTGTTTCAGAGATTTCGCATTGGTTGCGGAGCATCTTTCTGAAACGGATTGCTCCGTGCTTTTTGTTGACCAGAGAGCTCACGGAAGAAGTGAAGGCAGATTCACATCACTCGGCATTCATGAAAGGCTCGACTGCCGTGCATGGCTTGATTATGTTATAAAAAACACCGATTCTCACCTGCCTGTTTATCTTTACGGAGCATCAATGGGTGCTGCATCGGTACTTATGGCAGGCGAAAAAAGTCTTAGCGCAAGGGTGAAAGGAATTATTGCAGACAGTCCTTTCACATCGCCTGCAGATGTTGTTCTGAACACGATCAGAAGAAAGGTCAAAGAAAATATCAGCAAAGAAAAACTTCTGTACCGACTTGACTCAATGGTGTCTGAAAGTTTCGGATTCAGCCTGTTTGACTTTTCAGTCAGCGAAGCATTGAAAACACTTTCAAGACCTGTGCTGATTTTTCACGGCACAAATGACAAACTGACGCCCTTTTCAATGGCAGAAGAAATTTTCAATAGCTGCCACAGCGAAAAAAATCTTGTTATTTTTGAAAACTCGGGGCATCTTCACGGCAGCTTTGATTACCGAAACAAATATTTTGAATCGCTGACATCTTTCTTTGAAAAACATGACACCGAAATTTTCAGCGAAGAAATCCGTCTGCATTATCCTGAAAAAACCATGTATCAGCTTGTGGAAGAAGCAGCAGACAGACTTCCTGACGATGTCGCATACAGTTTCATGGGTGCAGAGACTTCATACGGCGAAATGATTGAAAAAATCAATCACACCGCAAAATCTTTTCTCAATGCAGGGATAATCCGCGGTGATGTTGTTTCAATCTGTATGCCGAATACTCCGCAGGCTGTTGACTGCCTGTATGCGCTGAACAGAATCGGAGTTACCGCAAGTTTTATTCATCCGCTTTCAACTGCAAAGGAAATTGCGTATTATCTGAATCTCTCAAAAAGCAGAGCAATTGTAGTGCCTGATCTTTTTTATGAAAATGCAGCAAATGCGATTAAAAATGTTGACCACGATGTGATAATAATCGTCGCAAGGATTCAGGATGAACTTCCTGTTGCACTTCGATTTTTATACACGTTAAAAAAGGGAAAGGATTTTCATAAATTTCCCGACGAAAGAGGAGGAATTCTGTGGAAGGATTTTCTCGGCAACACTCCCGAAAACATTTCACTTCCGCCTGTCACATACGACAAAGACAGGACTGCTGTTATCCTTTACAGCGGTGGCACAACAGGTGTGCCCAAAGGAATCTGTCTGACTGACCTGAATTTCAATGCGCTTGCCATGCAGGCACGCATCAGCATAGACTGTGAATTTTCAAGGGGGCTTAAAAATCTTTCTGCGATGCCGATTTTCTACGGTTTCGGACTTGGAATAGGAATCCATACCGTCCTTGTAAACAACGCTTGCTGTGTGCTTATGCCGCAATTCAAAACAAAAAGCTATGCTACGACAATGCTCAGAGAAAAACCGAATTTTATCGCCGGTGTGCCGACCATTTTCAGAATGCTGACAGAATGTGATGCGCTGAAAGATGCTGACCTGTCGTTTCTCAAAGGAATGTTTGCGGGCGGTGATTCAATGCCTGTCGACCTTAAAAAAGATGTTGATGACTTTCTCAGAAATCACAATGCAGACATTCAGGTGCGTGAGGGGTACGGACTGACAGAATGTGTGACAGCAAGCTGTCTTACCCCTAAAGACACCCACCGTGAAGGAAGCATCGGACTTCCCTTCCCTGACACAAAGTATAAAATCATAAGCATTGAAACGGGTGAAGAATTGCCCGCAGGTCAGGAAGGTGAGATAATCATCAGCGGACCTACTGTCATGAAAGGATATCTTGACAACGAAGACGAAACAAATGCCGTCCTGAGAAAACGTGAAGACGGCAGAATCTGGCTTTATACGGGTGACCTTGGTTTTATCGATGAAGACGGCTATGTTTATTTCAGGCAACGCATCAAACGCATGATTATCACATCGGGTTACAATGTTTATCCCTCTCAGGTCGAAAAAACAATAGAATCACATCCCGCTGTGGATTACTGCTGTGTTGTGGGAGTGAAAGATGACTACAAAATGGAGAAAATCAAAGCTTTCATCGTCACAAAAGAAGATATAACCGAAAGCGAAACGCTGAAAGAAGAGATAAAAAATCATTGCAGAAAACAGATTACCGAATATGCCGTGCCGAGAGAAATAGAATTCAGAAAAGAACTGCCGAAAACTCTTGTGGGCAAGGTCGCATATAGGGAATTGGAGGATAAACAATAATTTAGCGGTGCTAAATTATTGTAGTGGAAAATTGAAAATTGAAAGTTGAAAATGAATAGAGCGAAGCGGAATCAAGTGCGAAGCACTTCCGAAACTTTCCATTTTCCATTCTCAACTTTCCATTTGAGCG
>JAGBSO010000053.1 GCA_017631795.1 Clostridia bacterium | reverse complement strand
GAACCCGAACCCGAGCCGGAACCCGAGCCGGAACCCGAGCCGGAACCCGAACCCGAGCCCGAGCCGGAGCCGGAACCCGAACAGGGCGGACAGCCACAGCCTGAACAGCCTGAAGAACCTGAACAGCCTGATCAGCCGGATGATTCTCATATCCCTCAGACAGGTGATACAAACAGTTCAGCTTCCGTATTTGCACTTATGTGTGCAGGTATGATCGGTTTTTTCAGTTCTGTCATCGGAAAAATCCGCAAAACAAAAAAATATGAAGATAACGAGATTTAATTAATATCCGTAATTCGTATTAAATCAGGGAGACAGTCATTAATTTGGCTGTCTCCCATTGTTTTTTGTTGTTTTATAAAGTATAATAAAAGCAGATTTGAGAAAGGCGGGTTTTCTGATATGAATGAGCTTTCCGAAATTTTTCTGAATATAAATGATGGCGACAATATTCTTCTGAATAAAAACAGTGTTTATCATGTGCGTCAGGAAGATTCATTTGTTTTGCATGATTATTTTTGTTCAAATACAGCAAAAAAACATGAGAATCCCGACGGAATGCGTAATACTGCAATATATCTTAAAGACAAGAAAAACATTACTATTGATGGCAACGGATCAACATTGATTGTTCACGGGAAAATGACACCGTTGTTGTTTGATAAGTGTGAGAATATAACAGTCAGAAATCTGACTGTCGATTATGCCTGTCCCACAATGACCGAGTTCAGAATTCTTTCAAATGAAAGCGGTGTGTGTGAAATTGAAATTAATCCCGATTGTCTTTTCCGTATTGAAGATAATGATCTGATATGGAAAGGTGAGCCTGATGAAAACGGCACCCCCTATTGGGAAAGTAATTATATCGGAAACGGCAGATATTTTAAAATATTTGATCCTGAAAAAGAAACATGCAGAGATTACAGTAAAGCTGATCTTGCTTTTGAAAAAATTGAACATATCGGTGATAAAACACTAAGAGTTTCTCTTAAAAACAAAGATGCCGATTTCACTGCAGGAAGTATCATTCAGACCCGAAGTATTGTCCGTGATCAGACAGGAAGTTTGTTTCAGCGATGCAAAAATCTCCGTTTTGAAAACCTTCGGGTGAAATTTATGCACGGTCTTGGTATGGTTTCTCAGTTCTGTGAAAATGTCTCATTTATTAACTGTGATTTTACTCCTGCCGAAGGCAGAACAATCGCAAGCACAGCAGATTTCTTTCAGTTTTCAGGTTGCAGAGGCAGACTTGTTGTTGAAAACTGTAAAGCATGGGGTGCTCAGGATGATTATATCAATGTCCACGGAACTCATCTTCGTATTGTTGAAAAGAATGATGATGAAAACTGCATTATTGTCAGGTTTATGCATAATGAAACATGGGGATTCCAGGCTTTTGAAGTCGGTGACGAACTTGAATTTATCAGATGGGATACACTGATTCCTTACGGAAAAACAGTTGTCAAATCTTATGAAAAACTCAATGATACCGATATAAAGCTGCTCCTTGACAGAGCTTTACCTGATATTGTGATTGATAAGGATGTCGTCGAAAATGCCACTTGGACTCCTGACCTGTATGTCGGAAACTGCGATTTCGGACCGACATCAGGACGTGGTATTCTCTGCACAACACGTGGCGAAGTTGTTATTGAAAACAACAGATTCCGCAATCTGTGGGGACCTGCATTGCTTATTGAAGATGACTGCAATTTCTGGTTTGAATCAGGTTATACAAAAGAGATTGTTTTTCGTAATAATCATGTTTCCGGCTGTGAATATGCAAAAACGCATCAGTCTGCTCCGGCAATCAGATATACTCCTAAAGTTATGAATGAAAATTCTGAAGAGTTTGTGCATGGCAGACTTGTGCTGACGGGCAACAGATTTGAAAAACCGTCTTTGGATGCACATTGTATATGGCTCGAATATCTGCGAGAAGCAGAGATTTCTGATAATGTTTTTGATGCACCTTATACCATAGAAAAACATCACACGGGTGCAGTGACAGACATAAATAATGTAATTGAAAACTGATAAAAGAAAACGGTATGTATTAAGCAGATCATACATACCGTTATTTTACTTTTTGATAAAACTTGTGAATATCTTTTTTTCTTTTTCGGGGATACCGTATTTTTCTTTACCCAGCGCAATACTCTTCATCAGGAATGTCATATTTTCTGCAAGAGTACGCATTGTCTGCAATCCTTCTTCATCTTCGGAAGCTTCACCGGGTGCTCTGCCGTGAACACTGTTCCAGTACTGGCTGGATGCAACAGGCATACCGCTTATGGTGAAATATTTGTTGAGCTGATCAAATGTTGCAGATGCACCGCCCCTTCTGCATACTGCAACACTTGCGCCGACTTTCATTGTTTTATCAAATGAAGCAGAGTAGAAGAGTCTGTCAAGAAGCGCTGTGAGAGTGCTGTTTGCAGCTGCATAATAAACAGGGCTGCCGATAACAAGACCGTCACATTCTTCAAATTTTGCAGCGAGTTCATTTGCAATGTCATCAAAAGCACATTTACCGTTTTTGAAGCAGTATCCGCAGCAGACGCAGCCTCTGATTTCCATGTTGCCCACCTGCACGGTTTCTGTCTCAATGCCGTTTTTTGCAAAAACCTTTTCCATTTCATTCAGTGCTACGGTTGTGTTGCCTCCGACTCTCGGACTGCCGTTGATAATTAAAACTTTCATCAGAATCCATCCTTATAATATATTTTTGTGTTGTTATTATATCTGTTTGAGTATATGCAAGTATCATATCTGTAATGACGGCAGATATTTGCATGTATTTCTCTTTTAAGTATTCTACCAAATCATGCTCATGTCCGTCAAGATTTCTGATGATTATTTGCATGATAAATTTTTGTTGTATTTTGATAATTTCTGTGTTAAAATAAAATTTGGTGATTAATAATGGAAAATATCTATATTAAGTATGATGAAAAAGAGTGCTCTCTGGGCGACAGCAAATTTTTCGGTTGTCCCGATCTTCCCGAAGATTTTGACTGGCCCGTTGACGACGATGAATTTGATATGGAATTCATCTGTCAGGTTAATTGTAAAAAAGCTCATGAAATGAACGCATGTCTTCCTGAAAAAGGAATGCTTTATTTCTTTGGATGTATCGCAAATCCTCTCGGAGAGGAGAGTGCACCTGCAATAACAAAAGGTTTTCAGAGCATGGGGAATTTTGCCGTTAAATATTATAACGGCGGAACAGCAGACCTGCAGTGCGGCGAGATTGTTGATGAAAACGGTGAAGCAGTCGGTTTTAAAGAACTGAAAATCGAGTTTACAGATAATGAAAACGAATGTACTGATGCATTTCATCAGCTCATGGGGAGCTATCCCGTAAATGATGATAAAGAACTCGATGACTATGTGCTTCTTTTCTGTCTTGATTCTTTTTCAGGCGATGATTTTACTCTTGAATTTGAAGACAGCGGATATCTCTATTTCCTTATAAAAAAAGAAGATCTTGCTAAAAAAGATTTTTCAAAAACTATATGTTATCTGGCGGTGGAATAAATGGAAAAAATCAGATTCAATAACGGAAAACTCAGAATATTGCAGATAAGTGATGCTCAGGATCTGCATTGGGTCAGAAAAACAATGCTTGTTATGCTTGAGAATGCATGTGAACAGCTGAAACCTGATCTTATTGTATTTACAGGAGATAACATTCTCGGCAATCATCTTCGTGATTACAGATTTTCTTCAAAGAAAAAAGAAATGTCAAGGGAAGAAGAGTTTGAGATTATGCGTACTGCTCTGGCTCATATTCTTGATATTCCCGAAAGACGCGGTATACCTTTTGCCATGATTTACGGTAATCATGACGATATGAACTCTTTCACAGGTGATGAACAGGCTGAAATTTTCCGTTCATATTCAATGAACAGAGGCTTTGAAAACACAGGAGACCTTTGCGGTACATACCGTCTGCCTGTTTATTCATCAGACGGTGAAAAACAGCTTCTTAATCTCTGGATGATAAATACAGCATGGCATGATAAAGCTCTCGATAAGTGCTTTAATGACATAACAGAAAAACAGGTTGAGTGGTTCAAGGCTGAATCTGAAACACAGAAGAATGAAAACGGTGGGAATCCGTATGATTCACTTGTGTTTATGCATATTCCCCTTAAAGAACTCGAAGATTTCACTCAGGAATGTTCTCCTGAGGAAGCAACAGTCAGTTATAATAATATTCATCTCAAAAAAGCAGACGGTGTCTGGGGCTATCTCAATGAGCCTGTGACTCCGCTTGAAAATGACAACGGTTTTTATCAGGCTGTGCTTGCAGACGGTGGTGTAAGAGCAATTGTTTCGGGTCATGACCATACAAATGATTTTGTGGGTGAAAAAGACGGTATTAAATTTGTTGCATCACCTGCAGCTTCATTCCGTTGTTACGGTAGCGGTAACAGAGGTGTCAAACTGTTTGAGTTTGATGAGAATAACACATCTGCGTTTAATTGCAGAACTGTTTATTATAATGAACTCTGTGGTAACGGACCTGTTGCAAAGCTCAGATGGTTCTGGGATGCAGATGAATGTGAAAAGAAAAAGTTTGCGGTGCTTGGCGGTATTGCAGCAGGTGCTGTAATTCTCGGCGGTGCTGCTGCACTCGGAAAATTATTGAAGAAATAATGCTATGAAAATTTTTAAAGATAAGTATTTTTATAAAACGTTCTTTTCTCTGTCAGTGGTTATAATTCTGCAGAATCTTCTTACATACAGTGTCAACCTTGCTGATAATATCATGATCGGCAAATACAGCGAAGTTGCAATGAGCGGTGTTTCTCTTGCAAATCAGGTGCAGTTTCTTCTGCAGATGTTTGCAATGGGTGCTGCAAACGGTGTAGGTGTTCTTGCAGCTCAGTATTGGGGAAAAGGTGACACAAAACCCATTAAAAAGATTTTTACATCAGCGGCAATTATCGGAACGGTTCTCAGTGCATTGCTCGGTCTTGCAGTTATATTGTTCCCTGAGAACGTTCTGGGACTTCTCACAGATAAAACTAATGAAATTGCAGAGGGTTCAAAGTACATAGTAATTATGGGCTTTTCATACTGTATTTTTACAATGACACAGTTGTTGCTCAGTATGCTCAGAAGTGTTGAAACTGTAAGAATCGGATTTGTTATCAACGCTGTTTCACTTGTTGTGAACATAAGCCTTAACTATATGCTGATTTTCGGTAACTTCGGTTGCCCTGAACTTGGTGTAAAAGGTGCTGCAATTGCTACATTGACTGCAAGATATGTTGAGTTTATCATAGTTGCATTCTATGTGTTCAGACTTGATAAAAAGATTAGGATGAAAATCCGTGACCTGTTTGTTTTTGATAAGTCATATATAAAGGATTACATAAAAACAGGACTTCCGCTTATCGGCTCAGCAACTTCATGGGGTATTGCAATGGCTATACAGACTGCGATACTCGGCAGAATTGATTCTGTTGCCGTGCTTGGGGCAAACAGTATTGCAACCACCATTTATCAGGTTGTAAGTGTGCTTTATACATCAACGTCAAATGCTGCATCTGTTATTATCGGAAAAACAGTAGGCGAGCGTGACATACCGAGAGTAAAGCTTTACTCAAAACGGCTTCAGATAATTTTTGTTGTTATAGGTATTCTTTCAGGACTTATAATGTTCATGTGTTGTGACGGAATTCTTTCTATGTATAACGTTGCAGACGAAACAAAGGCTCTTGCAAAGTCATTTATATATATCCTGAGTGTAACAATAATCGGTTCCTGTTATGAAGCACCTGCACTGTGCGGAATTGTTTCAGGCGGCGGTGACACAAAATTCGTTCTCATAAATGACCTTATATTTATGTGGGGAATTGTTCTTCCGCTTTCGGCACTTTCAGCTTTTGTATGGTGTCTGCCTATTCCCGTAACATTCTTCTTCCTGAAATCTGACCAGATTCTCAAGTGCTTTGTTGCAGTTGTAAAGGTCAACAGATTTAAGTGGATAAAAGAACTTACAAGAAATTAAAAAAATTACCCCATCGATGTTTTGTCGATGGGGATTTGTATTAACTGCTTATTTTATATTTAATACAAGATTAAAATGTTCTGTTATATCACCAATCCATGGCTGATAGCTTGTGAAAACCAAATTATAATCTCCCGGTTCTGTTGCTTTTATTGTAAAGAAACCGGAAGCAGGCGCTCCGACAATTTCCGGGTTTTCGATTTCTGTTGTTTTTAAGACAGTAAGATTGTCATTCTGTTTTTGCGGTGTGCATTCAACTCCCCAGATTTTTAACGGTCCAACAACCAAGTTCTGCCCCTGTTCAAGATTCACTGTAATAGACAGCATATCAAGACCTGCGCATGCACGAAGAATCTGTCTTGCATCTGAGCCGGTAATTTCGCCTGTACCGTCCAAATCTGCTGTTTTTTGCTGTTTTTCAGTCAGGGTTTCAAGTTTTGCTGAAGCTCGCAGACAAAGTCTTGCATCTGCGGCTGTTACCTTATTGTCTGCATTAATGTCTCCGGGCAAAATATCAAAAATAACATCATTTTCGCTGTAATCATAGGCATAAACATACATCGGTAAAGAAAGCATAACGGTTGCAATCAGAACTAAACATAATATGCTTTTTTTCATAAAATATCACTCCTTAAAATTAAAAATCTTTTATATGAACTTGAATAATCAGACCATCGGAACCATCAGCTTTCTTATATATTACATCTTCATTATAATAACAAAATATCTGAAAATCAATATATTTTCCGGGCAATTCAAATAAAACTCCGAAATAAGTAAATTATTTATATTTATACTTGATTTTTTGTCTGAATAATTTTATAATCCACTTGTAAAAACCTTTTGTAAGGGGGTTGTTTTTTATGAAATTTATGTCAAACTGTCCTCTGTCTGACGAAATGAACAGAAAGGCAAAAGAAATTCTCGGCGACGATAATGTTCTTTTTGCAGTTGTGGGTGACCTTAAAATGGACGGCACTTACGGCACATCTGCTCTTGTTTTCGGAAGAGACAGGGTAGTGGCTTTTGATGAGACTTATGAAAACGGCTGTAAAACAGTTGATTATGAGTCAATAATCAGAGCAAAGGTCAAACGTCTTTACGGTAACGCAATGTTCCGTATAAAAGACAATGACGGAAAGTGGCACAATCTTATCCGTTTTTCTTATGCGGCAGCTGACCTTGGTGATGCTGCGGCAATCTACATGGAAGATGTGCGTGACGGCGGTTATACCGATAAGCTTCTTGAAGCTGTCCAGTCAACCTATGAAAAAATGAGAAGTTTCTGTCCCAAATGCGGAAGAAAATTACCTCATCCCGATGCACCGTGTATCAATTGTGAGGGTAAGACAAAAACATTCTCAAAACTTCTCAAGTATGTTCTTCCTCAGAAGTGGAATCTTGTGCTTTGTATTATTCTTTCCGCATTCACAACAGGACTTTCACTTATTCCCACTTACATAACAAGTATGATGGTTGATGAAATCCTTCCGTCAAGGGATATGAACAAACTTCTGAAAGTTGTCATTTTCCTTGTTTCACTGTATATCGTGCAGTATGTTGTTGCAGGTTTCAGGCAGTACAGACTCAGACTTGCAAGTGACAGCATTATAACAGGTCTTAAAAAGGATATTTTTGCAAAAGCACAGTATCTTCCCATGAAATTCTATGACAAGACTTCAACAGGTGCTGTTATCAACCGTGTCAACTCAGACACTGCAACAGTACAGCAGTTTATTCTGCGCATAACACAGGAAGCAATTGTTCAGTTTTTCACTCTTGTGGGAATTATCGCAATCATGTTTTCTCTCAACTGGCAGATGGCACTTCTTGCACTTTGTCCAGTACCGATTGTTGTTATCATAGCAAGAAGATTCGGTAAAATTGTAGGCCCCAAGTACAGAAGATTGTGGAGAAGAAGCTCTTCAATTTCAACAATGCTGTCAGACACAATTCCCGGTGTCCGTGTTATAAAAGCATTTTCAAACGAAGAATCTGTTATCAGAAAATTTGCAAGATATTGCGATGAGTGGAAAAAAGAAGATATGCACGCAGGTCTTTATGCTGCAATTTTCCCCACTCTCATCACATTCTTTGTAACATGCGGTTCACTCCTTATATGGGGTATCGGAGGTAAATGGGTTATTGACGGCAGCTACGGTGTTTCTGCAGGTATTCTCGTTTCATTCATTTCTTATGCTGCAACATTCTATAATCCCGTAAACTTCTTTGCAAACCTTTCAGACTCATACGAAAACGCAATTGCATCTGCAGAAAAGATTCTTGATATTCTTGATGCTGAGCCTGAAAGTAATTTCGGTAAGTTCAAGGATGAAGAACCTCTTCAGGGTAAGATTGAATTTAAGAATGTCAACTTTTCTTTTGACCGTTCAAAGAAAGTTCTCAGCAATATCAATCTTACAATTGAACCCGGTGACATTGTCGGTATTGTTGGTACAACAGGTTCAGGTAAATCAACTCTTATCAATCTTATAATGCGTTATTATGATGATTATGAGGGTGAGATTTTTATAGATGGCAAAAATATCAAAGATATTGATATGAGCTATTTCCGTTCACAGATCGGTTTTGTTCAGCAGGAACCTCTTATGTTCCGTGATACAGTCTTCAATAATATTGCATACGGCTGCGGTGATGTTCATGTTGAATCAGTTCTTCATGCTGCGGAAATCGCAAATGCACATACATTTATTTCAAAAATGCCCGATGCTTATGACACAATGCTCGGTGAGAGAGGTGTCGGTCTTTCAGGCGGTGAAAAACAGCGAGTTTCAATTGCAAGAGCTGTTCTTAAAAACCCCGGAATTCTTATTTTTGACGAAGCTACAGCTGCTGTTGACTCGGAAACAGAGTTTCTTATCCAGGGTGCTATTGAAAAGCTCATAAGAGGCAGAACAACTCTTATGATTGCACATCGTCTGTCAACACTCCGTAAGGCAAATAAGATTGTTGTTGTTGATAAAGGCGAAATTATTGAATGCGGTCATCCCGATGACCTTCTCAAACGTAAAGGTAAATATTATAAGCTCGTTCAGATTCAGTCCATGAGTGAACAGTTGCTCAAGGAAAAAGAATCCGAAAACTTTGAATAAGGAGGGACTGAAAAGATGATATTAAGATATATTGATGGTCCCGAAGTCCGTTTCAGGGTCAAAGATAAAATCTTTGTTGATATGGAATTCTATCACACCGGTGAGAAATTCGAAGATATGGAGCTTCGCAGAATGTTCCCTGTCAGCGGTAAGTATAAATATATTGCAGTGCTTGACAGTGAGGGCAATGAGCAGGCAATGATAAGAGATGTTGATAATCTTGATGCTCAGTCAAGAGATGCTGTCAAGAGCTGTCTTGAAGAGTATTATATGATGCCCAGAATTACACGATTTATTGAAATGAGTGAAAAGTTCAAAATCTGGATGTGGACTGCAGAAACAGATAAGGGCATTGTAAAATTTGAGATAAGAAATCATCTTACAGCTGTCAAACCGCTGTTTGATAATCGTGTTCTTATCAAGGATGCAAATGACAACAGATATGAAATTCCCAATCTTCTTGAGCTTGATAAAAAGAGCCAGAAGATGATTATTCCAAATCTTTAATTCAGGAGTGACAAATATGAAACTTGTAATAGCAATTGTAAATAATGATGACAGCATGGCAGTATCATCTGCCCTGACAAGACACAAATTCTTTGTGACAAAGCTTTCAACAACAGGCGGATTTCTTATGATCGGAAACACAACATACCTTATAGGTGCTGAAGATGATCAGGTAGAAAAGGTAAAGGAAATTGTTTCAAAGTATTCACAGAAGAGAACACACACTGTAAATACAAATAATTCATTCGGCTACGGCTTCCAGGAAGGCGAAATGGAAAAGGAAGTTACCGTCGGTGGTGCAACAGTATTCGTTCTCAATGTTGAGAGTATGGATAAGTTCTGATAAGAAAAAAGCAAAAAGAAAAAGGACTCGAAAGAGTCCTTTGTTTTTTATCAACTTGATTTACGGTTTAGGCTACAGTTTCGGTTACAAACTCATCTTCGCAGCATGAGCATGATACATAGTTTTCTTCTGTGTTACCGATTCTCTGTTTCTTTTCCATAAATTTTGTTACTATTACATATACAGCTGCGCAAGCACCAGCAATAGCAGCAACGATTGCTAAAATCTTCAAAACTTTTTTCATGGATACCCATCCTTCCGTTGATAAAATGATAATTTACTTACAACCACGGATTAACCGTTTGATTTGTTAAGCTTTACTGCAAGAGCTGACTTTTTACGAGCAGCGTTGTTCTTGTGAAGAAGTCCCTTAGCTACTGCCTGGTCGATCTTCTTTTCTGCTGCTTTAACAACTTCAGCTTTGTCTGCAGCGTTTGTATCAATAGCTACAACAGCCTTTTTGATAGCTGTCTTGAGAGCTGTGTTAGCAGATCTGTTTCTCTGAGCCTTTGTCTGATTTACGATTACACGCTTTTTAGCTGATTTAATGTTAGGCATACCCGCACCTCCTTTATGGTCCATACAGGTTATTATAATATCATGTATTGTAAAAAAAAGCAATATCTTTTAAAAAAAATCTGAACATTTTTTGCATAAAAATATTCTTCTTTCGCAAACTTTTTATGGTGATGATTATGGATTTCAGAACAGATCTTGCTGTTGAGAGAAGTTTTTCTCATGGAACCGACCTTCCTGACGGTATTGAACAGCATATCAGGGGAAATAAAATTTCAACAGTAACGGAAATCAGAATTGTTAATGAAAACGGAGAGAACGCAATCGGAAAACCGAAAGGCAGATATATTACAGTTGACGTACCGTCTTTTTCCACGGACTTTGAGTTGCTTGACGGCAGACTGGATATGCTTGTTACGGAAATCCGTTCGCTGATACCTGAGGACGGAACAGTCCTGACGGTTGGACTCGGCAACAGGGAACTCACAGCCGATGCGTTAGGACCAGAGTTCGCAGACGGCATTTTTGTTACAAGACATATAAGTAAAGAACTTTCCCGGTCTATGGGATTTGAAAATCTCCGTTCTGTTGCTTCTGTTGCACCGGGTGTTTTAGGGCAGACAGGCATTGAAGCTTTTGAGATTATTGAAAGTGTCGCTGAAAAAATCAGACCGTCGTGCATAATAGTTGCAGATGCACTTGCTGCACTTGATATTTCAAGGCTCGGTAATACAGTTCAGCTTTCCGATACGGGAATTTCACCGGGTTCGGGAGTAGGGAACAGAAGAAAGGAAATCAGCAGCAAAACTCTGGGGATTCCTGTTGTTGCAATCGGTGTGCCGACTGTTATAAGCGCTTTTACAGTTGCTAAAAATCTGCTTGATGATTTGGCTTATTCTCTTGATATTTCAGAAGCTGAAAAATACAAAGAATATATTGTTGCGTCAAGGGAAGCAGATCTTATTACAAAACGAGCTGGAAGATTGATTTCTCTGGGTGTTAATCTTGCCTTGCAACCTGCATTGACACCGCAGGAAATGGCAATATTGAATTTGTAAAAATACCCCTATGGATTGAGGTATCCATAGGGGGGGTATATTTTAGGTTTATTCGGCAGCAGGCTCCAGAAGACCGTAACCGCCATCCTGTCTTTTATAAACAAGAGAAATAAGGTCTGTTGCTGAGTTTGTGAACATATAGAACTCATGACCGAGCATATTCATCTGAAGAATTGCTTCTTCAACACTCTGTGGTTTGACTGCAACAGCTTTTGTGCGAACAATTTCAAAGTCTGTTTCTTCGGGAATCTCTTCTTCAGAAGCAAAACTGTCAAATGCAACATCTTTCAGTCGTTTTTCAAGCTTTGTCTTGTTTTTACGGATTCTGCGGATAAGATTGTCGATACATTTATCGAGTGCATCATCAATTGTATCTGCTTTTTCCTGAGCTCTGAAAAACATTCCGTCTGAAGTTACCGTGATTTCAACAATCTGATAAGATTTTTCAACAGTAGCAGTGATTTTTGCATCAGCTTCTGCACTGAAAAAACGGTCAACTTTTGCCAGTTTTTTTTCAGCTCTTTCTTTGAATGATTCTCTCGGAGAACATTTGCGTCCGATAATGGTAATGTTCATAATTACATCTCCTTTTCTGGACATTTCAGATGAAAATAATTATTCATCTGATCCGATTTGATTATAGCATGAAAAATTGATTTTGTAAAGATATTTTATCTAAAATTTATAAAATAATTTAAAAAGTATAAAAAATTTTAAACAATATGCTGTAAAAAGTGGAAATATAAAAAGTCTGTTTTTATAATAATCTTGACTTTGATGTTGAATTTTGATAAAATATTTATCAGTCAGTTCGAAACCATCCTGACTAAAAATAAAACTACGGAAAGAAGAATGAAAATTGAAGAAAAAGATGACATTGTTTGTCACTCAGGCTGCTGTTATTGCAGCTCTTTATGTTGCGCTTACATATATTTCAAGTGCGATGGGATTGGCGTATAACTCTGTTCAGTTCAGATTGTCTGAAATACTGACAGTTCTGCCGGTTTTTACTCCTGCGGCAATACCCGGACTTACTTTGGGTTGCTTTTTAGCAAACATTTCCAGTCCGTTCGGAATAATTGATATTCTGTGCGGCACTCTTGCAACATTTCTTGCTTCTGTTGTTACATATGCTGTAAGAAATGTAATGTTTAAAGGTATGCCCGTGCTTGCAACGATTCCGCCGGTGCTTTTCAATGCAGTTATTATAGGACTTGAAATATGGTACCTTGAAGGAAAAACTGCAGAGATATTTTTTATATCGGCACTGCAGGTAGGTGCCGGACAGGCAGTAATGTGTATTGTTGCCGGACTTGCTTTTATACGCGCTGTAAAGAAAACAAGAATATTTGAAAGAATCACAAATATACAATAATTGAGGGATTACGATGAAAAAAATACTTGTTGCGGATGATGAAGCACTTATTATGAATCTTGTTTGCGATTTTCTGCGTCGTGAAGGTTATGAGCCTCTGTCGGCTTCTGACGGAGAAGAAGCTCTTGATGTGTTCAGAAATAATCCTGATATAGCATTGATTATTCTTGACATCATGATGCCCAAAATTGACGGTTGGGAAGTCTGCAGAACAATAAGAGAAACATCCAATGTTCCTGTTATAATGCTTACGGCAAGAAGCCAGGAATTTGATGAACTCACAGGTTTTGAAGCCGGTGCCGATGATTATGTCATAAAACCGTGCAGTCCGTCTGTGCTTATGAAACGTGTTGCAGCACATCTGCGTCGTGATCAGGCAAAGCTTGTGACCACAAGATTTACAATCGGTGATCTGACACTTGATGCCGAAGCACATGATGTATATTTATATGACAAATCTGTTGTTCTTGCGCTTAAGGAATACAGTATTCTTTACAAGCTTATTTCCAATCCGGGCAGAGTATTCTCCAGAGAGCAGTTGCTTGATGATATCTGGGGCTTTGATTTTGAAGGTGATATGAGAACGGTTGATTCCCATGTTGCAAGACTCCGTACAAAGCTTGGCGATTGGGGCGCTAAACACATAAAGACAATTTACGGAACAGGTTACAAGATTGAGGCTGAATGATTATGGCAAAAGTTCAGAAAATCAGACAAAAACGCAAGATGCCGTTGAGTCAGAAACTTATCCGTATTATTGCAATTGTTCTGACGCTTATTATTATCAGTATCATTTTTCTTACATATAAAGGTCTTGATGCACTGTATCTGACTCATGCAGGTATTGAAAGTTTTTTTGCAAATTACGAAATAGAGGAAGCATATAATTCTTCAGGTGATGATTTCTTTTCTGTTATGGACAGTATAGAAAGAGAATATGCCATAACAGTGGAGATTTATTCTGCTGACAAAGAATTTGTTTATTCCTCATCATATAAAGGTGAATTATCATCTCCTCCGTACGGAAAAAATACTTTTGTTATCCCTGATTCTGCAAAGAAAAATTATGAAATCATAATGGACCTTGGAGAGGCTGCAAACAATACATTCAATCTCAGTCGTGACACACAAGGCTCAAAAAATACCGAATATCTGGTAGGTACATGGGATACGGAATCCGGCATTACAATCAAGATTTTTAAAGTTAAATCGACAGTTGATAATAATGCTAAGCTGGCGGTTATATTTGTTTCGATTGTTGCTGTACTGGCATCTGCCTGCGGATTTATTGCATTTTCAATAATTGTGAAACGAATAACAAAGCCTCTCGGAGAAATGAGCGAAATTACCAAGAATATGTCTGCTCTTGATTTTTCACAGAAATGTGAGCCCGGAAATGTGGCAGAGATTGATCTTTTGGCAAACAGCATAAATGAAATGTCCGAGTCGCTTGAAAGGTCTCTTGATGACCTTCGTCAGAAAAATGAAAAGCTGCAGGATGATATCGAGCAGGAAAAAACCATTGACAGATTGAGACAGGTCTTTATTTCAGGTGTATCTCATGAATTGAAAACACCGATTGCCATTATTCAGGGATATTCTGAAGGGCTTAAAGTTTTTCTTGAGTCAGACCCTGAAACTGCAAAAAAATATTGTGATACGATAATATCAGAAACAGAGCGCATGAACACTCTTGTGATGAAACTGCTTGATATTATTAAATATGAGTCGGGCGAATATAAGCTCATGTTTGAAACATTCAATATTTACGATATTGTTGAAACTTGGGTTGAAAGAAATCAATCAATACTCGGTGAAAAAGGGATATCGGTCGTTAATGATATAGATAAGGATATTATGGGATCCGGAGATTTGTTTATTCTTTCAACTGTAGTGAATAATTATATGTCCAATGCTGTTTCTCATGTTGATTCGGAATTGCTGATAAAAGCATCTGCAAAAGAAATTGATAACGGTCGTTATCGCATCAGCATTTTCAATACGGGTGAACGGATTGCTCCTAAAGATATTGATCAGATCTGGAACAGTTTCTACCGTGCAGATAAAGCAATGTCAAGAGCACAGGGCAGATTCGGACTCGGTCTTGCAATCGTCGCTGCTATCCAGAAACTCCATGAACAGGAATACGGAGTAATAAATCATGATAACGGTGTAGAGTTCTGGTTCGATGTGAAAAAAAATACATAAGAAAATAAACAGTTTCTGCTCGTGCAGGGACTGTTTTTCTTTTTCGGATCATATAATTAACCGGGTGATTGAAATCAAAAACAAAATAATGAAAACCAGAGTAAAAAGAAAACTGCCGGTGAATTTTTATTATTTTTTTGCAGTAATAATCGTTTCAGTTTCAATGTTTGTTTCATCTGTTTCTTTTTTGCCTGACAAGATGGTTTATTACAGTACAGCACTTGCAATGCCTGAAGGGATTATTTATAGATTAAGTCAGCTGAAAAATGATTTTATCAGATTCTTTTTAACACAATATGATGCTGATTTTATTCAGAATGACGGTTCGATAAATGATCTCATCAGACACCGTGATTTTTCTGACCTTACTGTTGTTCCTGAAGATATTGTTAAAAACACAGAATATATGCAGAATTTGTTTGATGACGGAAAGTATGTATTTGACGGGGCAATCGTTGAAAAAACATTTACAGACTATCAGGCAACGGATTCTTTTGAAAATATCCACGTCCGTAATGTGACTGCTGATTCGGAAATTGATATTGAAAGCATAGTGAAAACAGGGTGTACATTGCCGGTTGAAGATTATTCCGAACCTGTTGTGCTGATTTATCATACACATACAACAGAGAGTTATATAATGACAGATAATGGTGAGTTTTCAACGGATTATCCGACACGAAACGACGATAAAAATATAAATATGGTGCGTATAGGTGATGAAATAACGGCTGTGCTTGAATCGGAAGGCATTGGTGTTATTCATGACAGGGATATTTATGATGCATCTTATAACGGAGCTTATGACAAATCACGTCAGGGAATAGAGGAAATTCTTGAAAAATATCCGTCTGTTGTCATAACTCTTGATATTCATCGTGATGCGATATACTACGATGATTACACAAGGGTGAAGCCTGTGACTGAAATAAATTCAGAAAAAGCGGCCCAACTTATGATAATAGCAGGTTCGGAAGGCGGAAATGTTTCATCTTTTCCTGATTGGGAAAAAAATCTTGCTTTTGCGGTAAATCTTCAGAAATATGCCAATAATAAATATGAAAATCTTATGAAACCGATATATTTCTGTAATCGCAAATATAATATGGATTTAACTCCTTATTCATTGCTTATAGAAGTGGGCACAGACGTCAATACATTGCGTGAAGCTGCTTATTCGGGACGTCTGTTGGGTGATGTGTTGGCTGATTACATAAAGCAAAATAAAAAGGAAGATATAAAATGAGTGAAACAAAAAAGATTGTAAGAAGATACCTGTTGACAGTTATCTGGATTTTTTTTATTCTTCTGACATTGACAGGAACTATCTGTGCTGGTGAAAGAACAGAATATGTAAACAGCGGTAAAGAACCGCCAACGGTGAAAATAAACAATAATTTATCGCTACGCTCAAATGGAAAGTTGAGAATGGAAAATGGAAAGTTTCGGAAGTGCTTCGCACTTGATTCCGCTTCGCTCTATTCATTTTCAACTTTCAATTTTCAATTTTCCACTACAATAATTTAACACCGCTAAATTATTGTTTATTTCCCTTGCCTTTTAAATGTGAATTTGATATAATAACTACGTATAAAATTTACAAAGGAGATTCTTATGAAATTTTTACCGAGATGGCAGGATATTAATGTATTCAATGTCAATACAGAGAAACGTTCAGCAGCAGGATTTCCTGTCTGTTCTGAAAGCGGAGAGAAAAAAGTAATAAGTCTTAACGGTGATTGGAAATTCAGATTCCTTACAGACAGCAATACTGTTGTTGAGGGTTATTACAGACCTGATTTTGATGCAGAGAACTGGGATAATCTGCAGGTTCCTTCAGAATGGCAGATAAAAGGATACGGCACACCTATTTATACAAACATAAATTATCCTCATCCCATATCCACTTTGGTTATTCCGAGTATTGATGATTCAAATAACCCTTGTGGTCTTTACATAAAAGATTTTGAACTTCCCGAAACTCAGGATAATGTATTTATACATTTCGGTGGCATAAATTCCTGCGGTGAAGTTTATGTGAACGGCATTTTTGTGGGTTATTCACAGGATACTTTTGATGAGACAGAATATGATATAACAGAATATGTTCATCCCGGCAAAAACAGACTTGCAGTTTCTGTTCATCAGTTCTGTGACGGCAGTTATCTTGAGGATCAGGATATGTGGCGTCTGTCGGGTATTTTCCGTGATGTAAACCTTGTTTTTAAACCGAAAGTATTTATCCGTGACTTCTTTATGAGAAGTGTCATGAGTGATAATTATACTGCTGCAGATTTCAAGCTTGACGCAGAAATTGAAGCAAGGGGAAAAGCATTTGCGGGCGGCGAACTCAAAGTTGATATCTTCGACGCAAAAGGCAAGAAATTTGCTTCTGCAAAAGAAAAGATCGAAGCATTTGATGACAAGTCTGATCGAAAAGTAAGTATTGTAATTCCTGTAAAGGATATGCAGCTCTGGAGCCATGAGAATCCTTATCTTTACAATGTAAAAGTAACTCTTACCGAAAAGAGAAAAGCTGCTGATGTCAGAGAGCATAAATTCGGTTTCAGAGAAATAAAAATAGAAAAATATAATGAAGAAACAAAACGAGGACCGTTTATTCTTCTTAATGGTGTGCCTCTTAAAATCTGCGGTGTGAATCGTCATGATTTCCATCCCGATTACGGACATGCCGTGCCTGAAGAAATAATCCGAAGCGACCTTGAACTTCTTAAAAGAAGCAACATAACAAATGTCAGAACAAGCCATTATCCCAATTCAAGAAGATTTTATGAGCTCTGTGATGAGATCGGTATTCTTGTTATGAGTGAAAATAACCTTGAAACTCATGGCCTTGCGCATATTATCCCCGGAAGCAATCCTCTGTGGAGTGCTCAGTGCTGTTACAGAATGGGCAACATGGTAAATTCATTCAAGAATCATTCTTGTATCATTTTCTGGTCATTGGGTAATGAAAGCGGTAACGGAAAGACTTTTGCAGATATGAAAGCAACAGCTCTTGCAATTGACGACACAAGACCAATTCATTACGAACCCGATGCTCATGTTGAAGTTTCCGATGTGCTGAGTGAAATGTATACTGTTCAGACAGAAATGGCTGAAATCGGAGAAAATAAGCCTCATGTTCATTCAAGAGCATTGTGGAATGCAGGCATGGGTTACCGTCTTTCTCCCGAAATGTACAGAGATAAGCCTTTTATTGAGTGTGAATACAGCCATGCGATGGGTAACAGCATGGGTAACTTTGCTGATTACTGGAACGATTTCAAAAAGTATGACAGACTTGCAGGCGGTTACATATGGGATTTTGCAGACCAGTCAATCCGTACACATCTTCCGGCAGGCGGTTCAAAATGGAATTACGGCGGTGACTTCGGAGATAAACCCAACGACGGCAACTTTGCATTCAACGGTGTTTTCAGAGCAGACCGTTCACCCAATCCGCATTATTATGAAGTTGTAAAATGTTATCAGCAGGCAGATTTTTCTCTTGACGGCGACACTGTAAATGTTCTTAACAGATTCATGTTCACTTCGCTTGATAATTTCACTCTGAAGCTTGTTTATTCAGATGAAAACGGCGAAATTGCAAAAGCAGAAGTTGATCTTCCCGATACAAAGTATATGGAAACAGCATCTGTAAAAGTTCCCTTTGATATGAATGCAGACGGTGAAAGCTTTGTTGATGTGTACCTTGTTCTTAAAAAAGATCTTATGCAGCTTAAAAAAGGACATGTCATGGCAAGAGATCAGTTTGTTCTCGGTTCTTATGTGTTTGCTGCGGCAGAAACAGCAGAAGGCACACTGAAAACACATGAAACAGTTACTGATTACGTTGTTAAGGGAGATAACTTTACAATCCGATTCTCAAAGAAAAGCGGTGAACTTTACTCCTTCAGAAAAGGTAATGCCGAATATCTTAAAAAGGGAATCAGACCCTGCTTCTACCGTGCAAATACAGATAATGAAAGAATCGCTCAGGTGCCGGTTGAGTTTGTGAAAACATTCATAGGTCTTCATGCATTCAAGAGTGCAACAAAGATGCTCAAAGCAACAAATGTGAAACTCAGAAAGTATGATGACGGTGTAGTTGTTTCCGTAACATGGAAAACAAAATATATTGACAGCATCACAACAGAGTATACAATAACTCCCGACGGAAGAATTCTTGCATCTCTTACATGCAGAAATATTGTTCCTGTTGACATGCCCAGATACGGCCTGACATTTGAACTTGCCGACGGTATTGACGGTGTTAAATACTACGGTAAAGGGCCTCACGAAAATTATTGTGACAGAAAAACAGGTGCATATCTTGGTGTATATGAATTCAATTCAGCAGAAGATTTTATTCATGATTATCTCTATCCGCAGGAAAATGCAAACCGTTGCGATGTAAGATGGCTTGAAATCGGTAAAGACAGCGGTGTGAGAATTGATGCTGTTTATAAAGCCTTTGAAGCAAGTGTGCATCCGTATACAATTGATGAGCTGGATGCTGCAGACCATGAGTGTTTCCTTGCAAGACACGATTCGTTGTCAGTTTATATAGATGGCGGTCAGCATGGTGTAGGCGGAGACATTCCTGCAATTGCTACACTTAAAAAACAGTACAAACTGCCGAAATACAAAAAACTTGAAATGCAGTGTCAGATTTCTTTCTTTGATAAATAAAAATAATGCTTGATTTTTCTTGAAAATCAATGTATTATTAAAAGTATGAAAACAAACTATAAAAAAATTGTAAAAAGGTGATTTAGTTGAAAAAAATACTTTGTGCTGTTTTTGCATTACTTATGTGTATTGTAATGTTGTTTGCAGGTTGTGGTGATTCTCCCAAGGGCGGAGTAGTTGATCAGACAGATGATAGTGCTGCGAACAATAATGTAATTCTCAGTGATAACAAGATTGAAGAAGGCGCAACAACTGTTGAAGAAGATCTTGGTGTTGGTGTTGAAACATTCATCGGCGGCAATTATTACCTTGAAGGTGTTGTTTACAGCGAAGGTGAAGTTATGCCTCTGATTCTTTCAACTGATGGTAAAAATTATCAGTTTACAGCAAATTATTCAGGTGTATCATTAGGTATGCTTCTTCTTGATGATGCAACATATATGGTTCTTCCCAGAGAAAAACAGTATGCTGCACTTTCAGAAACTCTTATCAGCGCACTTGATCTTGATTCAGGTCTCGGTGTAAATGATTTCCAGGCAATTACAAAAGAAAATGAAGGCATAGGCAATGCTAATGTAACACAGTATTCAGTTACTATCAATGGCACAGCAGGTCTTTGCACAATCTATACTTTCGCAGATTCATATTTCAAGCTTTACTCAATCGGTGATGATCTTATTCAGATTGAAAGCTATGACCTTGATGATGTTATGACAATCCAGATTGTAGTTGATCAGATTTCAGCTCAGATACCCGCTGACCAGCTTACACTTAAAGGTTTTGAAGAAGCTTCTCCCACAAGTTTCATCAAAGCTCTTATGAGTTCAATCACACCGTAATGAAAAACGGAAGAGTAGCCGTTGTAACAGGCGGTGCTTCCGGAATCGGCGAAGCAATTGTCCGTGCATTATGCCGTGACGGCTTTGCTGTGGCAATAAATTACAATCGCTCTGAAGCTCAGGCTGTAGCTCTGGCTTCAGAGCTTTCTGCTAAGGGAAGCAATGTTATAACAGTAAAAGCTGATGTGTCATCATCTCAGCAGGTCAATGAAATGATTGATACCGTAAAACAACTGTTGGGTACACCGGAAGTGCTTGTTAATAATTCAGGTATTGCTCAGCAGAAACTGTTTACTGATATTACGGATGATGACTGGAATATTATGATAGGCACAAACCTGACAGGTGTATTCAATGCATGCCGTGCTGTGTTGCCTTTTATGATTCATGAAAAAAACGGAAGAATAATCAATATTTCTTCAATGTGGGGACAGGTCGGAGCATCTTGCGAAGTTCATTATTCTGCTTCAAAAGCAGGTGTGATAGGTCTTACGAAAGCTCTCGCGCAGGAGGTTGCACCATCCGGAATCACCGTCAATTGTGTTGCACCCGGTGCAATCGAAACAAGAATGATGTCTTCATTTTCTCAGGAAGATATTGAAAGCCTTTGTGAAGAAATTCCGATGGGACGTATAGGTCAGCCTGAAGAAATTGCAAATGTTGTTTCATTTCTTGCGTCAGACAAAGCTTCATATATGACAGGGCAGGTAATTGGTGTCAACGGCGGAATGGTCATATAAAATATTCTTTTTCGGATACAGCTTTATGCTGTATCTTTTTTATATGATAATTCAGCAATTTTTCTCTTGAAAACAAAGAGGAAATAATATAAAATATATTATATATTATAATGAGTTATTATGCTTTTAAGGTGGTTACTGATATGTTTGAAAAACTGAAAAAAGAAGTATATGAAGCAAATATGCTTTTACCTGAATACGGACTTGCTCCGTTTACATGGGGTAATGCATCGGCTGTTGACAGAGAAAATAATGTTATCATTATAAAACCCTCGGGTGTGCCTTATCCCGATCTTACATGGGAGATGATGGTTGTTGTTGATTTTGACGGAAATGTCATTGACAGCCGCTATAATCCCTCTTCTGATACGCTTACACATATTGAGCTTTACAAAGCATTTTCCGATATAGGCGGTGCTGTGCATACTCATTCAAAGTTTGCAACAGCATTTGCACAGGCAGGCAGAGAAATCCCTGCACTCGGCACAACACATGCTGATTTTGCTTACGGTGCAGTGCCTTGTACAAGAAGTCTGACAGAAGAAGAAATCAATTCCGCATACGAAAAAAATACAGGAATTGTTATCTGTGAGCATTTCAGAAATAATAATCTTGATGCAAATGCAATCCCCGGTGTGCTTGTTCATTCACATGGTGTTTTTGCATGGGGTAAAAATGCGGTTAAAGCATCAGAAAACGCAGCAACTCTTGAAATTGTTGCTGACATGGCACTGCATACATTTATGCTCGGCGGAAATGTGCCAAGCATTGATTCATATCTTCTTGATAAGCATTATCTTCGTAAACACGGAGCAAACGCATATTACGGACAAGGAAAGTAATTATGGTAGATTTTACTCATCTTCATATTCATACGGAATACAGCATCCTTGACGGTGCATGCCGTATCAAACCGCTTATAAAGCATGTAAAAGAACTGGGACAGACAGCTATCGCAATCACCGATCACGGTGTTATGCACGGTTGCATAGACTTCTATAAAGCCTGTAAAGCAGAAGGAATAAAACCTATCATCGGCTGTGAAGTTTATGTGGCACCGAGAACCCGTTTTGATAAGGTTCACGGTCTTGACAATCAGCGTTACCATCTGGTTCTTCTTGCAAAAAATGAAAACGGCTATAAAAACCTTATCAAACTTGTTTCAGCAGCATGGACAGAAGGTTTTTACACAAAGCCCAGAATCGACCATGATATTCTCGAAGAGTATCATGAAGACCTTATATGCCTTTCAGCCTGTCTTGCAGGTGAAATTCCGCAGGCACTTCTGAAGAATGATTACGAGGGAGCTAAAAACACAGCACTGTGGTACAAAAACCTTTTTGGTGAAGGTAATTACTATATGGAAATTCAGGATCACGGCATTGAAGAGCAGCATCGTACAAATCCTGATATAATCAGAATTGCAAGAGAGCTTGATATTCCTCTTGTTGCAACAAACGACGCGCATTATGTTAAAAAAGAAGATGCCGAAATTCAGAAAATCCTTCTGTGTATACAGACAAAGAAAACTATTGCAGAAGACACGGGAATGGGATTCTCAACTGAAGAATTCTATGTAAAATCAGGCGAAGAGATGCTTGAACTTTTTCCCGAATATCCCGATGCAATTGCAAATACAAATAAAATTGCCGAAATGTGTAATGTTGATTTCAAGTTCGGTAATTCTATTCTTCCCAATTACGATGTTCCCGAAGGCATGACTCACTTTGAGTATTTCCAGAAACTTTGTTATGACGGATTTGAACAGAGATACGGCAAAGACGGACCGCAGGAATATAAAGACAGACTTGATTATGAGCTCGGAATCATTGATTCAATGGGCTTTACTGACTATTTCCTTATAGTCTGGGACTATATCAACTATGCCCGTTCGGTAGGCATTCCCGTAGGCCCCGGACGAGGTTCAGGTGCCGGCAGTATTGCCGCATATTGCGTCGGTATCACAGCTATTGACCCGATGCGTTATGATTTGCTGTTTGAACGTTTCCTTAATCCTGAACGAGTCAGCATGCCTGACTTTGATATTGACTTCTGCTATGTAAGAAGACCTGAGGTTATTGAATATGTTAAGAGAAAATACGGTGACGATCATGTAGCGCAGATTGCCACTTTCGGTACTATGGCTGCAAAGGGTGCTGTCCGAGATGTCGGACGAGTTCTCGGTATTCCTCTTAATATTGTACAGGCTGTTACTAAAGAAATTCCCGGTGATCTCGGCATGACAATTGCAAAGGCAATTGAAATGAGTACGGACTTCAGAAAACTTTATGACGGTGATCCTCAGATCAAGAATCTTGTTGATATTTCAATGAAAATCGAGGGTATGGTACGTAACACAGGTATGCACGCCGCAGGTGTCGTTATCTGCCGTGACCCCGTTGATACTTATGTTCCTTTGTTTAAATCGGGTGAATCAGTAGTTACCCAGTATTATAAAGGTTGGGTTGAAGCACTCGGACTTCTGAAAATGGACTTCCTCGGACTCCGTACGCTGACTGTTGTTACTGATGCGGAAAAACTTGTTCGTGAAAAAGTTCCCGATTTCGATGTCTACAATATTGATATAGATGATCCGGAAACATACGAAATGCTTTCACAGGGCGGAACAAGCTGTGTGTTCCAGTGCGAATCTGCAGGTATCAGAGCGCTGATGATCAATATGCATCCTAACTGCCTTGAAGATATCATCGCTGTTATTGCGCTTTATCGTCCCGGTCCCATGGATTTCATTCCCGGTTATCTTGAAAACAGAGCACATCCCGATCAGATCAAATACCACACACCGCATCTTGCTCCGATTCTTGATGTTACCTACGGTACAATCGTTTATCAGGAACAGGTTATGCGTATTTTCCAGGACCTTGCAGGTTATTCACTTGGTGCTGCTGACATGGTTCGTCGAGCAGTTGCAAAGAAACAGGCTGACGTGCTTGAACAGCAGAGAAAATACTTCCTTTACGGATCAGACGGATCAGACGGAAGTTCGCCCTGTGACGGATGTGTAAAACGCGGTATTACTCCCGAAGCTGCAAATGCAATCTTTGATGACATGGCATCATTCGCATCCTATGCTTTCAATAAATCACATTCAGCGGCATATGCTTATGTTACTTATCAGACTGCATGGCTCAGATGCCATTATCCCTGTGAATTCATGGCTGCTATGCTTACAAGTGTGCTTACTAATGCGGACAAGCTTGTTGCCAATATCGCAGAATGCGGAAATCTTGGTATTGATGTTCTTCCTCCACATGTAAACGCATCATCAGAAGAGTTTACCGTTGAGGAAAACGCAGTCCGTTTCGGTCTGCTTGCCGTTAAAAACGTTGCTCAGTCATATGTTGAACTGATTATCCGTGAACGCAAGGAAAACGGTAATTATGATTCATTCTACAGCTTCTGCAAACGTACTTACGGTCAGGAATTCAACAGAAGAAGTGTTGAACATCTTATCAAAGCCGGTGCGCTTGATAATCTCGGTGCAAACAGAAAACAGATGCTCCAGATGATGGATGTTGTTGTGGAAAGTCTTGAAAGCGATAAAAAGGCAAGTGTTTCGGGACAGATGGGCTTTTTTGATATGAGTCAGGAGCTTGCAAAAGCTTCAGAGCCTGAAATTCCCGATATCCCTGAGTTTTCCGAGAAGGAAATTCTTCAGCTTGAAAAAGAATCCACCGGTATATATATGTCAGGACATCCCATGTCTGCATATAAAGATTATGCAAAGAAAATTCATGCAGCAAAAACTATCGACCTGCTTGAAGCTGATGTGAATGATAAATCTTCATTCTATAAAAGCGGTCAGAGAGTCAGAATTCTGACAATTCTTTCGGCTGTTAAGAAAAAAGTTACAAAGAATAATACTACAATGGCATTTTTGCAGGCGGAAGATGTTACAGGTTCAATCGAATGTGTTGTTTTCCCGAAGAAGATGGAACAGGTTGCAGATCTGCTTGTTGAAGACAATATTGTTATAATTGAAGGCAGACTTGAACTCAGTGATGACTCAGCATCTAAAATTTCACTTGATTCAATCGAACTTGCACCTGCAGTTGAAAGACTGTCAGGAGGAGGGAAGTCAGTTTCTGCACCTCCTCCTCCCGAATATACGCCCATAAAACGTGATATTCCTCTTGCATCAGTAAGTGAAACAGAATCAGCACCCGTGCAGACTTCTGCACCTGCTGTGCAGACAGCACCTGTTCAGCAGAAAAAATCCAACAGAGGCCTTTTTGTGCGTCTGCCGAGTGAAAATTGTCCCGAGCTTTCACAGATTATGCCTATGATCACTGAATTTTCTGGTCCTACTCCTGTTCATTTTTACTACACAGATACAAAGAAATATAATATGTCAACAGGTATAAAAACTTCAGTTACTGCAACACTTTACGGAAAATTGCAGAAAATTCTCGGTAATAGTAATGTTGTATTAAAAAATTGAAAAATCATGTACTTTTTTGACGAAAATATCAATTGAATAAAATTCTTCCAAATAGTATTATATTATTTGTAAATATATGTATATCAAGCGGAGGTATTAACTCTTATGAAGACTATTGCTGTACTTACAAGTGGTGGCGACGCACCCGGCATGAACGCAGCTATCAGAGCTGTTGTAAGAACAGGTTGCGAAAACGGAATGCGTGTTCTCGGTATTCGCAGAGGTTATAATGGACTTATGAACGGTGATATGTACGAAATGAATCTTCGTACAGTTTCCGATATTATACACAGAGGCGGCACAATGCTTTATTCTGCAAGAAGCCCTGAATTCAAGACAGAAGAAGGTATGCAGAAAGCTCTTGATGTTTGTAAGGCAAACGGAATTGAAGGCGTTGTTGTTATCGGCGGTGACGGCTCATTCAGAGGCGCACGTGACCTTTCACTCCGTGGCATCCCCACAATCGGTGTTCCCGGTACAATCGACAACGATATCGCTTGCTGTGACTATACAATCGGTTACGATACAGCTATGAACACAGTTATGGATATGGTTGACAGAATCCGTGATACAACAGAATCTCATGACCGTTGCTCAGTTGTTGAAGTAATGGGCAGAAGAGCAGGTTATATCGCTCTTAATTCTGGTATCGCAATCGGTGCAACATCAATCCTTATTCCCGAAGTTGATTTCGATATCGAAAAAGATGTTATCGAAAGAATGAAGAGAACTCAGAAGACAGATAAAAAGCACTTTATCATTATTGTTGCTGAAGGCGTTTCAGAGAAAATCGGCGGTGTAAATAATCTTGCTAAGATAATTGAAGAAAAGACAGGCGTAGAAAGCCGTGCTTCTGTTCTCGGTCATGTACAGAGAGGCGGTTCACCCTCACTTCGTGACAGACTTGTAGCAAGTGAAATGGGTAACTATGCTGTTCATCTTCTTATGAAGGGTATAGGCAACAGAGTTGTAGCAATGCAGAAAGAGGAAGTTATGGACTTCGATATTTACGAAGCACTTAACATGAAGAATACAATCAACCTCGATCTTTACAGAATTGCACACGAAATTTCAATCTGATTTTTGTTAAAAGCATCCATTTATGGGTGCTTTTGATTTGTTGATAGTGAATTATTGTATAATTATATACTATAAATTGTTGCTTTATATGTAAAAAATACAGATTGACAACTATATATAGTTGTCGTATAATATAAATACAGGAACATGTCTGATAAAAAATCTGTATTACCAGCAGATATATATGTTCTTGTGAAATATAATTGCCGACCGTCTGGATAAATCGGTTTTTTATGCTGATTTTTCAGTTTTTATCCATTGGCAAATCAACGGATGGAGGTAAATTTTTATGGAACACAAAAATTGGAATGGTTTTAAAGGCGAAACATGGAAAAATGAAATAAATGTCCGTGATTTCATTCAGACTAACTACAAAGAATATACAGGTGATGATTCTTTTCTTGCAGGTCCTACAGCCAGAACGTCTAACCTGATGAAAAATGTTCAGGGACTTTTTGCTCTCGAAAGACAGTTTGGCGGTGTTCTTGAAATTGACACTGCAACAGTTTCTTCACTTACAAGCTATTCTCCCGGATATATAGATAAAGATAACGAAATTATCGTCGGGCTTCAGACTAACAGACCCCTTAAAAGAGGCGTATGTCCCTTTGGTGGTATAAGAATGGCACGTCAGGCTTGTGAAGCATACGGTTACAAGCTCAGCGAAAAGATTGAGGAAGAATTTCATTATCGCACAACTCATAATGACGGTGTTTTCCGTGCGTATACTGACGAAATGCGTAAGGCAAGAAAATGCCATGTAATCACAGGTCTTCCCGATGCTTACGGCAGAGGCAGAATCATCGGCGATTACAGAAGAGTTGCTCTTTACGGTATTGACAGACTCATTGAAGAAAAGAAGAATGACAAAAACGCTCTTGCTGAAACAATCTTCAATGCAGATTCAACAAAACTCAACGAAGAACTTTTCCAGCAGATCGCTTTCCTTGGTAAACTCAAGGAAATGGCTGCTATGTATGGCTTTGATATCAGTATGCCTGCGGAAAATGCAAGAGAAGCAATTCAGTGGACATATTTTGCATATCTCGGTGCTATAAAAGAGCAGAACGGCGCAGCTATGTCTCTTGGCAGAGTGAGCACATTCTTTGATATCTACATTGAGAGAGATATAGAAAACGGTGTTCTTACAGAAGAACAGGCACAGGAACTTATGGATGATTTTGTCATCAAACTCCGTGTGGCAAGACATCTGAGAACACCTGAATATAACGAACTTTTCGGAGGAGATCCCATGTGGATCACAGAAGCTGTAGGCGGTATGGGTGAAGACGGAAGAACTCTTGTTACAAAGTCAAGCTTCCGTATGCTCAATACACTTTATACCCTCGGTTCGTCCCCCGAACCCAACCTTACAATTCTCTGGTCAACTCAGCTTCCTGAAAACTTCAAGCGTTTCTGCGCAAAGGTTTCTGCTGATACAGACTCAATTCAGTATGAAAACGACGATATCATGCGTCCCCACTACGGTGACGATTATGCAATTGCCTGCTGTGTATCTGCAATGAAACTCGGCAAACAGATGCAGTTCTTCGGCGCAAGATGTAACCTTGCAAAACTTCTTCTTATAGCAATCAACGGCGGTTATGACACAACAAGCGGAATGCATATCGGTCCTCAGATGGATGTAATGGATGCAGAAAAGCTTGATTTTGATGCTGTAATGGAACGTTTTGATATTTATAATCAGTGGCTTTCAAGACTTTATGTAAACACAATGAATGTCATTCATTACATGCACGATAAATATTGCTACGAAAAGACTCAGATGGCACTTCATGACACAGAAGTAGACCGTCTTATGGCTTTCGGAATTGCAGGACTTTCTGTTGTTGCAGACTCAATGAGTGCAATCAAACATGCTGATGTTTATCCTGTAAGAGATGCAAACGGATTTATTGTTGATTTCAACACAGTCGGAGATTTCCCCACATACGGTAATGATGATGACAGGGTAGACCTTATCGCAAAGGATCTGACTCACCGTGTGATCACAGAACTTCGTAAAACTCCCACTTACAGAAATGCAGAACATACTCTTTCTGTTCTTACAATCACATCAAATGTTATGTACGGTAAGAATACAGGTGCAACACCTGACGGAAGAAAAGCATCTGCTCCCTTTGCTCCCGGTGCAAATCCCATGCACAACAGAGAAAAGAACGGTGCACTTGCATCACTCAATTCAGTTGCAAAAATCAGTTATGATGATTGCCGTGACGGTGTTTCAAATACTTTCTCAATCACTCCCGAAGCTCTCGGTAAGTCAGATGAAGAAAGAATCACAAACCTTGTAACAATTCTTGACGGTTATTTCTCAAAGAAAGCACATCACATCAATATCAATGTTCTCAACCGCGAAACACTGATGGATGCTTACGAGAACCCCGAAAAATATCCCAACCTCACAATCCGAGTTTCAGGTTATGCAGTTAACTTCAATAAGCTTTCACGTGAACAGCAGAGAGAAGTTATCAGCAGAACATTCCACGAAGCAATATGAGTGATATAAAAGGCAGGATACACTCTTTTCAGTCTTTGGGTACAGTAGACGGTCCGGGAATAAGATTTGTCGTTTTTATGCAGGGATGTAATCTCAGGTGCGGTTGTTGCCATAATCCCGATACATGGGAAATGTCAGCAGGCACTGAATACACAGCAGACGAAATCCTTGCAAAGGTGTTGCGTTTCCGTGAATATTTCGGTAAAAAAGGCGGTATCACGCTTTCAGGCGGTGAACCCCTTCTGCAAAGCGAATTTGCATATGAATTATTTGATCTGTGTCATCAGAACGGAATCAACACTTGTCTTGACACATCAGGTTCAATAATGAACGATAGCGTCAGAAAGCTCCTGACAGTCACAGACCGTGTGCTTCTTGACATAAAATATGCAGATGAAGATTCATATCGTGAATATGTAGGATGCACACTTGCAAAACCGATTGAATTTCTTGCATACCTGAATGAACAGAAAATACCTGTTACTCTCAGACAAGTTATAATTCCCACTCTCACCGATAATGAAGACAGTGTGAATTTCCTTGTTGACCTGAGAAAAAAATATGAACATGTTGACAAGATTGAACTTCTTCCTTTCAGGAAAATCTGTCAGGTCAAATACGATGAAATGCAAATTGATTTTCCGTTTGCACATATTCCTGCAGCAGGTACAGATGTTATAAAAATACTTGAACAGCTTCTGGGCTGATAATAAAATCTTCTTGCAGTATTGCAGGGAGATTTTTTGATATCATATTGCATTATTTTTGTAGTGATAGTATAATATTAAATGTCATTGCAGGGAAACAGGTGAAAATCCTGTACGAGCCCGTCGCCGTGAGGTGCATTTGAAAAATTCTGTTTTCTTACCCGATGCCGCAAATCGGGAACAAGCCATTGGGAAAATCCTGAGAAGGCTGAAAACAGACGCACCGAGTCGAAATATCTGGATGACAAAAACCTCGGCATACAACTGCGAGAGCCGGTTAAGAGGTAATATAAATTCTAAGGAGAATACAAACATGAAAATGACACGATCAAAAAAATCGTTGTCGTTATTCCTTTGTATTGTGCTGATTGCGGCTATAGCACTGTTTACAACAGGTTGTAATGACAACACAATTGAAACTCCCGAGCAGGGAACAAATCAGGAAACGGAAAGCCTTTACGAAAGCGTAAGTAACGCAGATGCTGACACAGCAGAAACTGTTGAACTTGGCGAAGGTGCAGTATCATTTGTCTTTACTGTTACAGATGCAGATGGCAATGAATCCAACTTCCTGATCAATACCGACAAAACAACAGTCGGCGAAGCACTTATCGAACATGATCTTATTGTCGGTGAAGAAGGCCCCTACGGACTTTATGTCAAGACAGTCAACGGCAAAACATACGATTATGATAAGGACGGTAAATACTGGGCATTTTATGTGAACGGTGAATACGGATCAACAGGTGTGGATCTGACTGATATCGCAGAGGGTACAACATACTCATTTAAGGCTGAGTAATGAAAACTAGTGTAAAAGAAGTTGCAGTTTTCGGAATGCTGGGGGCGCTGATGTATGCGTCGAAGATGCTTATGGAACTGTTGCCTAATATCCATCTGATTGGTGTATTCATTGTTGCAATTACTGTTGTGTACAGAAAGAAAGCGCTGTATCCGATATACATATTTGTGTTTATTACAGGTCTTTTTTCAGGTTTTGCAACATGGTGGCTTCCGTATCTTTACATATGGACAGTTCTCTGGATGATGTCAATGCTTATTCCGAAAAATCTGCCGAAAAAAATTGCATCGATTGTGTATATGACTGTCTGTGCATTGCATGGACTTCTCTACGGCATATTATATGCTCCTGCACAGGCATTGATATTTGGTCTTGATTTTGATGCATCAATTGCATGGATTGTTGCAGGGCTTCCGTGGGATGCTATTCACGCAGTCAGCAACTTTATATGCGGTCTGTTGATAGTGCCTATAATCACAGTCTTACGCAGAGCAGAAAAATATACAGGACATATTTAAAACTTTAGCAACCATCTTATTGATGGTTGCTTTTTTTACCGATTATAACTGTGAAATAACCAAACACTCCGAAACTCTTGAAAACAGAATTTTATAATGATAAGATACAACTGAAAGGAGGGATTGCATGAGATTCAGAATTTTTATTGACAAAGAACATGAAGAAGAAATTCTGATTTATGTGCATGAAAAAACACCGCTTGTTGAAAAGATTGAAAAACTGATTTCTGATGATACCTTTGAATTGATCGGTTATAAGGACAGGGAAGCGGTCAGACTTTGTACAAATGACGTAGTTTGCTTTGTTGCAGAGGATAACAAGGTTTTTGCTATGACTGAAAGTGAAAAATTTAATCTGAGATTCCGTCTGTATCAGATTGAAGATAATCTTTCAGATAATTTTATCAGGATCAATCAGTCTTGTATTGCAAATATAAACAAGATCGACAGATTCGACGCATCAATTTCAGGCACACTTGTGGTACGGTTTAAAAACGGATACAGGGATTTTGTTTCAAGACGGCAAATGAAAAATATAAAAGAAAGGTTTGGATTATAGTTATGAATAAGTATTTAAAAGAATTTTTGCACAGGGGTCTGATTTTCGGCGGATTCGGACCAATAGTAACAGGCATCGTGTTCTTTATAATTGAAAAAACAGTTGACGGTGTTTCGTTTAATGCAACAGAAATGTTACTTTCCATTGTTTCAACATATCTTCTGGCATTCATTCAGGCAGGTGCAACAGTCTTTAATCAGATTGAAGACTGGCCGATTCCGAAATCATTGTTTTGTCATTTTGTGACATTGTATGTTGCATATTCACTCTGTTACATTCTCAATTATTGGATTCCCTTTGAGCCGATGGTACTTCTGATTTTTTCACTGATTTTTGCCGCAACATTCTTCTTAATATGGGGAATAGTCTATTTTTCAGTAAAATCAATGAGCAAAAAAATGAATTCAAAACTCAGATAAAAATAAGACCATGGAATAATAATCCATGGTCATTATATTATTGTCGGAGTGAAGAGACTCGAACTCCCGGCATCCTCGGCTTCGCCGCCACTTGCGGTGCCCAAAATCGTCTTTCGCTCGTTCCGTCGCTGCCGATTTTGACCGCTACGCCATCTCATACTCCCTTAATCTGCCACCG
>JAGBSO010000008.1 GCA_017631795.1 Clostridia bacterium | reverse complement strand
TAAATTATTGTAGTGGAAAATTGAAAATTGAAAGTTGAAAATGAATAGAGCGAAGCGGAATCAAGTGCGAAGCACTTCCGAAACTTTCCATTTTCCATTCTCAACTTTCCATTTGAGCGAAGCGATAAATTATTGTTTATTCAGTATAACTGTTGCTTCTGGGAAGACCGATCTGTGTGAGTACATATTCTTCCTTTTCTCTCATTCTTACAGCTTCAAGACCGCCGTTTACATGGTCATAACCGAGAAGATGAAGCATTGAGTGTACTGTCAGGAAAGCCATTTCTCTCTGGAATGAATGACCGTATTCCTTTGACTGTTCAAGTGCTGTTTCAACGGAAATGATGATATCGCCGAGCATTTTTGCGCCTGTGTCGTTGTTGATATCGTATTCGCCGTTTTCACCGAGAGGGAATGAAAGCACATCTGTTGCTTTGTCAATGTTTCTGTGCTGTTTGTTTATGCTATGTATTTCTTCGTTATCAACAAGGCTTACGCTGATTTCTGCTGAGCCTTCGAATTTTTCGCTGCGGAGAACTGCATTACAGCAACGACGCACGAGCATTCTTGTACCTGTGGGAATTCTGACTTTTTTCTGTCTGTCGTCAATGATAACTTTGATTTTGTCTTTCATTTTCTTTTACGTGCCTCCTCATTTTTTTCATAAGCTTTGATTATATCCATAACAAGTCTGTGTCTTACAACGTCTTTTTCGCTGAAACGCACAGTCTGTATATCGTCCACATTTTTAAGGATTTTTGTCGCTTCCACAAGACCTGATTTTTTGCCGTCGGGAAGGTCAATCTGAGTGATGTCGCCTGTTACAACGATTTTTGAATTGACACCGAGACGTGTCAGGAACATTTTCATCTGTTCAGGCGTTGTGTTCTGTGCTTCGTCAAGAATGATGAAGCTGTCGTCAAGTGTTCTGCCTCGCATATATGCAAGGGGTGCTACTTCGATGTTGCCCTTTTCCTGATATTTCTGAAAACTTTCAGCTCCGAGCATATCAAAAAGTGCGTCGTAAAGAGGACGGAGATAAGGGTCAACCTTCTGCTGAAGGTCACCGGGCAGGAAACCGAGTTTTTCACCTGCTTCAACTGCAGGACGGGTGAGGATGATTCTTGTGATTTCCTTTGCTCTGAAAGCGTTGACAGCCATCGCAACTGCAAGGTAAGTTTTACCTGTACCTGCAGGACCTACACCGAAAACGATTGTATTCTGCTTGATAGCGTCGATATATTTCTTCTGACCGAGAGTTTTTGGCTTTACCGGTCTGCCTTTTGTTGTGATGCAGATGCAGTCGCCTGAAATCTCACCGAGCTTGTCCTCATTTCCGTCTTTCACAAGTGATATCACATAATTCACATTCTGTGAATTGAGCGGTTCACCTTTGTTGATAAGAGTCAGAAGACCGCCGATGGCACGCACGGCAGCGGAAACAGCTTCTATATCTCCCGATACTTTCAGATCAGAGCCTCTGTTGAGAATGTTTACACCGAATTCCTTTTCAAGCTGTCTGATATTCTCATCAAAACTGCCGAAAAGGCTGACGGCATTTTCCATTCTGTCTATGCTTACGATTTGTTCGTACATTTATTATCCTCTTTTTATAAACTATAATATATTATTATACATTTGTGTCGGTTTTATCACAATATCAGAATTTTATCAATATGTTATAGAATTTAAAAAAAATGTTGTGCATTGTGAACAGAAATATCAATCTGTGATTTCGAAATAATGCTCAATTCCTGTTGTTTTGTGGTTTATATAATCTATGTCGATTTTTGCTGATTTTTCTGTGCTGTCAACAGTTACAGTTTTGGTTTCTGTTTCGGAACAGAGCATGATTTTTTGTTCCTGAGAAAATGCAGAATAACAGGCAAGAAGTATTGCCTGATCTGCAGACAAAGCAGCATTTGCATCAGTTTTGTAAAAATAATTTTCCGTGATAAGTCCGACAGGCAGAGCTTTCTGACGGAAATCAAGCATTGAACTTCTTCTGATAACAAAATCGGCAGTTCTCTTTGCGGAAAGCGGAATTTCAAGACCGAAAATATAAAGGGAATAACGACTTCTTATGTCGCTGATCTGCTGTGTTTTTGTGTTCAAGGGGATTTCAGCGGAAACTTTTTGGTTTGTTCTGATAACCGCAGTGCCTCTTGCATGTACAAAATAAGGTGTGCCGTCAGTTTTTTCCATTACACCGCTTATCAGCAGGTCGCCTTTTGTAACTGCACTTCCTGCTTTTAGCGCAGGTGTGCCTGTGTGGGCTTCAAGGTGCAGAAGCTCACCGTCTGTATCAGAAATGATATTGCACGGTGTGTCATAATCTATTATTTCATCAGAGCCTGATGATTCGGACACTTCAAGTGAAACGTGTGACCCGTTTATGTTTACCGAAAACCAACTGATGCCGTCGATTTCAGATTTTACGGCGGTCTGTATTTTTTTCGGGTCTGTATTTCTTGAAAAAGAGCCTATGTTGATGTCGTGCATCTGAGCTATTTTCAGAATCTGTTCGTCTGTGAATTTTTCGTTGCCCGAAACATCAAATGTCCATACGCATGAGCACAGATACACGAGCATTACTGCAGAAATCACCAGTCCTGCGGCAAGACCTTTTCTTTTTATATACGGCTGAATCAGAAAGGGGAGTCCGCACTTTTTGCAGATTCTGATTTTCATTCCTGATTTTCTTACGCATCTGCGTATGTTTTTATAGCAACTGACGGTGGTTTTTGCACTCAGAACACCGCCCGTAGATTTTGCATCCCAGAGATTTATGCCATTGAGTGAACATAAATTTATAAACCGCTCAGGAAATCCGCCCGTGCAGGTGAAAACAACATATCCGCGCAAAAATCTGATAAATCTTATCAAAAACATGATGTTTCTCCTATGATGAAAAATCCATTGATGCAACAGTGCCTTTAAGGACAGCCTGTTCTTCGGAAAATGAATTTATTTCAAGGTCAGCACCGCTGAAACGGACAACCATTTTGCCCAGATTCAGCGAAATTCCCGATTCTTCGTATTCAACAATGCCTTTGCAACCTTCGATGATTACTTCTGTGTTGCTGTGAAATTCAATCCTGAATGTATCTGTTATTGCAGATTGCGGAATCTGTAATTCTTCCGTGAATCTTTTTACAAATTCTTCTTTGTTTCTTCTCATTCTTACACCTCCGTAAAATATATGACCCGTCTGCCATAAATAGCACAAAGGGAACATATTATTTAGTAAACAATAATTTATCAAACAAATTAAATGGTATCTTGTAGGGGCGTTGTCCTCAACGCCCGGCACGATAGTGCATTTTCCGAAGGAAAATTAAACGGCAGAGCCGTTATTGTTCGCTTTGCTCACAATCGGGCGTTGGATCAACGCCCCTACAGGCTCGATTTTAATTTCTTCAAACATTCCGCCAAATTATTGTTTATCGGGGGATAGATAATGAAAAGAAAACTTGACTATAAAAATCTGTTTATGTTGATTATTATTGTGGTTATCGGGATACTGCTTCTGACTATGCGGACACGGATATCGGAAGCAATAATATCGGGACTTTCTGTCTGCGGAAATGTTCTGATTCCGTCACTTTTTCCGTTTATGATGCTCTCGTCATTTGCGGTGAAATCGGTAGTTTTCGGCAGTATAACCCGTGTTTCTGCTCCGTTTATGAAAAAAATATTCTCTCTTCCGGCAGAGTGTTTTCCCTGTCTGTTTTTCGGTTTTACAGGCGGTTATCCCGTTGGTGCGTCGATGGTTTCTCAGCTTTATGAGTCAGGGAAAATAACACGGAATGATGCTTTACATCTGCTGTCTTTCTGTGTGAATGCGGGACCTGCTTTTGTTGTTACTGCCGTCGGTGAAATGATTCTCGGCTCGGAAACGGCAGGTGTGATAATTCTTGCTTCCGTCTGTCTTGCATCTGTTATTACGGGATTGCTGTTTGCTTTATTTAAAAGAAAAACAGACAGAGAATATAAAATTACATCTGAAAAATGCAGTCTGTCACAGTCTCTTGCCCAGGCTGTTTCTTCGTCGTCAGGCAGTATTGTTTCTGTGTGTGCATGGGTGTTGGCATTTTCTGCGATATCAGCAGTTATCAGCTCATTTATAAAAAATGAAACTGCACAGCTTTTGTATTCAGCGTTTTCGGAAATCACAACAGGTGTTGCAAGTGCGGCAGAGTTTGGCGGAATTCCGCTTGTGAGCGCTGCTGTATCATTCGGCGGAATATGTGTTATGTGTCAGCTTATTCCGGCAATAAAAAAATGCGGAGTCAAGGTCTGTGAATACCTTGCATACCGCATTGTGAATGCTGTTTTGTCATTTTTTACAGCAAAAATTATTCTGTTGTTTGTGCCTGTGTCTGTGAATGTTTTTGCAGAAATTGAAGCACAACCCTGGAGTTATACCGCTGTTTCATCCGCAATACTTCTTATTATGTGTGCTGTGCTGATTTTTGATATTTCGGCAGGTCAGAATAAGAGCCTGAGGATTTATGATATCACCGGCTGAATTATTTTTCGCTTGAAAGAAGCATACATTCGATATGTTTTGCCATGTCTTCTTTTGTGTAGCCTGTGTCGGTTGCAAGCCACCAACGGATAAGCGATGTCAGACCGCCTGTAAGAAACATTGCAAAAACTTCAACGGGAGCTTTATATGTTTCTCCGTTTGCCTGTGATGATGTGAGGAAATCCAGTAATTCTTCATATATGGTTTTATTGAGTGAATCAAAGAAATTGCTGTTTGAAGAGTTTGACGCAATTCTGAGCATCTGTTTGTTTTCCTCGATAAACTCCATGATGTTTGATATCATGGCGCGGTAAAGATTTTCTTTGTCGGAAAAATCAGCATAGATTTTGCTCTGCTTGTAAAATTCACGGAGTTTTTCCTTTGCAACATATTCCATGAACTCATATTTATCTTGGAAATGCTTATAAAAAGTTGCTCTGTGCACCATTGCAGTGTCGCAGATGTTGACAACGGAGATTTCATCAAAACTCTGTTTTTCAAGAAGCTCAAACATTGCATCACGGAGGAGCTTATGGGTTCTTCTGATTCTTAAATCTTCTTTCTTTTCGCTCATGTTATCAGTCCTTAATTTTTATAACTGAATTATACAACAGATATCGACATTTGTCAAATAAATTAATAGTCGGGTGTAAAATGTAATATAAAATATGGAAAAAATTTCAGAAAATTTATAAAAGTACTTGTAATTTTTTCAAAAATGGTTATAATATACATTAGCACTCACGAAATGAGAGTGCTAAAACATAAAAATGACAATTATTTCAGGAGGAATATACAATGACACTTAAACCTTTGGGTGACAAAGTTGTAGTTAAGTTTGTCGCAGCAGAAGAAAAAACACAGAGCGGTATCATCCTTTCATCAGCAGCTCAGGAAAAGCCCCAGATTGCAGAGATCGTTGCAGTAGGCCCCGGCGGAGTTGTTGACGGCAAGGAAATCGTTATGGAAGTTAAAGTAGGCGAAAAGGTTATACTTAACAAATATGCAGGAACAGAAGTCAAGCTCGGCAGCGATGAATTCACAGTATGCCGTCAGAATGACATTCTTGCAGTAGTAGAATAATTCGAAAAGGAGTAATATGAATGGCTAAACAGGTTATTTACGGCGAGGACGCAAGAAAAGCTCTCCTTGCAGGTATTGACAAACTCAGCAATACAGTTAAAATCACACTCGGCCCCAAGGGCAGAAACGTAGTTCTTGATAAGAAATACGGTGCACCTCTCATCACAAATGACGGTGTTACAATCGCAAAGGAAATCGAACTTGAAGATCCCTTTGAAAACATGGGTGCTCAGCTCGTTAAAGAAGTTGCAACAAAGACAAACGACGTTGCAGGTGACGGTACAACAACAGCTACACTTCTTGCACAGGCTCTTGTTACAGAAGGTATGAAGAACGTTGCAGCAGGTGCTAACCCCATGGTTGTCAAAAAGGGTATCCAGAAGGCTGTTGCAGCTGCTGTTGAAGCAGTTAAGGCTAACTCAAAGCCCGTTGCAACAAGCGACGATATCGCAAGAATCGCTACAATCTCATCAGCTGACGAAACAGTAGGCAAGCTTATTGCAGAAGCTATGGAAAAGGTTTCAGCAGACGGTGTTATCACAGTTGAAGAATCAAAGACAAGCGAAACATCATGTGACGTTGTTGAAGGTATGCAGTTCGACAGAGGTTACATCTCACCCTACATGGTAACAGATACAGACAAGATGGAAGCTGTTATCGACGATGCTTTCATCCTTATCACAGATAAGAAGATTTCAAACATTCAGGAGATTCTTCCTCTTCTTGAACAGCTTGTTCAGGCAGGCAAGAAGCTTGTTATCGTTGCAGAAGATGTTGAAGGCGAAGCTCTTTCAACAATCCTTGTAAACAAACTCCGTGGTACATTCACATGTATCGCTGTAAAGGCTCCCGGTTTCGGTGACAGAAGAAAGGAAATGCTCAAGGATATCGCTATCCTCACAGGCGGTGAAGTTATCACTTCAGACCTTGGTCTTGAGCTTAAGGATACTCAGTTCACACAGCTCGGCAGAGCAAAGCAGGTCAAGATCACAAAGGAAAACACAATCATCGTTGACGGTGCAGGCGATGTTGCTGAAATCAAGGGCAGAATCGGTCAGATCAAGTCACAGATTGCAGAAACAACATCAGATTTCGACCGTGAAAAGCTTCAGGAAAGACTTGCAAAGCTTTCAGGCGGTGTTGCAGTTATCCACGTCGGTGCTGCTACAGAAATCGAAATGAAAGAGCAGAAGCTCAGAATCGAAGACGCTCTTGCAGCTACAAAGGCAGCTGTTGAAGAAGGTTACGTTGCAGGCGGCGGTATTGCACTTCTCAATGCAGCACCCGCAGTTAAGGCTCTTCTTGACGAAACAACAGGCGACGAAAAGACAGGTGTTGCTATTGTTCTCAAGGGACTTGAAGCTCCCATCAGACAGATTGCAGCAAACGCAGGTCTTGAAGGTTCAGTTATCATCGACGGTATTCTCCGTTCAGGAAAGGTAGGCTACGGCTTCAACTTTGCAACAGAAGATTACACAGATATGGCTGAAGCAGGTATCCTTGACCCCACAAAGGTTACAAGAAGTGCACTTCAGAACGCATCATCAGTTGCAGCAATGGTTCTTACAACAGAATCACTCGTTGCAGATAAGCCCGATCCTCAGGCAGATGCAGCTCAGGCAGCAGCAATGGCAGCAGCAGCTCAGGGCGGCGGAATGTATTAATTCAATGTATAATTAATAATGTACAATTTACAATTGATTGCATAAAATTAACGCAGACACTCCGGTGCCTGCGTTTTTTTTGTGTTGCTTTTGATGACGAAAAGTGGTAAGATTAAATAAAAAAGCCAAGGGGGATCTGTGATGAAATCATTGAAAAAATCTGTTTTTGTATTTATGACTATTGCTGTGATCGCTTGTCTGTTTACTGTTTGTGGTGTGTCTGCTTATGCGGAAAGTGATATTACAGACTATCTTACATATGAAATAAATGACGGTAATGTAACGATAACTTATTGTGACAGTGCCATCAGTGGTGATATTGTAATTCCTGACACTATTGAAGGATATCCTGTAACAACAATAGGGGATGGAGCTTTTGCGGATTATTGTGTAAATATAACAAGTCTTGTAATTCCTGAAAGTATAACGAAAATAGGAATTAACGCTTTTTATACATGTGTGAATATGAAAACAGTTGTATTGCCGGAAAGTCTTACTGTTTTGCCATCCGGAATATTTGGGGATTGTTGGTCACTTGAAAATGTAAATATCCCTTCAGGTGTCAAATCTATTCCAAATTCAGCATTTGCTGGATGTCACAGCCTTAGTGAGATATCAATTCCTGCAGGTGTTATTTCTATTAAAAGTGGAGCTTTTTTAGGAACTGCAATCAAAGAAATCTGTTTGCCGGAAGGTCTGCAGGAGATTGGTGAAGGTGCTTTCAGCAATTGCTATAAATTAGAGCAGATCAATATTCCCGATGGTGTCAAAATTATAGATGGATCAACATTTTCCAGATGTTTGTCTCTTGAAAAAATTGACTTTCCTAATGAATTGACTGAAATCGGAGATTATGCTTTTGAATGTTGTTATAGTTTGAGTAATGTTGTTTTACCTGAAACTTTAAAGAAAATAGGAAACGGAAGTTTTTCATACTGTTTATCTCTCGATGAAATTGTTATACCCAAGAGTGTGACTGAAGTGGGAGAATATGCGTTTGACAGTTGTAATAATCTGAAAAAAATCTGTGTTGAAAACAGTTCTGCAAAAATCGGAAAAGGAGCTTTTGCATTGACAAGATGTGAACTTTTGGTTGATGTTGATGAGCTTGTGAAATCATATGTTGAATGTTATGATAACGAAATTATATTAAGAGATGCTGACGGTTTTGTTATCGGGTCAGAAGCTTATCCTGCACCGAAAAATCTTAACAAAATGATAAAATTTAAGTCGTCACTTGTCCCTGTTGAAGATGCAATAATGTATGGTTATTATGACAGCACTGCTCATAATTATGCAAAAAGTAATAATCTGAGATTTGTTGCTTATGAATATCAGAATGAGTATGCCACAGATATAGTCAGTTATCTCAGAGGTCTTCTTGACAAATACATTTCAGCATTCCTGAAATTTATTTATATGATAAAATCCCTTTTCGGCATGGCATAAAATTAACGCAGACACTCCGGTGCCTGCGTTTTTTTGTTTATTTATACTGATAACATCTTACATAGTCAACGACCATTGATGCGGGAAGGAATTCATTTTTTGCGATATTTTCGTCAACACCTACCGAAATGATAAGATAAAGGGGGACTTCACATACTCCGCCGAAGGATGTTCTTGCTGTTTCCACACCGTTGATATAGAAGATATATTCGTCTTCATTCCACTCAACGCCGTATGTGTTGAATTCTTCGTAAGGGTTGTCTGCATAGAAAATACCTGCAATTTCTGCTGTATGTGCTTCTTCGTATGAGTCAACATGGATTGTGTGATAAACTGAGTTGAAAGTTGGGTCAAGGGGGTCGTAAAGAGTGTTTGTTTCAAGCACGTCTACTTCTGCACCTGAAACACCGCCGTCTGTGTCATCGTCCCACATACCGTCTGTAAGAAGCCAGAACGCAGGGTTGATGCCTTTGCCCTTGGGAAGAATGCATCTGATTTCAAAATAACCGTAAAGCTGTTCGTAGCCCACATGGTCACCTGCATAATTCTTGTTGGGGTTTGTTTCCATGCCGTATGAATAGTAATTTGCGCCTGCAGGACCGTCTTCCTTGTATTCAACGGTGATTTTCATGCATCCATCGGCTGTAAAACTTACCTGGTCTCTGTTCCAGTATGCAGTGTCACGAAGCTGAGTGTCGTCGTTGCCGTAAACATAATGTCCCTGCCATATTGTTGTGTCAAAACCGTTGTCAAATTCATCTGCCCAGACAAGCTCAAACTTGCTCATGTCGATGCTGTCTTTGTACGGTGTGACAGGTGTATCAAAAATAAATGACCCCAGAAGCTGAAAGATTGTCACGAGAAGTGCTGTGATTTTTTTGAAATCCATATCACTGAGTGTGTTTATGAAATTTTTAATTATGGGGATAAGTTCATTGAATGCTGTTATCTGCCTTGTTGCAAAAAATTCTGTCAGGAAATTCATATAAATTCCTCCTTTTTCTTTAATTATATATTGATGCACAGATAATTTCAATACGAAAAAAAATAAAAACATAGAGATCGATTACTTGTGTTATAAAATATATATGATATAATATTTATGAATACTGATAAGAGGTGTTTATGATGAAAAAAATGTTATCATTGGTAATGGCAGTTGCAATGATTTTGTCATTGTTTTCAGGAATGGGAGTTGTTTCCGTTGCAGAAGATGACATTCTCAGCTATCTGACCTATGAAATCAGAAACGGGGAAGTTATAATTACAGATTGTGATGAGTCAATCAGCGGTAATATTGTGATACCTGAAAAAATAGAAGGTTATCCGGTAACTGAAATCGGTCGTCATGCTTTTTTGCAGTCACATTTGTCATATGTTGAATTTCCTGACACACTCAAGAAAATCGGATATGGAGCTTTCTGGAATTCACGTCTTGAAGTCGTAAGTATTCCCGATTCGGTTGAAATAATAGGAGCGGATGCTTTCGGTGACTGTTTTTCTCTGAAAGGAATTTATACAGGTAAGAATATAACCGAAATTTCAGATCAGATGCTCAGGGAAAACTCTTCGCTTACCGATGTGTTTATCGGCAAAAAAGTAAAAAAAATAGGTTATTGGGGATTCAATCTTTCTGATAATATTGAAAATATCTATTACGAGGGTACTGAAGAAGACTGGAATCAGATTGTTGTTGACAGCACCGGTAATGATATTCTTAAAACCGCAAATATAATATTTAACTGTACTGAAGATTTTTATTCTGTCTGTAAGCCTTCAAGATATGATGAAGAACTGCAGATGGGGTATTCAGTCAGTTTAGGTAAAGTCGCCATTGAATATACAAGCGAGTATATTGAGGGTGACTGTGTCATTCCCGAAAAAATCAACGGTTGTCCGGTGACAACTATAAGAGTGCGTGCATTCACTTTTGAACCCGACATGCGATCGGTTTCAATACCTGCATCTGTAAGTAAAATTGAAGGTACTTTTGCTGTGCAGTGTTTTAATCTTGAAAATATTTATGTTGATGAAAACAACCGGTATTTCTCGAGTGTGGACGGTAATCTGTTCAATAAAGAGAAAACAGAGCTGATAAGATACGCAATCGGAAACGATCGTCAGGAATATACTATTCCTGATACAGTAACAACTATCAAGGAGTGTGCGTTTACACGTTTGTATTCAAAACTTAAGTTAAATATCCCTGCAAATGTGACAAACATTGAATCTCATGCATTTTTTAATGCACATAATCTTTATTATATCAATGTTGATGAAAACAATCCTGTTTATTTATCAGATAACGGTGTTCTTTTCAATAAAGATAAAACTGTTCTGGAATGTTTGCCCGGAGCAATAGCTTATGCGGACTACTGGGCAGGCAATGCAGAATACGAAATGGATATAAACGGATTTTCTTATACAATCCCTGATGGTGTTAAAGAAATTGCAGATGGATCATGCAGCACCTGTTCAGGACTGGTCAGCCTTGAAATGCCTGACAGTATAACAATCATCGGCATGAATGCGTTCAGAAACAGTGGTGATCTGAAAAATGTCAGATGGTCTGAAAATCTTGAAGTTATAGGTGATTATGCTTTTTCGGATACAGGTTTTTGTTCGTTGAATCTGCCTGATAGTTTGAAATCAATAGGAATTCAAGGCTTTTACGGTTGTGATAATCTTTCAGAAATACATTTAAAGGATAATCTGAAATCTATCGGTTGGGGTACTTTTTATGAAACAGATTATTATAAAAATGCAGACAACTGGGAAAATAATGCTCTTTATATCGGCAATAATCTGATTGAAGTCAACGATAGTGAAATAACGGAATATACAGTAAAAGACGGAACAGTCAATATCGCAGGTTATGCATTTCGTTTGTGTGACAATATCAGAGAGTTGAACCTTCCGGACAGTATGGTTTCAATCAGTGCTTATGCGTTTTACGGAATGTCAAGTATTGAAGAAATTGATATTCCTTCAGGTGTAACAGAAATCGGAGATTATGCATTTGGTAGTTGTAGTTCCTTACGAAAAGTGTCAATTCCTGAAAGTGTTACAAAAATCGGCGATGGCATATTCTATGAGAGTGACAGTATAAGACAGATAGATTATGCCGGTGACAAAGCAGGCTGGAATAATATTGAGATTTCTGATGTGGAAAATGGCTGGGTATCATATCTTACTATAAACTACAAAAAAGAACCTGTTGTTGACGAACCTACTACACAGGAACCCGATGTTCAGGAACCTACTACTCAGAAGCCTGACGTTCAGGAGCCTACTACTCAGAAACCTGATGTTCAGGAACCTACAAATCAGGAACCTACTACTCAGGAACCCACAACACAGAAACCTGTTGAAAGTACACCCGGTGATCTTGACGGTAACGGAAAAATTACTGCAGCAGATGCGAGAGTTGCTTTGCGTATATCGGCAAAACTTGAAAAAACAACGGAAGCTCAGAAGCTGATTGCTGATGTTAATAATGACGGAAAAATCACAGCCGCAGATGCAAGAAAAATTCTTCGTGTGGCTGCAAAGCTTGAAAGTTTATAAGAAAAAGGAGATGAATTTAATGGGCAAAGGTATTTTTGGCGGAATGTTTGACCTTAATGGCGACGGAAACCTTGATGCTTTTGAGCAGGGTCTTGAATTCCAGGCTTTCAATATGATGCTGGAATATGAGAAAAAGAAAAAAGAAGCAGCAAAAAAGGCAAACAATCTTTTTGATGATGACGATTGATTTCAGAATTGAGAAGAAATCTGAATCCGTTTAAAAAAAATTTAAATTTTCACAGCCCCGAGTTTTTCTTCATCCTCTTGAAAAACACGGGGCTGAATGTTATAATGAAAAAAAAGATTTAAAGGTGATGAAAAATGCTTTCACGTATGATGTCGGTTATAATGAGCTTTGTGACTGTCCTGACTGCTTTGTTTTCGCAGGTTTTTTCAGTAGCTGAGTTCAAAAATGAGATTTCAAAGGGCAACTACGAAAGCCCCTATATCGTCAGAGCTCTTGATGATGTGACTGTCAACGGTGTTTCCATAGATGAATACACTGTCTTTGCTCCCGACGGAGCTTTGTATGAAAACGCTGCAGATACTCTCATCGATGAGCTTTATAAGGCTTGCGGTAAAAAGATTGCAGAAACTTCAGCGACATCAAAGGCATTTATAATCAACGAAGACCTTAATGAAACAGCAGATTTTTCTCTTGAAGTCAAAAACGGAAATGTTGTCATCACAGGCAGTGCAGAAGCAGGCATTTCACGAGGCATAACCGCTTTTGCAGATGAAATCCTTCTTTGTGCAAATGTAAGTTTTGATTTCGCAGACGGTTATGTTTACACAAAAACTTTCACAGATTATGTTACATATGAAGATTTCGGTGCAGTCGGTGACGGTAATGCTGATGACATGGATGCGATTGTGAAAACTCATGAATATGCAAACGCAAAAGGTCTGAGTGTTTTTGCAGACGAAACTGCAACATATTATATCGGTGGCGGAAACAAAACTGCTTATATAAAGACAAACACAGACTGGTCGACTGCAAGATTCATCATTGATGATACAGATGTTGAAAACAGAAGCGCATGGATATTCAACATTGCTCCTTCACAGAGCTCAAAAAATATCACAGACAAGGTTGCTTCTTCTCTTAAAATTGATGCAACAAACATCGGCACAACTCTTGACGAAAAGAGCCTTGTTGTGCTGACAGATTCCAATGTGAAGAGATACATCCGTAAGGGATTGAATCAGAATTCAGGCAGTAATCAGACAGACGTTATTCTTGTTGATGAAAACGGAAATATTGATGCAGCAACTCCGCTTATCTGGGATTTTGACGCAATCACAAATGCTGTGGCTTATCCCGTTGATGCAGAAACACTGACAGTTAAGGGCGGTTTCTTCACAACTGTTGCAAACAATGCTCCTTCCGAATATAACTATTACACAAGAGGTATTCAGGTAAGACGTTCAAACACTGTTATTGACGGAATTTATCACGACATTATAAATGAAGGCAAAACAGGAGCTCCCTATTCAGCTTTCGTCAGCCTTTCAACTTGTGCTGATGTAACTGTCAAAAACGGCACATTCACAGGGCATAAAAAATATGCAACAATCGGCTCTGCAGGTTCAAGTGTGCAGATGGGTACATACGACCTCGGCGCTGCAACATCTGTAAATGCTCAGTTTGTCAACTGTAAACAGACAAACGACATCACAGATTCTGATTATTGGGGTATTGCAGGAACAAACTACTGCAAGAACCTTGTTTACGACGGATGCGCTCTTTCACGTTTTGATGCACATCAGGGTGTTCTTAACGCAACTGTAAAGAATTCCGTTCTCGGTCATCACGGTATCAAGCTCATAGGCAGCGGAACAGCTCTTATTGAAAACACAACTGTTCTTGCGGCAAGTTTTGTTGACCTGCGTGAAGATTACGGCTCAACATGGAACGGAGATCTGATCATCCGTAACTGCAAATTCTATCCCACTGAAGTTTCTCTCAAAATCATCAATGCGGTGAATTCAGAAGATCATGATTTCGGCTACACATGTTATCTGCCTCAGAGAGTTGAAATTGACGGATTCTATGTTCACAGAATCGGAACAAACTTCCTTTTCAATATGGTCAATTCAAAGCATCTTTATGACGGATATAATGCAGAATATCCCGTTGTTCCTCCCGAAGAAATCATTGTTAAGAATTACAGTAGTCTGCTTGACGGCGACCTGTATGTTTCAATGAACAATGCAATCTTCAAAACACAGATTTCATCATAAGCATAAAAAAACCACTTCATCGGCTGATGAGGTGGTTTTTAGATTTAAGCTGTATTTTATTTATTCAACAGATGTGATTGCGTTAACGATTTCGCTTGATTCACCGACATTGTTAGCTGTAATACAAATGTAAACCATGTATCCGTCAATCTTGCGGAGATATATATCCTGAACAAAAACAGCGTTATTAATATTGAGGACTATATTTTTGTATGTTTCTCCTGCAATATCTATATTATTTACAGTTCCGTCATATTCGCAAGGTATATCATAGCTTTTGTATCCTTCTATCATACCTTCTGCGAGGGTGTTAAGCAGGTCATTTTCTGATAAAGTTAAGTCTTCCAAATCGGATAATTTTTCAAAAGCAATATCAATCTGTCGGTTGTTTACTTCATCATTCAGAGAAAGTCCGCATTCAGTTACTCCGTCGCTTTCATAAAGAGCATATTCTTCTGCAGTGCCGTTTGTCCAGCCTGTTGTGTCAAAACTGATGTTTGCCCATTCGTTTACATATTTGTTGCCCTGAATTTCACCTTTTGTGTAAGGCTTTGTGACAACATCGTTGTTTTCGTATTCTTCGTTGATTGCGGGTTTGTCTTCGGTGCCTGATGAACTGCCATAACCCTGCTTCTGTAACGCACTCTGTGCAAAAGCACCGATAAAACCGAGCACGACAAGGACTGCAGCGACAATGCCGATGATCATGCCTGTTTTCTTCTTTTTAGGCGGAGTCTGCGGAGCTGCCTGCTGCTGGGGCTGTGCCTGATACGGAGCCTGTGCCTGATACGGAGCCTGTGCCTGATACGGAGCCTGCTGCTGATACTGAGGCTGTGCCTGATACGGAGCCTGTGCCTGATATGGAGCCTGTGCCTGGTACGGAGGCTGTGCCTGGTACGGAGGCTGTGCCTGGTACTGGGGTTGCTGAGCTACAGGTGTCAGCAATGTACCGCATTTGTTACAGGAAACCACACTATCGTCGAACGTTGAGTTGCAATTGGGACATACTTTCATTTTTTTGTTCCTCCAAAAAAGTTAAAATTTTTTTCTTGTATTTATTGTATTCTTTTCTTGTGAAAATGTCAATAAAAAACATTATTATACGATATTTAGTATTAATCAGTTATCAAGATGGTTGAAAATTTCGTTCCAGACTGATTCATCCTGAGCTGTCATTCTGTCCCAGTCGAAGGATGCAACGAATTCTGCTTTTTCATCATCAGTGATGTTCTTTTTATGTATAAACTTTGCTCTTGCACTGCTGTATTCACGCAGATAGTTCACAGCATCCTCTGTGTAGTTTGGATTGTGATTTTTGTTTTGCACAAGGAGGAATTTTACATTCTGTTTTTCTGCAAGACCTTCCTTGAGAATGTCATAATGAATGCGTTTGCATCTTGTGTCATTGGCAGAATAGATAAGCAGCGCTTTTGTGTCGGAATTTTTCAGAGTTTCCACCGCATGGTATTTTACAGATTCGGGATTTGATTCTTTTTCCAGATTGAAGATCAAATTTCTGAAGCAGCTGATTTTGTCCGGAAATAACATATTGACCATTTCCTGAACAGAGACAAAACCTGACAGTGCAACTATGTGGGAAATTTCAGGATGCAGTGCGCTGATATTAAGTGTTGAAAATCCACCCCAGCTGTGACCCATGACAGAAATATCATAATTTTTGAAGCGTTCATCGTTTTTAAGCATTGTGATGCAGTCATTCAGGTCGCAGAGGGACTGCCCGAGACCGTTGGGAGTTTCTCCACCTGATTTCATACATCCCGTGTGGTCGTATGAGAAGACTTTGTATCCGTGACGGCAGAGCTTTTCGATTTCTTTCATATATGCAAGATGACCGCCTCCGAAACCATGGTCAAACACGATAAGCCTGCCGGGGATTGCGTTTTCGTATTCGTAAAAACATCCTTCAAGAGTGTGCCCCGCAGATGCTTTGAAACTGAGTGTTTCAGTCTTCAGGCCGGGAAAATCATCTGCGCTGAAAAAGAAAACTGTTCCCGTGTCATCGCATCTTTTATAGATTATTCCTTTGTATGTATTGATTGCTTTTTTCTTGAAAATTATCAGCTTTAATTTTTCTGAAATCATTATTTTCACCTGCTTATTTTTCTTTTTTTGGTATTCCGTATCTGCTGAAATGATTATAGCACCGTAAGCGAATAAAAATCAACCATCATATTGTAAAAAAAAAGAGATGATGCACGATCATCTCTCTTTCCGGGTTTGTTTTTTATAATGTACATGAATATATTTCCTTCTGTGGAAATTTGTTATTGACTATTATAAAAAACAACATTGAATAAAATTGAAGAATAAAAGTTCTTATTTTTTATCTGTGTTCATGGTCATTTCTCCGATTCTGCCGATTTTTACACTGACGGTGACATTGACTTCGATTTCGGAGAGTGATTTTTTAAGGTCTTTTCTGAATTCTTCATAGAGCTTCGGGTCTTTGAGAGCTATTCTTTTGCCGAAACGGAAAATATCACAGTGTTCTTTTTGCGTGAATCGGTCAATAAGCCCCGTCATGCCTGAGAGAATATATTGCTCTGCTGATTTTTCAATTCTGTGTACATCGCTTTCGCTGAATGATGAAAAATCTTCGCTGTCAAACTCCACAACATCGGCTTTGCATCTGACATTGATGCTGAAAACAGGTCTGCCGTTTTTGATTTCAAGGGATGTTTTTGTCTTTGATGAAATTATTTCAAGGGCAGTTTCCGCTTTTTCACTTGTGATGCTGAAAACACCCGCTTTTACTTTGTTCATGATGAAAAGATATGCCATGGTTTCGGTGTCAGACATCATTTTCGGTTCGGTATTTTTTGAACAGGCTCTTGTGCCTGTTATTTTTATTGTTTTCTGTTCGGGGATTCTGTCATTAACAACTTTTATAAGCGGTAAAGTGAAGCATGAAGTCTCTTCAAGGGAAATATTGACCGTGTTGTAAAGCTCAGTGTCAACGCAGACCGAGTTTTTACTGCTTTGTTCAATTGCCGATTCAATGAGTTTTGCAGGCACTTCTCCGTCGGCATCAATTGTCAGCACGTCGGAGGCTTTGCCTGTGGCAGCAGCTATGAATACATCGGGTCGGGAAGTGTATTCACGCACAAAAAAATCAAGTGCTTTTATCATCTGACCGTCTGTTACGGACGAGCCGAGAATTATCATTCTGTTCTGACTGTAAAGGGGATATTTGCCTGTGTTTTCGCCCAGACTTCTTATCGCCTGAGCCACCGTCTTTCCCTTTACGGTGTAATTTGCAACGGGTGCTGAGCTTTTGCCCTGATTCTCGGAATTTCCCGATGTTTCAAGCACCTGCACAGTCAGTTCGTACTGTTCGTTTTCCTTGTCATAATCAAGACCTATTCCCGAAATGACGAGCCGGTATTTGATTTCGGTGTTCTGAGGCATACACGAAGTAAGGGAAATCAGGAGCAGAATTGTGATTATCAGTTTAACTTTTTTCATGATTTGCCCTTCCTTTGATTTTTTCACCGATCATGATAACCGTGGGGATTACAAAAACACTTGCCAGATAGAAAATTATCGTCAGGGGAGATCGGATGATATCTGCAAGAGTTACAAGACTGCCGCTTAAAGGAATTGTGCCCAGAAAGATAACTGCTGCGCTGATTGATATATAAAGCACTCTTTTACTTTTGCCGAAAAAAGATGAAAGCAGAGTTTCGCACAGAAAAATTGTTATGGCTGTTTTGACTGCTGCGCACAGAAGCCACAGACATGTTATAAGCGCATCAAGGCGTTCAATGAAGCCGAATTTTGCCAGCACAGACAGAGTATACATGCTGAAAAGCTGTGTGCCTGCAAAGTTGCCCAGCACTCCCGTAATCATGATCTCTGTGACGAAAATGGTTGCGATGATTGCAAGCAGCCAACGGTAAAGATGCTTTGGTTTCTGATTGTTCACATAGGGTGTAAGGAGTGTCACAAAGGCAAGTTCACCTGTCCTTGCACATGAATAAAGCCCCGAAGAGAGCATTTTGCCCGTGTCATCTGCAAAAGGTGCTGTGAAATTCAGCAGGTCAAACTGCTTTGACTGTGTTGCGAAAACAAAAACCATTGCTATAAAAACTGGAATGAGTATAATCACCGCAGACCTTCCGAGAGATTCTATGCCTTTGTATGCAATGTATGATGATGCCGCAAGCATTACAAAAATAAAAAATGTTATATTGATGTCGGGAAACATGACGGAGCCTGTGAAAATCCCGAATCGGACGGATGTGATTATGCCGAAATACAGACTCTGAATGAAAAATATGACACAGAGAATCTTTGAAAAAACAGGGGAAATACATGAAGCTCTGGTGATGAGTGAAGAGCGGTTGTCTTTTTTTATAAAAATGGCAGTGGGGATTGCAGTCAGCAACAGAAAACTGCCCATGATGAGCGACATTATTACTTCATCTGCTGATGATAACTGCACTCTGAAACTTGCCACATAAGTGACCATTGCAAAGACACGGCTTAAAAATAATATGGTATAAAACTGAAAATGCGTTATTTTAGGAGTCAGTCCCATTTCTGTTTGTCCCCCTGAGATTCTGAATTCTGATAAACCGTCTGCCCACATTTTTCCATCCTGCAAAAATCACGGTGTCACGGGCTGCATATCTGTCAAAGGGTGAGAGAGGTGCAGTGTACGGCACACCGAATGAATTCATGGAGCAAAGGTCTGCCGTGACAAGTGTGAAACCGAGCATCACACCGTAAAGTCCCATTGTACCGCCGAGAACAATAAAAACAAAACGCAGAATTGCAGAAGGCTCGTGAAGAGACGGAATAACAGCAGTGCAGATGGCTGTTATTGCAACAATTATGAGCATCGGTGCACTGATAAGACCTGCTGTGACTGCTGCATCACCGATGACAAGAGCACCCACAATGCTGACTGTGTGACCGACTGATTTCGGCATTCTCAGTCCTGCTTCACGTACTGTTTCATATATAAAATGAATGAGAAGTGATTCGGCAACAAGGGGTAACGGTGTATTCTGCAACGATGAAACAACATCTGCTATGATTTCGGACGGAAAAATTTCCTGATGGAATGTACCCACGGCAACATATGTGCCCGGCAGAAAAACTGCAAGAAAAAAGCAGATGATTTTAAGGATTCTTGTGACTGCGGAATAGTACGGTCTGTTAAGATAGTCGTCAAGTGAGTGAAAATTTTCAATAAAAAGATGCGGCACGATTATGGCGTAGGGAGTACCGTCTATGATGATTCCCACTCTGCCTTCCGAAATTTTTGCGGCAAAAACATCGGGTCTTTCTGTTGTGCCGACACTTGTGAAGAATGAAAGCCGTCTTTCTTCAAGAAATGGTCTTAGTGCGCCTGCACCGGGCACAATGTCAATTCTGATGCTCTGAAGTTTTTCCTTTATCTTATTCACGATAACAGGGTCTGCTCTTTTTGAATGATAGCACAAAACAAGCGATGTGTTGCTCGTTTCACCCACAACAATGCTTTCAAAACGCACACAAGGACTTTTGAGTCTTCTTCGCACAAGGGTGACATTGTCTTTGAACATGTCTGTGAAACCTTCACGTGAACCGTTTTCCTGAGTTTCCGATTCAGGCGGCTGAACAGGTCTGCGTGGAAAACCCTGTACGCTGAATGCTCTGCAACGTGTCACACCGTCTGCAAACAGCACCATACACCCCTGCAGAATAAAATCCACAGCCTGTTTCATCGTCAATGCTTCTTTTGAATCGCATTCCGAAGCGCAGAATGTGCATAAATGGTCATAAACTTTTTTCGGGTCAGCGTGTGCAAAATCTGTATTCTGCACAGGCTCAACAACAGCCTGTGACGCATGAAGACCATTATACATTCCGTCAAGAGCAACAAATGCAATCTTCACGGTGTTGACTTCGGATTCTTTTATGACAAGATCAAAGCTTGAACCGAACAGCTCACGCAGTGTTATGATGTTTTCGCTCAGTTTTTTATTTATACCTTCAGGAATTTCAGGAGTGTCTTCCTGAATTATCGGGTCAGAAAGTCTTTGCTTTGATTTTTTCCATTTTTCAAACATATTACCACCTGTTTATGGTGTTTCCTGAAATTATGTGAATATGCAGTGCAGAAAAACAAAAGCTATAACAGGTGATTTTATGCTGACAATAATTTGCAGGACAGTTCTTATATATTTTTTTCTGATTTTCATAATGAGACTGATGGGAAAACGCCAGATAGGGCAGTTGCAACCCGGTGAACTTGTTATCACCATGCTGATTTCCGAGATTGCGGCACTTCCGCTTGAAGATACCGACATGCCCATATACCATGCCATTGTGCCGATTGTTGTTCTTGCTCTGACGGAGCTTATAATCTCATTTGCGGCACTGAAATTCATGCGGCTGCGTTCACTTCTGCAGGGACATTCAATTGTTGTTATCAAAAACGGTGAACCCGATATAAAACAGCTCAGGCGACTTCGTTACAGCACCGATGACCTGCTGGAATCGCTCAGACAGAAGGATATTTTTGACATAAGCGAAGTGCAGTATGCCATTGTGGAAACAGACGGTACGCTGAGTGTGCTTCTGAAACCCGAAAACCGATCTGCTTCTGTGAAAGATGTGAATGCAGAGCCTGACAAAAAAGGTTTGCCCAGAGTTCTGATTTCAGACGGGCAACTGCTTGAAACGCAGATAACAAACAGTGTGATGACGAAGAAAGATATCGAAAACCTGCTGAAAAAAAAGAAAATCGGCAGAAAGGATGTTTTTCTCCTTACTGCCGATGATAACGGTAATATTAATCTGATAAAAAAATAAGTGTTTCAGCCTTTTTTCTGCAACTTGATTTTTGGCAGATTCCAGTGCAGTATTGCCGCAAGAATACGGATTGTCATTATAAATACAATGGTAATCACTACGCAGATGATTTCATTGACTGCGGATCTGTCCAGAAAATAATAAAAAATACCGCCGATGATTGCAGGTAACGCATAGACCTGTTTTCTGAGTATCATGGGAACTGTTTTAACAAGCAGGTCTCTTATGACTCCGCCGCCGACACCTGTCAGCACTCCGACGCAAACAGACAGAAACGCATTGTCTCCGTAGCCGCAGCTTTTTGCTGAATTTATGCCCACAACGACGAATATCGCAAGTCCCAGTGCATCAAAGATATTTACGATGGATTCGTATTTTTTTGATGCCAGAATTTTTTCCGCAGGGAATATGTATTCGATAATAAATACAAGTACGGCAACTGCAGTTGCAACAATGGCATAAACGGGAACTCTGAACATGTTCGGAGGAAGGTTGCCCAGAAGAACATCTCTCAGGCATCCGCCGCCTACAGCAGTTACACCGCCCACAACAACTGTCCCGAAAATATCAAGCTCACGTCGTATTGCTACGAGTGAGCCTGCAACTGCAAATGCTATTGTGCCGATTATTTCGGCTGCAAAAAACAATATATCTGCAATATTCATTTTTATTATCCGTTGAGATCAGGTTTGTTATCGAAAATAACAACAGGATTTGTCTTTTCCTTCTTGAAGCCTTCAAGTTCAAGGATGATGACTTCATTTACACCCTGAATAAGGTAAGGTGCGGGAAGGTATGCTGACTGCTGAGGTCCTTTGTTCCAGTATCTTGAAAGGGGTTTGCCGTTTACAAAAATCATACCCTTTGTGAATGAAGGAAGTTTGACAAATGTATCAGCAGGTGTTTCTTCGATAATAAACTGAGCTTTGTAGAATGTGGGATGGTCAAAGAAGATCATATCACTGTCTGACTTGAACTGGATCTGTGAAAGATCATTCAGTTCAAGGGGATAAGCAGTCCAGTTATAGATGTTTACGTGACCGAGTCTTACGCAGTCTGTGATACCCTTGTAATCTTTGAGCTCTGAGCCGAAGCTTACACGACCCATGTTTTCTACAAGGATTGTCAGATCAACGCCTTCTGCGGGAACACGGATGTCAACGATTGATTCGGGATCGTTTCTTGACTGGATTGCATAAAGGTCATCATTAAGGAAGATATAAGCTCTGTCGTGTACTTCTTTGATGACAAGAGGCTGATAATCTGAAGGTCCTTTGAGATGAGTCTTGTAAAGGATGAAACCGTAGCCCTGACCGAGTTTTTCCATGGGAACGGGCTTGAGAAGCTCGAATGCGCTGGAAAGATTGTCGATGTTTGCGAAGAGATCTGCACACTGTGTGAAAGGAACCTGACCGTATTTTGCTTTGGGAACCTGAGGATCAAGAGGAGTCTCTGCAATCTGAGCTATATGTTTTTCAATTACTTTTTTGAAGAGCTCATATTTCTTTGTTGTGTCTCCGCTTTCTGTAAGAGGAGCATCTGAATCGTAGCTGTTTACGATGGGTTTATATTCACCGTCAAAGTTTGCGCCGTTCATCCAACCGAAGTTTGTGCCGCCGCAGAACATATATGTAGAAACAGAAGCTTTTGCTGCCAGGATTTTCTGAAGGCTCTTTGCTGCATCAGAGGGCTTTCTTTCGTAATGCTTGAATCCCCACTGATCAAACCATCCGTTCCAGAATTCTGAACACATGAGAGGTCCTTCTGCCTGGTATTCACGAAGGTAACCGAAATTCACATCGGGATTTGCACCGAATTTAACTGTTTTAAGGACACCGTCAACACCGCCGTTAACAAGCATGTGATCTTCGATACCGTCTGCTGTGTAAACGGGTACATCGATACCGCGGCTTGTGAGAGCGTCTGCGATGTACTGCATGTATCTTTCGTCATTACCCCAGCTGCCGTATTCATTCTCAACCTGGAACATGAGGATGTTTCCGCCTTTTGAAATCTGATGAGTTGCAAGTCTGGGAATAAGTTCGTCGAAATACTTGTCAACAAGGCTGAGATATCTTTCGTTCATGCAACGAAGTTCGATATCGTCATATCTGAGAATCCACCAGGGGAATCCGCCGAATTCCCATTCGCCGCCGATGTAAGGACCGGGTCTTACAATAGCATAAAGACCGATACTTGCAGCAATATCGAGGAATTCTTCAATATTATTGTTTTCATTGAAGTTGAAAGCATCTTCATTCGGCTGATGACAGTTCCATGCAACATAAGTTTCAACTGTGTTGAAACCGCATGCCTTGAGCTTTAAAAGTCTGTCACGCCAGTATTCTTTCGGGATTCTGAAGTAATGAATTGCACCTGCAACAATTGTGAAAGGCTCTCCGTTCATAAGAAAGCTTTCGTCTCCGATAGAGAAAGGTCCGCCGGGTTTCGGCTGTGCAAATTCTTCTGTCTGTACAACTTCTTCTGTCAGTTCAAATTCTTCCGGCTGTACAACTTCTTCTGTCTGCAAATTGAGTTCTGCCTGTGAATTGTTTTCCATTTGCGAATCGCTCCTGTCCGTTCTTTCAAATAGATTTCTGCATATTAATACATAATAATTTACATCATTATAACATCAAAAAACGAAAAATACAACACTTAAATAAAAAATTCTTTTAAATATGTTGTAATTGTTATTATAATTGTTTATAATATATAAAATATTTGTTAACGGAATTGGTGATAACATGTCAGAAAAAGAAATTTCTGCCGAAAATAAACAGCAGAAAACGTCTGAGGGACTTACAATAGATAAAAAAACGGTGGTGAGCATTTTGTGTGTGCTTACCGCAGTTCTTGTTTTTGTGGGAATTCTCACACAGATTGTTCCCGGCGGAGAATATCAGATTGACGCCGAAGGTTCAATCATCGAGGGTACATATCAGGAAATAACAGATTACAAACTGCCGATATGGAAAATCATTGCATCTCCCGTGCTGGCGTTTACAACCGACAACGCAACGACAGGTCTTGGAATCATTGCGATTCTGATTCTTGTGGGAGGTACATTCCTTATACTCGACAGAATAGATGTGCTAAAGTACATAATGGCGTCCATTGTCAGAAAATTCAGGGACAAGCGTTTTCTGCTGATTGCAGTCATGGTATTTGCGGGAATGTTTTTAAGTTCAACAGCAGGTATTCTTGAAGAAAGCCTTACACTTGTGCCGATTGCTGTTGCAGTTTCACTTGCAATGGGTTGGGACTCATTTACGGGGCTTGGCATGAGTCTTGTTTCTGTTGCTTTCGGTTTTACTGCCGCAACTTTCAACCCTTTCAATGTCATAACAGTACAGAAACTTGCAGACCTTGATGTTTTTTCAGGGTTGTGGCTGAGATTGTTAATATTTATAGCGGTTTATGTTTCACTTACAGGTTTCCTTATTTTTTATGCAAAAAAAATCGAAAAAAATCCGAAAAAGTCTGCTGCATATGAAAGCGACAAACTTATCCGTGAGAAATATTCAATGGAAAAATGTATGCCCGTGCTTGAAAAGTCAAGTGTTGCAAAGGCAACAAAGGTTTTTGTCATCTGTCTTGGCTTTGTGCTGCTTGGTGTTGTTGCATCATTTGTGCTGAGTATCGCAGGTAACAAAATCGGTAACGAAACAATGAGTTCAATCGGCAGTATTGCTTCTCTTGCCGCAATGGCAGTCTTTTTCCCCGTGGGCGGTCTTCTTGCAGGAAAGGCTTCAGGACTTGAATGGAAAAAAGTCTGGAAAACTTTCGGCGAAGGCGTTATGACAATTCTCCCTGTTTTACCGCTGATTGTTTTTATTCTTGCAATTTCATATATTCTCGATGCGGGCAGAATCATGCACACTCTGCTTTTCTATATAAACAATCTTATGTCGGGAATTTCACCCTATGCGGCAATTCTTCTGATGTTTTTGTTTATTTCTGTGCTTGAATTTTTCATCGGCAGCGGCACTGCAAAGGCATTCCTTATCGTGCCTCTTATGAGTATGCTCTGCGACCTGCTTTGTGTCACAAGACAGTCTATGGTTATAACATTCTGCATGGCAGACGGTTTTACAAATCTTCTTTATCCTACAAGCGGAATCATGATTCTTGCAATCGGCATGGTCGGTGTGTCATATAAGAAGTGGCTCAGATGGTCATGGAAACTGTTTGCGCTGGAAGGTGCAATTGCCGTTGCATTCATGCTTCTGGCTGTTGCGATAAATTATAACTAAAACTGTAAGAAAGCTCAGATTTTATGAAAAGTTTTACTATCGGAAAAAATGATGCTGACAAGCGTCTTGACAAATTCATAGCGAAAGCTGCACCTATGCTGCCGAAGAATCTGATGTATAAATATATCAGACTCAAACGCATCAAGGTAAACGGCAAAAAAAGCGATATCTCTTTCAAGCTCAAAGAAGGCGATAAAGTTGAAATTTATATCAATGACGAGTTTTTTGAAGCTGCGCAGGATAAATATGATTTTCTCAAAGCTCCGAAAAGTCTTGATATTATTTATGAGGATGAAAACATTCTTCTTCTCAACAAAAAAGCGGGAGTATTGTCTCATCCCGATGAAGGCGAATATGTGGATACTCTCATAACGCGGGTGCAGAGATATCTTTATGAAAAAGGGGAGTATGACCCTAAGGCGGAAAATTCCTTTGCTCCGTCATTGGCAAACAGAATTGACCGTAACACAGGCGGTATTGTTATCGCTGCAAAGAATGCGGAATCACTGCGTATTCTCAATGAAAAAATCAAAAACCGTGAAATGGATAAACGGTATCTGTGTGTTACAGTCGGATGTCCGAAAAAAAGGGAAGACACGATGACTGCTTATATGATAAAAGATGAGCAGAAGAACAAGGTGCGTGTTTACAACAAGCCTTTTGACGGTGGTAAGACGATGATTACCGAATACAGAGTGCTTGACACAAGGGGAAATCTGAGCCTTGTTGAAGTTATTCTCCATACGGGCAGAACACATCAGATAAGAGCTCATTTTGCACACATCGGCTGTCCGCTTCTTGGTGACGGCAAATACGGCACAAATGAGATAAACAAGAAATACGGCGGTTACAAAAAACAGCTACTGTATTCTTATAAGCTCACATTTGAATTCAGCACAGACGCAGGTATTCTTGATTACCTTAACTCAAAAACCTTTGAGGCGGAAGATGTCTGGTTCAGGGATGAGTTTTACAGTAATAAATTGATATAAAAGTGAGAGCAGTATCGTTGATACTGTTCTTTTTTTTTGTCGGAAACGTCATATAAAGTATTGACTTTGTAAAGAAAATTGTGCTATATTTATAAAAAAGACAGAAAGGAAACTGTTTATGAAAAAAATCATAGCTGTGTTGCTTTGTATTGCATTACTTTCAGGTTCAGTTGCAATTACTGCTTTTGCTGCTGACACACTCAAAGTTATTGTTGCAAACGACCTGCATCTTTCATCACTCGCTTATACTCCTTATTTGAAAAACAATGCAGACTCCGATTGGTCACATGTTTTTTCGTCAGGTCAGCTTATTCAGGAATCAAATGCAATCATAACTGCATTTCTTGACAAAGCTGCTGCATCTGATGCTGAGGCAATTCTTGTTCCCGGTGACATTACCAACGAAGGTACAGCTGCAGAACATGCCATAATGGTTGAAAAGTTCCGTGCGTTTGAACAGAATACGGGAAAGTCTGTTTATGTCGTAGCAGGTAATCACGATTTTATGAAAACATCGGTCAAAGAATTCAAAGAGTTTTATTCCGAATTCGGTTACGATGAAGCAATTGCTGTTGCTGACGATTCTGCATCATATGTTGCTGACATCGGCAAGGACTACAGACTTCTTGCAATCGACAGTATTATTCCCGGAAACGGAACAGGCGAAATTACACAGGCAGATATCGTATGGGTGAGCAATCAGCTTGACAAGGCAAATGCAGACGGCAAAAAGGTTATTGCTATGATGCATCACAACCTGATTGAGCATTATATTTTCGGTGAAAAGATTCATAAAGGCGGTATTGTTCATTCTGTTGAGTTCCGTGAACTTCTTGCAACAAAAGGCGTAAAATTCATCTTCACCGGTCATACACATGATCAGGACATTGCATCATATACCGCTGCTGACGGAAGTGTGATTTATGATGTTGTAACAAATACTCTGAATGCTTATCCCTGTACATACAGAGAAGTTACATTCGGTGAGAATGTGAAGTTTGAAGCAAAGACTGTTGATAAGGTGGATCTTTCGCTTATCCCTGACGGTCTTTCGGATGAAGCAATGTCACTTCTTAGTTCTGATTTCAGAGAATATTCAAAAAAGGTGATATGGACAGGTCTGCGTGGTACATTCGGAAGCTTTCTTAATGCTTCATCTCTGATAAAGCTTATCGGAATTGATGCACAGACAGACCCTGATATGCACAGAATTATCACATCTCTCGGTGATAAGCTTGCAAAGGTTGTTCAGATGCCGTTTTATAATGCTGCAGACGGCGGACAGAGTCTGAGCGATGTGGCTGCTGTGTACGGAAAAACACTTCCGAAGAGCAACTATACAGATCTTATTGATCTTGCAATAACACTTTATCAGGCACATTGTGTAGGTGATGAAAATTATCCTGTAAACAGCACAGAGGTGCAGCTGCTTATTTCAGCAATTGCAACTGTTCTTTGTTACTGTCTTGAGGATGTTTCTGCTGAGGATTACACAACTGTTCTCAACTTTGTCTTCACTCTTACAGGAATTGAGATTTCCGAAGATGTTGTAAATTTTGCAGGATCTTCAATCAAGAGAATTGAGGGTATTGATCTTATCGCTTCAACAGTTCTTCGTCCTTTGGTTGTTCAATTTACAACTGACGATGCACCTGCAGATAACAATGTAACTCTTGCCGGTTACCGTGAGCTTTCAGGATTTGAGAAATTTATTCAGCTTTTTATGGAATTCTTTGAAAAGGTTAAAGAATTCTTTATCATGATATTCTCATTCAATCCGTTCGCATAAATTTAATCATGCATAAAAAAGCAGCACTGTGAGATTAATCACAGTGCTGAAATTTTTTTATCTGATTATTATTCTTCAGAAGCTTTCTTTACTTCAATCTTGCCGTAACGTGAACCTGCAAGATCGCTCTTGGGAGCTCTGTCTGCGGGAACATTGGGCTTGTAGCTTTCTTTTCTGCCGCCTCTGTTTCCGCCACGGTTGTAACCGCCTTTGCCTCCACGGTTGTGGTGATTGTAGTTGTTTCTTCTTCTGTCACCGTGTGTGGGCTGAACACCTTCTTCAAGAGTGATAACAACTCTTCTTTCATCGTCGTAACCGACTGAATGAGATGTTACACCTTCAATTGCCTGGATAGCTGTATGAATAATTCTTCTCTCATAAGGATTCATGGGGTCAAGCTTGACGTTTCTGCCGTACTTGAGAACCTGACTTGCTGAACGTGCAGCAAATTCTTTAAGGCTTTCTGCTCTCTTTTCTCTGTAATCGCCAACATTGAGAGAAATCTTTTTCTTACCCTGAGTGTTCTTGTTTGCGAAAAGACGGACAAGATACTGGATAGAATCAAGTGTTTCACCATGACGGCCGATAAGAGCGCCGTGGCTTTCTGCTGTGCTGAGTTCATAAACTGTTTCTTCATCTTCTTCGTGAGAAGTGAGTGTTATGTCCTCAATACCCATACCCTTGATGATTGTTGTGAGATAGTTTCTGATTGCAGCATCATCGTCTGAGCTGATTACTGTTTTTTCTGCTTTTTTTGCAGGAGCTGAAGCAGCTTTTTCGGGAGCTTTTGCAGCCTTGGGAGCTGCTGCGGGAGCTGTTTTCTTTGTTTCTTTTACTTCAGCATCGGGAGCTTCGTAGTAGGCTCTTACTTTTGCATCTTTACCGCCGAAAAGACCGAGAACCTTTTTCTGTGCATCCTGAATAATTTCAAACTTTACGTCAGCATCTAACGGAGCGTTCAAAGCAGCTTTTGCTTTCTGGATAGCTTCATCTCTTGTGGATGCGATACCGAATGCTTCTTTAATCATTTTTTCACCTTCTTATATTTGTAAGTCTCAGGAATTCTTATCCTCAAACTCTTTTAACTTTTTAATGTTTGCTTCTCTTGAACGACGTTCAACTGTTTCGTCAATCATATTACGTGCAATAACTTTGCGGGGGCTGTGAGTGTAGTTGAGAAGAATTGTCTGAACAAGCTGGAAGAAGCTTGACATGATCCAGTAAACACCAACACCTGCGGGGAACATGAATGTGAACCATACAGACATAAGGGGAGACATGAATGTCATGCAACCCATTGTGGGATTCTTTGCCATTTCGGGGTTTGTCTGTTTCTGTTTTGAATACATGATGAAACTTGTCACAAGACCGAGAATGAGAACAAGTGCGGGAATGAGCCAGAGAACTGAAGGCTCTTTCCACTGAGGAATCTGTGTAAGGTCAAGTTTGCCGAAAAGCATGAACTGATCCTTGAGCTTAAGAATATCTTCTGTGTAAGGAGCAAGACTTGCGGGCATGTTGTCTGCTGAAAGTTTGCTGAGAAGCTCGATTTCGATTCTGTTCATACCGCTGTTTGCATTTGCTGCGCTTGTGATGTTAAGTGCAGCAGCAGCCTGATTCACAAGGTCTGTGCTGATTCTGAGAACCTTTGAAAGGGGTGTGTAAACAACGCCGTAAAGACCGATCATGATGGGGAACTGAATAAGAAGAGGAGCACAACCGCCTGACATGGGGCTGAAACCTTCTCTCTGATAGAGAGCCTGAGTTTCTTCCTGAATCTTCATATTCATTTCTCTTGTGGGCTGTCCGCCGTTTGAATATTTCTGTCTGATTCTGTTGATTTTCGGCTGAAGTCTTGTCTGCTTTGCAGAATTCTTCTGCTGACTCATTGATGAAGGCAGCATGATGAGCTTGACAACAAGTGTCAGCACGAAAAGTGATACAAGGTAATTATCAAATAAAATGTAAAATAAATGCAGAACGTACCCGAAAGGTACGGATAAAGCATCATAAAGTCCACTCATAGTGTCAAATCCTTTATATATACGGAAAACCGTTTATAGTCTACTTTTTTCTGAATCTGTCTTTTAAATCAGGAACAGGGTCATATCCGCCCGGAAACAGTATGTTGCAACGCATAAGCCTTCTGATTCCGAGTAGGCTGCCCCTGATCAAACCGTGTTTTTCAATTGCTGTGATCATATAGGCTGAGCATGTGGGATAATATCTGCACATCGGCGGGAACAGAGGTGAGATCTTTCTCTGATAAAAACGGATTGCTTTAAGCGTGAAGTTCTTCATTTTTTACAACTCCGGCTTCAATGAGCATCGGAAGCATTATATTATAAATGTCTGTGCTTTTTTTGTGCACTGTTTTTGTTCTTGCAACAAAAACCACGTCATAATTGCCCTTTAACGGCAGATTGACCTGTCTGAATGCTTCTCTTATAACACGTCTTGCTCTGTTTCTCTGAACCGCATTTCCGATCTTTTTGCTCGCAGTTATGCCTATACGACAAGAACCCGCGCGGTTCTTTCTTACATACATCACCAACGCAGGATTTGTGTATGACTTCCCGCGTGCATAGGCACGGCGGAAGTCACTGTTAGTTTTTAATGTTTCAACAGGCAGCATATTGTTCCACCCTGGCTTGTCTGATTAAACAGCAAGTGATTTTCTGCCCTTAGCTCTGCGGCGAGCAAGAACCTTGCGGCCGTTTCTTGTTGACATTCTTGCACGGAAACCGTGAACCTTCTGTGTGTGTCTCTTCTTGGGCTGATATGTTCTCTTCATAACTATTTTACCCCCATTCGTTTCCAGGTGCCGTAACTGCACCGACCTTCGGATTAATTGGATGTCAGGGCATAATTTGCCCCTGCGAATAGACATTATATAACATAACAAGGGTGAATGTCAACCTTTTTTTGAGTTTATTTTGTACATATTTTAATATATTATATACATAGTATTATGTGCAATTTTGTGTTGACAGCATAATCCAAATCTGTTACAATTCAATGAGTATATGCCTCCTTAGTTCAATGGATAGAATAAATCCCTCCTAAGGATTAGATGTGGGTTCGATTCCCGCAGGGGGTGCCAGATGCGGCGAGACAAGCTCGCCTAAAAGAAGAAAGAATAAAGAATAAATAAGAAATAAAAATGTTTCCGTTTTCGGTGCCGCTTCTGTATTATTCTTTATTCTTTGTTATTTTTTCTTTATTCTTTAAAAAACCGATAAGGAAGGTAATTCTTTGCTGGATGACTGCCTTGAAATTAAAAGAATACTCATTTCTACACTGAAAACTGCAAAAGAAAATAAATAAAAACAAAAGTCGAAAAAGCCTTTATTTTACAAGGATTTTCGGCTTTTTGTCATTTTAGGGTTTTTCGTAAAAAGTTCAAAAATCCATTAGCAAGATTTTTTTGCTAATGACATCAACTGAATTTACGATAAAATGACATCCACCTTCAAGGTGAACGGTTTGCTAATGAAAATTAGCACGAAAAATAGCGTTTTGCTAATTTCCTGCTAATAGGATTTTTGATGAAGTTCTGCTAATTAAAAAGGCGGTTGTTGTATCCATATTTGTACATTTAACATGTCATAGTAATCTAAATGAATTTTTATTAAACTCCAATAGTCCCTCATTTCGCATTCTGCAAAGTTCATTGGACATTGCACTTCGGTCAACCGACAAAAAATCCGCAAGCTGCTGACGATTAAAAGGAATCGTAAAGCTTGAACTGCTGTGTCGTTTGGCTTCTTCGGATAAATAGGATATCAGTTTTTCTCGTGTGGAACGCTTGGACATATGCCCAAGCTTTTGCACGAGTTTTCTGTTTTTCTCAGAAATAGCAAAAAACATATTCTGCACTACCATAGAGTGAAAACGGCAGGCAGAAGAACAGGTTGTAATGATCTGCTTTACATCAAAGAAAATAACGGAACTTTCATCTACAGCTACCACATCATTCAATAGTGCGCCACTTTCGGGAGCAACGTATGCTTCACCAAACATTTCACCAACGGCAATCTGACCGAGAATACTGCGGTTTCCCCAATAATCATCCTTTTGAATATGCAGGTTTCCATCTACCAAAACGATAATGTCATTTAGATGCTCACCCTGACGAAGTACATATTCACCTTTTTTATAGGTATAAAGCCTTGCACCGAGGCAAGAAAGCATAGATGCTATTTCATCATCGCCCACACCGGCAAACAGTTGTGTTCTTTTTAAG
>JAGBSO010000052.1 GCA_017631795.1 Clostridia bacterium | reverse complement strand
TTGCAAAGAACCTGACCACGTTCAATACCTTTTCTGTCAACACCACGAAGAAGAGCACCGATGTTGTCACCAGCTTCTGCATAGTCGAGGAGCTTGTGGAACATTTCAACACCTGTACAATCAGTTTTGGTGCTTTCTTCTGTAAGACCAACGATTTCAAGTTCGTCACCAACACGAAGCTGACCACGTTCAACTCTACCAGTTGCAACAGTACCACGACCTGTGATTGTGAAAACGTCTTCAACAGGCATAAGGAAGGGCTGGTCAGCCTTTCTGTCGGGTGTGGGGATGTAGCTGTCAACAGCAGCCATGAGTTCCCAGATGGGAGCACAAGCAGGATCATCAGCTGATGATGCTTCAAGAGCCTTGAGAGCTGAACCCTTGATGATGGGAGTATCATCGCCGGGGAATTCGTACTCATCAAGTGTTTCACGGATTTCCATTTCAACGAGTTCAAGAAGTTCTTCGTCGTCAACCTGGTCAACCTTGTTCATGAAAACGATGATGTAGGGAACGCCAACCTGACGAGCAAGAAGGAGATGTTCCTTTGTCTGAGCCATGGGGCCGTCTGTTGAAGCGATAACAAGGATAGCACCGTCCATCTGTGCAGCACCTGTGATCATGTTCTTGATATAGTCAGCGTGGCCGGGGCAGTCAACGTGAGCATAGTGACGTGTTTCTGTCTCGTATTCAACGTGAGCTGTGTTGATTGTGATACCACGTTCTCTTTCTTCGGGAGCCTTATCGATGTTTGCGTAATCAACGAAGTCAGCCTGACCCTTTGAAGCGAGAGTCTTTGTGATAGCAGCTGTAAGAGTTGTCTTACCATGGTCAACGTGACCGATAGTACCAATGTTAACATGGGGTTTGGTTCTTTCGAACTTAGCTTTTGCCATTTTAATTTCCTCCTTAGTAATTGGGAATAAAATTTACTCTACTATTGTAGCAATAAATGAAAATAATTTCAAGTAGTTTTGAAAATTTAATTAGCCTTTTCTGCTGCCGATAACAGCATCAGCAATTGACTTGGGAACCTGATCGTATGTGCCGGGTTCCATTACGTACTGACCACGGCCCTGAGTCTTTGAACGAAGGTCAGTTGCATAACCGAACATTGATGCAAGAGGTACAGTTGCGTCGATCTGCTGAACGCCGCCGTTTCTCTGTTCCATCTTCTTCATCATACCACGACGAGATGTGATATCACCGAGAACATCACCGATATAATCGTCGGGAGTGATAACTGAAATGTTCATGATGGGCTCCATAAGAACGGGAGCTGCCTTCTGCATAGCTTCTTTGAAAGCCATTGAACCAACCATCTTGAAGGCCATTTCTGATGAGTCAACTTCGTGGTATGAACCGTCGAATACTACGCACTTAACGTCAACAACGTTGTAACCTGCGAGAACACCGGTCTGCATAGCGCCTCTGACACCAGCTTCGATTGCGGGAATGTATTCCTTGGGAATAGCACCACCGACAACTTCGCTGACGAATTCGAAGCCTTTACCGGGATTGGGTTCGATACGCATCTTACAATGACCGTACTGACCGTGACCACCGGACTGCTTGGAGTACTTGGTATCAACAGAAGCTTCCTTAGTGATTGTTTCACGGTAAGCAACCTGGGGATTACCAACGTTAGCTTCAACTTTGAATTCACGGAGAAGTCTGTCTACGATGATTTCAAGGTGAAGTTCACCCATACCTGCGATGATTGTCTGACCAGTTTCCTGATCTGTATAGAACTTGAATGTGGGATCTTCCTCAGCAAGCTTTGCAAGTGAGATACCCATCTTTTCCTGACCTGCACGAGTTTTGGGCTCGATAGCAACACGGATAACGGGTTCGGGGAAGTTCATTGATTCAAGGATGATAGGATGATTTTCGTCACAGAGTGTATCACCTGTTGTTGTGTTCTTAACACCAACTACAGCAGCGATATCACCTGCGTAACAAGTATCAATTTCCTGTCTGTTGTTTGCATGCATCTGAAGGATACGACCGAGTCTTTCGTTCTTACCCTTTGTTGAGTTGAATGCAGTTGTACCAGCAACAGCCATACCTGAGTATACTCTGAAGTAGCAGAGCTTACCTACGAAGGGGTCTGTTGCGATTTTGAATGCGAGAGCTGAGAAGGGAGCATCGTCTGATGAGGGACGAGTCTCTTCCTCTTCTGTATCGGGATTTACACCCTTAACGTCCTCAATGTCTGTGGGAGCGGGCATATAGTCAATAACAGCATCAAGAAGCTTCTGAACGCCCTTGTTACGGTATGAAGTACCGCAAACAACGGGAACCATTTCGTTAGCGATTGTTGCTTTTCTGATGCAAGTCTTGATTTCTTCCTTTGAAAGTTCGCCTTCTTCGAAGAATTTTTCCATGAGTTCTTCGTCCATTGAAGCAACAGCTTCAACGAGTTCGTCATGGTACTTCTGAGCGATTTCCTGCATGTCTGCGGGGATTTCCTCAACACGCATATCAAGACCCATATCATCATAATATACATCAGCAGTCATTTCAACAAGGTCAATGATGCCTTTGAAATCTGATTCAGCACCGATGGGGAGCTGGATGGGAACAGCATTACACTTAAGTCTGTCCTTCATCATATCAAGAACATTATAGAAGTTTGCACCCATAATGTCCATTTTATTGACATATACCATTCTGGGAACTTTATATTCGTCAGCCTGACGCCAAACTGTTTCAGACTGAGGCTCAACGCCGCCCTTAGCACAGAGAACTGTAACTGAACCGTCGAGAACACGGAGTGAACGCTGAACTTCAACTGTGAAGTCAACGTGACCGGGAGTGTCGATGATGTTGATTCTGTATTTGTTCTGAGCGGGATCATCCTTCTTTGTCCAGAAGCATGTAGTAGCAGCAGAAGTAATTGTGATACCTCTTTCCTGCTCCTGTGCCATCCAGTCCATTGTTGCAGAACCATCATGTGTTTCACCGACTTTACGGTTAACACCTGTGTAATACAGAATACGCTCAGTTGTGGTTGTCTTACCGGCATCGATGTGAGCCATGATACCGATGTTTCTTGTTAATTCAAGTGAAACCTGCCTTGGCATATTAACCTCCAAAAATGTGTATGGAATGCGATGGAATTACCAACGGAAATGTGAGAAAGCCTTGTTAGCTTCTGCCATCTTGTGTGTATCTTCACGCTTCTTGAATGCTGAACCCTGTTCGTTCTTTGCATCCATGATTTCGCCAGCAAGACGTTCTTTCATTGTTCTTTCTGAACGGTTACGTGCGTAAAGTGTGATCCATCTGAGACCTAATGTCTGTCTTCTTTCGGGACGAACGTCCATGGGTACCTGGTAAGTTGAGCCACCTACACGGCGAGCTTTAACTTCGAGCAAGGGCATTACATTTTCCATTGCTGCTGCAAATACATCAAGGGGTTCTTCACCTGTTTTTTCTCTGATGATGTCAAAAGCGTCGTAAACGATCTTCTGAGCAACACCTTTTTTACCGTCGTACATAACACTGTTGATAAGACGTGTTACGAGTTTTGAGTTGTAAAGCGGATCGGGCAAAACATCACGTTTTGCTACATTGCCTCTTCTTGGCACTTCGCTTCCCTCCTTCATATTAATGATATCATAGGTACTCGAGTGACAAAATTCCCGTGGCGCCAATAATGAGGTTATAATATATATAAACTCTTATTGGTGAAAGTTTTTCTTTCGCCTGCAAGAAGATTTGTCTGCTTCAAGGTTTTTGCTAAGTTGAGTTAAAGATTACTTCTTAGCTGCTTTCGGAACTTTTGCTCCGTACTTGGAACGAGACTGCATTCTGCCGTTAACGCCCTGTGTATCGAGAACGCCTCTGATGATGTGATAACGCACACCGGGAAGGTCCTTAACACGGCCGCCACGAATAAGAACTACGCTGTGTTCCTGAAGATTGTGACCAACGCCGGGAATGTAAGCTGAAACTTCGATTCCGTTTGTCAGACGAACTCTGGCAAGTTTTCTCAGAGCTGAGTTGGGCTTTTTGGGTGTATCTGTCTTAACAACAGTACAAACGCCTCTCTTCTGAGGAGAGTTGTGGTCAGTCATGATGTTACGGTTTGAGTTGAGACCCTTACCGAGAGCGGGTGACTTTGACTTCTTCTCTACTGCCTTTCTTCCGTTACGAACGAGCTGATTAAAGGTTGGCAAGTTTTTTCCTCCTATCTTATTCAGTTTTCTATTCAAAGGGAATTTTGTACAATTACAAACCCCTGAAAACAGCGATTTTTGTGACATAAAACAAAAATGTCGACATATGGCATTAATAATGCCCGCAATTTAATATTCTACATCAAATTGCGCTTTCTGTCAACACTTTTTACAAATTTTTTATAAAATATTCGTTTAAAATACCTAAAAGAAAATTCCGGCTCTGCCCGTTATTCTGAACAGAGCCGAAGATAATCTTTTATTATAATGCGTAAACTGAACCTGTATTATCGTCGTCTTCCACATCGATATCAACATCGTTGTAGCACTTCATACCTGTACCTGAGGGAAGAAGTTTACCGATAATAACATTTTCCTTAAGACCGTGGAGAGGATCTTTCTTACCCTTGATAGCTGCATCAGTAAGAACTCTTGTTGTTTCCTGGAATGATGCTGCTGAAAGGAATGAATCTGTTGCAAGAGAAGCCTTTGTGATACCGAGAAGTACTGATTCACCTGTTGCTTCAACAAGTTCTTCACCTGCTGCAACTCTTGCTGCGATTTCTTCGTTTGCTGCAATGAAATCGCCCTTTTCAACTGATGCGCCGGGAAGAAGAGCTGTATCACCGGGATCAACAATTCTCATCTTACGCATCATCTGACGAACGATAACTTCGATATGCTTATCGTTGATTTCAACACCCTGTGAACGGTATACGAGCTGAACTTCTCTGATGAGGTAGTTATGAACAGCATTTACACCGAGAACATCGAGAACATCGTGGGGATTGATTGAACCGTCTGTGATAGGCTGACCCTTTGCGATTTCCTGACCTTCGATTACGCAGATTCTTGAATCATAAGGAATAAGATATTTTCTCTGGTCTTCTTTGTTTGTAACAACAACGTTTGTGATTGTGCTCTGATTCTTTTTGATTTCTTCGAAAGATACTGTACCTTCGATTTCTGAAAGCATTGCAAGAATCTTGGGCTTTCTTGCTTCAAAGAGTTCTTCAACTCTGGGAAGACCCTGTGTGATATCTGCTGATGATGTAACACCACCGGTATGGAAGGTTCTCATTGTAAGCTGAGTACCGGGTTCACCGATTGACTGAGCAGCAATGATACCGACTGCTTCACCGACCTGAACAGTGTTACCTGTTGCAAGGTTCTTACCGTAACACTTGATACATACGCCTTCCTTTGAACGGCATGTAAGAAGTGATCTGATATCAACACTTTCAACACCTGTTGATGCAATAAGTTTTGCATCGTCATCTGTCATCATATGATCATCGTCAACAAGCAGGTCGCCTGTTTCGGGATGATAGAAAGGCTTGAGAAGGTATCTGCCCTCAAGTCTCTCTTCAAGAGGCTCGATGATACCGTTGTCTTCGTTTCTGATAGCAGAAACAGTAAGACCTTCGTGGCAGCCACAATCATATTCACGGATGATGACATCCTGTGAAACGTCAACAAGACGTCTTGTAAGGTAACCTGAGTCAGCAGTACGAAGAGCTGTATCGGCAAGACCTTTACGAGCACCACGTGATGAAATGAAGTATTCGAGAACGTTAAGACCTTCACGGTAGTTAGCTCTGATGGGGATTTCGATAGTTTTACCTGCTGTGTTAGCGATAAGACCACGCATACCTGCAAGCTGACCGAGCTGGTTGGTACTGCCTCGAGCACCTGAGTCAACCATCATGAAGATGGGGTTGCTCTGGTCAAGGCCGACTGTGATTTCGCTCTGAACCTTTGCTGTACATTTTTCCCATGCACTGATTGTAAGCTTTGAACGATCCTTGTCAGAAGCAAGACCTCTTCTGTGAAGAGCATTGATTTTATCAACCTGTTCCTGAGCTTCTGCAAGATACTTTTTCTTATTTTCAGGGATTATAGCATCGAATACTGATACTGTAATACCACTCTTTGTTGAATATTTGTAGCCCTGAGACTTGATGTTATCAAGGATCTCTGAAGCTTCGTGGATACCCTTGACCTTGATAGCCTTATCAATGATCTTTCCGAGCTCTTTCTTCTTGACAAGGAAGTCAACCTCGAGAGCAAACATGTTTTCGGGGTTACTTCTGTCAACGATACCGAGATCCTGAGGAATGGGTTCATTGAAGATAACACGGCCGAGTGTTGTTTCAACAAGTCTTGAAACTTCAACACCGTCAAGTTCTTTGGTCATTTTGATCTTACACATTGCATGAAGATCAAGATCGCCTTCGTCATAAGCCATGATTGCTTCGTTTACATCACGGAACACTTTGCCTTCGCCGGGAGCACCGGGAATTGCAAGTGTAAGATAGTATGAACCGAGAACCATGTCCTGTGAAGGAACAGCAACGGGTTTACCGTCTGAGGGTTTGAGAAGGTTGTTTGCAGCAAGCATGAGGAATCTTGCTTCTGCCTGAGCTTCTGCTGAAAGAGGTACGTGAACAGCCATCTGGTCACCGTCGAAGTCGGCGTTGAAAGCTGTACATGCAAGAGGATGAAGCTTGATAGCTCTGCCTTCAACAAGAACGGGTTCAAAAGCCTGAATACCGAGTCTGTGAAGTGTAGGAGCACGGTTAAGCATAACAGGGTGATCCTTGATAGCAATTTCAAGAGCATCCCATACTTCTGCACCTGCTCTGTCAACCATCTTTCTTGCGCTCTTTATGTTTTTAGCTATATCCTGTTCAACAAGTCTCTTCATTACGAAGGGCTTGAAGAGTTCAAGTGCCATTTCCTTGGGAAGACCGCACTGATAGATCTTGAGTTCGGGACCGACAACGATAACTGAACGGCCTGAGTAGTCAACTCGCTTACCGAGAAGGTTCTGACGGAAACGACCCTGCTTACCTTTAAGCATGTCTGAAAGAGACTTGAGAGGACGGTTGTTTGCACCTGTAACAGGTCTGCCACGTCTGCCGTTATCGATAAGAGCGTCAACAGCTTCCTGAAGCATTCTCTTTTCGTTTCTTACGATGATTTCGGGAGCACCGAGATCAAGAAGCTTTGCAAGACGGTTATTTCTGTTGATAACACGTCTGTAAAGGTCGTTAAGGTCGGATGTTGCAAAACGTCCGCCGTCAAGCTGAACCATGGGTCTGATATCGGGGGGAATAACCGGAAGCACATCAAGAATCATCCATTCGGGACGGTTACCTGAAGCTCTGAATGATTCAGCAACTTCAAGTCTCTTGAGAACTTTTGCCTTTTTCTGTCCTGATGCATCTTCAAGTTCTGCCTTGAGTTCATCACTGAGCTTTTCAACGTCAATAGATGCAAGAAGTTCTTTGATTGCTTCAGCACCCATTGCAGCACGGAATGAATCTGCACCGTATTTTTCGACGATATCGTCATATTCTTTATCACCGATAACCTGACCTACAGTAACGGGAAGACCTTCTTCCATAACTTCAAGAACAACATACTTTGCAAAGTAAAGTACATTTTCAAGGTCACGGGGAGAAATGTCAAGGATAAGTCCCATTCTTGAGGGGATACCTTTGAAATACCAGATGTGAGATACGGGACATGCAAGTTCGATATGTCCCATTCTCTCTCTTCTGACTTTTGATTTTGTGATTTTAACACCGCAGCGTTCACAGACTTTACCCTTATAACGGATTCTCTTGTATCGTCCGCAGTGACATTCCCAGTCCTTCTGGGGTCCGAAGATGCGTTCACAGTAAAGACCGCCTGCTTCGGGTTTGAGTGTTCTGTAATTTATTGTTTCAGGCTTTTTAACCTCACCGTATGACCACTCTCTGATGGTATCGGGAGAAGCAAGCCCTATCTGAATGGATTCGAAGTTCAATTCATTATAGTTGCTTTCATTAAGCACAACAGATTCCTTCTTCCTTTATAGTATATGAAAAATGCAGATCTTTAATATTCGTCACCGTCTGTGTTTCCGCTGAGGTATGATCCGAAATCATCAGACATATCAAAATCGTCATCTTCCGAATCAAGTGCTGCTGCACCGAAATCCTCATCATCACTGTCAAATGAACCGAACTCATCTTCAGGTACATCTTCAATGCCAAAGCCTTCTGCACCCTCCACATCATTTACGATTTCACCGGTATCTGCAGGAATGTATTCTGAACCGTCATCGTCAAAGTCCTGTTTAAGATCAATTTCTTCATCATGTTCATCAAGCACCTTGACATCAAGACACAATGACTGAAGTTCTTTGATAAGAACCTTGAATGACTCGGGAATACCGGGCTTGGGAACATTCTGGCCTTTAACAATTGCTTCGTATGTCTTTACACGACCTACAACGTCGTCAGACTTGATTGTAAGAATTTCCTGAAGAGTATATGCTGCACCGTAAGCTTCAAGTGCCCAGACTTCCATTTCACCGAAACGCTGTCCGCCGAACTGTGCCTTACCACCGAGGGGCTGCTGTGTAACCATTGAGTACGGACCTGTTGAACGTGCATGGATCTTATCATCAACAAGGTGATGGAGCTTAAGGTAGTACATGATACCGACTGTGACTCTGTTGTCGAACTTCTGACCTGTACGGCCGTCGTAAAGTTCTGTCTTACCGTCTTCAGCCATGCCTGCCTCTTTGAGACATTCAACAATATCTTCTTCATGAGCACCGTCAAATACGGGAGTCATGATCTTCCAGTCAAGCTTCTTACAAGCATAACCGAGAGTAACTTCAAGAACCTGACCGATGTTCATTCGGGAAGGAACACCGAGGGGGTTAAGAACGATATCAAGAGGAGTACCGTCGGGAAGGAAGGGCATATCTTCCTGGGGAAGAATTCTTGAAACAACACCCTTGTTACCGTGACGGCCGGCCATCTTGTCACCGACAGAAATCTTTCTCTTCTGTGCGATGTAGCAACGGACAACCTTGTTTACGCCGGGACTCATTTCGTCGCAGTTTTCTCTTGTGAAAACTTCAACATTGACAACGATACCGTATTCACCGTGAGGAACTTTAAGAGATGTATCTCTTACTTCTCTTGCCTTTTCACCGAAGATTGCACGGAGAAGTCTTTCTTCACTTGTGAGCTCTGTTTCACCCTTGGGTGTAACCTTACCTACAAGGATATCGCCTGAATGAACCTCTGCACCTACACGGATAATACCGTTTTCATCAAGGTCTTTAAGAGCATCTTCACCTACATTGGGAATATCTCTTGTGATTTCTTCAGCACCGAGTTTTGTATCACGTGCTTCGATTTCATATTCTTCAATATGGATAGATGTATAAACATCTTCGCGAACGAGTTTTTCGTTAAGGAGAACAGCGTCTTCGTAGTTGTAACCTTCCCATGTCATGAAGCCGATGAGGGCATTCTTACCGAGTGAAATTTCACCGTCACATGTTGAAGGACCGTCTGCAATAACGTCTTTCTTCTCAACTCTCTGACCGACTTTGACAATGGGCTTCTGGTTGATACATGTACCCTGGTTTGAACGCATGAACTTGATGAGTTCATAAACGTCAATTGTCTTGTCGTCAGCTGTGATTTCAATTACGTCTGCACTGACCTTTGTAACAGTACCTGCACGCTTTGCGATAACTGCAACACCTGAGTCAACCGCAGCCTTGTATTCCATACCTGTACCGACAATGGGAGAATCTGTCTTGAGAAGGGGCACTGCCTGCTTCTGCATGTTTGATCCCATCAATGCACGGTTTGCGTCGTCGTTTTCAAGGAAAGGAATCATAGCTGTTGCAACAGAAACAACCATCTTGGGAGAAACGTCCATGTAGTCTGCTTCTGCAGCGGGAATTTCACGGAATTCGTCACGGAAACGAACTGTTACTCTGTCGTTGATGAAGTGGCCTTCAGCATCAAGAGGTTCGTTTGCCTGAGCTACCATGAATTCATCTTCCACGTCAGCTGTCATATAGTCAACTTCTTCAAGAACTCTGCCTGTTGCTTTATCAACACGGCGGAAAGGAGCCTCAATGAAGCCGTATTTGTTGATTCTTGCGAATGTAGCAAGTGATGAAATAAGACCGATGTTGGGACCTTCGGGAGTCTCAATGGGACACATACGGCCGTAGTGTGAATAGTGAACGTCTCGAACTTCGAAACCTGCACGGTCACGTGAAAGACCGCCGGGGCCGAGAGCTGAGAGTCTTCTCTTATGTGTAAGTTCAGCAAGGGGGTTGTTCTGATCCATGAACTGTGAAAGGGGTGATGAACCAAAGAACTCCTTGATTGCTGCAACAACAGGACGGATATTGATAAGAGCCTGAGGAGTGAGCTTGTCACTTTCCTGTGTCTGGAGTGACATTCTTTCCTTTACAACTCTTTCCATTCTTGTGAAACCGATTCTTACCTGATTCTGAAGAAGTTCGCCTACAGAACGGATTCTTCTGTTTCCGAGATGGTCAATATCGTCAAGTGTACCGATATCGTTGCCGAGACAGTTAAGATAGTTGACTGATGCAAGGATATCTTCAATAACGATATGTTTGGGAATAAGAAGGTCGCAGTTCTTTTCAAGAGCTTCCATAACTGAAGCCTTGTCGTCACCGCATGAATCAAGAACAGCTCTGAGAGCCTTGAAGCTTACCTTTTCATTTATACCGATTTCTTCAAGCATTTCTGTTGTGATACCTTCGGGAAGATAAGGAAGGATATCAACCATGCCTGTTGAAATGATCTTTACAACTTTTTCGCTGTCTGTCTTGACATATGCTGTGTCAACACCTGCCTGCTCAATTTCAAATGCCTTTGCTTTTGAAATCTTTTCGCCTGCATCAGCAAGGATTTCACCTGTTGAAGGATCAACGATTGCTTCGGCAAGAACCTGGAATTTAAGTCTGTCAGCCATGCCGAGCTTCTTATTATATTTGTATCTGCCTACTCTTGAAATGTCATAACGGTGTTCATCAAAGAACAGACTTGCAAGATAAGACTTTGCAGTGTCGATTGTGGGTGGCTCGCCGGGACGAAGCTTTTTGTAAACTTCGAGAAGAGCCTCTTCTGTGTTCTTGGTATTGTCTTTCTCAAATGTTGCTTTGATTCTGTCATCATAACCGAAGAACTCGTCGAGCTGACTGTTTGTATTAATGATATTATCTTCAAGGAAGCAACCCAACGCTCTGATGAATGTTGTGATGCAGATCTTCCTTGTCTTATCAATTCTTACATAGAAAACGTCGTTCTGATCTGTTTCATATTCAAGCCATGCACCTCTGTTGGGAATAACAGTTGTTGCAAAAAGCTTTTTACCGGTCTTGTCTCTGGACATATCGTAATATACACCGGGTGAACGAACAAGCTGTGAAATAATAACTCGTTCTGCACCGTTGATAACGAATGTTCCGCTTTCTGTCATCTGAGGGAAGTCACCCATGTAAACTTCATTCTCTTTGACTTCGCCGGTTTCCTTGTTGATAAGTCTTGCCGTTACTCTGAGAGGAGCAGCGTATGTTGCATCACGCTCTTTGCATTCTTTGACAGTGTACTTGGGTTTGTCGTCCATTCTGTAATTGACAAACACAAGTGACAGATTACCCGAATAATCTGTGATTTCATCAATATCTCTGAATACTTCCCTCAGGCCCTTGTCAAGGAACCACTGATAAGAATCCTTCTGCACCTCAATAAGGTTGGGCATTTCCATAACCTCATTGATTTTGGAGAAGCTCATTCTTTCTCTGCTTCCCTGCTTTACGGGTTTCACGTTGACCATGAATCATCACTCCGTTCTTTTATTTGTCCCGATTTCAGGAGATCCTAAATACATAAATAAACCAAAAAAATTACTCAAAATTTCAGTTGATTTTTCTGGATTTTGTGCTATAATTATATAAAGGCTTTTTCGTCAACCGTATACCTATCCATTATAGTACAGCTTATTATTTTACACGACATTATTCAAGATGTCAAGACCCTTTTAAAAATTTTTTAATAAATTTTTAATTTTTTTATAAAAAGATGTTGAACAATGAAAATTATTGTTGTATAATGGCTTTTAATATATATAGTATATAAAAAATATATGTGAGAGGAGTTCTGAGAAACTATGTTCGACAACAGAGTTCTTGCTGACACATCAGCAAAATTCGCAAAAGAAGGTCTTACCTTCGACGATGTGCTTCTTATCCCCGCAGAAAGTAACGTACTGCCCGCAGATATTGACCTGCACACAAAGCTTACATCAAAAATCACACTCAACACACCCATTATGACTGCTGCTATGGATACTGTAACCGAGTCAAGAATGGCTATTGCCATTGCCCGCGAAGGCGGTATCGGTGTTATTCATAAGAATATGTCTATTGAAAAGCAGAAAGAAGAAATAGATAAGGTTAAGAGAAGTGAAAACGGCGTTATCAAGAATCCGTTCTTCCTTCATCCCGATAACTATGTTTACGAAGCAAACGAGCTCATGCACAACTACCGTATTTCAGGTGTGCCCGTTTGTGACAATGAAGGTAAACTTGTCGGCATCATCACAAACCGTGACCTTCGTTTCATGACTGACTTCGGTGTACCCATCAGTGAAGTTATGACAAGAGAAAATCTTGTAACATCTCATATAGGCACAACTCTTGCAGAAGCTAAGACAATTCTTATGAAGCATAAGATTGAAAAGCTTCCTCTTGTTGATGACAAGGGTTATCTCAAAGGTCTTATCACAATCAAGGATATTGAAAAAGCTGTTCAGTACCCCAATTCTGCACGTGACGAAATGGGCAGACTTCTCTGTGCTGCTGCTATCGGCGTAACTGCTGACGTACTCGAAAGAGCTGCTGCTCTTGTTGAAGCTAACGTTGACGTTCTCGTTCTCGACTCAGCTCACGGTCATTCACAGGGTATCATGAAGGCTGTTGAAAAAGTAAAGACAGCATTCCCCGACATTTCACTTATTGCAGGTAACGTTGCAACTGCTGAAGCAACAAAAGCTCTTATCGCTGCAGGTGCAGACGCAGTCAAAGTCGGTATCGGCCCCGGATCAATCTGTACAACACGTGTTGTTGCAGGTATCGGTGTTCCTCAGGTTACTGCTGTTTATGATGCAGCATGCGAAGCAGCAAAGCACGGTATTCCCGTTATTGCTGACGGCGGCATCAAGTACTCAGGTGAAATCGTCAAGGCTCTTGCAGCAGGTGCAAACGTTGTTATGCTCGGTTCTCTTGTTGCAGGTTGTGAAGAAGCTCCCGGTGAAACAGAAATCTACCAGGGCAGACAGTTCAAGACATACCGCGGCATGGGTTCAATTGCAGCTATGAACTGCGGCAGCCGTGACAGATACTTCCAGCAGAACAACAAGAAGCTCGTTCCCGAAGGTGTTGAAGGCCGTGTTCCTTACAAGGGACTTCTTCAGGACACAGTTTACCAGCTTCTCGGCGGTGTCAAGTCAGGTATGGGTTACTGCGGTGCTCCCGACATCGAAACACTTCAGAACACTGCAAAGTTCATCAGAATCACAAGCGCAAGCCTTGTTGAAAGCCATCCTCACGATGTTTATATCACAAAGGAAGCTCCCAACTACTCTGCAAAATAATTTAAAAGAGGTGTAAACATGGCAAACAAAACTGCTGTCGAAACTGCTTACGGCACAAAGCTCAGGTTCAAGGGTATGCGAAGCAATCACCCTGTAAAGAGCAGATATATGGCTGCAGCGCTGGCTATGCTTCTGGGAATCATCGGTGCAAATCAGTTTTATCTGAGAAATATCTTCCGCGGTATTCTCAAAATCCTGTTTTCCGCCATATTCGTTGTGCTCAATGTTTTGTTTGACCCGCCGTTTATACTTATCCCCATAGTTCTTTCGGTTATTTCAGGTTTTATATATCTGCTTCAGTCAGATGAAACTTTTGCAAAGAAAAATCATGTAAGAACAATATAAAATTAAGAGAGGTGATTGCCACCTCTCTTTTTATTTTATCTGATTTTATTTATTTTCAAACATGTCTGCAAGTTTTCTTGCACAGACAGCCATATTTATTAATCCTGCGGAAATGTTTTCTTCGCTGAACATCTGAAGATATCTGTCTGCTTCAAGAGTGAAATAACCCTGATAATTGATATCTCTCAATGCTTTTACAACTGCCTCAAAATCAATTGACATTGAGAAAGGAAGCTGATGTGAGTCATGCCATTTGTCGTTGTCATGAATATGCAGAGCCTGAAGACGGTTTCCGAGTGCATGAATCATATTTACAGCACCTGAGCCTGAGCCACGCATTTCTGCATGACCGAGATCAAGACAGGCTACAAGAAAATCGTCATTCACAATATCTATATGCTCAATGAAGCTTTCGGAAGTTGAACATGCTGCAAAAGAGCTTTCATCTTTCTCGTCATTCCAGTTCCACATATTTTCAGTTGCGATTTTCACACCGTGCTCCTTTGCAAAAGGTAACAGTTCATTATACATTTCGGCATTTTCCTGTGCCGATTTATTATTATCGGGATGAATTATGCATATCTGACCGCCTGCTTCAGCAGTACATTCAATGGCACGTTTGAAATATGAACGGATTTCGGGACATGATGTGGGAAAGGGCGCATGAGACTGATTGCACACAATTCCGTTGTCAAGACCTATCTGTTTCAGCTTACGAACAAATGATAAATAATTATCCGATGCAAAAGGATGACTGTTTTCAGACAGCATTTGTCTGCCTTTGTCATATTTACACATTGCAAACATCGACAGATCCCATGCATCAAAACCTGCTTCTGCGACATACTGTACGGCTCTCTCCTCACCTATCAGTTTTGCAGCAGAACCTATTTCAGTGGAAATTTTCATATCAATTCTCCTTTTGCATAATTCTTTTCAGAATTTCATCATCAGCCTTGCAGAAAGAGTATTGCGGTATTTCTTCAGGAGTTATCCATCTGATATCATTGTGTTCAATGAGTTCCGGTGTACCCTCAGAAATGGTTGCATGGAAAAGAGTGAGATGGACAGTTATATCGGGATATGTGTGTACGATATCGAAAAACTCACTTCCGACCGAAACAGTAACACCAAGCTCTTCCATGCATTCACGCACAAGAGCTTCTTCTTTTGTTTCGCCTTTTTCAAGTTTACCGCCCACAAACTCCCACAGAAGTGCATTGGATTTGTGTGCAGGTCTCTGACATATCATGAATTTATCGCCGTCCCATATAAGTGCGGCTGCAACTTCTGTCATAAAATCACCTTTAATAATATTTGATAGCTACACCTGTATACTGGCTGTAAACATACGGAAGCGGATTGACACGCACACCGTCAAGCCAGACTTCAAAATGCAGATGATAACCTGTTGAGCGTCCTGTTGTACCGATTGATGAAAGGTGCTGACCTGCTCTTACAAAATCGCCCACATTTACCCTGAATGAGCCTTCAAGAGCATGAGCATAACCTGTGACAACGCCGTTGCCGTGGTCAACTCTTATATAATAACCCCAGCTCCAATGATATGTTGCCATAACAACAACACCGTCTGCAACAGCAACAATTCTTCTGCCTCGGCATGAGCCGTCATCGGAAGAAACGATGTCAAGTCCGTAATGTGAGTTATAGGGATTATATCCCTGAGAAAGCCAGAAGCAGTTATCGGGTGCAGGCCATACAAATGTACCGCCCTGATCTCTTGTAAGTCTGGGAGAAACTGCAACACCGTTATTATCAACGGGAATACCCATTGTGCCGATTTTTATAAGCTGATTGACAGGCTTGTTTGCGTTGTAACGCAGAATTTCCTTTGATGTTTCTGTTTTTATACCGTCTATATAAGTATCTGTATAAGAAACAATATCCTGTCCGTTGACACCTGCAACAACTGTCATTGTTTTGCCGACATAAAGATTATTGTCATACTGCGATATGGTTTCAAAAGGTATATTTTCAATCTGCATATAGGTTCTTGTGACCTTTATGCTCATATTTTTTTCTGCTTTTTTTATAAGAAGAACAGAGCCTTCGGGAATACGGTCAACATCAAGGTCACGGTTATTTTCAAGAAGTTCCTGCTCGGTGATTGAATACTTTGTGAGGATATCTGATATATTTTCATCTTCACCGACAGTATGCTCAATACCGTCGACCTTATTGCCTGACAGGAATTTATACAATCCGTCTGCGGTCATGATTTTATCGTTATCGGGATATACACCGGAAACGGTTGTGACTTCATCTGCAAAATCAATTCTGCAATCATCTGCCACAAAACCGTAACTTTCAGCAAACTCTTCAAACACTCTGTCACGGATACGCATGAATGTATCTTCACTTCCGACTGCACCCACGAATTCACCGTTTACATAAATTCCGCAGGCATTGACAGTTTTTTCACTCACAGCCGCAATTATGTTGTTGCACACGGTTTCAGTGTCATCAAGACGGTTTACAGTTGTGAGCGTTACAGAATATTCAGGAAGTGACGCATTCATTTCGCTTCCCATGGAAACAAAACGCTGTTTTGCCTGTTTTTCTGCTTCTTTATATGCACTCTCATCCTTTACAATTCCTACGCTGTCGCCGTTGACAAAAACCTCCAGACCGAATGTCATACTTCTGAGAGCAACCGAAAACGAAAACAGAACCGAAACTGCTATCACCGGAATAACAGTGCTGATGACTGCCCTGTTGAATCTTTTATGAACAGAAAAAGCATGGAATACATATTTCAGAAAATGAATGAATGCTTTTACGGGTTTTTCTTTAAAATCAGTCTTAAGCACAGGCACTGCCCTTTTTACTTCTGCCCTGAATTTTCTGAATTCATACATTACTGCATTGAAATATCTTTTTACCGTATTTCTGAAAAAACTGAATACAGCAATACAGATACGGCATATAAACTGCCATACCGCCTTAAAACATTTTGCGAAAAATCTGCCGACAGCACAAAAAGCTTTTTTATATCCGCTGCCGAGTTTATATATATCGCCATAGATATCAACTATGAAATTTTCCACACTGCCGACCTCCTTTTCTTATTAAAAATGCAGCCACGGAAATGACTGCAGAATTATGATTTATCGCTATGCTTAATGGAAAATTGAGAATGGAAAATGGAAAGTTTCGGAAGTGCTACGCACTTACTTCCGCTTCGCTCTATACATTTTCAATTTTCAACTTTCAATTTTCAATTACAATAATTCAGCACAGCTAAATTATTGTTTACCGGTTTTAACCATTCCCACCATGCTTGTTATCGCAAACTTTGCACCGTTTGTGATAAGCAGGGCAATTGTCATACCCCAGATGCCGAAAGACATTGTAAGCGGAATAACCGTTGCCGCATATATAATGATATACACAATATTTATGTACATCTGATATTTTTCACTTGCAACACGGAGAATAACAGTCATAAGACAATTTGAAATAAAATAGAATACCTGACCTGCACTTGCAAGAAGAAAATACTTTTCTGCATCAGCAAAAACATCGGGGTAAAAGAGTTTTACAAAAATTTCCGATGCGATATAACATCCTGCAACTGCAACGATTCCCAGTCCGAGAAGCACTGCAGTGAAGACAACCACCATTTTCTTTGTGAATTTACCCTCATATTTTGTGAGATATCCGATAAGCACACCGTTGAGGGGGGTTGTCAGAAGAGAAATGACTTTGCCCAGAAGTGTTGCAACATAGAATGTTGTTACTGCTTCACCGCCCATTGCAAGACCGAGAATTATCTTATCGGACTGCTGTGCAACGGCAGAAAGAAGATTTGTGGTTGAAAGAACACCCACGGATTTCATTGTTCCGCCGAAATGTTCTGAACGTGTCAGCATCTTTTTGCCTTTGAAAATGTCTCCGTTGAACAGAACAAAAACAACCGCTGCAACTTCACCTGCAAGAATTGTCAGCATCCATACGGGTGAAACAAATTTAAAGAGTAACAGACCGAGGCAATAGCCTGCTGTTATAATCGCATAATAAACGAAAAAGCCTTTATAATTGAGCTTCATACGGTAATTTACATCACCGTAATACCTGAGAACGGTTGCAACCGTCAGCACGGAAAGAAGAACAAAATGCACTGCGTTGAATGATTTATAGACAATCAGCGTTCCTGCTGCGACAGCAACACACAGCACTGCGATGACAACAAGGAAGATGTTATAGTCACCGTTTGTGTCCTTTTTATCTCTTGAACGTACCATTCTCGAATAGTTTGCGGCAACACCGAAAGTCGTACCCATAATAGATACGACTGCAAATATCGACTGGTAATTACCGAATGCTGCCTCACCCATCCACTCATTGAGCATCGGATTGATAAGCAACTGGATCATACCGTTCATAAGCATAAGACCTGCGATGCTGAACACCAGGTCTGACGCTATATTGAAAATTTTCTTCTTATCGGTTGCCATAAAACACTTCCGTGAAATTATTTTTTGAATTCTTCAAGCATATATGAAGCATATTTAAGGTCAAAGTCATATGTGAGCTTGAGATTATTCTTAAATTCAAAGTTGAGATACTTCTTTGTTTCTCTGGGCATCTGCCATGCAAGTTCCTGACTGGGGAATGTTGTTGTGAAGTGAGGAATGAGAGTCCTGAAACGGAATGCTTCGGGAGACTGTGTCATGTAATACTCTTCACGGTCAAGAGGATCGTAATTATAGTTGCCGAGAGCTCCTGTTATCTTCTGGCAGGTGATAACTGCGTCGTTATCATCAAGCTTTGTGAGATAATCGTCAATAAGCTCTGATGTGACAAAAGGTGCAACAGCATCAAGAATAATGATTCTTTCACACTCGGGATAATTTGCCTGAATGTGGTCAAAAGCACTCTTGAGAGAATCAAGACGTTCTTTACCGTTTACGGCAAAGTCAAAGCCTGAATTTTTGAGATATTCGGAATAATCAACACATGAAGGATCGCAGACAACAACAACTTTATCTGCAACTTTCGAGCCTTTTGCGGCATCTATAACATAATCAATAACAGGTCTGCCGTTGAGAAGGCAATACTGTTTCGGGATATTTGCACCGAATCTGTTGCCCACACCGCCTGACATAATAATGATAATATTCATAAATTTACTCCTTGTGTTTTAAAAAATCTCTGTCCTGAGAAGTTCAAAGTGACCGGGATGTCTGTCCTTTTCTTTGGGAAGATCCTGCCAGTTTGTGTAAAGATATTCAAGCACCTTTATATATTCTGCAGGTGCCATAGCCATATCGTTTCTGATGGGTACTTCTGTGTAAGATTCAAAGAAATTCTTGGGGAATACATTTCTGTGCTGAACAGGCAGGGGTACACTGGGTTTGAAATAAAGGTCACCGTCACCTGTCTTCACACTGTTTACGCAGTCTTCATACATCTTGTAGATTTTTGCCATGGGCATGAGTTTACCTGCAGTTGAAAGCACTTTAACCTGCATTTTCTGGATGAATGAATAATTTGAGCTGTCTGTGGGAATAAGTCTGTGTCCCATAGCAAGTCCGTAAATCATCTTGACCTTAAAAATCTGACTCTTGACGCATTTTGTATCTGTGTCATGCAGACAATAAAGCTCTATGAAGATTCTGTTCATTCTTTCGTCATTTGCGAAATTGTTTTTACCGCCGTCTGTGCTGAAAGAATTGACAGCCTTGCTGTTTCTGTAAAAAATTCTGGGAATGAAGTCACAGTGATATTCACCGTACTCATTGTAATTTATAAATTCAAATTCATCACCGAGCTCATCGGGAAGAATTGAGATAAGCTTATTGAAATCATCTCTCTTGAGGTCAAGGTCAATGTCGTCATCCCAGGGAATGAAATCCTTATGACGGATTGCACCCAGAAGAGTACCGCCGCTGAGAGAATAGTGCAGACCGTGCTTTTTGCAGATTCTGTCCACTTCTCTTAACAATTTAAGCTCGATTTCCTGTATTTCATGAAGCTTCGCTTTCTGTTCATCGGTAAAATCTTTATATAACTGCTCTGCGATTTCCATAAAAAACGTCCTTTCGATATTCAATCACTATAAATGATATCACATCTTCATTTATTTTGCAATATATTTATTAATTTAATATTGAAGTTTCGGACTGTAAATGTTATACTTCTGTCATCGGAGGTGTTTTTATGAACACTGTTAAATTTGACAAAAAAGAAACAAAAATCATCGCCCACAGAGGTCTGAGCGGTATCGAAAAAGAAAACACAAATGCAGCTTTTGTTGCGGCAGGCAACAGAAGCTATTACGGCATTGAAACAGACGTGCACAAGACTCTTGACGGAAAATATGTTGTTTTCCATGACGACACAACAGGCAGAGTTGCCATTGACGACATGGAAGTTGAAAAGACAACTTTTGACTGTCTGAGAAATCTTCTGCTCACAGATATTGACGGCAAAAAGGGCAGGTCAGACATCAGAATCCCCACATTGCAGGAGTATATTTCCATCTGCAAAAAATATGAAAAAGTGGCTGTGCTTGAACTTAAAAATGCTTTCACAGAAGATGAAGTCTATGAAATCGTTGACATCATAAAAGATCTCGGCTATCTCCCGAATGTTGTTTTTATTTCATTCTGCCTTGAAAATCTCGTTTTCCTCAGAAAGAAATATCCCGAACAGGAAGCACAGTTCCTTATTGACAACTATGAGCCATGGCTTCTTGATACTCTTAAAGAGCATAATCTTGACCTTGACATAAAATACACTTCTCTCAATGCAGACAACATGAAAGAGCTTCACGATGCAGGAATAAAAGTAAACTGCTGGACATGTGATGACCCCGCAGCAGGTGAAAATCTTGCTTCATTGGGCATTGAGTTCATCACATCAAACATACTCGAATGAAAACAGTCTGGGAAAGAGCAAAAGAAACAGAAAAACCCGTACTCATTTACGGCACGGGTAACGGAGCTGACAGAATTCTTGATGAGCTGCAAAGACTTGGCATTCCCGTTTCAGGGATTTTTGCATCGGACGGATTTGTCAGAAGCCGCACATTCAGAGGCTTCCCTGTTATCAGCTACACTCAGGCTAAAGAGCAATTCGGTGATTTTCTGACGCTGATTTCTTTCGGCTCTCAGCGTGAAGAAGTTATTGGGAATTTTATAAAAGTCAGCAGGGAAAGAGAAACTTATTCCGTTGATGTGCCCGTTTACGGTGACAACATCTTCAGCCGTGATTTTTATGAAAAACACAAGGCTCTGATCGTGCAGGTCAGAAATATGCTCTGTGAAGAAAAATCAAAGGCAGTTTTTGACAATATAATAAATTTCAAGCTGACCGGTGACATAAATTATCTGCTTGAATGCGAAACATCAAGAGATGAAGCATATGAAAACATTCTGAAACTCGGTGATGATGAAATTTATATGGACCTTGGTGCATTCAACGGTGACACGATTGCAGAATTTCTCAGTAATGTGAAGTCGTACAGAAAAATCTATGCGGCTGAGCCTGATATAAAAAATTTCACAAAGCTTAAAAACAACACAGAGCATCTTGAAAATATTGAATGTCTGAATATCTGCATTTCAGACAACTGCGGTGAAGTCACTTTTTCAAAACACGGTGGCAGAAACGGTAACGCAGACAAAAACGGCAACACCGTAAAATGCGTGACGGTTGACAGTATTCTCGGAGAAAAAGATGTGACATACATCAAATTTGATGTGGAAGGTCTTGAAAAAGAAGCCATAGACGGTGCGGCTGAGACCATAAAACGATGCAGACCGAAAATGCTTGTTTCATGTTATCACAGGTCGGAGGATATCTTTGCAATTCCCTTGCAGATTATGTCTATACGTGATGATTACAAAGTTTTTATCAGACACAATCCCTATATCCCCGCATGGGATACACAGTTTTATTTCATATGAAAGGACAAATAAAAATGAAAAAAATTATCGCTTCAATCCTGACAGCAGTAATACTCGCAGTATCACTGTTTTCGCTCACAGCATTTGCATGGAAAACTCCGGAACTCATGCTTGCGGCAGACTATGATTCGGAAAATCAGACAGTTACCGTTTATTACAGAGTGCTTGATTTCGCAGGTACTGAAAGTGCTGATTTCAGACTCAGATATAACAGCTCGGCAGTTGAGCTTACAGAATATGATGTAACAGACATAAAAGATACTTTTGTTGAAGTCGGTGATAATCCCGAATCTGAAATAGTTGCAATTCAGTTTGTTGACCTTTACCATGTCAAAGAAAGTGACTGCGAAGCTGACGGAAGTGCAACCGTTGCAACTCTTACTTTCAAGGTAAAAGACACTTCTGCCACAGAAACAGTCTTTATTTCAACAGCAGACAGCTGTGCAATGGACCCCGATTCCGCAGAAGTAAATCTTGACAGAGCAACACTCAAAATCCCTCTCAATGAAGGCAGTATCCAAAAAGCAACAAGCGACAGCTTCAGCTTTGACGGTGCAGAATCAGGAAATAAAGAAGGTATCACAAAAATCATTGTTGCGGCAGTCATTGCGGCAGTCGTATTCATCGGCGGTCTCGTTGCAATCGTTATAAAGTACAGAAAAAAATAATAATAAACACAAAATGCTGAGCCTGAAAATGACTCAGCATTTTTTTATAAGAATCGTATCATCGCCTATCACTTCGATGTCACACCAGTTTATCCTGATATCTTCGGTTTTGCCGACTATGCCGAAAAATCCCTGTTTTCCGCTGATAATCAGTGCTGTGATGCATCCTGTTTCCGTATCAAACTCAGCATCACTCACGGTACCGATTTTCATTCCGTCATTGACCGTTATAACATCCTTATTGCAAAGACTGTTTACTGAACATTTCATAAAATCCACTCCCCTGTTCAAATAATATGCGAATTTTTTGTTACCGATACATATCAATATGCAAAACGGGTAAATTTATTAAAAAGGAGTGGTTTATTATGCCTTCAAAAGACAGAGAATATGACCTGATGACAAAAAAAGCTTCACCGTCGTCACCGAAATTTAAAAATATGCTTTTTGCATTTCTTATCGGCGGTGCAATCTGCACACTGGGTGAAGCATTCGGAATGCTTTACACAAAAATCGGGATAAAAGAAGATATCGTAAAAATTCTCATTCCCGTTTCGCTGATTGTAATCGCAGCAATCCTTACGGGAATAGGTGTTTTTGACAAGATTGCAAAATACGCAGGTGCAGGTACACTTGTGCCCATAACAGGCTTTGCGAATGCTGTTGTTTCATCGGGTCTTGAATACACCACAGACGGAAAAATATACGGTACGGGTGCAAAAATGTTCACCATCGCAGGACCTGTAATCGTTTACGGCTGCGGTGCTGCTTCCGTTTTCGGAGTGATATATTACTGTTTTATGTAGCACTAAAAAAGACCCGACTATCCGGTCAGGTCTTTTTCTTGAATTTTATTCTGCTGTGAAGAAACCATTGTCAGTAGCAACATTCCGGATACCGAAGCATGAAAGAGTTGTCTTTGCATCAAATCTGTAAGGCCACCATGAAAGGAAATCTTCAGTCAACTCATTAACAGGAGTTTCGGGAAGATAAAGAATAAATTCAGTAGCATTATTCTCACCTTCAGCATCTGTCAGACCGTTGGGATTGCTTGCGATGTAAAGGATTTCGTCTTCAATCCATTCTTCGCCTGCTGCTTTTTCTGTCTTGATTTCTGTAAGAGTCATTTTGTATGAATAATCATTGATCTTTTCGAAGTTGCCGAATTTACCTGAGAATTCACAGATGTACATGCTGCCGTTGGGATAACCTTCACCTACAGAACCCATTTCTGAATCATGGTATGTTCCTGTGAATGAGCCGTCCTTGTTAAGTGTCATTTCGGTGCTCCAACCGCCTGCACCTGAAAGGAATGAAAAATCTGCACTTGCATCAGCCAGAGGCAGAACAGTTACTTTTTCATCTTCGTTTACAGTGTCATCTTTTTTTGTACTTGTTTCAGTTGTTGCCGCAGCTGTGTCGTTTTCGTTTTTGTCAGTAGCTGACTGCTGTTCTGTAACAACATTGTTGTTGTCTGCGTCTGTTGCAGGCTCTGTTACATTGCTGCCGCAAGCAGTAAGGCAGATCATCATTACCACTACAAAAATACTTAAAAACTTTTTCATACGAGCATTCCTCCTTTTAATTTATGTTTATTTTATATCACACCGAACTTTTAATGTCAATATGTGTTTGATGAATTTTTCAAGTATAAAAAAGTGCAGAAAAAGGCTTCTGCACTTCTTTGATTTTTCATGTTTATCCGATGTCAAATTTAAATCCGAATCTGAATTCTTTTTCGTCAATAAGACGGTTATTTTCGTCGTTATTGAATTCGGGATTTTCGCTGTGTGCTGTGAATCTGCCGTCAAGATTCAGGATTGTGTAAGGCTCTTTTTCAAGCTCGAAATGATGCTTTTTCTCTGTGAGCTGTTCAGCTGAGAAATGTGATGCACAGAAGCTGAAATCGGGGATTCCGTAACCAGTTGCAGTAACAGATGTGCCCTTTTCATTACTCAGTGTGACACGTCTTGTCATGAAATGCGATGAATTCTCCTGCGGTCTGATGTAAGGCACGTAATTCTCTGTGACTGTGAGTGAATATTCACCGAATCTTGCAGCCTTGTGTCTGTCAACATAAGTTTCGGTTTCACCAAGACCGAAATAGCTGAGATTTTCAAACTCTTCTTTCAGACGAAGCTCCATTCCGATTCTCGGAAGCACGGGAGCTTCTTTTTTGATTATACCGTCAATCTCGGCTGTGAATGTGCCGTCGTTGCTGAAAACATAATCAACATCAGCCTTGATAACAGGAGGATTTGCAGGTCCGCCAAGAGCAATTTTTGTCTTGATGACAATTGCGTTTTCTGTTTTTTCAACTTCTGCGGAGTATGTCTTCTGCTTTACATGGTGAAGATTGTTTGCATACCATGCAGGTGATGAGCCTACGTTATAGCTGGGTGCTCTCCAGAGCTTGAATGATGAAGGAGCTTCAAGGATTTCCTCACCGTCAACTTCAATTGAAGCAATTCTGCCGTATGACTTATCAAATGTATATTCATTTGCACCGTTTGTGATTCTTACAAATCTGTCGCCTTCTTCACAGACAAGAAGTTTTGTTTCTTTCTGCACCTGAGCCTTTGCGCTTTCGATTTCAAACTGACCGAAACCGACTTCATAGCCTGCATCTGCCCAGAGAGTGTCATTCTTCTGTTTTACTGAAACAGTCAGGAATGTATCGCCTGTGTAGTTGAATTCATCAATGCCTGTAAGACGGAATTCTTTCTTATCCTGCGGAGCAATATCAAGTGATTCGATTCTTCCCGAAACAATTGTTACACCGTTGCTTTCAACTTTCCAGTCTGCATAAAGGTCTGACAAAGGTGTGAAATAACGGACATTTTTAATTGTAAGATTGCCGTCTTTGTATTCAGTTCTGAAAGGTTCATAAACCTTTTTCATATCGTAGTAACCGGGACGGGGTGTTCTGTCGGGGAAAACAAGACCGTCGATACAGCAGATGCCGTTGTGGGGATATTCACCGAAGTCACCGCCGTAATAATAACGTGCGTTGCCGTTTTCGTCGTCGATTCTGACTGCATGGTCACTCCATTCCCAGATACATCCGCCGGTGTGGTTTTCATATTTATCAACAAGTTTCCAGTATTCGTGAACGTCACCTGTTGACATTGAACAGACGTATTCGCACCAGTAGAAAGGCTTGTCATAATCGGGATTGTTAAGATAACCCTCTGTGTAGTTATAGCCTGAATACATACGGCTTTCCACATCAGAAATCTCTGCGAAATTTTCACCTTCGGGAACAGCCTTGAATTCAAGATGTGCATTTTCGTAGTGAACGATTGCTGTGTTGTCACGTGATTTGATGTAATTTCTCATTGCACGGTGATTCTTGCCGCAACCGCTTTCGTTACCCAGTGACCACATAACAACGCAGCCCTGATTCTTGTCACGTTCAAAGAGATGTTCTGCTCTGTCAACATATGCTGCTTCCCATTCGTCAACGGTTGAAAGCATTGACCAGCGGAACCAGTCCCAGTCTTCGTCTGTATTCCAGCCCATACCGTGAGTTTCGATGTCTGCTTCATTCACAAGATAGAAACCGAGTGCCTGAGCAAGTTCAACAAAACGGGGATCATTGGGATAATGTGATGTTCTGATGCAGTTGACATTTGCTCTCTTCATCATAAGAAGATCTTTCTTCATATCGTCAACAGTCACAACATAACCGTTTTCTGTTGAATCATGACGGTTGATACCGCGAAGCTTTGCAGCCTTGCCGTTGATAAGGAGCTTCTTGTCCCTGATTTCCTTTTTGCAAAGTGCAATGGGGAACGGAATGATTTCATCTTCAACTGTCAGGAAAAGAGTGTAGAGATGGGGTTTTTCGTCATTCCACATCATAGGCTCATCGATTTTTATTTCAAAGTGAGCTTTTGATGAATCACCGTTATTGATAACATAACCTGCGGGTGAAATAAGACCGTAACTGATGTCTGCTTTTGTGTTCAGAACACAGTCAACATCAAGAGTTGCAACGGAAAAATCATCGTTGAAACTCTGTTTTATATATACATCTTCAAGACGGACTTTGCTTCTTGAAAGAATGTAAACTTCTCTGAAAATACCTGAAAGACGGAAGAAATCCTGATCTTCAAGATATGAACCGTCACACCATTTCACAACAAGAACGGCAATCTTATTCACGCCCTTGTGGACGAACTTTGTGATGTCGAATTCGCTTGTTGCGTGGCTTATCTGACTGTAACCCACAAACTGACCGTTTATCCACAGATAGAAACATGATGCAACACCCTCGAAAGTGAGAATATTGTCTCTCTCTGCCATTTCGTCGTTGACAAAAAACTCCTTGATGAAAACTGAACAGGGGTTTTCGTCGGGAACATGGGGTGGGTCTGTTGGGAACGGATAGTAGAGGTTTGAGTAAAGGGGTTTGTCGTGTTCTACATTTTTATACAACTGAACATTGCCGGGAACGGGTACTTCGGGAAGTGATGAATAATCAAAACTTTCTGACCAGAATTCGCAGTCAATGTCTTCAAAGCTTTCATAGAATTTATAATTCCACTCACCGCAGAGTGAAGTGAAATATGCGCTGTTTTCACGATTGCCTGAGAGTGCATCGTCAAGGCATTCGTAAGGAATAAAATATGCTCTGGGTTTCAGTGTACCGAAATGCAGAACATCAAGACTTTTGTGATATGATGGTATTTTCATTTTAACACCTGCTTTGTTTATGATAATTGGATATTATCATAAAACAGAAATTAAATCAAGAAAAAACAAGAATTTATTGGTATAATTGCAGGAATTACAATCAAGCCAGTAGGGGCGTTGTCCCCAACGCCCGCTGCGAAGCAGAACGGCTTTGCCGTTAAATTTTCCTGTGGAAAATGCACTGTCGTGCCGGGCGTTGAGGACAACGCCCCTACAAGATGCCATTTAATTTATTTGATAAATTATTGTTTATTTTTGCTATTGAAAAATATCTGCAAATATTGTATACTTGATTTGATTGTGATTCTTGATACGGAGGAATACATATGAATACAAATTATAATTTCTGGTTTGTTGTAGGTTCGCAGTTTCTTTACGGTCCCGAAGTTCTCGAAACCGTTGAAGAAAGAGCAAAGGAAATGGCTCATGAGATGAGCAAGTATCTTCCATTCCCTCTTGTTTACAAAGTTACTGCAAAAACAAACAAAGAGATAACAGATATCGTTAAAGAAGCAAATTATGATGACACTTGTGCAGGTATCATCACATGGTGCCACACATTCTCACCCAGCAAGATGTGGATAAACGGTCTCGCTTCACTCCAGAAGCCTTACTGCCACCTTGCTACACAGTATAACAAAGAAATCCCCAATGAAGAAATTGACATGGATTTCATGAACCTTAATCAGGCTGCTCACGGTGACCGTGAACACGGTTTCATTGCCGCAAGACTGCGTATGCCCCGTAAGGTTGTTGCAGGTTACTGGCAGAGTGAAAAAGTGCATAAGAGACTCGGCGACTGGATGAAAGCATGTGTCGGTGTTGCAGTTTCAAAGAACATGAAAGTCATGCGTTTCGGTGACAACATGCGTGAAGTTGCCGTTACAGAGGGCGATAAGGTTGAAGTTCAGACAAAGCTCGGCTGGCAGGTCAATACATGGGCTGTGGGCGATCTTGTTAAGGTTATGAACGAAGTAACAGAAGCTGAAATCGACGCACTTATGGCTGTATACACAGACAAATACGATATTGCAACAGATAACACAGATGCAATCCGTTATCAGGCAAGAGAAGAAATTGCAATGAAGAAAATGCTCGATGCGGAAGGTGCAATGGCTTTCTCAAACACATTCCAGGATCTTTACGGAATGGAACAGCTTCCCGGTCTTGCAAGCCAGCATCTTATGGCTCAGGGTTACGGCTACGGCGGTGAGGGCGACTGGAAAGTTGCCGCAATGACAGCAATTCTCAAGGCTATGGGTGAAAACGGCAACGGTGCTTCCGCATTCATGGAAGACTACACATATCACCTTGCAGAAGGTCAGGAATATTCTCTCGGTGCTCATATGCTCGAAGTATGTCCTTCTCTTGCAGAGGGTAAACCCAGAATCGAGACACATCATCTCGGTATCGGCATGAACGAAAAAGACCCTGCAAGACTTGTTTTTGAAGGCAAAGCAGGTCAGGCTATCGTTGTAAGCCTTATCGACATGGGCGGCAGACTCCGTCTTATCTGTCAGGACATCGAATGTGTGAAACCCATCATGCCCATGCCCAATCTTCCCGTGGCAAGAGTTATGTGGAAAGCTATGCCCGACCTTGCAACAGGTGTTGAATGCTGGATAACAGCAGGCGGTGCACATCACACAGTTCTTAGTTATGACGTTTCTGCTGAGCAGATGCGTGACTGGGCAAGAATGATGGATATCGAATTTGTTCACATCACAAAGGATTCCACACCCGAAAAGCTTGAAGAAGAACTTTTCCTTAAAGATCTTGCATGGAAGCTCAAATAATCTTGTTAATGTAAACCATTAAAATAAAAAAAACTCTAAAGGAGACAGAAAAATGAAAAAAGTACTCGCAATCCTCATGGCTCTCGTAATGGTTCTTGCTCTTGCAGCATGCTCAAAGGCTCCCGTTACAGAAGAAATCACAACAGAAGCAGACGTTCAGGAAACAGTTGAAGAAACATCAGAAGCTGCTGTAAGCGGTGAATCAGTTGCTCAGACACTCGTTGCTGAATTCAAGGCTCTTGCAGCTACAGAAACAGACGCTCTTGCAGTTGCAGAAAAACTCGCTCAGAGCACAGCAGTTGCAGCTATCGGCCCCGCAGCAATGGAAATGGAACTTGAAGAAAACTATCTTTCAGGTTTTGACAACTACGAAGTTCTCGGTTTTGACAAGTGCATCATGGTTGCTCCCATGATGGGCACAATTCCTTTCATCAGCTACGTTTTCACACTTTCTGAAGGCACAGATGCAGACGCATTCGTTAAGGGTCTTGAAGACAATGCAAACCTCAGATGGAACATCTGCACACAGGCTGACGAAATGGCAGCAGCTGCAGAAGGAAACCTTGTTTTCTTCGTAATGGCTCCCGCATCATTCGAAGCTTAATTGCATAATTTGAATTAATAAAAATCATAATTCATCTTAGGGTGGATTATGATTTTTTCTTTAGGGAACAATAAACAATAATTTATCGCTTCGCTCAAATGGAAAGTTGAGAATGGAAAATGGAAAGTTTCGGAAGTGCTTCGCACTTGATTCTGCTTCGCTCTATACATTTTCAACTTTCAATTTTCAATTTTCAATTTGCCACTACAATAATTTAGCTCCTCAAAATTATTGTTATCGGAGGTGTTTCTTTGCTTTTTTCAAGCATTCCTTTCTTATACTACTTTCTTCCTGCGGTGCTTCTGCTTTATTTCATTGCGCCGAAAAAGCTCAGGAATGCAGTAATTCTTCTCTCCAGCCTGTTTTTCTATGCCTGGGGTGAGCCTAAATATGTCATTCTGATGGCGGTGTCAATCACAATCGGATATATTCTCGGTCTGCTGATTGAAAAATTCAGAGAAAAAACTGCCTCAAAGATTTTTCTTGCAATATCCGTAATTTTCAGCGTAGGTGCTCTCGGGTATTTCAAATACGCAGACTTCTTTATAAGCAATTTCAATGCCGTTACGGGTCTTTCCGTATCCCTGCTGAGAATTGCTCTGCCCATAGGAATTTCATTCTACACATTCCAGCTTCTGAGCTATACCATTGATGTTTACCGCGGTGACACACCTGCACAGAAAAACCCGATAACTCTTGCGGCGTATATTTCTCTTTTCCCGCAACTTATTGCAGGTCCGATTGTGCGTTATTCCGATGTGGCACTTCAGCTTGAAAACAGAACACATTCTTTCAGCAAAACATCAGACGGAATAAGACGCTTTATTCTCGGTCTTTCAAAAAAAATACTCATTGCAAACGCATTGGGTGAACTCTGCGATATTTTCCGTGCATCCGAAGACAAATCAGTTTTGTTTTTCTGGCTGTATGCAGTGGCATTCACTCTTCACATCTATTTTGACTTCTCAGGCTACAGTGATATGGCAATCGGTCTCGGAAAAATCATGGGCTTTGAGTTCATGGAAAACTTCAACTATCCCTATATTTCAAAGAGTGTGACAGAATTCTGGAGAAGATGGCATATTTCACTGGGTTCATGGTTCAGAGATTATGTTTATATTCCTCTTGGCGGAAACAGGTGTTCAAAACCGAGACAGTTTTTCAACATTCTTGTTGTGTGGCTGCTGACAGGCTTCTGGCACGGTGCGGAATGGAACTTCCCCGTGTGGGGACTTTACTTCGCAATACTGCTGCTGATTGAAAAGTCTTTCCTTCTTGAAAAACTGAAAAAATCAAAGGTCATTTCTCATATTTATGTAATGTTCCTTGTAATTATCAGTTTTGTAATTTTCAATGCAGACGGTATGGGCGGTGCAGTTTCTGATCTGTCGGGAATGTTCGGTTTTGCAGGTGTTCCCGTATCATCAGCAGAATTTGTATATTATCTGAGAAGTTATCTTCCCGTGATAATATTTGCTCTTATCGGTGCAACTCCCCTGCCGAAGAAAATCATTGAAAAAATCAGAGAAAAGACCATGGGCAATAAAGTCATCAATATTATTGAGCCTGTAGTTTGCATAGGTCTTTTTATCCTGATTACGGCTTATCTCGTGGACGGTTCTTTCAATCCGTTCCTTTATTTCAGATTTTAAGGAGGGTGACACGGTATGAATGATAAAATCAAAAGCATTGTGCTGACTGTTTTGTCTGCAGTCATGCTCCTGACACTCTCTGTATGGTGCATTGCAAAACCCGGTGATGATTATTCAGACTCGGAAAGACGTGTGCTTGCATCATTTCCCGAAATCACATGGGAAAATATACTCTCTGCCGAATTCATGGCTGATTTTGAAGATTACAGCGTTGAACGTTTCCCCATGCGTGACTTTTTCCGCAGTATCAAGGCTCTGAGCGAAAAATATATTTTTGTCAAAAAGGACAACAACGATATCTACTCTGCTGACGGTCATCTTTCAAAGCTTGAATATCCGCTGAATATCTCAATGCTTGACAATGCCGCCGACAAATTCAGCTTCATTTATGAAAAATATCTTGAAGACAAAAATGCTGATGTATATTTTTCAATTGTTCCCGACAAGAACTATTTTCTTGCAGAGAAAAACGGTTATCTTTCCCTTGATTATGAAAATCTCGTTTCGTATATGAAAGAAAAAACATCATATATGACATATATCGACATCTTTGACAAGCTTTCTTCTGATGATTATTACACCACGGACACACACTGGAAACAGGAAAACATTACCGATGTGGCAGAGTATATCGGTGAATGTATGGGTGTTGATGTAAAAGCGGAATACAAAGTAAACACCCTTGAAAATCCCTTTTACGGTGTTTATTACGGTCAGGCAGCACTTCCTTTCAGGGCTGACACAATAAAATATCTGACAAACGATGTGCTTGACAACTGCATCGTTACAAGCTATGACACGGGAAAACCCGAAAAAAAGAGTATTTACAACATGGAAAAGGCTTTCGGCAAAGACCCTTATGAAATGTTTACGGAAGGTACTGTTGCTCTGCTGACTATCGAAAATCCCGATGCTCAAACAGAAAAAGAACTGATAATTTTCAGAGATTCTTTCTCAGGAAGTCTGGCACCGCTCCTTGTGCAGGGTTACAAAAAAATCACACTTGTTGACATAAGATACGTCAGCTCTCAGATGCTCGGCTCTTTCATAAATGCAGAAAACTGCGATGTATTATTCATTTACAGCACAATTCTCCTGAATAACTCACTTGCATTCAAATAATACAGACAAATAATAAGTCAAAAAAATATTCATAATAGGATAATCTGCATAAATATTAGTTTTTTTGTAATAAACTGATGAAATTTTATTTTATTTATGATAGAATATTCAGGACATTTTTATTTTACGGAGGTAACATATGAACATTCTCTTACAAACCATCATGGGTGTTCAGATCGGTCACATCATCATGTGGGCAATCGGCGGTCTCCTTATTTATCTTGCAATCAAGAAAGATATGGAACCCTCACTTCTTCTCCCCATGGGCTTTGGTGCAATTCTTGTAAACCTGCCCTTCTCAGGTGCTCAGGCAGTTATCGATCACATTTTTGAAATCGGTATCAACAGCCACGAGCTCATGCCCCTTGTTCTTTTCATCGGTATCGGTGCAATGATCGACTTTGAACCGCTGCTTACAAATCCGAAGCTTATGCTTTTCGGTGCTGCTGCACAGTTCGGTATTTTCTTCACAATGTTCCTTGCAACACTTCTCGGCTTCGACATCTATGATGCTGCATCTGTTGCTATCATCGGTGCTGCAGACGGCCCCACATCAATTTTCGTTGCTCAGACACTCAATTCAAGCTACACAGCGGCTATCATGGTTGCAGCATATTCATATATGGCTCTCGTACCCATTGTTCAGCCTCCCATCATCAAGCTCTGCACAACAAAGAAAGAGCGTCTTATCAAAATGAAGAACACAAACAAGAAGGTTTCAAAGACTACAAAGATTCTCTTCCCCATCATCGTTACAGTTCTTGTTGGTCTTGTAGCTCCCGATGCAGTTGCTCTTATCGGTTTCCTTATGTTCGGTAACCTTATCAGAGAATGCGGTGTTCTCAATTCTCTTTCAGAAACAGCTCAGAAAGTTCTTGCAAACCTTATCACAATCTTCCTCGGCATCACAATCGCATCAAGAATGACAGCTGCTGAATTCCTTCAGGTTGAAACAATCATCATCATGCTTCTCGGTCTTGTTGCATTCGTATTCGATACATTCGGCGGTGTTATGCTCGCTAAATTCATGAACCTCTTCCTTAAGGAAGGCAACAAAATCAACCCCATGATCGGTGCTGCAGGTATCTCTGCATTCCCCATGGCATCACGTGTTGTTAACAAGATGGGCCTTGAAGAAGACAAGACAAACTTCCTTCTTATGCAGGCTGTTGGTGTTAACGTTTCAGGTCAGGTTGCATCAGTTATCGCAGGCGGTCTGATTCTTGCATTTGTTCAGGGTTAAGGAGGTTACAGACAATGGATATCAATTCAGTTATCACATCTGCTGAAGAAATCAGCACAGAAATCGTATCCGAAGTTTCAGCAGAAGCAGGCGGATTCATCGGAACTTTCTTCACAGATTTTGCACAGGGTGCTGTTGATTTCGCAAACAAAATCACTTCTCCCGATCCTGACAGCATTCTTAACGTTCTTGAAGTTATGGGCATGGGTATGCTCGGTATTTTCGGTGTTACAGGTGTTATCATTCTTATTGTTTCACTTCTTAACAACATGACTTCAAAACCCAGGAAAGAAAAAGAAGACAAATAATCAATACAACAAAAAATGCCGTCGGAAAACCGACGGCATTTTTGTTAAACAATGATTTAGCGAATAATCTGATATGTTCATGTAGGGGCGGTGTCCTCACCGCCCGATTGTGAGCAAAGCGAACAATAACGGCTATGCCGTTAAATTTTCCTACGAAAAATGCACATTCGTGCCGGGCGATGAGGACATCGCCCCTACTGGCTCGATTTTAATTTCTTCAAACATTCCGCTAAATTATTGTTTACATCATTAATTTAATAAACAGTCCGCCCTGAACGGTTCTGTGTCTGAAGCCGACCATTTCTGATGTATCTGCATAATACCAGTCTGTCATGGGCACTCTTGTACGCATTGTATTGTACGCATTCCAGAGAAGCTCTGCGAAGAATTCAAAATCTTCCTTGTTATCTGCAAGACAGGCAGCCCAGATAAGCCAGTCGGACTTTGTATATTTTTCTCTTGTATCAAGGGGTACACCGTAAGGCAGTGCCTCTTTTTTGTATCTCTCGATTTCACCCTTATAGAAACTGTCAGGCAGAAGCTCAGTTTTCCAGATTTTATCCCACACTGAGTTATATTTAAGGCTGAATGTGCCTTCTCTGTCATAAGCAAGACGATAGCTGCCGTCTGCATTTTTTGCATTTGCGATAAATGAGTCTGCATATTCCTTAGCCTTTGCGAAAAGCTCATCAGCTTCTTCATTTCTGCCGAAATGATTGAGGATTCTTGCAAAACCTGTCATCCCCATGATTGCTTTGAGTGAAAGGTTGCAGTTATGAGAAAGATGTCCTGCAAAGTCGTCTGTACAGAGCTGATTTTCGGGGTCTTTGCCGTATTTGACAAGATATCTGCTCCACTTATCAAGGACTTCCATGTTTTCTGCTGCAAATGAATAGTCGTTATCTTTTTCGCAGATTGCAGAAACGAGCACAATCATATTTCCGCATTCTTCAACGGGCATCTGATATTTAAGCTTATTCTGACCGTAAACCTGACCGTTTACAAGCGGATACTGACCGACATCGTGAGGTGCGAAGTCAAACTGCCATTCTTCTGTTGCAGCATAACGGAAAACAGGTCTGAGCATACCTTTGAGAAGCTCTGTGTTATAAAGAAGATACATGGGAGCACTGGGATATGTAACGTCTACTGTTGCTGCACAGCCGTTTGAGAAACATTCCTTTGAAATGTAAAGATTATTACCCTCTTTATCAACAACAAGTTTGTGTGCAGCCATGACCTGACGGTATGCAAGCTGAAGCATTTCGGCATATTTCTCTCCGCCTTTTTCAGTTGCTTCCGCAACAAGCTTCTGAGAGAATTCTTCACATTCTGCCACCAGTCTGTCATAATCTTCCGCAGCTTCAAGGATTGCTTCTTCGATTGTTTTACCGTCATTATTCCAGTATGCTTTCAGATGCTCACCGAAATATACCATGCTTTCGATATCGTCATAAGCAAAAAGGAAAAGCTTTTCGTTATCAAGCTCAGTTTCTGCGAAAACAGCATAAAGGTCTTCTTCAAGCACTTCGTTGCCTGTCTGTGCTTCACCTTTGACTGCAAGGTAGAAATAACCCCAGTCTATGCGCACATCGTCACCGCTTCTCCAGAGCACTTTCTGATTGCCTTTACCCATTCTGACCCATGTGAGCTCATCAGTATCAACACTTTCTGACCATGCTCTGCCCTCTCCTGCTTTGTTGAGCACAAGCTCTTCACTTACAGAAATTTTAGCAGAAACAAGATGCTCCTTACCGTCAGTTGCTTCGTAAGAAAGTTTCAGATAAGAAACAGGTCTTGACGCATAATAAAGGTCTGTGACAAGCATGGGAGAAGTGAATTTTGCAGTGAGTCTGATTCCTGCACCTTCATAGACAACTGTTGTTGAAAATGTATCGGCATCAAGAGACACAACTTTCAGTTTGTCATCTTCACTGTCACCGAGAAAACGGTAAACATTTCCGTCAACATTGACTGTGCCGACAATTGTATTGTCACTTCCTGTCCAATGATAGGGGGTGTGGTCATTTATATTATCTGTCCATACCGAAAAATACGGGTCAACCGTAATAAGAGGTATTGCAGGCATTCTCATTTTCATAAAAATCATTCCTTTGCGTTTTTTTTCATTGTACGATATAAAAAAACAAAATGCAAGAGATAAATTATTATTTGACCTTGATGAGCAGATATGTTACAATCATAGAAAAAACAAGGAATGATAACATGAAACTGCTTATTGCATCAGATATTCACGGCTCGGCTTTTTATTGCAGAAAGCTCCTTGAAGCCTTTGAAAAAGAAAAAGCAGACAGAATTCTTCTTCTGGGTGATATTCTCTATCACGGACCGAGAAATGACCTGCCGAAAGATTATGCACCGAAAGAAGTTATTGCAATGCTCAACCCGCTGAAAGACAGACTTTTCTGCGTAAGAGGCAATTGCGACACGGAAGTTGACCAGATGGTGCTGGATTTCCCCGTGCTTGCGGATTATGCCGTTATTGCACTCGGTGACAAGCTGATTTATGCAACACACGGTCACAAATACAACGAAGAAAACTTACCGCCTCTGGCTGACGGTGACATTCTCTTCTGCGGTCATACTCATGTGCCGAAAATCAACAGACACGAAAAATATACTTATATGAATACAGGCTCTGTTTCAATCCCGAAAGAAAACAGCCCACACAGCTATGTCATATACGAAAATGAAAAATTCGAGTGGAAAAACATCGAAACAGGGGAAGTTTATCTGGATTTTAAATTATTGTAGTGGAAAATTGAAAATTGAAAGTTGAAAATGAATAGAGCGAAGCGATAAATTATTGTTTATAAAAAATCGATTGAAAAACAAAAAAATGTATGTTATTATATTCTATATTATAAAATTCCGGAGGTAGACCATGAACGGAAAAAAATTTGTTCAGAAAAACGAACTGACCGCATTCTGCATTGCAGGTCTCGGTCAGGGTATGATCTATGCACTCATGTCAAGCTACATCAGCGACTATTATCTCAATGTCCTGCAGCTTACACCGATGTTTGTTCTTCTTCTCATGCTTCTTGCACGAGTATGGGATGCTATCAATGACCCTCTTATGGGTATGATAGTTGACAGAAGCAATCTCAAAAGCGGAAAAATGATTCCGTTCATTCGTTTTGCCCTCATCCCCGTCGCAATTGTGACAATACTCATGTATCTGAGTCCCAATCTCGACAAAACTCAGATGATGATCTATTCAGCAATCATTTATGTTGCGTGGGGTATGCTTTACACCGTCGGTGACGTTTCTTTCTGGGGTCTTCCCAACGTTATGACTCCCGATTCGGAGGAAAGAAGCTCCGTTATCTCCGTCAGCAAGATTTTCAACAGTATCGGCTCTGCAGTTCCTGAAGTTCTTTTCCTTGTTGTTGGTCTTATCATGGCTGCAATCGTTGAAAAATCTCCCGAACCCATGGATGCTCTTACTGTCCAGAAGAGAAAATATCTCATCATGGCTATCGTGACAGTCGGTATCGGATCAATTCTTTATGCTGTTTCCTGCTTTGGCGTTAAAGAAAGAGTGAAGATGCCCACACGTGTGCGTCAGCCCGGTGAACCTTCTCAGCTCAAACGTATTTTCACATGCAAACCCCTTGTGCTTGTTCTTCTCATGGGTGTTCTTTCCTGCGGACGTTATCTTATCGGTGCAGCTGCAATCCACGTTGCACGTTACTCATTCTACATAGGTCCCGACCTTTCAACACTTCTTACAGAAGCAGAAAGAATTGCCGCTGTTGAAGCAAGTATCTCAACAGTCAAGACTGTTTTCCAGATAAGCTCAATCGTAGGTCTTTTCGGCGCAACACTCTTCATGCCCAAGCTTATGAAGAAGTTTGACTACAAAAAGCTTGTTATCGTTTCATGTCTTGCAGGTTTTGTTGCAAGTATCGTGACAACTGTAGTCGGCTGGTTCACAATGAATCTTTACGCATGTATCCCCTTCATCATCATTTCATGTATCCCTCTCGGTGTTATCAACACAGTATGCTTCGCAATGATCTGCGACTGTCTTGACTACATGGAACTCAAAACAGGCTTCCGTGACAACGCTCTGGGTGCTGCATGTCAGGGCTTCATCAACAAAATCGGTAATGCATTTGCAACATCAGGTATCGTTATCATGTACATGGTAATCGGTCTCAAACCCGAAGAAATGCTTTCATCAACAGCTGTTGTTGCCGCAACTGAAATGGCTCCCGAACTCAGATTTGCGATGTTCACACTCGTTTCAATCATCCCCGGCATCAGCCTGCTTCTCTGCTCAATTCCCATGTTCTTCTACAAAATCGCAGGTAAAGAAAAGGAAAATATCATCGCTGAACTTGCAGAAAAGAGAAAGACCAGCGGTATCAGCATCGAAGAATAATTCAGCCAGAAACACAAAGGCGATACTTCCAACGAAGTACCGCCTTTTTTTATTGCTTTTTTATTTTATGAATATGGGGTTTGTCCAGGCTCTTCTGCCTTCTTTATCCATAACGACAGCTCTTACATAGACATAATCGTCTTTAAGATCTGCTTCTGCGTGGTCTGTATTTTCAAACTGCTTGTTGGGATGTGCATCTGCGCTGAACCAGATTTTTTCACACTCGCCCTCTGTATCAATGAAAACCTTACCGTCTTCAACATAAAAATCCTTGATAACAGGACCGCATGAAGAATAGAAAGCACCGTCGCTGAGAGCTTTGAGAATTGACTCAACGTCATTGTCTGCATTTACCATAACCCAGCCTTTACCGTGGTGATGTGCCTGATGACCGTCGTCAACCGCAACGCCCCAGAGTTTGTGACCCATGCCGAGCATATCGTCCCAGTAAAGTGCGTTTGTATCCATGAAATTTTCATCCGCACCGCCTGAATTCCAGATTTCCATTGCAAAGTTGCCCTGAAGCTTGTCAAAATATCTGGGAGGAGTACCACTCCATTCGGGATGGCAATAGAATGTAAGATTGTTCTTTGAATGAACTATATCAAGGTATTTCTGAAAGTCTTCCTGTGTCTTTACATTTTCACAGACAAATTTTTCATCCTGAGCAAAACCGTTTGTATCATTATCAGGTCCGAGACAGACAGTGTGATATGTACGGAATCCGATTTCTCTGTCAAATGTGGCATCAATCTCCATTCCGGGAATGATTGTAATGCCTGATTCGGGTAAATATGTTTTATAGTTATACTGACGATGGTCTGTTATTGCAAGGAAATCATAACCGTTGTCTGCATGAATCTGCATTGTTTCTTCGGGTGTACACTTGCCGTCTGAACGGGTTGTGTGGCAATGAAGAGCACCTTTGAGCATCTTTTTTCCGCCTGTAAAAGCTGATTGTCTGATCATAAAAAAGCCTCCTGTCGCTTCTGATAAAAATAATTTTACCACAGTTTTTTTACCAAAACAAGGTCTATTTTTTCATTTATACACTTGACAAAAACACGGTTTGATGGTATTATATTTAGGCATTCTTGTAACACAAGTTAATATGCGGATGTGGCGGAATTGGCAGCATCGAATTCGACTGCTCCCGGTGGGAGATGAAAGGAGAATGAGATGGCGCAGCGGTCAAAATTCTGCGACGCGAACAGCGAGCAAAGAATTTTGGGCACCGCAAGAGTCACGCGCTCACCATGATTGGTGAAGTAATCAAGTTAATATGCGGATGTGGCGGAATTGGCAGACGCGCTAGATTCAGGTTCTAGTGAACGCTAAGTTCATGTGGGTTCAAGTCCCGTCATCCGCACCAGGACTGAGCAAAAGCTCAGTCTTTTTTTTATGCTGAAATTAAAATAAAATATCAGACAGGGACTTGAACCCACTCTCGGCGAAGCCGAACATAATTGTTGCCGTGACGGCAAAGCGAAGCGACAGCCGTCAGGTCCCGTCATCCGCACCAAGGCTGAGCAACCGCTCAGTCTTTTTTTATGCTGAAATCAAAATATCCCCCGGAAGTAATAATGTTTATCCCATTAAGATATCTTACATCTTGCACAAAATCCCCGGAAATGCTATAATTTAAAAAATATGATAAAGATTCAAGGAGACGGTAAAATGACAAAAAACAGAACATTACAACTGATGTTTCAGTCAGCTTTCTGTGCCATAGGCATTATAGGCATTGTCGCAAGCTTCGGCTTTTTCGATATGGTATGGCGTTGGGATTTTTATATTCAGTTTACAAATCTGAGCAACTATTTCTGCATTGCGATTATGTTTGCAGAGCTTTGGCAGACAGCGAAAAAGACGGACGACAGTTTTGTTACCGTCCTGCCTTTGCTCAAATTTATCGGTGTACTTTCAATACTGCTGACATTCATAATTTTCAATTTTGTTATTGCATGGGAGTCAACCCGTGACCCTGCGCTCAACTTTAAAATCAACAGTGTAACCTTTCATGTAATTCTGCCGCTTATGTACATAGCCGATTGGGTGCTCTTCTACGAAAAGAAAAAGGTCAGAATCAGCTACCCTCTGATTTCTGTACTCTTTCCTCTGTGCTACGGAATTTTTATTTTCATCCATGCGGCAATCTATAAATTTGACTCATCCGTGCTCAATTATTTCGGTACAGGACCGTTTATTTATCCTTACTTTTTTCTCAATATTGAAACCTACGGTGCAGGCGGTGTATGCTTATGGTTACTCGGTCTCGGTGCAGTATTTGTCGGTGTCGGTTTTATATTTATGGGCATTGACAGACTGCTTTACAGATTTACCGGCAATAATAAACAAGTGTAATATGATTCAGCTTTGTACAATTCAGATTTTGATTACTTACACTTTTGTTGCAACAGCTTGACTGTAAGTAAACTCATCTATATAATAGAAAACGTAAGGGGATGGTGTTATGAGTTTCAAAGAATACATTAACCGTGCAAAACTTGCTCCCGAAGAGGGAGATATCATAGAAATAATGGATGTGCGAAGCCGCGTTTTCAGCAATGCTCTTGTGAATGCACAAAGGGAGATTCCCTCTGTCTGTTGCACATACAATGCTGATATAACAGCTTTCTGGCAGGAATACGAAAAGCTGAAAAAGTCCTGCGGTTACTCATTGCCGTTCAACACACTGATGATAAAATTGCTGGTTGAAGGGCTGAAAATTGCTCCGCGACTGAACGCACATATTGAATACGATCATCATTCCACAAGCGGAAGACTTATAATCAAGAAGCACATCAATGTTACAGTACCCTTCTGCACAGAAGACGGCACGACTATTCAGGTCAAGGCACAGCATCTTGAAGACAAAAATCTTGCTGAAATTTCGGCACAGCTTGAAGAACTGAAATACCGTTTAAGCAAAACAGGCACAGACCATGCCTATTTCGACGTTGCGGCACAAAGAATGGCAGGCTACGTAGCAAAAAGAAAGGTGTCAACCACATTCGCACAGTTCATAAGTGCTTATTTCGGCAAAAACAAGATATCCAAATTCTCAAAGCTGTTCAGAAAGAAAAAACATTCAGGCGGACAAAAGAAAAAATACGAAGGTCTTCGTGCGGATGACTTCACGGAAGGCACAGTCTGTTTCACAAACTGGGGCACTTTGTATGACCGTCTTGATGTGAATGTCACTTATATAACACCGATGTATCCGTCCGTTTTTCTGCTTGCAGCAGGCAGGGTAAAAGATGAAACATACGCATTCAAGGACGATGACGGCAAAGTTGATATCGGCACAAAAAAGGTGCTTCCGCTGACGTTGATTTTTGACCATAAAATCGGCGGTGCGACAGACATCATGCCGTTTATCAGAAAAATGGACGAAGTTTTTGAGAATCCTGAAATTATTCATAGCTGGTAAGATAAAAAAGGCTGAGCAACCGCTCAGTCTTTTTGTTTTCATCTTATTATTGAAAAAAGGCATTTCATATGCTAATATATTTTATAGTATATTTTACGGTGGTGACTGAAAATGAACATCAGACTTATCGGAAATGTTAAAACAATCATGTCCGATCCCGAGGGTGCTCACAGGTATTTCGGATGGCCGACAATTGCAAGGCTCAGAAACGGACGCATTGCTGTGGGTGCATCAGGCTACAGAATTGAGCATATCTGCCCTTTCGGAAAGGCTGTTATTGCATTCAGCGATGATGAAGGCGAAAGTTACACACAGCCGAAAGCCGTTATTGACACTGTGCTTGATGACAGGGATGCAGGGCTGACTGTTTTCGGTGAAAGCGGTCTGATTGTCACTTCATTCAACAACACTCTTGCTTTTCAGCGTGAAAATATGCCGCAGACAAAAGAATGTTTTGATTATATCGATTCCGTTTCCGCAGAAGATGAATCAGAAGCTCTGGGATGCACTTTCCGCATAAGTCACGATAACGGTGAGACTTTCGGCGAAATTTTCAAGTCCCGTGTGACTTCTCCCCACGGTCCGATTGTGCTTCATGACGGCACAATCATGTGGATAGGCACTGTTTACGGTGAAAATGAAAAAATCGAAGTCCACACAATTGACCCCGAAAGCGGAAAAACTACTTTTCTGTCAAGCCTTGATACAGACGGACTTATGCTTGACGAACCGAATGCGATTCAGCTGCCTGACGGAAAGATAATCTGCCATTTCAGAATTGAAGATGAAAATGCAGGGATTTTTACACTTTATCAGGCTGTTTCCGACGACAACGGCAGAAGCTGGAGCAAGCCTTTGCAGATAATCGGAGACGACAGCGGTGCACCTGCACATCTTTTCCGTCATTCATCGGGAATTCTGATTTCTGCATTTTCAAGAAGAAGTTTCCCCTGCGGAATCCGTGCTGTTTTAAGCAGTGACAACGGTGAAAGCTGGAGCAATGAATTCATCATATACGAAAACCGTGATACGGATGATGACCTGGGGTATCCGTCCACAACCGAGCTTGCAGACGGCTCACTTCTGACTGCGTTTTACTCAAAAGACCGTGAAGATTTACCCGCAGTCATCATGCAGCAGAAATGGTGCATTGAGTAAAGTCGTTTATAAAAAACATTAAGGAGAAAAGATATGAAAACTGCAATAAAAAAATCCGTGTGTATTTTTCTTGTACTTATTATGATATTTTTCGTGTCAGGATGCGGAAAACAAGACAAAGATCAACTTCATGCTGATCTGACTGCAACATTAAAATCTATGTTAGGCACAAATGAATCAGATGAGGCTTATATATCAGGTATAAATTCTCATGATAAAACATCATACCAAGTATTGATGGATAATGATACCGGCAAACGAATTGGTGAACTGATTGAATATCAGATTGATAATATAGAAATAAGCCAAGAAAAAGCCACAGTTGATATCACAATCAAAGCACCTGATATTTACCAGATGCTTTGTCAGATTGTCAGAGATAAAAATATCAACGATGCTGACTCTTTATTAAAAGAACTTTCATTACAACTTAACAGCCAATATCAGCCAATAGAAAAAACGGTTACCTGCAATATGGAATATAAAAATGAACATTGGTATCTTATAACAAACAATGAATTATCCAATATACTTTCAGGAAATCTTTATGAGTATTACGCAAATCTCGGTAAAAATACAGTTGAAGAATTAACCGGAGGTGAAAATCAATGAATAACAAGCTTCTTTCTTTAATTCTCGTGTTAATTTTACTCTGCTCCTGTGCTTTTGGATCTTATGCAGAAACACAAAAGACTTTCAATGAAGTAACTCTTTCAATGTATTGCAATCTTTCAAACAAAACAAGAATTTCCGGTATATACAGCGAAAACACTTTTTATATAAAAGCAGAAGATTTATGTGACATTACAAACGGAAAAATTGAAAAACAATCTGAAGACAGCATAGTTATTTCATGTAATTACGGAATCAGAAAAATAACAATTGATCATACAACTGAAAATCTGACTGAAGATACTGAAGATGCTAAATCCAAACGTTTGATTACAATGCCTGTCATTGAATATAAAAATACGAAATATTATTCATTACTTCATTTTCTGAGATATCTGGGTATCAGCGTTTCCTTAGAAAAAGATGCTCAAACTCAATTGAAAATATTTGTACATTACAACATCTTTGATGCTATAGGAGAATACAAAGAAAAAAACAACGGTAATGCCTTCTGGTGGGATGAGGTTGAATGCCCTGAAGGAGAAAATTTAGATGATAAACTTGTAAATGCAGGCGTTGTTGCGTTAATTAACAGAGATTCCAATATTTTCAGAATGATGTTTGATGCAAAAGGTATTGAACGGGAAGCATTAGAAGATGCATTGATTTCAATATTAACAAACGAGGGTTCATCATACTTTGATGAAAATGACGCAAGCCTTGATTCACTGAATTTAGCAAACGATGCGTTAGGACTTACTGCAGATATAGCAGGATTCATAGTCAAAACCTATAAATCTGATGCAACTGCAAGTCTTGGTGAATTTATTGATGATTTTTCAACTGCATCTGCAATCACTGTAGACACTGTTGTTAATTACATGAATGCTTTTGCAACAATGAAACAGTTTGATGCAATTACTGAAACACAGAGAACACTCCTGGAAAAAACTATTTTGGGACATCCGGAAAATTCTGATCTTCTTTGCGGTGAATGGGCAAGACTGCAAGATGCTGCAAAAAATGTCAACAACCGAGCAAAAGATGCATTTACCAATGGTTTTGAGACAGGACAAAAAGCAGTTACAAGCACTGCATACGATTTGCTTGAAGGATCAGCAAGTATTGGCAATCCTGTCACATTAGCATGGAAAGGTGCTATTTTTATCAACAAGTTAATTCCTTATACTTCAAATATGATTGACAAAAAAACTCAATTATATAATGCATATCTGTGTTCGATAATTCAGATAATTGCAAACGAATTGCTGAGCGACGCAGGTGCAGACTTAGACAATGCCAATTTTATGCAATTTGATCCCGGTTCGCAATATGAACATCTTCTTGAAATAAAAAACTCCTTGATTCTGCAACTCAAGTCGACATTAACAACAAGAGAGTACCTGATAAAATCTGAATTTGTTGAAAAAAGTTATGCAGAAGAAATGAAGGTAATGAACAAGGAAACAGCAGAATTGCTGAATAGAATTGAAAACTGCAAAATTGTTTTAGTCGGTATGGATCCAAATGTGACGGAAGACTTAACCTGGATGGAAATTTATAAAAACAAATATCTGAATTATTACGGTGAATACATTTCTGTTCCGTATTGTGACAGTGATGACACCATAGAGTATTATCTTTTTGATCTGAATTCGGATTCTGTAAAAGAACTTATTGTCAAAGAAATTGATAAATCTTTCAACAAAAAATTCAACTTTGAATCTAAGCCTACGTATTATCATATTTATACATACAACGATAAAGTTATTTATCTGGATAAAATCGATGGGCAAGATATAAAATTGACACATAAAGAGGATGGCACTGGCTTATATGTACACTATTTTCTCGGTGGTGGATATTACGGCAGAGGTATAATGACTGTGGGAAACAATCAATTGGTTATAACCATGGACATTCCTACAGATTATGTTGGTTATTTTCCCGATACTCCTGATGAAATTCCATTCTCGTCTGCAAGCGCAAGAGACGGATATCTTGCTATAGATTAAAAATAGTCTGCCAACACAAAACCTTCCGTTTACATTACAACGGGAGGTTTTTTCCGGCTTGAATTGATTTTCAGAAAGTGATATAATATTTTCAGAAACTTATTTTCCGAAAGGATTTTATTATGAAAGATAAGACTTCGTTGGTTTTTACCGGTGACATCGGTTTTGACAGATATATGTACGGCAAGTGGGATGATGAAGAGCTTCTGTCTTCGGAAGTGCTTGATTTTCTGCACAGTGCAGACCACGTTATTGCAAATGTGGAAGGGCCTGTTGCCGAAGCTGAGCAGAATACAACTCAGAGCGGTGTTCAGCAGTTACTGCACACAATTGACCCCGCAGCTACAAAGGTTTTAAGGAAAATGAATGCCGACATCTGGAACATCTGCAACAATCACATCATGGATGCAGGTGAATACGGCATCAGATGTACACTCCGAGAAGCCAAAAACTTCGGCGCACAGACAATCGGTGCGGGAATGAATATTGATGAAGCAAGAAAACCTGTAATTCTCCGTGAAGCCGGCGGAATAGGTATGTTCGGCGTGGGTTATCAGAGAGCCTGCAGAAAAGCTGACACAGACAAACCCGGATGTTACAGCTGGAGTGACCTTGATGCAATTCAGCAGACAATTGACGACATAAAAAAGACCTGCCGTTGGTGCATTGTTGTTGCCCACGCAGGTGAAGAATTCACTCCCCTGCCATCACCTTACACAAGGGAAAGATATCATAAATATCTTGAAATGGGTGCTGATATCGTTGTGGCACATCATCCTCATGTGCCGATGAATTATGAAACCGTCGGCGACAAAATCATTTTCTATTCGCTTGGTAATTTTATTTTTGATACTGATTATCAGCGTTCACAGTTCAACACAGATATAGGTCTTCTTATAAAACTCAACTTCACAGAAGATGAATTCACATATGAACCCATGGGACTTAAAATTCTGCGTGGTCCCGAGCATGTTGTAAAAGGCGATCTTCCGAGAATTTTTGTTGACGTTCAGGAGGAAGAATACAACCTTCTTGCACCGCTTTCCGCAAAGATGCTCATTGCCGCAACAAAACGTCAGATGACATATCTGAATCCCGCAAGATTCAAGGACGCAACAGAAGAAGAATGGGCAGAGCATTTTGCAGAGCCACTCAGAACAGGCAGAGTACCGGGCGAAACACTCGATTTCTATATAATCTGTCCCCTTGCTCAAAAAGCAGAAGAAAATGAATGGCAGAAAAGCAGACTTGAAGATATAAAGAACTATATACTTGAACAGATGTAAAAAAATTGATATGCACCCCTAAAGTGTCCAACTCATGGGGTGCATATCTCTTTTCCATGTCTTATTTTTTATTGTTTGCCTTCGTTATTAGTTTTTCTTATAAACTACTTTATAATCATAATGAGTGGTTCCTACATGCATATAGCCCCAATCGGCATACTCCTCATATTCATCCTTATCCGCATGACGAAGAAACGCATTTTCCCCAACTGTTGGCATCTCATTGTAATAATGCACATTCAATGTCGGCACATCTGCCAAAAATTCAGATTTTATATAATAGCCAAACGCTCCCGCTCCAATATATTTAATGCTTTCAGGAAGATATACATCAATAATAAACGGAAGGTGTGAGAAGCAGTTTTCTCCTATAACTTCAATACCATCTTCGATATGCACTTCTTTTATTCGTTCCGACAATGTACGGGTGCTATCAGCACAAATTTCTGATACGTTATACTCTTCAATTTGAGATGGCACCACAAGTTTTTCTACAGGTGGAAGCACTTGCTCCCACCTTGACCACACCCACTCTTTTTTTATGTTATTATCGTTTATTATTGCATAAATTTGACACACAGTATCGTTTATCTTCTTTGCAAAAAAGTGAAAAGCGCCCTTATCCGCTCTTAACAATTGATTTTCTCTTGGATAATACTCTTTTATAAAATTAGGCACAAACACGCTATTCATACCTGTTGGAACCTTTTTCAATCCCAAAAATGCTGTATTTTCCGGAAGATGAAACTTTACAACATCGTATCCATTGTGTCTGTAGTGATGCATGTAATCCACATTCAGAAAAAGTTTATCAACCACCAGAACGGGAAGCCCCTCAATGATTTCGGGAATGTGTATATGAAAATAACTTTTTCCGTCTTTTTCTTTTGTAAATATAAGTGTTCCGTCCTCATAATTATATTTCGTTATTCGAATATAATTTCCGTTGTTTTCATAATAAAATTTATCCTTACCAATTGATATTTCATTTTTCATAAAACAATCTCCTATACTAATTAATCAATTATAATTATATTATAAATTCGAATAAAGATTAAAAACTTAAAGGAATATAATTATTCAAAAAAAACAAACATTGTTTTCTTATTTTTAACGTATCTTTGCTTCGTAAAAACCGATGCATTCTCTGCCACGGAGCATATCTGCAACATTTCGTGCATTGAAATAAAGACGCAGAGCACCGTTATAAAAAACGAGATGTGAAGCATAGACAAACTGTGCCATCCACTCATTGTCACCGCACATCTGAGGCTCAAGAAAGGGCTTTACAAACTCGAAGTTTTCTCCGTCATCGGACTTCAGAAGCATGATTGCAGAGTGGCTTTTGCCGTCTTTCATATAGATTCCGTTCTGAAGACCTATGTAGCAATCGGCAAGCTTGTAAACTTTCAGACAGCCAGAGCAAAGGTTCAGATATTCGATATCCTTATCGGGACTGATTATAGGCTCAGTTCTTGAAACATAGCCGTTATCGGCATTTCTGCTTTCTGCAAAACTGATATGAGTCGGCTCACAGAAACCGCAGTCTTTGATAAAAGTCTGACCGCAGGAATAGTAAAGTCTGTAACCGTCTTCTTTTTCAAGAAGAAAGGGATTTGAGATTGACTGACCGTGTTCATCCGCTTCAAATGGTCTTGTTTTACCGATAACAAGCTTCGGCTTGCTCCAATTTTCAAGGTCATCGGATTCGGTCACAAATATTTCTGATTTCCATTTACCGCCTACAACAGAAAGTGCATTTTTCAGAAGAGTTTGTGTTCTTTCATAAAAGAGATAATACTTACCGTTAATATAATTAATATTCGGTCGCATAGCTCTGGGAAGAATTCTTTTTACTCTTCTGAAATCAATACCGTTTTCACTGTCGTAACGGTAAACCCCGTAAAAGGTGTGACAGAACAGATGATATTTTCCGTCATGGGACTTATCGGGAGTGAGAAGACTGGGGTCTGCAACCACAAAACTGTTAAAGGGATTTTTCAGCACGGGATTATTTTCATACAGAGTGAACTCTGCTTTGCAGAATTCATCAAAAGTCAGATTCATCATTTTACCATTTTCCTCTGAATTTATTGACGATAACACCAAGTCTTGTGTCAAAGAAATCTTTTACGAATTTTTCGGACTTTGAAAGAGGTTTTTTAACGGGAACGGGACGTCTGATTGCGTCGAAATCACCCTTGTCGCAGATAAAGGGCTGTGTCATGCAGATACCGCCGTCACCTTTGAGCTGTGCACGGACATAACAGCTGATTTTTTCTGAATATTCACCGAGATTGATAACAGATGTGATTTCACCGTCTGCTTCAATTGTTTCTGCCTTTATAACTGCACCGTCTGCAATCCATTCAATTGCCTTGCAGTTTTTACCTGCAAGAGTGATTGTTCCGTTTTCATGGTCAACAGCAATTTTTGTGACCTGAGGCACTGCACCTTTGCCGACGAAATCTGCACCCAGCTCGTTTTTAGCATAACGTGCAATTGCAAAGAATGTGCCGTTTTCCATAGCTGTGCGAAGATTCTTTTCTGAATATCCGGGCAGAATGAAATCCATGAAAGCAGTGTCTATCTGACTTACTTCGTGTGCATCGCTGTTTGCAAAGCCCCATACTGTACGGTTGCCTTCGGGAATGAGAGTTCTCAGCAGCTTATCCCAGAGCATTCTGTCCTGATAATTGGGTCTGTCAAACATATTAAGCACTTCGATACCCAGGCATGACTTGTATCTTCTGAGAAGGTCTGCAAAAAATTCAACATTTTCGGGCACTTCAAGACAATCGGGGAAAAGTCTGCACTGAAGCCAGTCTGTGGGATGATTGATGTGTGAAACACCGCCGCTTTTTTCGATTTTTCTTATGGGGATTTCAAAATCGTTCTCTTTACCGCAGATGCCTTCGCAGGAATCATCGGTAAAATAGCCGTTGACATGGTTTTTCATAAGAGTGAACATATTCGCTTCAATACAATTCGGCACACACATAAGACCACGTGACTTTGTACGGCTGTTCTGCTCTGTTTTGTGAGCACCTGCAAGAATCGCTTTATACTGCTCAGTTGTGGGGTGAACACGTTTACCGTGCCAGAGATTCTGAAAAAGATAAAGAGGAATAATTGACGGATCCTTGTCCCATTCCTTGCCGAAAATACCGTGTTCGGTCATGGCAAGAATGTCAAAATCATTATCATAGAAGCCTTCTATCATTTTTGTCATTGTGTCGTTTGCATCACTGTATGTAGAGTGTGTATGAAGATTTGTTTTATAATGGTTTTCCTTTTCACAGATAAGCTCCGTTACGCTTTCATAAGGGTTTGTAATTTTAAATTTCACAGACATATTCATACCTCACGTGGTTTTATTTTCAGTATATTATAACATAATGAAAAGAATTGTGTCAAACAATAATTTATCGAGATCCCGCCCTACGTCGGTCTTTTTTTATTTCAGGTATAAAAAAGAAGACTGCCTTGCGACAATCTTCTTTGAATAACCAATTTTATCTGTTGAGGATAAGCTTTGTAAGCTCAACGGGATCAACAATTGTGCCGTCCTTATAAACACGCATGTTACCTGATGCGATTTCGTCGATAAGGATAACTTCGTCGTTGTTGTAACCGAATTCGAACTTGATATCCCAGAGATCAAGACCGATTGACTTGAGATCATCAGCAACGATCTTTGTGATTTTGAGAGTCTGCTCTTTCATGTTTTCAAACATAGCAGGAGTCATTACACCGAGAGCTGCAAGACCTTCACCTGTTACAAGGGGATCACCGAGAGCATCGTTCTTGAATGTGCATTCAACATAGCCGCCTTCGAGAACAGTTCCGTCTGCAATATATTCACCGTATCTTCTGATGAAGCTGCCTGTAGCAACAAGACGGCAGATAACTTCAAGACCGTGTCCGAAAACTTTACCGGGGAGAACTTCCATTGTTGCATCGTCAAGATTTGCACTTACATAGTGAGTCTTGATGCCGGCTTTCTTGAGAAGTTCAAAGTAGTGGATTGATGTTTCAAGGTTTGCCTTACCGATACCTTCGATTGTGAGACCAACGCTGTTTTCACCGGGATCAAACACACCGTCTTTACCTGTGCAGTCATCCTTGAACTTGAGCATTACGTTGCCGTTTTCAAGAGAATAAACGTCTTTTGTTTTACCTTCATAAATCTTTGTCATTAGTGTTGCACTCCTTTGTCTGAGTATAAAAACATATTTATTTTAACACCATTTTTTTAATTTGTACATACTTTTTTTTAATTTTTTTTGCATTTGTTTAATTTTACATTTTTAAGCTGTTGACATATTTAAGATTAGTACAATAAAACAACAGCATATTCACCCGATGCGAGCATTTTCACCGTGTGTCCGTCTTCAAATGCAAAACCCTGGGGAAGTTTTATTCTGCCTGTCATTTTTTCGGGCACTTCGACACTGAGTATTATTTTATCGTTTTCTCTGTGCCATGAAGAAGTGATTTTTCCTGCAGGAGCAATATGAAAACCTTCGGCATGGTCAAGTGAAGATACAAAACACGGTGCAATATCAACATTGTTTACATTTTTGCGTGTGGGATTCATTCTGATACCTGAAAGATACTGAATGAACCAGCTGCTGATATCACCCCAGAAATGATGATTCATTGATGAAACACGTGAAAGGTCGCTGTCAAACTGCTCCCAGAGAGTTGTGCTTCCCTGCATCACCCAGTCACCGTAAGAAGGATATCCGGGACCTGTGATCATCTTATATGCAAGGTCACTGTAACCGTATTGTGCCAACATATGAAAAATAACTCTTCCTCCAAGCACACCTGTGTCAAAATGATTATTTTTCGCATGAATAAAATCAAGCAGCTTACTGAATGCAGCAGGACATTCGCCTTTTTCAAAAATACCGTAAAACAGAGCCATTGCCTGGGTTGTCTGACAGTTTCCGATTGCTGTCATTGTGCCGAAGTCAATGAGATTCTCACGGATATCAGCTTTGAACTGTTTTGCAATTGCAGCTGCAAAATCACGCTGAGGAATCATTCCCACAGCATCAAAGAGAAATGCTGATTTTTCGGCAATATCCATAGCCATGACGGATGATGTGAATTCAAGCGGTGCGATGAAATCACCTGCTCTTCTGCCCACGGGACACCAGTCACCGAGACCGAATTTCACAAGTCCGTTTTTGTCTTTTTTTGTGGTCAGGAAATGAAGATATGCAGTCATAGCTTTTGCGGATTCATAAATCATTTCCGTTTCACCGCGGTAGACATACACGAAATACGGAAGATATACAAGCACACTGTCCCATGCAGGCCCCAGACCTCTGCCGTAACCCCATGTATCAGTGGGTACAATACCCGGAATCATGCCTTTGTCATCCTGAGCTTTGCAGATATTTCTCTGCCATTCACGGTAGCTCTTTTCTGCGGAAAGATTAAGAAGCACATGCTCTGCTGAAAGTGCTGCATCGGCTGTCCATCCGTTTTTCTCACGCTGAGGACAATCTGTGGGGAAATAATAGAAATTCGCAAGGTCACTGCGTCTTGTCATTTCCTGAAGTCTGTTTGCAATTTCGTCTGAGCATGAAAAACCGCCCACTTCCTTCAAATCAGAATTCATGACAACATAAGTGAGCAAGTCTTCGGTTGCCTGAGCTTCAGTTATGCCTTTGACAAGTACATAACGGAAACCGTGATATGTGAAACGGGGTGTGTATGTTTCGTTTCCGTCACCTTTACAGGTGTAAATGTCCCTGTGGATTATTGCAAGGTCATGGTTATATTGCTCTTCATCCCTGAAAAACCACAGACCTTCGAATGAAATTTTATCGTTGACAAGGCGTTCAACATGAATCATATCAATCTGCTGACCTGCCGTGCCGTTTATATTCAGTCTGCACACACCTGCGCAGTTTTCGCCGAAATCATAGCGGTAACCGTCGTCTTCCTTTGTGATTGAAACGGGTCTGATTTCCTTTGTGACAACAATCGGCTCAGCTTCACAGAGTCTTTTTTCACCACGCGGATTCGGTGCGGGAATTGCATTTTTCCAGCCCGAATCATCAAACCCTGCATCATTCCAGCCTGTTTTTTCAAGCCTTGCGTCGTAATGCTCACCGAAACGGTAATCATCAAAGACAATGGGTGACGGTGCAGTCAGGAATTTTTCGTCTGATTCAAAAGAAACATCTTCACCGTCTGCATTTTTCCATGTTACGGACATTGCAAACTGCGGTGCATCTCTGAAAATGTTTTTATCAAAATCCCAGATATATCCGCCGGGGTTATTCTGAAAACCGTTGCCCAGCCAGATACCGATTACATTTTCACCCTTATTTATCGGCAGAAAATATTCATCATAATAAACAATATGGTCTGTGTTGCTGATATACGGAGCAAAGGCACCCTTTGTGCAGTGCTCTCCGTTAAGATATATTTCATAAAATCCGCAGGCAGTAATCACGATATGAGCCGTAGTATCTGCATCTGAAATAAAGCTTCTGCGGAAAAAGGGGGCCGGAATATACTTATCAAGAGTAGTATATTCAGTTGTTGCTCTGATAAAATTTTTCGGATAGTTCATATTTTACCTTTCAAGAAAAAGCCCCATTTTTCAATGGAGCTTTTTTAGTATTATTCAAAGAAGTAAACTCTTGTTTCGTAAGGTCTTGTTGTAAATCCGTTATCTTTTACGGGGTTGTCGTTATGGCTGCAAAGGATAGCCTTACCCTTTGAAAGGTCATAACCTGCAGGAGCTTTGAAGTCTACTGCATCTTCTGAGTATGAACAGATAACAAGAAGCTTTTTGCCTTCGTATGTACGCTCGTAAACATAAAGTTCTTTGCTTGATTTATTATATTCTTTATATTCACCGTAAACTGCAATGGGATTTTCCTTACGGAATTTGATAAGAGCCTTATAATGATTGTAAACAGAATCGGGATTTTCCATTTCTGCCTTTGCGTTTATGCCGTCTTTATAGTTGGGGTTTACGGGCATCCAGGGATCACCTGTTGTGAAACCTGCGTTGTCTGTATCATCCCACTGAACGGGAGTTCTTGCGTTACCACGGCTTGATGTCTTGAGTCTCTGCTTGATTTTTTCATCAGAGAAACCGAGAAGCTTGAGTGTCTTTGAGTTGTTTACCGCAAAAACGTCCTGATAATCTTCAACATTGGGAAGATCGATATTTGTCATACCGATTTCCTGACCCTGATAGATAAAGGGTGTACCGCACTGGAGCATATATGAGTTTGCGATTGACTTTGCTGATGCGTTTCTGTATTTTACGCTGCCGTAACGGTTGATGATACGGGGATGGTCATGGTTTTCCATGTAAAGTGCATTCCATGCCTTGCCGTAAAGTGCATCCTGCCAATTTGTGAAGACTTTCTTGAGCTGTTTAAGGCTGAAAGGCTTGTTAAGGCAGTCCATGAAGATGCAGTCAGCTTCCATGTGCTGGAAATGGAACATCATGTCAAGCTCCTGACCGGGCTTTTCTTCGATATATTTGAGAGCATTTTTGGGAGTCATAAGAGGAGCTTCACCGACTACGAAGCAGTCATATTCGTTAAGCACTTCTCTGAATTCTTTAAGGAATTCATGGATACGGGGACCGTCTTTATAATGCTCCATACCGCAAGCCTGGGGAATGGGGAAACCGTTGGGCAGACCGTCTCTCTTTGATGTGAATGTGATAACGTCTTCACGGAAACCGTCAACACCCATATCAAGCCAGAATTTCATAATTTCCTTTACTTCTCTGCGGACTTCGGGATTTTCCATTTTAAGGTCAGGCTGTTTCTTTGCAAAAAGGTGAAGATAATACTGACCGTTATCTTTATTGTATTCCCATGCCTTGCCTTCAAAAAGTGAAGACCAGTTATTGGGGAGTTTTTTGCCTTTTCCGTAACGCCAGTGATAGTAATCGTGATATTTGCTGTCTTTGTCGATACCCTTTACAAACCATTCATGCTCGTCTGATGTATGGTTGACAACAAGATCCATGATAACTTTTATACCGCGCTTGTGAGCTTCGTCAAGCACCTTTTTGAAAAGTTCATTATCACCGTAATCGGGAGAAATATTTCTGTAGTCTGAGATATCGTAACCCATATCTGCATTGGGTGAACAATAAAGGGGTGAGAACCAGATACAGTTGATGCCAAGGTCTTTAAGGTAATCAAGTTTTGAGAGAACACCCTCAAGGTCGCCTATACCGTCGCCGTTACCGTCACAGAATGAACGGGGCCAGATCTGATAACACACCGCATCTTTGTACCATTGTGTTTTTTTCATATTAAAAGCTCCTTTCGGTTTGCAGTTTTTATATACTTTTTACATTATAACAAATATTTTTATATAAAACAATAGTAAAATGCAAAAAAAGAAGCCGTATTTCTACGGCTTCCTGACATCTTTTATTCTGTCTCAACTTCCGTGATTTCTTCGGCAGCTGCTTTTTCTGCCAGTTTCTTTTCACGTTTTTCTGTTTCCTCACGGATGAGCACATAAATTGTTGATGTAATGGGCACACCGAGAATCATACCGAGAGGACCCGCAATCCCGCCGCCGATTGTAACCGCTGCAAGTACCCATATTGCAGGCAGATTGATTTTGTCGCCCATGACTTTGGGATAAATTACGTTGCCTTCAATCTGCTGTAATATAAGAAGATAGATAATGAACACAAGAGCTTTTGTGGGTGAAACAGTCAGAATCATGAACGCACCGATTGCAGTGCCCACAAATGCACCGACAACGGGGATGTATGCTGTAACACCGACAAGAGCACCGACCATGGGAGCATAGGGTATTTTAAGAATAAGCATACCAACCATACACAATGTTCCGAGAATGACTGCTTCGAGTGTCTGTCCCGAAACGAAATTGCGGAAAATTCCCACGCCGACTTCAAATGTATGAATCACCATATTTCCGACTTTTTCGGGAATCCATGCCTTTATCAGACGCTGAGCCTGTTTTTCAAGTTTTTCTTTGCTGATAAGCACATAGATAGCGAAAAATATGGCAATAATGAAATTTACAACAGCGCTGACAAGTGTGCTGACAGTACCCATTGCAGTATTCATGATATTTCCGCCCTGTTCTGTAATCCATTTCTGCAGTGTGCTTCCGATTTTATCCCAGTCGATATTGTAATTTGCGAGTACATTGTTATAAAGCATTTCACCGAAGGGCAGTTTTGAAACAAGAGCTTCGGCTTCTGTATCACCGATTTTTCCGAAAAGGTCAACTGCCGCCTGAACAATGATTTTAACGGCATTGATAAGCTCGGGAATAACAAGACCTATAATACCTGCCAGCACACCGACAATCATAACAATTGCCAGCACAAGGGCAAGAGGTCTTTTCATTTTTTTTACAAATTCTTTTTTGCTTTTTTTGAACAGATGTCTTTCGAAAAAACGAACAGGAACATCAAGAATAAGTGCAAAAAATATACCCATAAGCAGAGGAAGGACAAGTTGCACACCCTTTGAAAGCGCTCCGCTGAAATACTCAATATTCTGCACACCGAGATAGATAAGTATACACGTTGTGGCAATACCGATTATCCATTTTGCTATTTTTTTACTGTTTTCTTTGTTAAATTCCATCTGACATCACCTGACTGTCTGTATATATGACTATATTATAGCAAAAATATTTTCATTACGCAAGAGCAGTATGCTATTTCTTCTTGACGATTTTTTCCTGCGGGTATATAATGATTATATTATTTTTAAAGATTGGACTGATAATTATGGATAGATTTGCAAGATTCAGATATCAGCCGTGTCTTCCTCTGGGAGAAGACGGCAGACGTGTGACTGCATCCGACAAACACATTGCACTTTCAAGAAAAGCTGCAACAGAAGGTATGGTATTGCTCAAAAACAACGACAATGCACTGCCCCTTGCAAAAGGTGAAAGAATTGCTCTTTTCGGAAAAGCTTCAATTGAATACATAAAAGGCGGTGGCGGAAGCGGTGATGTGCACTGCCCTTACATCAGAAATATTTATGAAGGCTTTGAAGAAAAAGAAAAAGAAGGTAAAGTAAAGATTTACATGCCGCTTGTTGATTTCTACAAAGAATATGTAAAGCGTGAAAGCGTGAATGTGCTCACCGAAGAGCAGATAAATGCCCGTTGGGACATTGTAAACAATATGGAATTCTGCCAGTTGCGTGACGACATGACTTACGATACCTTTGCGGCTATGCACGTAACTGAAGCAGAAGTCCCCGATGAGCTTATAAAATCAGCATCAGAAAATGCAGACACAGCAATCATCACTCTGAGCCGCTTCTCTGCAGAAGGTGTTGACAGAAGACCTCAGGGCGGTGACTACTATCTCTCTGACCTTGAAAAGAATCTTATCGACAGAGCAACTCAGGCTTTCAGCAAGGTCATTATCGTCATAAATTCAGGTGCAACAATGGACTGCGAATATTTTGCGGAAAACGACAAAGTACAGGCTCTGCTTTTCTCATGGCAGGGCGGTATGGAAGGCGGTGCTGCAATCGCCGATGTGCTTTGCGGTGACGTGAATCCCTCAGGCAAAATGGTTGACACAATTGCCACAACTTATGACTGCTATCCCTGTAAAGACGATTTCCGGGAGAGTTTCTGGTACTGCGATTATTCAGATGATATTTATGTGGGCTACCGTTATTTTGAAACAATCCCCGGTGCAGATAAATTTGTAAGATATCCCTTCGGTTTCGGTCTTTCATATACAGAATTCAGTTTCAGCGGCAAGGCCTGTCTTGAAAGTGAAGGAAAAATTGTTGCTGTTGTGACAGTTAAAAACACAGGCGACGTTGCAGGTAAAGAAATCGTTCAGCTTTACTATTCTGCTCCCCAGGGCAAACTCGGCAAACCTGCAAAAGAGCTTGCCGCATACAAAAAGACAAAACTTCTCGCTCCCGGTGAATCAGAAACAATTGTCATGAGCTTTGATATAACCAACATGGCAAGTTTCGATGACCTGGGCAAGATTCAGAAGACTGCTTACGTCCTTGAAAAAGGCACATATACATTCCACATGGGTACTTCTGTAAGAGATACAGAAAAACTCGGCTTTGAATATGTTGTTAAAAACGATACTGTTGTCGAACAGCTTAAACAGTGGTGCAGACCCACAAAACTTGCAAAGAGAATGCTTTCAGACGGAACTTATGAAGAACTTCCCATGGGTGAAGCTTCATATTACTATGAACCCGTACCCGAAATGGTTGCAGAAGCTCCCGCTGAAGCAGTAAAATTCGATGACATCGGCAAAAAATGCACTATCGAAGAATTTATCAAACAGTTCACAATCGAAGAACTCTGCGATTTCGTAGGCGGTCAGCCTCCCACAGGTGTTGCAAACACAGGCTGTTTCGGCCCTATAAAACACAGACTCGACACTCCCGCTATTCCCACAGCAGACGGTCCTGCAGGTCTTCGTCTTAACACCGAAACAGGAATTCCCACAACAGCATGGCCCTGCGCAACTCTTCTTGCATGTTCATGGGATCCCGATCTGATTTACGAAGTAGGTGCTGCAGGCGGTGCAGAAGTCAGAGAAAACAACATCGGCATCTGGCTCACACCTGCGCTCAACATTCACCGTGATCCCCTTTGCGGAAGAAACTTTGAATATTACTCGGAAGATCCCCTTGTTGCAGGTAAATCTGCCGCTGCTGCCATCAGAGGTATGCAGTCAAGCAAGATTGCCGTTTCAATGAAGCATTTTGCCTGTAACAACAAGGAAGCAAACCGTTATCAGAACGATTCAAGACTCTCCGAAAGAGCACTCAGAGAAATTTATCTCAAAGGCTTTGAAATTGCTGTAAAAGAATCAGACCCCATCACTGTCATGTCTTCATATAACCTTATAAACGGTCAGCACACATCTGAAAGCTGGGAACTTCTGACAGGTATTCTCCGCTATGAATGGGGCTTTAAAGGCATGGTTGAAACTGACTGGGGTGTCAAGAATGACCCCGTAAAGGAAGTAAAAGCAGGTAACGACCTTAAAATGCCCGTTGGTTACCCCGATGAACTCAGAGCAGCAGTTGAAAAAGGCGACCTTACACGTGCAGAACTCGAACTGTGCGTAAAGAGAATTATAGAAATGATGTTCAGACTGTAAACAATAATCAGTAAAGCAGGAATTGATTGATATATCGTAGGGGCGTTGTCCTCAACGCCCGGCACAAATGTGCATTTTCCGTAGGAAAACAAACGGCAATGCCGTTATTGTTCGCTATGCTCACAATCGGGCGGTAGGGACACCGCCCCTACACGAAATTATCGGATTGTTCAACAAATCATTATTTATAATTGGAGCTGAGACATTATGGCTAAAATAACAACAACAAAGACGCATAACAGCGGTATTGCGTTGGGCGGTATCGGCAGCGGTACTGTTGAACTTCTTCCCGACGGTGAATTCCATTTCTGGCAGATTGCAAACGTTGACCGTATCACAAAAGTATGCTGGGAAAACAAAGCTGACGACGGTGAACAGCACACAGGCGCACTGTCTTTCTATGTCAGAAGTGAAGATGAAAACGGTGATATCATCGTCAGAAAACTCGGCATGAAAACAGATCCCGATGATTTCACATACCGTATGTTCGGCTGGAACAAACCCGTTGAGCGCATTGATTTTGACGGCAGATTCCCCGTATGCGACATTGATTACATTGATTCCGTTCTCCCCTGTAATTTATCTCTGAAAGCTGTTGCGCCTTTTGTTCCGCACAATTCTGATATTGCCTCAACACCCGGTTTTTATCTTGATTTTACTGTTGAAAATCCCACTGAAAAGGAGCTTGACGTAAGTCTTCTGGGCACTCTTGTGCCCTCTTTCGCAGACCAGGATTCAGGCAGAGTGAATTCCGTTCACAAGTCAGAAAACGGTGTGTGCATTTTTTCAGACATTGCAAAGGACACAGGTACGCCAAACTGCGGAAACTTTTCTTTCTCCGTAAACGGTGACGGTGAAAAATCTTTCATCGCTGCAGAGCATATAAAATTCATGAAAGACTTTTTTGCATATTTCCGCAAGTACGGTGTTTCTCAGGAATCTGTCCTTTTCGGTTTCAGAGAAAACGGAAGTCTTCCGAACAGCACAGCAGGTACAAAACCTTCTGCAATCCCCGAAAATACAGATGAATTGTCGGATGCTGAAATTGACGCACTTTATGACGAATATATGCAATATCCCTTTGCACAGTCTCTTGTGCAGAGAATCCGTCAGATTATACCTTCAATGCCTGCAGACAGAAACGAAAAAGCTGACCTTGTAAACGGTTTCCGTCGTCAGCAGGAAGACAGAATGAAATATGATTTCGGTGCATCGGCTTTGTGCGGGAAAGTGAAACTTCTGCCCGGTGAAAAGAAAAAAATCAGATTTGTTTTCACATGGTATTTCCCCAATCACATAACAAAAGACGGCAAAAACTTAGGTCACTACTACGAAAACCTTTATGCCGATTCTCTTGAAGCAAACAGATTCCTGACAGAAAATCCCGATGTCGCAGACCGTGCAGAAGCTTTGTCCGATGCACTTTTCGATACGGATATGCCCTCCGTTTTCCCCGAATCATGGAGCTCACATCTTGCAACAATCATCAAAAGCTCACTGTACCGTAAAAACGGAAAATTCGGTCTGTGGGAAGGTCTTGGTTTCTGTGGTTTCCACACAACCGACATCACATATCACGCATCATTCAGTCTGCTGGCACTTTTCCCCGACCTGCAGAAAAAACAGATAAAAATGGGCGCTGAGTTTCAGCGTGAAGACGGCAGAGTGCATCACTGCTTCTTAACTGACCTTGACAACGTAAACAACGGTTTTGAACGTGTTGACATCAACATGCAGTTTGTTCTCATGGTGCTTCGTGACTACCTTTTCACAGGTGACAGAGAATATATTGAAACGCTGTGGAACAATGTGGAAAGAGCAATGGATTCCACAGAAACTCTTGACAGAAACGGTGACGGTCTGCCCGATTACAACACAACACGCAACACATATGACGCATGGAATTTCTCAGGCACACCCGCATATATTTCGGTGCTGTGGCTTGCAGCGCTCAAAGCTGCTGTTATGATTGCAGAAATCATGAACGACAGTTCACGTGCAGAAAAATGGAATGCAATTCTTGAAAAAGGCAAAAAGTCACTTGACGAAAAACTCTGGAACGGTGAATATTACAATCTCTGGTGCAACGAAACAGAAACTGACGAAGCACTTATGACCGACCATCTTGACGGTGAATGGTTCCTTCGTATGATAGGCATCGGCGGAAATATTCCCGACGAAAGAGTCAGGGCTGTTACAGAATTCATCTTTGAAAAGAATTTCGACAAGGAATCAGGTCTTAAAAACGCATCATGTCCCGAAGGCAGAAAAACTTCAATCCACACATACAAAAACTGTCAGGGTGAAGCCATGTGGACAGGCATCGGCTATGTATTCGCCGCATTGGCTCTGTCTGTGGGTCTTCAGGACATTGCAGAAAAGGAAGTTGCATCAATCCATGAAAATCAGATGCGTTTCGGTGCATTCTGGGACCATTGGGAATGCGGTCATCATTACACAAGACCTCTTTCAAGCTTTTCAACAATCAATGCAGCTCTCGGTCTTTATGTGAATAAAGCAGAAAAGACCGTAAAACTCAATCCCGTAAAACAGGATATCACTCTTCCATTGTGTCTTTGCGACGCGATTGCAACGGTGAAATTTAAAAACGGAAAATGCACCGTAAAATGTGTTGAGGGCAGTCTTGATGACTGGAATTTTGTGTTGCCCGAAGGTACAGAAGTCATAAAAATCTGACAAAAACAACTTGCCTTTTATTAATAATCATGGTATGATAATAAAATAGTATAAAAATATTTAAAAGGTTCGGATACAGCATGAAAAAAGTTGACAAAACAGTTATGCAGGAAACAATTTTTGTTTTTGCATTTATTCTTATTTTCAGCGTGCTTATGGAAGCTGTCTATCTTATCCTCGGAAAATGGGATTTATCAATTCTGTGGGGTAATCTTCTGGGAGCTTTTGCGGCAGGCGGAAACTTCTTCCTTCTGGGGCTTACAGTACAGTCAGCTCTCGGAAAAGACGAAAAAGAAGCTAAAAACAGAATGAAACTCTCGCAGATGCTGCGTTTGCTGCTGCTTTTTGTTGTGGCACTCATCGGTTATCTCGTACCTGCAATTGAAATTGTTGCAGTTGTGATACCCTTCATTTTCCCCCGTATCGCAGTTGCACTCAGATATTTCTTCATCAAGAAAAAGGAGGGAAAAAGTTGAAAAAAACATCTCTTCGATTCAGAATTGTTGATGCTTTCTACATCGCAATGATGATTATTCCTTTTATTGCGGGAATTGTGCTAAAAGTACTTACAAAACCTGCATCTGAGGGCATAAACATCACAGGCGCACAGATTTATTTCACAATTCCGATGCCCCTGCAGGATTTTATCGTGACAGAGTCGCAGATAAATTCACTTCTTGTGACTGTTGTGATTTTGTTCTTCTGTCTTTTCATGACTCACGGGTTGACAGAAAAATGCGAACTTAAAAGACAGCATTTTGCAGAGCTGATTGTTGAAAAAGTCGACGGCATGGTCAACGAAAACATGGGCGAATATTTCATGGCATTTTCACCTTTCATCATCGGCATGATGGCTCTTTCAGGTGTTTCAAGCCTTATCACACTCTTCGGACTTTATCCGCCCACATCAGACATAAACATCGTCGGCGGTTGGGCTGTGCTTGTTTTCATTCTTATAACATATTATAAGATGAAATGCGGTCCGATAAATTATCTTAAGAGTTTTACTCAGCCTGTTGCATTGCTCACACCCATCAATCTTATCGGTGAAATCGCAACTCCCGTTTCAATGGCATTCCGTCATTACGGAAACGTGCTTTCAGGCTCGGTTATCGGTGTGCTTATTGCCACAGCACTCGGTTCGCTTTCGTCAAAACTGCTGGGCTGGCTTCCCGGATTCCTTGCAGACATTCCCCTTCTGCAGGTGGGTATTCCCGCTGTGCTTTCGCTTTATTTCGACATTTTCAGCGGACTGTTACAGGCATTCATTTTCGCAATGCTGACCATGATGTATGTTGCAGGTGCATTTGATGCGGACACATACAGAAAAATCATGGAAAAGAAAAAAGCAAAAAAAGTAAAAAAACACGCAGGTGTTGAATAATAAAATTATTTTACGGAGGAAACAAATATGGAACTCGCTTTAGGTATTATTTTAGGTTGTTGTGCACTCGGTGCAGGTCTTGCTATGATCGCAGGTATCGGCCCCGGTATCGGTGAAGGTAACGCTGTTGCTTCAGCTTGTGAAGCTATCGCACGTCAGCCTGAAAGCAAAGGCTCAGTTACAACAACAATGCTCATGGGTTGTGCTATCGCAGAAACAACAGGTCTTTATGCGCTTGTTATCGCTATTCTGCTTATCTTCGTTGCACCCAACATTCTTGTTGATATCCTTGTAAGCACAATTGGTGCTCTTTAATCCATTTCCGATTACGGAGTGAAAATAATGCAGAATTTAGATGTTATTTCGGTAAATATATGGCAGATGCTGGCATCTCTTGCCAACCTTGTGATCATATTTTTACTGGTAAAAAAGTTCTTGTACAAGCCTGTTAAAAAGATGCTTGAAACAAGACAGAATGCAATACAGAGCGATTATGATGCAGCTCGGGATGCAAAGAATCAGGCTCTTGCAGACAAGGATGCTTATGAAGAAAAGCTCCGCAGTGCAAAGGCTGAAGCTGATGATGTTATCAAGTCAGCTGTGAATGTTGCATCACAGAGAGAAAAAGAAATCATCGCAGAAGCAAAAGTCAGAGCCGACGGTATTGTCCGTCAGGCTGAGAATGATGCTGTCCTTGAACGCAAGAAAGCAGAAGACGGCATTAAGAAAGAAATTGTTGAAGTTTCTTCACTTCTGACAGAAAAAATGCTCGGCAGAGAAGTTTCTGCTGCAGACCATCAGAATTTCATCGACTCTTTTATTGAAAGTATAGGTGAAGATGATGCAGACTGAGAGAGAATATGCCACAGCTCTTTTCACTCTCACGGCAGAAGAAAACTCCACAGAGGCTTATGTTGACTGCATGAAAACAATAAGAGATATTCTCCGTGAAAACGAAGAATATGTTGAATTCCTTTCTTCTCCGGCAGTGTCTGTTGAAGAAAGAGCAGCATCAATTGACGAAGCATTCGGCGAAGGTTTTCCCGAATATGCGCTGTCATTTCTCAAAGTGCTTTGTGAAAACGGCAGAATGAAATCCGTTTTCGGCTGTATTGATGAATTCATAGCACTTGCGATGTCTGTTTCGGACAGAACAAACGCAGTCATTTATTCAGCTGTTGAGCTTTCTGAAAGTCAGAAAAAAGCTGTTGTTGCAAAACTTGAAAAAATCACAAAAAAACAGGTTGAAGCTCAGTATATTATAGATGAAACCCTGATAGGCGGTATGAAGATTGAAGTTGAAGGAAAGACCTTTGACGGAAGTGTGAAACACCGTCTGCAGGAAGTAAAGGATGTGATCATGGGATGAACAGACCTGAAGAAATAAGCAATATCATCAAAAGTCAGATCAAAAATTACAAGGCTAAAATTGATATGACAGAAACAGGCAAGGTCATCCTTGTTGGTGACGGTATCGCACGTGTTTACGGTCTTCGTAACTGTATGGCAAACGAACTGCTTGAATTTGAAGACGGCAGTTTCGGTGTTGCACAGAACCTTGAAGAAGAAACTGTTTCCGTTGCCGTTCTTTCAGATAAAGACAATATCCGTGAAGGTTCCGCTGTAAGAAGAACAGGCAATGTTCTTTCTGTTCCCGTTGGTGAAAATCTTCTCGGCAGAGTTGTCAATGCCCTCGGTGAACCCATCGACGGCAAAGGTCCCGTTGAATATTCCGGCAGAAGACCCATTGAGTCCGAAGCTCCCGGAATCATCGAAAGAGAAAGCGTAAGCGTTCCCCTGCAGACAGGTATCAAGGCTATCGACAGCATGATTCCCATAGGCAGAGGTCAGCGTGAGCTTATCATCGGTGACAGACAGACAGGTAAAACAGAAATCGCTGTTGATACAATTATCAATCAGAAAAATACAGGCGTTATCTGTATTTATGTTGCAATCGGTCAGAAGAGTACATCAGTTGCACAGCTTGCAAGTGAACTTCTGCGTAACGGTGCAATGGAATATACAATCATCGTTTCTGCTTCTGCCGCAGAAAGTGCTCCTTTGCAGTATATCGCTCCTTACAGCGGCTGTGCAATGGCTGAATACTTCCGTGAGCAGGGCAAAGACGTTCTTATCATTTACGATGACCTGAGTAAACATGCGGTTGCATACCGTGCATTGTCACTGCTTATCCGTCGTCCTCCCGGACGTGAAGCTTATCCCGGTGACGTTTTCTATCTGCATTCAAGACTTCTTGAACGTGCAGCATGCGTTGCAAAGGAATACGGCGGCGGTTCAATCACTGCTCTGCCCATCATCGAAACTCAGGCAGGTGACGTTTCTGCTTACATTCCCACAAACGTTATCTCAATCACAGACGGTCAGATTTTCCTTGAAACAGAGCTTTTCCATTCAGGTATCATGCCCGCTATCAACCCCGGTATTTCAGTCAGCCGAGTAGGCGGTTCAGCTCAGCTCAAGGGTATGAAGAAAGTTTCGGGTGAACTGAAACTTCTCTATTCACAGTACCGTGAACTTCAGGCATTCTCTCAGTTCGGCAGTGACCTTGACGCAGACACAAAAGCTCGTCTTGCACTGGGTGAAAGAATCGTTGAAGTTCTCAAACAGGGCAAGAACACACCCATCCGTGTAGGCTGTCAGGTTGCAATTGTTTACGCAGTTATCAACGGTTTCCTTGATAAAGTTGCCGTAAAGGATGTTCACGAATATGAAAAGCGCCTTTTCGCAAAACTTGAAAACGAAAACGGTGCATGGCTCGGCAGAATCGAAGCCGGCTACTATGAGAAAGAAGACGAAGAAGAACTCAGACGTGTTCTCTCTGAAATGCAGGTGTGATAAGTTATGTCACAGAATACTAAGGCACTCAGAGTGCGCATAAAAAGCGTAACTTCAACCATGCAGCTTACAAAAGCCATGGGGCTCGTTGCGTCTTCAAAAATCCGCCGTGCAAACGAAGCCATGAACAAAGGCAGAGATTACGGCACGGCACTTGACAATATGATTTCTGCGCTGTCTGCAGACAGGGAAAGCCTTAAAAGTCCCTACATGAAACAGCGTGACAGCGGAAAGACAAGAATCATCGTCATCGCAGGTGACAGAGGTCTTGCAGGCGGTTACAACGCAAACGTTTTCCGTCTTGCGGCACAGTATCCCGATGCTGAATTCATCCCCATCGGCAAAAGAGCCTGCGACAGATACGGCAAGGATTCTGTTTCATCGGAAAACTTCAGTTTCGATGACGCATATAATCTTGCGGACAGTCTCTGCAGTGATTTTGCAGAAGAAAAGTTTGACAGACTCGGAATCATATCAACAAAATATAACTCAATGATGAGTCAGGAAGCATTCATCAGATGGATTCTTCCCCTTGAAAAAAGTGACAGGACAGACACAGCAGGCATTGTTTTTGAACCCGACCATCTGACAGTGCTCAACAATGTTGTGCGTGAATATGTGTCAGGAATAATCACAGTCTGTGTCAGAGAAAGCTTTGCAAGTGAAGTTGCCGCAAGAAGAATGGCAATGGACTCCGCAGGCAAGAATGCACAGCAGATGATAAGCGACCTGCAGCTTGAATACAACAGAGCAAGACAGGGCGCAATCACACAGGAAATCACGGAAATCGTCGCTGGCAGCGGTGATTGACAGGAGTGGTAAATTTGGAAAATTTGCATACAGGTAAAGTAACACAGGTTATGGGACCCGTCGTTGACGTGCGTTTCAACGAAGGTGAACTTCCCTCAATTCATAATGCGCTTACAATTCCCGTAGGTGACAGAAAACTTACCGTTGAAGTTGCTCAGCACATTGGTGACAACACAGCAAGATGTATCGCCATGGCTTCAACTGACGGTCTGCAGAGAGGTGTTGATGTTACAGACACGGGTGCACCCATCAGCGTACCCGTCGGCAAAGAAACTCTCGGCAGAATCTTCAATGTTCTGGGTGATGCAGTTGATAATCAGCCCACACCCGAAACAAAGGAAAAATGGAACATTCACAGAAGTGCTCCCGATTACGACGAGCTGACAACAAGCACAGAGATTTTTGAAACAGGTATCAAGGTCATTGACCTTATCTGCCCCTACTCAAAGGGTGGTAAAATCGGTCTTTTCGGCGGTGCAGGTGTCGGCAAGACAGTTCTTATCATGGAGCTTATCAATAACATCGCAAAACAGCACGGCGGTATCTCTGTTTTCACAGGTGTTGGTGAAAGAACACGAGAAGGTAACGACCTTTATAACGAAATGAAACAGTCAGGCGTTCTTTCAAACACAGCACTTGTTTACGGTCAGATGAATGAACCCCCAGGAGCAAGAATGAGAGTCGGACTTTCAGGTCTTACAATGGCTGAATACTTCCGTGACACAGAAGGTCAGGACGTTCTTCTTTTCATCGATAACATTTTCCGTTTCACACAGGCAGGTTCGGAAGTTTCCGCACTTCTCGGCAGAATGCCATCTGCCGTTGGTTATCAGCCCACACTTGCAACAGAAATGGGTGCTCTTCAGGAAAGAATCACATCCACAAAGAAAGGTTCAATCACTTCAATCCAGGCAGTTTATGTTCCTGCCGATGACCTGACTGACCCTGCTCCCGCAACAACTTTCGCTCATCTTGATGCTACAACCGTTCTTGCACGAAACATTGCATCTCAGGGTATTTATCCCGCTGTTGACCCCCTTGAATCAACAAGCCGAATCCTTTCACCCGAAGTTGTGGGCAAAGAGCATTACGAAGTTGCAAAGGAAGTTCAGAGAATTCTTCAGAGATACAATGAACTTATGGATATCATTGCAATCATGGGGATGGATGAACTTTCTGACGAAGACAAAGTGCTTGTTCAGAGAGCGAGAAAAATTCAGCGTTTCCTTTCTCAGCCCTTTGATGTTTCAGAGAAATTCACAGGCTTCGAGGGTAAATATGTGCCCATTGCCGAAACAATAAGAGGCTTTAAAGAAATCATCGAAGGCAAACACGATGACCTGCCCGAATCAGCATTCCTGTTTGTCGGCACAATCGACGAAGCAGTTGAAAAGGCAAAGAAGGTAAACTGATGAATACATTCAAGTTGACTGTTGCATCTCCCGACGGAAACATTTTCTCGGGCGATGTGGTGAAATTAGATGTCAGAGGCACAGAAGGTGAACTTGCAATAATGGCAGGGCATATTCCCTTTGTGACAAGTGTAGTAAGCGGTGCATGTGCAGTATGGACCGACGAAAACACAAAAAAGACCGCCACAACAAAGGGCGGACTTCTGACAGTAGGCAAGGAAGATGTTACATTTCTTGCAGGTACTTTTAAATTTGATGAATAACAAAAACGAGGAGCAACGACGCTCCTCATTTTTTTATCTGCTTATAAATTCTGCACGGGCTTTCAGACCGTCTTTTGTGTATGCGTGAAGAGTGATTGCATCGGCAGTTGCACCTGCTCTGATGTAAACTATCGCTCTGCCGTAATGTGTCTGACGGTGTTTTTCGCTGTAAGGAGTCAGGTCATCAGGTTTGCCGTTTTCGATACCGAGAATCTGAGCATCACCTGTTATCTGATAATAAATAATTTTATCATCGGCTGCGGCAATATTTCCGTTTTTGTCAAGCAGAGCTATCTCCGCCTGAATTATATCCTGAGAGTCTGCTTTCATTTCTGTTTTATCTGCAAGAATGCTGATGATTTCCGCATTTCCGGGAGTTGTAAGAGAATCTTCCGCACCGCTGACTTTTGCAGTGAGAGTGCCCTTTGTGAATGAAATCTCCCATGTTGCACGGTAATTTTCCGTTTCTTTTTCACCGAGAGATGCACCATTCAGGAAAAGCTCTGCCTTTTCGGCATTTGTGTAACAGCTCACCTGCATTTTCTCTCCGTCTTCACCTGCATAGACGAATTTATCTGTCCATACGCCTGTTTTTTCCTTTTCACCCTTTGAAACTGCGATTTTCACAAAGGGAGCATCTGTCCACATGGCTTTTCTGCGGTAGTAAAGCGGTTTTTCGTATGCGCAAAGGTCAAGCATGCCTGCCTGAGAAATTCTGTATGGCCAGCCGACACATTCGCCAAGGAAATCGATGCCTGTCCACAGAAACTGACCGCAGATGTAGTCATTATCCCTTACTGCGTGCCAGGCAGACGGGTCATGTCCGTTTTCACTGCCGAAAATCACACGGTCAGGGAAACGTTTGTGGTCTTCTTCATAAAATCTTTCACGGTAGTTATAGCCCGAAACGTCAAGCACATCGGCAAAGCCTGTTCTTGTGGAAAGTTCGGGGAAAGACATTGCAGAAAGAACAGGTCTTGTTCTGTCAACATTATGAACTATGTCAACAAGCTCCTTTGCAACGGTCGTAAGTCTGTTTGCATCGGGCTTTTTATCGTCATAACGGCGTTCTTCCCTGGGTTTTCCGTTATCGTTGTTGCCTAAAACTTCATCGAAAAGGGGTGTGACATACGGGTCGTTGGGGTAATCAATTTCGTTGCCGATTGACCAGAGAATTATGCTGGGGTGATTTCTGTCACGAAGCACCATTGCTTCTAAATCAGCCTTGTGCCACATGGGGAAATCTTCGGCATAGCCGTATTTCTTCGGCGGATAGACGTTATGCCCCTGCCACCATTTGTTTTTTGTGCCTTCCCATTCATCGAAGGCTTCGTCCATGACAAGAAGTCCCATTCTGTCGCAAAGGTCAAGAAGTGTTGCAGACGGCGGATTGTGTGCAGTTCTCAGAGCATTACATCCTGCATCCTTGAACTTTCTGATTCTTCTTTCCCACACAGCAGGTGGTACAGCTGCACCCAGAGCACCTGCATCGTGATGCACGCATACACCCCTGAGTTTCATGTTTTCGCCGTTAAGGAAAAAGCCTTTGTCAGCATCAAAACAAATTGTTCTGATACCCACGGGAATTGTGATGACATCTGTCATTTTGCCGTTATTGAAAGCATGACAGATGAGATTATACATATAAGGTGAATCAGGTGACCAGAGTGAGGCATAAGGCACATTCACAGTCACATTACCGCAGCCTGTTCCACCCACTGTCGCAACGGTGTTTCCGTCTTTGTCTTCGAGAATAAATTCTGTTTCATCGCAGTCAATTGTTGAAAATTCAATATTGAGCAGAGCATTTCCCGTTTCGTCAACATTTTTTGTTGTGACAAAAACTCCATTCTTCACGAAACAGCTCATTTCGGTTATTTCAAGAGACACATCCCTGTAAATACCGCTGCCCGTAAACCATCTTGAGTCAGCAACCTGTTCATGCTCCACACGGACACTTATCACATTCTCCCCCGGTCTTACAAATTCACTTATATCGAAAGTGAAAGGAGCATAGCCGTATGCCCTGCCGCCGAGATAGTTGCTGTTTATCCACACTCTTGAATGTTTATAAACACCGTCAAAAGTTAATCGCACACGTCTGCCTTTTATGTCATCAGGCAGAATGAAATGCTTTCTGTACCATGCTGTACCGCCGGGAAGATAACCCGTGCCGCTTGCATGACATTTGTCAAAGGGATATTCCACCGACCAGTCATGGGGTAAAGTCACATCTTTCCATGCTCTGTCATCATAACCCATGTAATCTGCTTCGGGTACATCTCCGTAATGAAATTTCCAATTCTGATTTATTATATTAAAAATTCCCATAATACACCTCTTCCGTTTTTTTCAAGTATATACTTTATTTCTCATTCTTGTCAACAGAGTTTTAATGAGTTTGTGTAAAAACATGACTTTTTCACAGATGTTTTTTGTGAATTTTTTCATAAAACCGTTGCAATTATATATAAAAAGCATTACAATTAATGTGTATGAAAATCTTAGGAGGATTTATAATGAGTAAAGAAACAAAACGCACTTATGTGCCGTTCAATGAATGGAAAGAAAAGTCAAGACAGACTGAATATACAGAGAACACTCCCCTGCTTACACCCGGCGGTGAACTCATTCCCAAGGGCTGGGCAAGACACAATGTTTTTGAATACAACAGAGATTATGTAAAACAGGGTATCATGAGCAAGAAGGAATGGGACTTCTATCAGGTTTCTGACGGAAAGTACATGGTTCAGCTCAGCTTTGCAAACATCACCGTTGGCGGTTATGTTGCAGCAAAGCTCATTGACCTTGTGAACAAAAAGGTTATTGCAGACGCAACTCAGCTTTTCCTTTTCAGCAAAAACAGATTTGTTCCCCCTGCAAAGGGTGATGTTCCCAACCGTTTTGCAGAAAAAATCGGCAAGGCTGAATTTGATTTTGACACAAAGGAAACAACAAGATCTCTCTGGTTCAGAATGCCTCTTAAAGACAAGATGGTTGAATGCAGATTCAACATGGACATCATGCCCGGTCTTGAAAACATAACAACCGTTCTTCCCTTTGACGGTGACACAACAAAATATTTCATGACAACAAAACAGAACTGTATGCCCTGCGAAGGTTTCTTCAAATACGGCAGTGATGTTTATGAATTCACAAAGGATAACACATTCTGCGCTCTTGACTGGGGCAGAGTAAACACTCCCCACGAAATGGTATGGTACTGGGGCAACGGTTCAACATACATCACAGATGAAAAGGGTGAAAAGCACCTTTTCGGCTTTGAAATCACATGGGCAATCGGCAACGAAAGCAATGCAACCGAAACATGCCTTTTCTATGACGGCAAGGCTCACAAGTTCGGTGCTGTTGACGTTGCAGTTTTCCCCAAGCCCGATAAATTCATGGAACCCTGGAAGTTCGTTTCAGAAGACGGCAGATTCAACATGACAATGATGCCCACTTTTGACCACCATTCAGACATGAATCTCGGTGTTGCAAGAATGCACACTCATCAGGTTCACGGTCTGTGGAGTGGTGATGTGACTCTTGATGACGGCACAAAACTCGAAATCAAAGATATGTACGCATTCTGCGAATACGTTGAAAACAAGTGGTAAAACAAGGAGCAAAATAAATGAGCGAAAAAATCATAAAAGTCGGCGTTGTGGGGCTGGGCAGAGGTACTGCGATTGCAAGATGCCTTAAAGGTGTAAAGAACGCAAAGCTTATTGCCTGCTGTGACCATAATCCCAAAACTCTTGAAAAAGGTTATGCAGAACTTTCCGAAGTTCTTGAAGACAAGGATATCATTCAATTCAGCGATTACGACGAAATGCTGAAAACGGATATCGACGCAGTTATCGTTGCAACAGAAGCTGTTTACCATGTGCCCATCGTAACAAAAGCTATGAATGCGGGCAAACACGTGCTCAGCGAAATCCCTGCTGTCAATTCAATTGAAGAAGCAAAACAGCTCAAAGAGCTTGTAAATTCACATCCCGAACTCATATACATGGCTGCGGAAAACTGCTGTTACTGGGCATTTGTGCAGACATGGAAAAAGATGCACAGGGACGGTCTTTTCGGCGAAATCGCTTATGCGGAAGCTGAATATCTCCATGCACTTGATCCTGATGAATTTGCTCCCGACTACTATCCCGAAGGTCATTGGAGAACTTATCAGCCTGCAATCAGATACCTTACACACGAACTCGGACCTCTTCTTTATGTTATGGATGACTACTGCGTCAGCGTAACATGTATGGAAGCTGATATTCATTACGACCCCTATACACCTGAACGCAAAGAAACAGGCGTTGCACTTTTCAAGACTGCAAAGGGTGCAGTTATCAGACTGCTTGTTTCTTTCGGTGCTTACACAAGCTACGACCACAATTACCGTATCTGCGGAACAAGAGGCACTATCGAAACAGACAGAAGATGCGTTGTTGACAATGCACACTCACTGGCAAGTCTTTACAGCGTTCCCGGAACATTCTCCGCAAACTCAAAGATCGACATCCCTGTTACAACAGCTTATGAGGGTGAAGACAACAGCGGTCACGGCGGTGCAGACGGAAAAATGGTCAAGGACTTCATTTCATGTATTGCAGAAAACAGAAAGCCTGAGCTTGACGTTGACTTTGCAATCCAGATGTCAATTCCCGGTATCATCGCACATGAATCAGCAGTTCTCGGCGGTGTACCCATGGAAATACCCACATTTTAATGAAGTAAACAATAATTTAGCGGAGCTAAATTATTTAATGCGTAATTCATAATGCGTAATTCGTAATTGATGAAGGGGTTACACCCCTTACCCCATTACAATGGTTCAAAAGGCGAAGCCTTTTCCTAAATTACGCATTACGAATTAAGAATTACGAATTG